>DASXAF010000113.1:0-16986 GCA_036406955.1 Casimicrobiaceae bacterium
TGTATTGGGCCAGCACATATTGCACTGGGGGTATTGGTGGAGAAATTGTACGGGTGAGAGCCAGTGTGGGGTTTTGCGTCCGGGCACAGGCCGCGGCAGGCTGAAGTGAGGCCGCTCGAGGTTGTACCAGGACAGCCAGGCCAACAAGGCGAGATTGAAATCGGTGAGCTGGTCGAGGAAGAGTAGGTCGTAGTGGTAGTCGATGCATTCCTCTTGCAACGTGCGATTGAAGCGCTCGCAGTGAGCGTTCATGCGCGGCGTCTTGGGATAGGTATGCCAGTGGGTGAACAGGCGATCGGCGAGCGCGGTGGCGAAATGGCGCTGAAATTCGCTGCCGTTGTCGGTGAGCACCGCTTCGATGGCGAAGGGGAACACGGCCTGGATGAGGCGAAAGAACTGAGCGGCCGCGGCGCTGGCGTGGCTGCGCGTGGCCCATGCCCAGGCGAAGTGCGAATGCAAGTCGACGCAGGTGATGACGTAGCGGCGATGGTTTTCGGCGCGCAACTCGATGGTATCCAACGCCACGCAATGGCCTGGTCGCTGAGCGTGGAAGTGCTTGGGCTTGCGCAGGCGTGGTTGGCGTACCGGCTTGGCTTTACCCGGGCCGCCGAAGCTGTGGGGACGCGAGCGCATCTTGTCAGGCGCATCGGCGATAAGGCGCCCAATGGTGCGGGCGCTGGGACATGGCAACTGGCGTGCGGCGGCAAAGGGCACGAGCAGCACATGCAACTTCTCTTTGGCCAGGTTCGGATGGACCGTGCGCAAGCGGCGGATCTCGGCCAGCAGCGCCGCGGGCCATTGCCGCTGTCGACGCCGACGCGGTGCCGTCGAACGGGGCGCCAAGGCGGCCACGTTGCCGCCCTCGGCATTGAGTTTGGCGCGCCACAGGTAGAGCGTACGGCGGCTGAGCTGAAACGCGTCGAGCGTCGCTTCCAAGCCATGGCGCTGCCAGAAATGAAGAATCTCCAGCCGCCGCTGCGCGTGTGGGGCAATCATGCCCCAGCGTAGGGCGTAGTCAGCGAGCCGGTAAAACCCTTTAACGCCTTGACCGATCAGATGAACTTGCATCGCACTCCTCGTCACGCAAGGAGTGCAAAATGTTTCTGGCCTTAGTCACATCGGTTCAAGACGGGGTCAGAGTACGTTCCGCGGCATGTACTCCGACCCCGCCCGCAGCGTCTGCCCTGGCGCTTTCAGGTCACTGACGCAACACGGGCCTCACGCGTTCGGCGTGCCCGTTTCGACATAGCGTTTCAAGCGCTGCGCCTGTTCGCCGAGCACGCGCTCGACGGCCGGTGCCATGGCGTCGAAGCCTCCGGCGATGAACCCGCCGACGCTGTAGGTGAGCTCGAGACGCGTGCCGGTTCCCGCCGGCGACAATTTCCAGGTCAGCGAGCCCGAAACGCCCGAGGCTTGCAGCGGCCCGAGCGCGCCCGCCATGCGCAGCATCTCGTTCGAGCGCACCTGCACGACGCGCATGTGCTCCACGCCGCCGTTGGGCAGTCGCTCGCAGAAGCATCCGCCGGGGCGCGCGTCGATGGAGAGATTTCTGCTGTCGCCCGAATACGTGTGCTGCTCGCTCCACCACGAGCCGACGTCCCGGACCAGCGCGTCGTAGACTTTCGACGGCGGCGCATCGATCGTCGATTCGTGCCGCGCGAGGAAACCGTTGGGCGAGACGTCGGCCGCGTACGCGCAGTGAAGGCCGGCAACGGTAACGGCGCAGACGAGCAGCCAGCGAAGCATGCGGACCTCCGAGCGGATCAATCGACCAATTGCTTGTACATGACCAGCGCGTCGACGTAGCCGAGACGCTGATGCCGGAACGCGCCGGGCAGCCGGCCGACCACCGCGAAGCCCAGCCTCTGCCAGAGCCGAACCGCGCCCTCGTTGGTGACCGCGACGATGTTGAACTGCATCGCGCGAAATCCCATGCGCACGGCCGTCGCCTGCGAATGCTCGCACATCAGCGTCGCGATGCCCTTCCCGCGCGCCGACGCCGCGACGACATAGCCGCAGTTGCAGACGTGCGAGCCGAGGCCGGGCTGGTTCGGCTTGATGTAATACGTGCCGAGGATCGCGCCGTCGGCGGCCTCCGCGACGAAGGTCGCGGCGGGCACCTCGATCCACGCGCGACGGACTTCCGCTTCCTCGCTCGTCGGCGCGAACGTGTACGTGTCGCCCGTCGCGAACGTCGACTGCAGGATCGGCCACACCTCCGGCCAGTCGGACTCGGCGTACTCGCGGATCGCGCACATGGAAGCGCTCATCGGCGCAGCCGCGCCGCCAGCTCCACGAGGATCGGCAACTGGCTCGAGAGGATCTTGCGCGAAGCGGTGTCGAAGTCGAGCCACGCCGCGCGGTCGACTTCGGGAAACGCGCGCACCACGCCCGAGCGCGGCGGCCATTCCATGTTGAACGTGTTGCTGCGTATGGCGGCAGGGTCGACCTCCGCTTCCGCGGCGAACGGATGGATCAGCTTGCCGCCGCGCTGGCGCACCGGCGTGAGCGCCGCAAGCGGCGCGTCGAGCACGAAGCCGGTCTCCTCCGCGAGCTCCCGACGCGCGACCGCATCCGCGGCTTCGCCCTCGTCGAACTCGCCCTTCGGCAGCGACCAGGCGCCCTCGTCCTTGCGCTGCCAGAACGGCCCGCCCGGATGCACGAGCAGGAACTGCGGCGCGCCGTTGCGCCAGCGGTACAGCAGCACCCCGGCGCTGCGCCTGGCCCCGCTCAATGCAGCCGCCGTCCCTCGCGCAGCATCGAGATCACGTCGATGACGCGCCCGGCGTCGCGCGCCATCGCCGTTTCGGTGATCTCGAGCTCGAGAAGATCGTGAGGCATGCGGGTCGCCTCCAACGCCTTGGCGAGCGTTTCGACGAGGTCGGGCTGGACCGCGCGGCAGGCGGGTTCCTCACGCCCGCTAAACGGTCGGATCGTTGGCGGGCGGCTTCTGGCGTGCGAGATAGTGCCGAACGCGCTCGGCAAGCGGCCCGACCGCCTTGACCGCACGGCCGAGCTCGGCCGGCGTGCAGCCGAGCTCGCGCGTCCAGTGCTCGATTTCGTCGCCGTCGTTCAGATTGACGCGCATCGGATCCTTGGGACCGCGCGCGAGATTGCCTTCCATGCATCGCTCCCTCGATGGGAGCAAGGATAGGCAACCGCATTGGCTTGCAGCATCGGGGCATGTCCGAGCGCGGCGTCGGACAACCGCCCGGCGTCGCTCCTACGTCCCGTCGTCCGAGTCGTCGCGCTGCCGCCCGGGGCCTCCGAGCGCGACCGAGGCGTTGAGCGCCGTCGCGAGCGCCGCCTCGCCGCTCACGAGGGCGCTCCATGCGAGCTCGAGGCCCCTGCGCCGTCCCTTGCGCACGAGCTTGAGCCCTTCCGGCGTAAGGGTGAGCGTGTACGGCTCGCCCGCGATATCGACCTCGCGCCGCAGCGCGCCTTCGAGCCTCGTCGTCATGGTTCACCGTAGCCGATCTCGCGCAGGAATGCGCGCCGGTCCTGCGTTCCGATGTGCTCGGCCACCAGCGCGACGAACTCGTCCGCGTTGTGGGCCTGCGCCGCCGCCCTGCGCGCGAGCACGCGCGCGATGGGTCCCAGATAGACCGCGAGCCGCTGCGTGGTCTGGTCGACGAACGCGGGCTCGAGCGGACGCGGCGTCGCGACGCTGCGCGACCCGGTCGCATGCCGAGCGTCGCCGGCATGGGTACCGGTGCGCGGGCCGCTCGTGCCGGGGCGCGTCGAGGGCGAGGCGTGAGGGCCGCTCGCCTCGCCCACCGCCGGCTGCTCGACGAAGCGCTGGCGGCGCTCCGGGTCGTGGATGTGCTGCGCGAGCAACGCGTACAGCTCGTGCACGTCGTGCGCCTGCGGCGCGGCCTGCCGCACCATCAGCTTCGCCATCGGCCCGACGAAGTGCGCGAACTGACGCTCGATGGTCGTGAGCACCGTGTCGTCCCACACGTTGGTCTCCGGATGCAGCGCCACGTCGTCGAGGTTCAGCACCGTCGCTTCGCTCGAGGACTGCCCGGCTTCGCCGGCCGCGAGCCGCAGCGCGACGTTGAACGCGCGCGCGTTCTGGAAGCGCAGCTCCGGATCCTTGGCGAGGGCCGTCGCGACGACGGCGTCGATCGAGGTCGGCAGCGACAGCGTGCTGACCTGGGACGGCGGCGCGGCGTCCTGATGGCAGATCTGGTAGGCGATCGTCTCGACGGCACCGCTGAACGGCTTGCGCCCGGTCAGCAGCTCGTAGAACACGACACCGGCGCTGAAGAGGTCCGAGCGATGATCGCTCGGCTTGCCCTGGCACTGCTCCGGCGACATGTACGACGGCGTGCCCATCACGAGGCCGGTCATCGTGAGGCTCGACGTGTCGATGCGCGCGATGCCGAAGTCGGCGACCTTGAGCGTGCCCGAGCCGGTGAGGATGAGGTTCGCGGGCTTGATGTCGCGATGCACCACGCCGCGGCCGTGCGCGAACTCGAGCGCGGTCAGGAGCTGGGTCATGATCGCGACGAGCTGCGACAGGTCGAACTGCGCGCGGCGATTGAGATAGTCGCGCAAGCCCGTCCCGTCGACGTACTCCATCGCGATGTACGCGACCTTGTCGTCCTCGCCGTATTCGTAGATCCCGATGATGTTCGGGTGCTGCAGCCGCCCGGCGGCACGCGCCTCGTTGCGAAAGCGCGCGAGGAACTGCTCGGCGACCTCCGAGTCCATCAGGTCCTTGCGCACCGTCTTGATGGCGACCGGGCGCTCGATGTGCGGATCGACCGCCTTGTACACGACCCCCATCGCGCCCTTGCCGAGGACGCCCTGGATCTCGTACTTGCCGAGCCTCGTGGGATCGGTCATGCGTTCAACGCGTCATCCCGAGGCGCGCAGCGGCTCGGGGTGACGGCGCAAAGAGGGCTCGCGGCGACACCCGGTGTCTCACGCCTCGAGCATCTTCATGGCCTGCACCAGGCTCGTCTTCATGCGCCCCAGCGCGTCGGTGAGCGTGCCGATCTCGTCCTTGCTGCGGCTCTTGAACTCGCCCGCCTCGAAGTTGCCGAGGCTCACCTGGTCGGCGACCGCCGCGAGCTTGGTCACCGGCCGGATCACCATGAAGTGGAGCATCGCGTTGAGCAGCACGAACGTGGCGAGGAAGATGCCGGTGAGCGACAGTATGAACGTGCGGAACGTCTCGTTCGCGCGCTGGATGGGCACGGACATCGGCACGGACACGACCTGCGCGCCGATGATCTCGTTCATGCGCCAGCCGAACCCGTTGGCGTTGCCATACACGTCGAGCATGGTCTTCGGCGCGGTCTCCGCGGTGTTGTGGCACGCCAGGCACGCCGGGCTCGTCACCTGGATCGGCCGCGCGAGATAGAGCGCGCGACCGGTCGGCGTGTCGCGCTCGCCGACCAGCTCGTCGGTCTCGGGTGCCTGGCGGAACGTCTGCACGATGTCCGCCTCCCAGTCGCTCGCGCGGTCGCGCGGGTTGGTGGGGTTGAGCGTCGCTTCCTTGTACCCGTAGTCGGGATGCTTCTTTCGCATGTCGTTGAACACCTCGGTCGCCGCGTACGCGGGCACGGTCTGCGGCAGGAAGGTGTACTTGAGCTGGGTCTCGAGCAGCGGCTTGATCTGCGTGTTCGTGTACGTGCGCGAGGACAGCGCGGCTTCCATCATGAGCCGCGCGTTCTGGATGATCTCCTCGCGCGCGTTGGCCTGCAGCACGCGATGCGACACGGCCGCGGCGATCGCCACGCCGATCACGAAAATGCCGAGCAACACCAGGTTGAATTTCCAGACGAGCTTCACGCAATTCTCCTTGCGCCGGTCACGGGTATCGCTCGGGATGCAGCAGGCGATCCCATTCGGGATAGTTGGCGGCGCGCCCTTCCACCGCGACGCGGAACGCCGGGTCGGTCAGGCGCGACTGCAGGCGCCGGATGAACGTGCTCCGATACGGGCCGGTCAGCCATGGCTCCGCCTCGGCGAAGGTGATCGGCGCGATCGGCTTGAGCGCAGGCGCCGAGCCTGCGTAGCGCGGGGCGAGCTTGGGCAGCGCGTCGATGTAGGGACGCGGCATGCCCGTCACGAAGCCCTGCGGTCCGTGCGTGTCGACGGTCAGCGGCTTGTCGAGCATCTTGCTCCACCATTCTCCTTCGTGCGCGTCGCGCAGCGGCTGCTTCGGGCCCGTCGGCGTCACCTTCGCCGACCCGGTCTCGACGAACATCTGCATCGCATCGGCATCCGTCTTCACGACGACGATGCCGTTGACGACGTCGATGGTCGCCTGCGTCGTGCGAAGACGCAGGCCCGATTTGTCGCCCGCGGCCTTGAACCAGCCGCGCGCCAGCACCCATTCGCTCGCGGGCGACTTGCCGTCGCTCGATTGCGTGCCCGCGAATGCCGCTGCCGGCCCCGTCATGTTGAGCATTCCGCCGCGCGGGCTCTCGACCTGCGCGGTGCCGCCTTCCGGCACGTCGAGCACGTCGCCGTCCTGCGCACGCGCGCCGGGCACCAGCTTCGACCAGGTGGCGCCGCGCAGCACGCGCGCGTTGCCTTCGACGATCGTGTAAAGACCAAAGTCCGCCGCGCCGACCGGCAGCGCCTGCGCCGCCAGCCACACGAGCACGGACACGCAAACGGACTTCATCGACGCGGCGCCACGGGAGCGCACACATGGGGAGCGGCGATATTAGGCTCGCCCCGGCGCGGGGTCAACGCACGCCGGGGCGGCGTATTACACATGTTTCAGGGGGGAAAATCCGCATGCGCCCGATGGAATGCCCGCCTGCTCGTCGCCCACCCCGCCCGTATAATCGGACCGTTCGAAACCGTGGTCACCGCCTGATGGGCACGTCCTCCTCGGAGCTTGCCGTCCTCTTCGCCGATGTCAGCGGCAGCACGCGCCTGTACGAAGAGCTCGGCGACGAGCAGGCGCTGTCGACCATCGCGCGCTGCCTCGCGGTGGTGAAGGCAGCGTGCGACGGCCACCAGGGTCGCGTCATCAAGACCATCGGCGACGAGGCGATGGCGGTGTTCCCCGCGGCGGACCACGCCGCCGAGGCCGCCGCGGAGATCCAGGCGCGCATGGCGGAGGAACCGGCGGCCGGGACGCAAAAGCTCGCGCTGCGCGTCGGCTTCCATTACGGTCCCGCGCTCGAGACCGAGGGTGACATCTTCGGCGACTCGGTGAACCTCGCAGCGCGGCTGGTCGGTGTCGCGAACCGCGCGCAGGTCATCACGTCCGCCGACACCGCCGCCGCACTCTCGCCGTGGCTGCGTGCGCGCACGCGCGAGCTCGACGCGCTCACGCTGAAGGGCAAGCTGCACGACGTGCGCATCTTCGAGCTCCTGTGGCAGGACGCGCCCGAGGACCTGACCGCGCTCGCCACCCGTCCCACGTTCGCGCCGGCCCACATTCGCCTGAAGCATGGCGCGCGCGAGATCGTGCTCGGCGAAGCGGATCCGGCGCTGACCCTCGGCCGCGACGCGCAGAACGACGTGATCATCGCCGATCGCATGGCGTCGCGCATGCACGCGCGCATCGAGCGACGCAGCGGCAAGTTCGTGCTGATCGACCACAGCTCGAACGGTACGTACGTGATGATCCAGGGCGAGGCGCCGATCCAGGTGCGCCGCGAGGAGTTCGTGCTGCGCGGCCATGGGCGCATCGGCTTCGGCCGCTCGGTGGGCGCGGACACCGACGAGCACGTCGCGTTCGCGTGCGACGGCTGAACCTGCGCTCCGCCTCGCGCCGGAACGCAACGGCGCGCGCCCGGTCACACGCCACATGCAACTCGTCTGCGCCCGCTGCGGCACCCGGAACCGCGTCAGGGAGGAGCGCCTGCACGACGGCCCCAAGTGCGGGCAGTGCGGCGCGCCGCTGATGCCGGGCGAGCCCATGGAGCTGGCGGGCGAGCGGCTCAGCTCCTTCGTCGCGGGCACCGAGCTGCCGGTGGTCGTCGACTTCTGGGCGGAGTGGTGCGGGCCGTGCAGGATGATGGCGCCCGCGTTCGCCGACGCCGCGCGCCAGCGTCCCGACGTGCGCTTCGTCAAGGTCGACACCGACCGCGCGCCGGACGTTTCGCAGCGGCTCGGCATCCGCGGCATTCCGACCGTGATGCTGTTCCGCGGCGGCGCGGAGCAGGCGCGCGTATCGGGCGCGATGTCGAGCGGCCAGCTCGTCGGCTGGATCGACGAGCAGCTTCGCGCATAGCTACTCGGGTTTCATCCCGGCCGCGCGCGCGATGCCGCCGAGCCGCTCGCGCTCGTTCTTCACGAAGGCCACGAACTCGTCGAGCGTATACGGGGCCGGCTCGATGCCGCTCGGCACGAGCTTGTCCGCGAATTCCCTGCTCTTCACCGCGTCGAGCAGCGCGGCGTTCATTTTTTGCAGCACTTCGTGCGGCGTGCCGGCCGGTGCGAACAGTCCCGCCCAGTGACCGATGCGCACGCCCGGGAAGCCCTGCTCGATCGCGGTCGGAAGCGACGGATACGAGGTGATGCGCTTCTCGTAAGTCGTCGCGAGCGCCTTGAGCTTGCCGTCCTTCACGAACGGCAGCACGACGATGCTCGCTTCCGAGGTGGCCGACACGTTGCCCGCGAGCACCGCGGTCACGCTCTCGCTGCCGCTCTTATACGGCACGATGACGAGGTTCGAGACACCGGCTTCCTTCAGCATCTCGGCGACGAAGTGCGGCGTGCTGCCGCTGCCCGCGGTCGCCCAGTTCACGCCCTTGTCGCCCTGCGTCCTCGCCCACGCGACGAACGCCTTCAGATCGGCCGCTGGCACGCTCGGGTTGACGACGATCACCGACGGCGCGATCGCGATCATGCCGACCGGCACCAGCTCCCTGTCCTCGTAGGGCAGGCTCTTGTTCAGCATGCTGTTGGTGATCACGCCGGCTGCGCCGATCAGGAAGGTGTAGCCGTCGGGCTTCGCCTTGGCGACGAACGCCGTGCCGACGATCGCCCCGGCGCCCGGCTTGTTCTCGATCACGATCGGCTGCTTCAGGCGCCTGCTGGTCGCGTCGGCTGCCGCACGTGCGATGAGGTCGTTCGCGCCGCCGGGCGCGAACGGCACGATCCAGCGGATCGGGTGATCGGGCCACTGCGCATACGCCGGCACGACGGCGCCCCACGCGAGGATCGCGCACAACAAATGAAACAATCCGCGCATCATTCGCGGCTGTCCGGAACGGCCGCGGCGGCCGCCTGGAAACCGATCTTCGAGTGCGTGCCGTCGCAGAACGGCTTGTTGCTCGACGCGCCGCAGCGGCACAGGACGGTCGTCACGCCGGGCTTCGTGCGCACCGGCGTGCTTTCGTAGAAGAGCTCGATGTCGCCTTCGACACGATACGGGCCATTGCGTGCTGCGGTGATCTTCACGCTCGGCATGGTTGCGCTCCTTCATCCGTTCGACGACGGGCGGCGCAGCGGCGGGCGGCGTCCGAGCTCCACCTCGAGCGTCTCGTGCCTGCCGTCTCGCACGACCTCGACCGGCACTTTCGTTCCGGGCTCCATCTCGAGCACCGCGCCGACGAGATCGTCGGGCTCGTCGATGCTGCGGTCGCCGAGCTTCACGATGGCATCGCCGGGCGCGATGCCGGCCCTGTCGGCGGGGCCGCGCCGCTGCACGGCGACGACGAGCGCGCCGGTCTGGCCCGCGGGTGTGGCCTGGGTCGAAACGCCGAGCCAGCCGCGCGCGACGCGTCCGGTCTTCTCCAGGCTCGCGATGACGCGCTGCGCGAGATCGACCGGGATCGCGAACCCGATGCCCTCGGACCCGCCGCCGCGGGAGAGTATCGCGCTGTTGATGCCGACCAGCTTGCCGGCGGTGTCGATCAGCGCGCCGCCCGAGTTGCCGGGATTGATCGCCGCATCGGTCTGGATGAAGTCCTCGACCGGATTGATGCCGATGCCGTGGCGCCCCAACGCGCTCACGATTCCCTGCGTGACCGTCTGCCCCACGCCGAGCGGATTGCCGACCGCGAGCACGACGTCACCCACGGCGACGCTCTTCATGTCCGCGATCTCGATCGGCCGCAGGCCCTTCGGATCGACGGCGAGCAGCGCGAGATCGGAATCGGGATCGACGCCGAGCACTTTGGTGGGACGCAACGTGCCGTCGGGCAGCGCCACCGCGAGCTCGTTCGCGCCTTCGACCACGTGGTTGTTGGTGACGATGTGGCCGTGGGCGTTGATCACCACGCCCGAGCCGAGGCCCTGGCTCAGGAGCGCACGTCCGCCCAGGCCCAGAGGACCCACGCGCGCCGTGCGCGCGGAATACACCGTGACGACGGAGGGCGCCGCGCGCTCCACGGCGAGTCGATAGCCCATCGACAGATTCGCGGCCGCGGCTGCGCCGGCAGGCGCACTCTTCGGCGGCTCGGGCGCGGGTGCAGGAGGCGGCGCCGGCGCAGGCGCCGGTGCCGGTGCCGTGGCGATCACGCCGTTCGATTGCGCATGCTGGCCGGCCCAGTAACCGACAAGGGCCGCGAGCGCGAGCTGAACCACGATGAACAGCAGCCTGCTCATGGGTGCGAGGGATGTCGCCCGGTGTGGGAATTCGCGCGACGCTCGGTCGGGACGGCGCGCCGCATCAGCTTACTCCATCGACACGCCGTGCCCCGGCTTGCAATGCGTGCCGGCGACACCATCTAACTTCAGCCCTCCGCGCCTTGCCGCGTCGCATGCTTCGCTCCCATACGTTCATCCTGCTGCTGCACCTCTACGTCGGCTTGCGCATCCTGCCGGCGCTGCCCACGGGGAGCGCGCCCTTCGTCTTCACGCTCGCGTGGCTGGTCGTGTCCGCGGCCGTCATGCCGCTCGGCTTCGCGGCGCGCCGCATCCGCCGCCAGCCGCTGTCGGACCGGCTCGCATGGACGGGGCTCGTCGCGATGGGGTTCTCGTCGCTCTTCGTGCTGACCCTGGTGCGCGACGCGGCGCTGCTCGTGCTGCACGTGCTGCCGGCCCCATGGTTCGACGCGGGTGCGAACGGGACGTTCGCGTACGCCAGCGCGATCGCCGCGCCGTCGCTCGCCGCGGTGATGACGGTCGTCGGGTTCTTCAACGCGCGACGGCGCGCGCGCGTGCGCGACGTCGAGGTGCCGATCTCCGGGCTTCCCGCAGCGCTGCACGGATTCACGATCGCCCAGATCAGCGACCTGCACGTCGGCCCGACGATCAAGCGCCGCTACGTCGACGCGGTCGTGGGTGCCGTCAACGCGCTGGACGCGGACCTGATCGCGGTCACCGGCGATCTGGTGGACGGCGGCGTCGCGCAATTGCGCGCGCACACCGAGCCGCTGCGCAACCTGTCGGCGCGTTACGGCACGTATTTCGTCACCGGCAATCACGAGTATTACTCCGGCGTGCACGCGTGGGTGTCGGAGCTCGAGCGGCTGGGTTTCACCGTGCTCATGAACGAGCACGTGGTGCTGCGCCATCGAAACGCCACGCTCGTCGTCGCCGGCGTGACCGATTACGGTGCGCATCACTTCCATCCGACGCACCAGAGCGACCCGGCGCGTGCCCTCACGGGTGCGCCGCGCGATGCATCCGTGCGCCTGCTCCTCGCGCATCAGCCGGCGAGCGCGTTCGAGGCCGCGCGCGCCGGCTACCACCTGCAGCTTTCGGGACACACGCACGGCGGGCAGTTCGTGCCGTGGAACTGGTTCGTGCGCTTCTGGCAACCGTTCACCGCGGGCCTGCACCGGCTCGGCGACCTGTGGGTCTACGTCAGCCGGGGAACCGGATACTGGGGACCGCCCAAGCGCCTCGGCGCGCCGTCCGAGATCACGCGATTGCGCCTCGTGCCGGCGTAAGCCAGAAGCGGCGTCACCGAGATCGCGGGCGAATTCCGCCGCTCTCCGCGGCTCGGCGCTTCGAGGTTCACGCTAGACTTGCGGTCGTGGCCACGCCGCTTGCCGCGCATCTGCCCCGCATCTTCGCCAACTCGCCGCTGCGCCACGCGGCGTTTCGGCTGTTCTACTTCGGGTCGATCGGCGCGGCGATGGGCTACACCATGCAGGCGACGGTCGCGGCGTGGCTGATGACCACGCTGACGCCGTCGGCGTTCATGGTGGCGCTGGTGCAAACGGCCAGCACCGCGCCTTCGATGCTGTTCGGCTTGTTCGCGGGCGCGCTCGCCGACATCGTCGATCGCCGGCGCATCATCGTCGTGACGCAGATCGTGCTCGCGGCCGCCGCCGCGCTGCTCGGTCTCGCCACGTTGTCGGGCATCGTCGGGCCGAGCGGCCTGCTTCTGCTCACCTTCATCATGGGCGGCGGCTTCGCCTTCTACCAGCCCGCGCAACAGGCGAGCATCAACGAGATGGTCTCGCGCGCGGAGCTCGCCCGCGCCGTCGCGCTCGGCGCCGTTGCGTTCAACGTCGCACGCGCACTCGGTCCGGCGCTTGCCGGTGCGCTCGCCGCATGGATCGGCACCGGCAGCGCGCTGCTCACGAGCGCGGTCTTCTTCGCACCGATGATCTTCGCGGTGCTGCGATGGCAGGCTCGCGCAATCATGCTGCCCGGCACGCCGGAAACGCTGCTGTCGGGCGTTCGCAGCGGCTTGCGCTACGCGCGCCATTCGGCGCCGATGCGCTCGTTCATCCTGCGCAATCTCACGTTCGCCGCGTGCGCGAGCTCGTTCTGGGCATTGCTTCCCGTGATCGCGCGCGACCAGCTCGGCCTCGGGGCGGGCGGATTCGGCCTGCTCTCGGCGGGCTTCGGCATCGGCGCGGTCGTGGGCGCGCTCGCGATCCCCGGGCAACTGCAGCGCCATCCGCTCAACACCGTGGTCGAGACCGGAGTCGTGCTCTGGATCGTGGCGACGCTCCTCATCGCGGCCACCGGCTTCACGGTGCTCGCGCTGGTCGGCGCATTCGGCGCCGGAATGGCGTGGGTGACCGTCTTCGCGAGCCTCTCCGCGGGCACCCAAAGCGCCGCGCCGGCATGGGTGCGCGCACGCGCGCTCGCCATGAACCTGGTCGCCGTTCAGGCGAGCCTCGCGGTCGGCAGCGCGGTGTGGGGCGGCTTCGCATCGGGCATCGGCACGCAGATCGCGCTTGCGCTGTCGGCAGGCATGATGGTCGTGCTGTATGCCTTCAACCGACGCGTCCGCGTGCAGATGGGCAGCGAGGCGGACGTCACGCCGCGGCTGCACCTGCCCGATCTCCCCGCCACGACGTCCTCGCAACCGCAGCCCGACGACGGTCCCGTGCTGATCCAGATCGAGTACCAGATCGACGCCCCCAAGCGCCAGGAATTCCTGCGTGCGATTCGCGCGGTCGAAGCGACGCGGCGCCGCAACGGCGCGGAGAGCTGGCGCGTGTACCGCGACATCGCCGCGGAAGGCCGCTTCGTGGAGCGCTTCGTGCTGTCGTCGTGGTCGGAGTACGTGCGGTTGCGCACGCGCATGACGATGTCCGACCTCGAGCTGCAGGACCACGCGGAGTCGCTGCAGCGACCCGACGTGCCGATCCGCGTGTCGCGCCTGATCGGCGTGGCCGAGCGGGACCTGCTCTAGCGTACGCTGACGCGAGGCCGCTTCGCGGGCGTCACTGCGCCGATGACCGTCGCGCGCCCGAAGCCCTGACGCGAGAAGATGCGCAGCACCTCGTCCACGTCCCGCGGCGCGCAGGCAGCGAGCAGGCCGCCCGAGGTCTGCGGGTCGGTCAGCAACGCAAGCTGCGCGTCGTCGAGCGCGCCGCGATCCACCTGCGCGCCATAGCCCGCCCAGTTGCGTGCCGACGCGCCGGTGACGAGTCCGCGACGCGCGAGATCGAGCGCACCGGGGTGCAGGGGAATGCGCGCGAAATCGAGCTCCGCACCCGCATCCGAGCCGTTGCAAAGCTCGAGCAAGTGCCCGAGCAGGCCGAAGCCGGTCACGTCGGTGAGCGCGTGCACGCCCTCGCGCAGCGCGAGCTCCATGCCGGGCGTGTTGAGCTGCGTCGTGCTGTCGATCATCGCGCGGTAACCCTCCGCGGAGAGCTGCTGCTTTTTCAGCGCGGCGCTGTAGATTCCCACGCCGAGCGGCTTGCCGAGCACCAGGGCGTCGCCCGGTTCGGCGCCCGCGTTGCGCTTGAGGTGGGCCGGATCGACCAGCCCGATCACGACGAGGCCGTAGATCGGCTCGACGGAGTCGATCGTGTGCCCGCCGGCGATCGGGATGCCGGCCTTGGCGCAGATCGACTCGCCGCCGGCGAGAATGCGCCGTATGGTTTCGAGCGGCAGCTGGTTGACCGGCATGCCCACGAGCGCCAGCGCGAACAAGGGTGTCGCGCCCATGGCGTAGATGTCCGAGATCGCGTTGGTCGCGGCGATCGCGCCGAAATCGTGCGGGTCGTCGACGATCGGCATGAAGAAGTCCGTCGTCGCGACGATCGCCTGCCGGTCGTTGATCTGGTAGACCGCAGCGTCGTCCGACGTCTCGATGCCCACGAGCAATTCCTTCGGCAGGATCCCGGGCGCCGACTTGGCGATGATCTGCTGAAGCACGGCCGGCGCGATCTTGCAGCCGCACCCGCCGCCGTGGCTGAACTGCATCAGGCGAAGGGGAAGCTCCGTGGGCTTGTTCATGGCGGTTTCCGTTTTTGCTTCGGGTCGAAAGATTATGCTGCAGCGCGAGCCTGCGCGCGATCGGCTCGAACGGCGCGCGCGCCGGCGCGCTCGAGCACCGCGAGCAGCGCCTCGCGCTCCGCTTCGGCGCCGAACATCGGCGCACGCGATGCGCATTGCGTCTGCAGCGCGGCGCGAAACGACGCCGACCGTGCGGCACGCACGAGGAGGTCCGCGAGCGCGCGTGCGTCGCCGACCTCGAAATAGCCCGCGTAGTCCTCGCCCAGCATACCGATGTTGCCCGACACGCGGCTTGCGATGACGGGCGTTCCGGCAGTGACCGCCTCGACCACGACGTTCGCGCCGCCCTCCATCCGCGAGGCGCAGATCAGCGCATGCGCGCGCTTGATCGCCTGGCGTGTCCAGGCGTGCGGCCGCATGCCGAGCCAGCGCACGCGCGGCTCGCGCGCCGCCAGCGCTCGGGCCGCTTCGCCGAGCGCGGGGTCGAGCGCGGCGCCGATGACCGTGAGCGTGATCTCGGCGTCGCGCGGCAGGCTGTGCCAGGCCTCGAACACCGTCGCCGGGTCCTTCTCGGCCCGCAGGTGCGCGACGAACACGCAATTGAACCTGCGGGTCGATTTGCGCGGCCAGGGTGCGAGCATCCGCGCGGACTGATGGACCACGTGGGTATACGCGCGCCGTTCCTTCGGCACGTGACGCACGGCATCGCCCTGAAGCACGACCAGCCGATCGGCGTCGCGTACCGACGCGAGCGCGTCGCGGTCGCCCTCGGCGAGGTCGCGGTAGAGATCGGTGCCGGTCAACACGACGACGAGCGGCGCGCCGCCACGCTCGGCGCGCCACGCAGTCACTGCGGGACGGCTGCGGCGCGCGTGCAGCGCAACCAGCGCATCGGCGCGCGCAGGCAACGGTGCATCGGCGGCCTGTACAATGACGCGGCAATGCGGCGCCAGCAGATGCGCCCAGCGTGCGGCCGTGCGCCAGTTGCCGTTGTTGGCCGCGGCCATCGACGGTGTGACGATCAACAGCCGAAACGCGTCGCGTGAGGACATGGAAACACC
Source organism: Casimicrobiaceae bacterium (assembly GCA_036406955.1). Classification (GTDB taxonomy): domain Bacteria; phylum Pseudomonadota; class Gammaproteobacteria; order Burkholderiales; family Casimicrobiaceae; genus VBCG01. The sequence continues at coordinate 15,639 of DASXAF010000113.1, forward strand.
GGACGCGGCCGCCGCGCCGCGCACGAATGCGGCGTTGGCCGATGCGCTGCGCGAAGCGCGCGATTATACCCTCTCCATCTACGCGCACCTGAGCGCGGCGCAGGAGGCGTTTCCGCAAATCCCCACGGTGAATCTTCCGCGCTGGGAGATCGGGCACATCGGCTGGTTCCAGGAATTCTGGTGCCTGCGCCAACGCGACGGCGCCGTCGCGCCGTCGCGGCTGAGCGGCGCAGACGCACTGTTCGATTCGAGCAACGTGCCGCACGCGGCGCGATGGTCGCTGCCCGTGCCGGACTGGGACGGCATTCATCGCTACCTCGCGCGGACGCTCGCCGATACGCTCGACGCGTTGCCCGGCGCCGACGATGCGCGGCGCTATTTCTTCGAGCTCGCGCTGTACCACGAGGACATGCACGCCGAGGCGCTGCTCATGACGCTGCAGACCCTTGCGCTGCCGGCGCCGCCGCTTCTGCAGGAGCCGCGCGCCGCGACGGCCCCGCGGACAATGTGCAACGACGACTTGGCCGTTCCCGGCGGCGACGTCGCGATCGGAACGCCGCGCGAATCGCTCGCGCGCCGCTTCGTGTTCGACAACGAGAAATGGACGCACACGGTGGAACTGGCTCCGTTCCTGATCGCGCGCCGGTGCGTCACCAACGCGGAGTTCGCGCAGTTCGTCGACGAAGGCGGCTACACGCACGCGGCACTCTGGTCGGACGAGGGCAACGCATGGCGCGCGGCGTCCGCAAGGCGCGCGCCCGCGTACTGGGTGCGCGAGCGCGACGATGCGCCGTGGCACGCGCGTCGCTTCGACGCGATCGTGCCGCTCGATCCGCACGCGCCGGTGATGCACGTCAACGCGTTCGAGGCGCAGGCATGGTGCCGATGGGCGGGCCGCCGCCTGCCGAGCGAAGCGGAATGGGAGACGGCGGCGCGCCACGCGGACGACGCCGATCCGCCCGCGACGTGCGCACAGCACAATCTGGATGCCATGCACGGCGCGCCGATCGCCGCGGACGCATGGCCGCTGTCGGCGCATCGCCCACTCGCGCACATGCTCGGCAACGTATGGGAGTGGACGGCCAGCGCGTTCGACCCGTATGCGGGCTTCGCGGCCGACCCGTACGCGGACTACTCGGCGCCGTGGTTCGGCTCGCACCGCGTCATGCGGGGCGGCTCGTGGGCCACGCGCGCCCGCCTCGTGCATCCGCGCTTTCGCAACTTCTACCTGCCGCACCGGCACGATCCGTTCGTCGGCTTCAGGACTTGCGCCGTCTAGCGTCGGTCATGCGCGCGCCGGCATGACGCTGTCCGACACGTTCAAGGGCGAAGCGCTGGCGCTCGCGGC
>DASXAF010000114.1:0-70394 GCA_036406955.1 Casimicrobiaceae bacterium
AAGAGCGACGCGCTGCACGACCCGCTGTGCAACGACGATCACATCCGCGTGCTCGGCTGGGCCACCGCCGGCGAGATCGCCGAGATGCGCGCCATCACGCACCGGGTCAACGGCATCCTGAAGCCCATGTTCGCGGACGCCGGCATCGACCTCGTCGATTACAAGCTCGAATTCGGGCATCCGCTCGACGATCCGAACGGTCCGCTGGTGCTCGGCGACGAATTCACGCCGGACGGCTGCCGGCTGTGGGATGCGAAGACCGGCGAGAAGCTCGACAAGGATCGCTTCCGCCGCGACTTGGGCGAGGTGATCGAGCACTACCGCGAGGTCGGCCGCCGCATCGGCGCGCCGCTCTAGCTCGACAGCTTGTCGCGCGCCGCGCGGGTCGCCTCGTCGTCCGGCGCGAGCTTCAACGCGTGGTCGAACGCCTCGAGCGCGTCCTGCTTGCGTCCCATGTCGGCGTACACCACGCCGAGGTGATAGACGAGACGCGGATTGCGCGTGGTCTTCGCGAGCGGCTCCAGGATCTTGAGCGCCTCGGCGAGCTCGCCGCGCGCGTGTCGCACCCATGCGAGCGTGTCCCACGTGCTCTCGATCGACGGCGGCGACGCGTCCACCGCGAGCTGCGCAAGGCGCAGCGCCTCGTCGAGGTCGCGCTTTTCGTTGGCAAGCAGGAACGCCAGGTTGTTCGCGGCGACCGGCTGGCGCGGCTCGATGTCGAGGGCCGCGCGGTAGCGCTTCTCCGCGTCGGCCGTGCGATGCGCGAGCTCCAGGACCGTGCCGAGGCGCACCAGCAGCCACGTCGCGCGTGGATTCTTCTTCAGCGCTTCCTCGTAGTCGTCGATGGCCGCGTCGAGCCGGCCTTGTCGAACGAGGATGTCGGCGCGCCCGGCGCGCGCGGTGGGCAGCGACGGCGAGAGCTTGAGCGCCGCGTCGTACGCCGCCAGTGCCGCAGCGTTGTCCCCGAGCGCGGCATGGGTGCCGCCGAGCGCGGTCCACGCGAGCGGATTGTTGGGCGCAAGCTCCGTGGCGCGCACGAGCTCCGGCTTCGCCTCGGCGTATTGGTGCGACTGCGCGAGCAGCCCGCCCAGCGCGTAATGCGCGGCGGCCTGGTTGGGATCGATCGCAATCGCGGCACGGTAGTCCTCCATGGCGCGCGTGCGATCGTGCAGGCCGTTCGAATGGACGTCGCCCCTGAACATGCGCAGCGACGCAGAGCGTGGATCGAGCTCGATCGCCTTGTCGAGCGCCGCAACGGCGCCGCGATAGTCGTTCTTCTGCAGGAGTTGCTGCGCCTGCTCGAGCAGGCGCGCGATGTCCCGCGAAGCGCTAACCGGCTGGGCTTGCGTGCCCGGTGTGACGAGCAGGGCGAGCGCGACGAGGAATGCCAGCGCGGGCGTGCGCAATCGCGTCATCGCGTGCGTGGCGGCCGCGCACCGTCGCGCCGTGCGCGTCGCGGGCGCAGCACCGGCGCCGGCGCGTGCGGTGAAGCCGCGTCCAGCATGGCGCGCTGCGTGACCGCACCGTCGGCCTGCGCCGCGTTGCGGACGGACTCGCGCAACTCGATAGCCGGCTCGAGCGCGATGGTGCGCGGCGGCTGGCACGAGCCCGCGATGCGCTGCATGAGGAGCTCCCATGCCGCCTGCGCCATCGCCGCGGCCGGTTGACGCACCACCGAAAGCGGCGGCGTCACCAGGCGCGCCCATTCGGGGTCGTCGAATGCGACCACCGACACGTCGCGCGGGCACGCGATGCCGAGCTGCCGCAGGAAGCCGAGCACGACCGAGGCCTGGTGGCTGTTGCTGACGATGATGGCCGTGCGCGGATGCACCCCGCGCAACAGGCGCGCGAGCTCGTCGTGCAGGAACGCCTCGTCGTCGCGGAACTCGACCACGTCGACGGCCACGTGGCGCCCGGGCTGGCGGCGCACCGCTTCGAGCGCCGCAATGCGATGCTGCGTCGACAGCCGGCTGCGCGAGCGGCATACGAAAACGATGCGTCCGTGGCCGCCGTCGACGAGCTGGCGCGCGAGCTCGCGCATCGCCTTGCGGTTGTCGAGGATCACCTCGTCGAAGCGCCCGTCCTCGAGCGGCCGGTCGACGATGACCAGGGGCACGGACTTGTGGCTGGCGAAGTCGAGCGCGGGCTTTGGTGCGGTGCTCGGCAGCAGGATCAGGCCGTCGACGCGATAGCGGATCAGCTCCTTGATGCGATCGAGCTCGATGGCCGGATCGTGCCGGCTGAACACGTGCATGACCCCGTAGCCGTTGCTCGACGCGATCTCCTCGAGCGTCTCGGAAAGGGTGTTGAGATAGGCCGTCGAAACATGCGGGAAGCACATGCCCACCACGCGCGACAGCGTGCGCCGCAGGCCCTGCGCATGGAAGTTCGGCACGTAGCCGAGCGCCTCGATGGCCTTCAGCACGCGGTCGCGGCGCGCCGCGCTGACGTTCGCGCTTCCGGTGAGGACGTGCGATACCGTGCCGACCGAGACGCGTGCGCGGCGTGCGACGTCGCTGATGCGGGCTTTTCCGGCCATGAGGTCGCCTTCGAGAAGCGTCATGCTAAACGATTGCGAAGCGGCCGAGAAAATCCGGCCATGGGGCCGGCCTTCGCCGGCTCGGCGGCCGGCGCAGGCGTGGCCGCAGGCCCTATGCGTAAAACCCCATGTCGGCGAGCTGCCTGCGAACCGACGCGTCGGCGACGACGTCACGGAACAGGCGCACCTCGCTTCGCGCGAGGCGGGCCGTCGGAATGACGAAGTCGTATCGCTCCTGCTGCAGCGGTATGAAGCCGAGCCCGTATTGCCCGGCAATGGTGTTGATCGCCACACCCCAGTCGGCGCGTCGCTGTTGCACCGCGGCCGCCACCGCATTGTGCGACTTCGTCTGCACGCCGTAGCCGCGCGGGCGGCGATCGCCGAGCAGGCGGTCGACCAGCACGCGCGTGCCGCTGCCGACGTTGCGGTTGACCACGACGCAGCCCGGGTCGGCGAGCGCCGCGGCGACGGCCTGCTCGACGTCCTTGCCTTCGAACCGTATGTCACCGCGTCGATACACGATGCCCTGCATGCGGCCGTATCCCGACACGAGCGTCAACGCATCCGTCATCAGGTGGCGGTTGTACTCGCCGGTGCCCGGATCCATCAGGTGAATGCCCGCCACGTCGCACTCGCCTCGCTTCGCCGCCGTCAGGCCGCCCATGCTGCCGACGTACATCGTCTTCGCCTGGACGCCTCGCTCGCGCAGCTTGCCGACGAGGAAATCCAGGCCGACGCAATGGCTGCCGATGATGACGAGGTCCGCGGGCTGCAATTTCTCGCCGAGCAATTGCACGGAGACCGTCGTGCCGGCGTCGACGATCTCGGTGTGTTGGTCGATGGTGATGAATCCGTCGGCGTTGCTGAACGCCGTCACCGATCCGGACCCTTTGCCCATCGGATACGCGGCGTAGCCCGCGTCGGCATGGACGAGGCCGACGAGCAGGTACTCGGTGCGTCCGCGCTCCGAGTTCACGCGCATCGGCAGCGTTGCGGAAACCGTCTGCCGGCGTGCCGGCGGCAGGCCCGCGTACGCACGGATGACCGGAGCGACGAATTCATGGAACGTGAAAACCGCCGAGGTCGGAAAGCCGGGAAGGATGACGACCGGCTTGCCCGAGGTGACGGCGAGGCAGATCGGCTTGCCCGGCTTGAGCGCAACGCCGTGCGCCACGATGCCCGGGTCATTCAGTGCGCTCACCACGCGATAGGAAAGGTCGCCCGCGCCCTTGGACGTGCCGCCCGACAGCACGACCGCGTCGAACTGCAACGCCTTGGCCAGAGCGTCGCGCAGCGCGTGCTCGTCGTCGCGGATGATGCCGAGGTGAACGGCCTTCCCGCCCAGCTCCTCGACCGCCGCGCCGACGATGGCGGCGTTCGAGTCGTACACCGCGCCGGGACGCAGCCGCTCGCCGGGCGCGACGATCTCGTCGCCGGTCGAGAGAATCGCGACGCGCGGTCGCCGGTATACCGCAACCTCGGCGAGGCCGATCGCCGCCAGCACGCCGATCTCGCGCGAGGTGAGGAGCTGTCCGGCGCGCAGCACCGTCTCGCCCTTCGCGATGTCGGTGCCGGCATAGCTCACGTTGTCGCCGGGTGCGACCGCACGCGAGATGCCGAGCTGGCGCTCGCCGGCGACGTCGGTATGCTCGACCATCACGACGGCATCCGCGCCGCGCGGCACCATGGCGCCGGTGGCGATGGTCGTTGCGCGACCCGGCAGCACTTCCTCGCGCGGCGCAATGCCGGTGGCGAGCACCTCGTCGTTCAGCGCTACCGTGCGCTCGCCTTCTTCCATCGCACCGAACGTGTCGGCGGCCTGCACTGCGAAGCCGTCGACGTTCGAGCGATCGAAGCCCGGCACGTCCACGTCCGAGCGAACGTCGCCGGCCAGAATGCGACCGAGAGCCAGCGCGAGCGACACGCTCTCCTTGCCGAGCGGTGCAAGGCGCAGATGCTGCTGGAAGCGCGCCGTTGCCTCGTCGCGCGTGATGACCGTCAGGAACTGCGTCTGGCGCGCGTCGGGTGCGGATTGTCGCGTCTGCTCATTCATACAGGTACACCGTGACCGCGGTGCCCGGCGCGTATCCCTCGCTTTCGCTCGGCACGATGACGAAGCCGTCGGCTCGGGTCGTCGACGAAAGGATCGAAGCACCGCTCAGCGCCAGCGGCTCGATCGCATCGCCGGCCAGGCGAACGCGACAGTAGTCGACGCGCCCTACCGCGGATACGATCTTGCGCGCGACGATCGCCTGCCTCGTTCGATGAGGCCAATCGCCCGATCGTCCCCCACGCAAGCGGATCGCGCGGCCGGCGAAGAAGTCGTAAGCGCACAGGCACGACACCGGGTTGCCGGGCAGCAGGAATACCAGCGTGTCGCCGATGCGACCCGCGCCCGCGGGGCTCGAGGGCCGCATCGCCACGCCGTGGACGGCGAGCTCGCCCACTTCGGCGAGCAGGCGCGGCGCATGATCTTCGCTGCCGACGCTCGAGCCGCCGGACACGAGTATCACGTCCGCGCCCGGTGCCGTCAGCGCATCGCGGATCGACGCCGGGTCGTCTTCGAGCCTGCGACGCTCGACCGTGCCGCCATCGCGCTCCACCAGTCCGCGAAGCATGGGCGAATTGGCGTCGTAGATCTGATACGCGTCCTTGGGCGCGCCCGGATCCACGATCTCGTTGCCCGTGACCAGGATGCGCACGCGCGGTTGCGCCACGACATCCACGTGCGCCATGCCGAGCGAAGCAACGAGGCCCACGTCCTGCGCACGCAATCGCCGTCCGGCCTCGAGGACCACGGCGCCGGTGCGGATGTCCTCGCCGCGTGCGCCGACGTTCTTGCCGGCGCCCACGGCGAGCGTGAGGTCGACCTTTCCCTGCTTCTCGTCCGCGTACTCGGCGGGCACGACCGCGTCGGCGCCTCGCGGCATGGGCGCGCCGGTCATCACGCGCACGGCAGCGTTCGCGCTCATGGCGCCCTCGAACGGCCGGCCGGGCAATGCCTGGCCGGCAATCGCGAACGTCAGCGGGTTGTAGTCGCTTGCGCCGGACGTCTCGACGCTGCGCACCGCGTAGCCGTCCATCGCGGAGCGATCGAAGGCGGGAACGTCGAGGCTCGCGGTCACGGGCGTGGCCAGCACGCGCCCGCACGCCTTGTCGAGCCCGACTCGGAGGGTGCCGAGGCGAGCCGCGTGCGCGTCGATCCAGGCGAGGACCGCATGGACCTCCGAGCGCTCGCTGAAGCCATGCATGCGCACGTCTTTCGGCATCGCGGGATTGGCGGGCATGAGCTTGGTTGGCGCGAATGACGCGAGTTCGCGCGAGGCGGGTGTGGCGGCAATGCCGCGCTGCGAGACTCCCGCGATTATAGGTCCAGGCGGCGCGCGCACCGGAAGCCCACGCAGGCGTCCCCTCGCAGTTGCCGAACCGGGCGTTATAGTCGTCTTTATGCGAACTACGGCCGCCGGTTCCACCGCGATGCTCAAGGTCAAGCTCGAGCCCGGGCTCAGGCTCGGATCCGAAACCCTCTATCCCGTCCCCTTCGAGCTGATCGCGCTGCTGAACGCGATCGATCGGCACGGCTCGTTGCTGAAGGCGATCGCAGAGGCGGGCGTGTCGTATCGCCGTGCATGGAGCCTGCTCGGACGGTGGGAGGCGATCTGCGGGCACAAGCTCGCCGTGCTCACGCGGGGCCATGGAACCGTTCTCACGCTGCTCGGCAGCCGTCTCGCGCGCGTCGACGAATGGCTCGCCGAAAGATTGGCCGAGCGGCTGCCCGGGCTGGAGCGCGACCTCAACCGGCATCTCGACGTGCCGCCCGAGCCGGGCGATGCGCACATGCGCGTGCACGCGAGCAACGACATCGCGCTCCTCAAGCTGAAGGAGCGGCTGCAGGGTCGTCTCGTGCTCGACCTGCGGTTCGAGGGCAGCCTCAACAGCCTCGACAGCCTGGCACGCGGGGACTGCGACATCGCGGGGTTCCACATTCCGGAGCCGCCGGAACTGCTCGGGCCCCTCGTCGCCGAGTTTCGCGACCGATTGCACGGCCGCGAGCACTACATCGCCTTGCTGTTCGCGCGTCATCAGGGCCTGATGGTGACGAAGGAACGCAGGCGGAGCCTGAGAAGCCTGTCGGATCTCGCGGGCGGCGGCGTGCGCTTCGTCAACCGCGAGCGGGGGTCCGGCACGCGGCTGCTGTTCGACGCGCTGCTGCAACGCGACGGCGTTGCGGCCGCGGCAATCGCGGGCTACGAACATGAGGAGTTCACGCACATGGCGACGGCGGCGACCGTGCGTGCGGGGATGGCCGATGCGGCATTCGGCATCGAAGCGGCGGCGCGCGCACACGGCCTTCACTTCCTGCAGGTGGTCACCGAGCACTACTACCTCGCATGCCGACGCAAGTCGCCCGCACGCGTTGCGCTCGACGCCATCGTCGCGGGCGCACGCAGCCCGGCGTTCCAGCGCGTCGTGCGCCAGATCGGCGGTTACGAGATGGGGGCGAGTGGCAGGAGCGTGAGGCTGCGCGACCTGTTCGCCGCGGCCCGCAACGGCGCTCGCGCCCGTTCGGAGCTTCGCGATCGCGCGTGATCGCGCGACGCGCGCGCCGCCGCGTTCGTCGATCGTGCGCTGGACCCAGGGTGGACGGCGCTGGTCTACTGACCGCAACAAACGAAACGAAGTCCGAACCCCCGCGAAATCGGGGCGTTGCATGCCGTACGGAAAATCCTCGCTGTCGCCCGGCACGAGGCCGCCGACCCCACCACTCACACCGAGGGAGACGACATGCCGCTCATCAACGTGAAACTCATCGACGGGGTCTTCTCCCCCGCGCAGAAAAAGCAGATCGCCGAGAAGATCACCGACGCCATGGTTTCGATCGAAGGCGAGGCGATGCGCTCGGTCACCTGGGTCGTCATCGAGGAAGTCAAGAGCGGCGACTGGGCGATCGGCGGCCGAACGCTGACCACGGCCGACGTGCATGCGATGGCCGGAAAAAAGGCAGCCTAGCTTCGGCGCAGGCCCACGCGTCCTGCAATTCTTGGAGGGCTCGGCGAGAGATCGCCGGGCCCTTCGCGTGTGCTCTCGGCTTGGTTGTTTCGTGTCACAGCGTGGCGTACCATCGTCCGAAACGACGCTGTGCGGCTCACGATGCCCAGGATCTCGAACGTCATTCTGGCTTGCGCAGGATTGCTGCTCGCTGCGTGCGCTTCGACTACGCTGCAAAGCGCCTGGTACGATACGAGCTACACAGGCGGCAGCTTCAAACGCGTTCTCGTGGTCGGCGTCGGCGCGAACGTCGCCAATCGCCGGGCCTTCGAGGATATCTTCTCGCAAAAGCTTTCGGAGACCGGGACGCAGGGCATTCCCGGCTATCGGTTCGTTCCCGACAACGTGCGCACCAACGAGCCTGGCTGGAACGCCGGGATCGCGCAATCGGGCGCCGACGGCCTGCTGGTGGTCCGCGTGCTGGGTGTGGACACCAAGACGCAGGTGACCACGGCAATGGTCCCAGGACCGATGTACGGTCCGTACTACGGAGGCTGGTGGGGCCCGCAGATGTACGCGGTGCCGGAGATCACTCAGTACGATGTCGCGACCGTCGAGACCAGCCTGTTCGACGTCAAGACCAGGCATGTCGTGTGGGCCGGCACGACGCAGACGTTGAATCCATCTTCGGTGGCGAAAGAAACGCCGGGCTTCGCGGACCTGATCATCAAGCAGCTCGCGGCGCGTGGGCTTATCGCATCGCCCAAGTAGCCAGGTCAAGGCAACCAGAGGCGGTCCCAGCTCGGCCAGAAGAAGCAAGGATCGGACAGGTCGCGGGCGGTCGCCTTCTCCATGGCGGTGTCCTGCTTGATGTACGACGCCATGTCGGCCGCATGCTGGTTGGCTGGCGTCGCCTGATTTCCCGGCCGCAGCCGCTGGTACGCCGCATACTCCTTCTGCTGTTCCGTCGTCGCGACGAGCACTTTGAATCCCGCCGCCAACAACTCGTTCTGGTCGGGAGGCGGTGGACCCGGGTTCGCGCAGCCTTGTGCCAAGGCCACCACCCCAACCGTGAAAAGCATCTCGATCAGACGCTGCCGGAGGGTGATCATGGAAGGCTCGTGGGAATGAATGTATCCGTCAGCGTGCCGCTCATGGCATGACGGGAACCGCCGAGAGCGCGCTCATCGGCGATCCTTCGATCACGCGCTTGCTGATCGCGACCGGAGTGGACGACGCTGGTGTACTGACGCCGCCGTCCCCGCGCGGCCACCGTTATAGTTTGCGGTATATTACCCCTCGTCTCCTCGCGTCGGTCCCGGGACGATCAGGTGCCATCGCTTCGGATCATGCTCGCCACGCTCGTCGTCGCGGCGTCGACGGCTTTCGCCGCCTCGATCGCCGGCGCGGCCCACGTCACGGTGTTCGCGGCGGCGAGCCTGAAGGAATCGATGGACGAGCAGGCTCGCAACTTCGGCGCCGCCACGGGGAACGAGGTCGTCGTTTCATACGGCGGCAGCAATGCGCTCGCGAAGCAGATCGAATCGGGCGCACCCGCAGACGTGTTCATCTCGGCGGATCTCGACTGGATGGACTACCTCGACCAGCGCAAGCGGGTGGCGCCGGGGACGCGGGCGAACCTGCTCGGCAACACGCTCGTTCTGGTGGCACCGGCAGCGAGCACGTCGAATCTCGAGATCGCCCCGAATTTCGGCCTGGCAGCCGCGCTGGGATCCGACCGGCTCGCCATGGCCAACCCGGACAGTGTGCCCGCGGGAAAGTACGGCAAGAGCGCCCTCGAAAAGCTCGGCGTGTGGGTCGCCGTGGAGAACCGCATTGCGCGTGCGGAGACCGTGCGCGCCGCCCTCGCGCTCGTCTCGAGAGGCGAGGCGCCGTTCGGCATCGTGTACCGAACCGATGCAATGGCGGACAAGGGCGTGAGGATCGTGGATACGTTTCCGCCGGGCAGCTATCCGCCGATCGTCTATCCCATCGCCATCGTGTCCGGCGCGAAGTCGCCGGCGGCGAAACGCCTCGTCGATTACCTGCGTTCGCCGGCAGCGCGACCGGTCTGGGAGAAGCATGGATTCGGCGTGCCACAGCACCTCGGGACGCCGTAGCTCATGCCAGCGCTGACGAGCGACGAGTGGGGCATCATCGCCCTGAGCCTCCGCGTCGCGGTCGTCAGCGTGGCGTGCAGCCTGCCCATCGCCGTGCTGGTCGCGTATGTCCTCGCGCGGTGGTCCTTCCCGGGCAAGACGCTCTTCGACGCCATCGTTCATCTCCCGCTGGTGCTGCCGCCGGTGGTCGTCGGCTACGCGCTGCTCATCCTTTTCGGCAAGAGGGGACCCATCGGCAGTCGCCTCGAGGACTGGTTCGACATCGTCTTCGCCTTCCGATGGACCGGCGCCGCGCTGGCGTCGGCGGTCATGGGTTTCCCGCTGATGGTTCGCGCGATCCGGCTGTCGATCGCAGCCATCGATCGGCGGCTGGAAGTCGCCGCCAGGACCTTGGGCGCGCCGGCACCCTGGGTGTTCGCCTCGATCACGCTGCCGCTCGCCATGCCGGGCCTCATCACCGGCGCGCTGCTCTCGTTTGCAAGAGGGCTCGGAGAGTTCGGTGCGACGATCACGTTCGTCTCGAACATACCGCACGAGACGCAAACGCTGCCGCTTGCGATCTACACCTTCACGCAGGTGCCGAGCGGCGACGCGGCGGCGCTGCGGCTCAGCCTGATCGCGGTCGTGCTCTCGCTCGCGGCACTCGCCGCCTCGGAGTGGCTCACGCGACGCTTCGAGCCCGCGAGCCGACGATGATCGACATCGACGTCGAGCAGCAGCTCGGGACGTTTCGCCTCGCCGTTGCCTTCCAGGCGCAGGCGCCGATCGTGGGCCTCTTCGGCCGCTCCGGTGCCGGAAAGACCAGCCTGGTGAACGCGATCGCCGGGATCTCGAGACCGCGGCGCGGATCGATCAACATCGACGGCAATTGCCTGTTCGACGACTCGCGGGGCGTCGACCTGGCGCCGGAAGCCCGAAGGATCGGATACGTCTTCCAGGATGCCTTGCTGTTTCCCCACCTGGACGTCCAGGCCAATCTTCTCTATGGCTACCGGCGCCGGCGCCACGGCGAGGTGTTCATCGAGACGCAAAGGGTGGTCGATCTGCTCGGGATCGGACCGCTCCTCCATCGCCGGCCGGCTGCGTTGTCGGGCGGCGAGAAGCAGCGCGTCGCCATAGGCAGGGCGCTCCTCGCGCAGCCGCGCATCATGCTGCTCGACGAACCGCTCGCCTCGCTCGACCTTGCCCGCAAGGCGGAGATCATGGATTACATCGAGCGCCTTCGCCGCGAGCTGCGCATTCCGATGATCTATGTCAGCCACTCGATCGCCGAGATCACGCGACTCGCGGACACCGTGGTGCTCCTGTCCGAGGGTCGTTGCGTGGCGGTCGGGAACACCGCCGAAGTCATGCAGGAGGCCGGGCTCACCACCCTCGACGATGACGACGAGGTGGGGTCGGTGATCGAGACTCGCGTCGGCGCGCACGACCGCGTCGAGGCGCTGACGAGACTGGTGTTCGATGGCGGCGAGCTCGTCGTTCCCTTGCTCGACCATGCGACCGGGCAGCGGGTGAGGGTCCGGATCCGGCCGCGCGACGTGACGCTCGCGCTTGCGAGGCCGAGCGAGATCAGCGTGCTCAACATTCTCCCGGGACGCGTGCGCTCGGTCCGCGAGAACGGTGCCTGCGCGCACGTCGGCATCGCGGTCGGGTCTGTCCGCCTCACCGCGACCATCACGCGCCACTCGCTGCGCGCGCTGAGCCTCGAGCCGGGGCGCACGGTGTACGCGCTCGTCAAGGCCGTCTCCTTCGAGCGGCCCGGTATCGGTCGTGTCTGACGCCTAGAGCCCGAGCACCGTCCCGGCGAGTCCCGGCTCGCCGGTGGCCCAGATCTCCTCGAAGCGCTGCACGAGCGGCTTCGCCTGCTGCGGCATGTCGATCGCTGCCGACGCACGCGGCCGGTCGATGTGAAAGCGATGCACGTAGTGCCGCTGATCGACGATCAGCAGCGGGTCCATCGCACCGCGCGCCTCGGTGCCCGTCTTGTACACGGTCATGCTCGCGCCGAACTGGCGCAGCAGGTCGACGAACCGCGGCGCGCTCGACTCGATCCAGCGCGTGTCGTGCACGATCACGTCGAATTGCGCGTTGCGCCGGCGAAGGAAGCGCGCGAGCGCGTCGGCGCGCGCGGCGGTGTTCCAGCCGCCCTGCGCGAGATCCACGTCGAAGAGCTGGATGCGCTGTCGCGCCAGCGCGATCAGCGCGTCGAGCGCCTGCGCGTGCTCGGCCAGCGTTTCGACGCGCCACTCGCGTCCGGATGCGCCGTCAGGCGCCGAGCTCGAGGTATCCATGACCGTACCAGTCGTGCAGCACCGTGAAGAGCGCCGCCGGCGCGCGCCGCAGCGCCGCCGCGTCGAGCGCGCGCGCGTCGGCAAGGCGCGCCAGCGCGGCGCGCGCCGCGCGCGGCGGCCGCAGATCGCTTCCGTTGACGAACATCTCGCGCGCATCGTAGAGGAGCTGCGTGCGCAGGTCGAGCCGCACGCCTTGTCTTCGCGCGCGTGCGGTGAACGCGCGCAACGCGAGCGGCGCCGGCGGCTGGAAGGTGACGTGCGGCTTCGGCTCGGAGAGCCAGCCGCCGATGAAGCGTCTCATGTCGCGTTCGTGGAAGCGGATGCGTGCGAGCGGCGCCGACATCGCGCGCAGCATCGCCGGATCGAGCCGTGCCGGGTGTGCCGCCGGACGGGCGTTGCGGTCCGCATAGCGGCCGGGCACGACGAGCGTGTCGCGCAGCCGGTCGAGAAAGCCTTCCACGAGCTCCTGGTACGCCGCAGCGCGAAAGCCGATCGAGTACGTCGTGCATGCGTCGAGCGCAACGCCGTCGTGCGCGTAGCGCGGCGGGACGTAGAGCATGTCGCCGGGTGACAGCACGTCGTCGTGCGACGGCGCGAAGCGCCGAAGGATCTTCACCGGCAGCCCGGGACGCAGCGCGAGGTCGCGCTGCGCGCCGTAGCGCCAGCGCCGGCGGCCGAAGCCCTGCAGCAGGAACACGTCGTACGAATCGAAATGCGGGCCCACGCCGCCGCCCGGCGCGGCGTAGCTCGCCATCACGTCGTCGAGGCGCGCGTAGGGGAGGAATGCGAAGCGGCGCAACAGCGCGTCGGCCGCGCGGTCCACGAGGTTCACGCCCTGCACGAGCAGCGTCCAGTTGCGCGGCGGCAAGCCGCGCAGCGCGCGCAGGCGAAACGGGCCGTGATCGAGGGTGTAGCGGGCGCCCTCGCGCATCACCAGGCGCGATTCGACGTCGTCGCGCGCCGCGAGCGCGAACAGCGCCGCGCGCGAGAACATGCCCTCGAAATGCGGCACGGCCTGGCGCACGAGCAACTGCCGGCGCTGCCAATGACGCGACAGGAATTGCCGCTCGCTGAGGCCGCCGAGCAGCGTGCCTGGCGATCGAGAGGTCATCGACCGAGTATAGCGGCGCGATGTGCCCGATCGGCGCAGGCGTAGAATGACTTCTCCTCTCGCCGCGCGCCCCGGTGCGGCGGTCCTTGCCTCCTCGAGCCGATCTCGATGAACGTCTTCGCCAACAGCGTCGTCACCATCACGTTCAAGCTGTACGACGCGAGCAACCAGCTCCTCGAGGAAGCGCCCGAGCCGCTGTCGTACCTGCACGGCGGGCACTCCGGCATCTTTCCCAAGATCGAGGAAGCGTTGAACTTCAAGAAGGTCGGCGATTCCATCTCGGTCACGCTCGAGCCCTCGGACGCGTTCGGCGACTACGACCCGCAGTTGATGCGCGTGGAGCCGATCGATCAGCTTCCGCCCGACGTGGCGATCGGCGGCTATCTCGTCACGGAGCAGGACGGCGACGAGATCGTGTGGCGCGTGACCGGCATCGCCGAGGGCAAGGCCGTGCTCGACGGCAATCACGAGCTCGCGGGACAGCGGCTTCGTTTCGATGCGACGGTCCTCGACGTGCGCCCCGCCACCGAGGAAGAGCTGCAGCACGGCCACGTGCACGGGCCGCACGGGCACCATCACTGAGCGGTTCAGCCGCCGCGGCGCGCCAGGTTCTTGAGGGCGTAGAGCGCGGCGAGCGCGTCGCGCGGCGTCATCGCATCCGGGTCGAGCGCCGCGAGCTCGTCGAGCACCGGGTGCGCGGCTGCCTCGCCTGGCGTCTCGGGTGTCGCGAACAGCTCCGACTGCGGGCCGTCGCGAACCGAAAAGCGGTCGATGCGCTGCAGGTACTTCTGCGCCTGGCGCACGGTGTCGGCGGGCACGCCCGCGAGCTTCGCCACCTGGACGCCGAAGCTGCGGCTCGCCGGACCCTCCGCGACCTCGTGCAGGAACGCGATGCCGTCGCGATGCTCGACCGCGTCGAAGTGCACGTTGGCGCAGCCCGGCAGCTCCGACGGCAGCGCGGTCAGCTCGAAATAGTGCGTGGCGAACAGCGTGAAGGCGCGGTTGCGCTCGCCGAGGCGATGCGCGATCGCCCATGCGAGCGCAAGCCCGTCGTACGTCGAGGTGCCACGACCGATCTCGTCGATCAGCACGAGGCTTTGCGCCGTGGCCCGATTGAGGATGTACGCGGCCTCGGTCATCTCGACCATGAACGTCGAGCGGCCGCCCGCGAGGTCGTCCGCGGCGCCGATGCGCGTGTAGATCGCGTCGAGCGGTCCGATCACGGCGCGCGCGGCGGGCACGAACAGGCCGCAGTACGCGAGCAGCGCGACGATCGCCGTCTGGCGCATGTACGTCGACTTGCCGCCCATGTTGGGGCCGGTGACGACGAGAAGGCGCCGGTCGGTGCGAAGCGACACGTCGTTCGGCACGAAATGCTCGGCCTGGCGCTCGACCACGAGATGGCGACCCTGCTCGACCAGGACGCCCGGCTCGTCGACGAGCTCGGGCTCGACGAGCCGCAGCGCGTCGGCACGCTCGGCCTGCGATTGCAGCACGTCGATCAGCGCGAGGGCATGGCCGGCGCGCTGTAGCGCGGGAATCGCATCGCCGAGCGCGTCGAGCAGCGCGTCGTACAGGACTTTCTCGCGGGCGAGCGCGCGCTCCTGCGCGGACAGCGCCTTGTCCTCGAACGCCTTGAGCTCCGGCGTGATGTAGCGCTCGGCGTTCTTGAGCGTCTGGCGGCGGCGATAGTCGTCCGGCACCTTGCCGGCGTGCGCGTTCGTGACCTCGATGTAGAAGCCGTGCACGCGGTTGTACTCGACCTTGAGGCTCGGGATCGCGGTGCGCGCGCGCTCGCGCCGCTCGAGCTCGAGCAGGAACTCGCCGCAGTGGTCGTCGATGGCGCGGAGCTCGTCGAGCTCCGCATCGTGGCCGGACGCGATGACCCCGCCGTCGCGAAGCTGCGCGGCGGGCTCCGCGGCGATGGTCGATGCGAGCAGCGCGGGCCAGCGCACGTCGACCGCGAGATCGCGGCACGCGGCCGCAACCAGCGCGCTGGCGCAGGCCGCGAGCGGCGCGGCAATCGACGGCAACGCCGCGAGCGTGTTGCACAGCGCCGCCAGCTCACGCGGGCGCACGCTGCGCAATGCAATGCGTGCCGCGATGCGCTCGACATCCGCCGTCGCCTCGAGCAGCGCCGCGAGCGTGCGCGCGAGGCCGGAGGCTCGCAGCTCGGCGATGGCCGCGTGCCGCGCGTGCGCGCGCGAGCGATCGCGCAGCGGCTGCGTGAGCCAGAGACGCAGCAGCCGCGACCCCGCCGCGGTGGCGCAGCTGTCGAGCGTCGACAGCAGCGTCGGCGCGGCTTCGCCGGACAGCGTCGCGGTGACCTCGAGATTGCGCCGCGTGGCCGGGTCGAGCGCCAGCGCGTCGCCGCTGCGCTCCACCTCGAGCGTGCGCACGTGCGCGAGCGCCCCCTGTTGCGTCGCGCGTGCGTAGCCCAGCAGCGCGCCCGCGGCCCCGACGGCAAGCGGCGCGTCGTCGACGCCGAATGCGCGCAGGTCGAGCGTGCCGAACTGTCGCGCCAGCGCGCGCTCGGCGGCTTGCGCGTCGAAGTGCCAGTCCGGCAGGGCATGCGTCGCAGGCGTCATGCCGCGCAGGGGCGGCAGCGTCGTCGCCTCGGGCAGCAGGATCTCGGCGGGCTCGAGGCGCTCGAGGAGCGTGGCCGCCTCGTTGGTCGCGACATCGGCGATGCGCAGCGCGCCGGAGGCGAGATTGAGCCACGCGATGCCCGTCCGTCCCTTGCTCGTGCCAAGCGCGGCGAGCAGGCAGTCGCGCCGTGCGTCGAGCAGGTTCGCATCGGTCACCGTGCCCGGCGTGACGATGCGCGCGACCTTGCGCTCCACCGGCCCCTTGCTCGCCGACGGATCGCCGATCTGCTCGACGATCACCACGCTCTCGCCGAGCTTCATCAGGCGCGCGAGATATTGCTCGACGGCGTGGTAGGGCACGCCCGCCATGGGAATCGGCGCGCCCGCCGACTGCCCGCGCGCGGTGAGCGTGATGTCGAGCAGGCGCGCGCCGCGCTCCGCATCGGCGAAGAACATCTCGTAGAAATCGCCCATGCGGTAGAACACGAGCTTGTCCGGATGCTCCGCCTTGAAGCTCAGGTACTGCTGCATCATCGGCGTGTGCGCGGACAGCGCCGGCGCGGAACGGCCCTTGCCGCCACCGCCGTCTCGTGCCGTGAGCTCCCGTCGATCCAAGGTAAAACGTCCCGTGCCCCGCATGTCGGTCGGCGATTATCGCCGACGCGCGCTGCGTCCCTGGCCGGTCCTACAAAAACAACGCCTTAACGTTGCCGCGTGGTCCGGGATCGAGCGGGCGCAAGAATTTTCGCCGCGCGCGCAATCCGTACGCGCGCCGTTGACGTTTTGAGGAGTGTGAGCGAATCGGACCCTCTGGAGAATCGTTGCGGGGAAAGCGAATCGACGTGTGCGTACGCCGTCGGCGCGCTCTCCGACGACGAGCGCGCCGAGGTCGGGTCGCACATCGACGGGTGCGACGCGTGCCGTCGCGAGCTTGCCGCGATCGAGGGCCTCGTCGGCAGCTTCGCCTCGTGGCCCACCGATGTGCTGAAGCCTCCGGCGTCGCTTCAGTCGCGGCTCGCGGATCGATTGGCCGCGGAGACCGGCTCGCCCGCCGTCGCGCCGGTGCGCTCGCAGCGGGAGCCGCAATGGCGCGACGTTGCGCCCGGCATCGCTTGCAAGCTGTTCTCGAGCGACCAGGAAACAAGCCTCGTCGCGATGCTCGTCCGACTCGCACCGGCCGCCGAGTACCCGCCGCACACCCACGCCGGCCTCGAGGAGCTGCATCTGCTCGATGGCGAGCTCTGGATCGACGCGCGCAAGCTGTTCCCCGGTGACTACAGCCGGGCGGAGCCGGGCACGGCCAACCGGCGCGTGTGGAGCGAGACGGGCTGCACCTGCGTGCTGATCACCAGCAGCAGGGACGCGCTGCGGTGAATCGCAGCCACCGATCATGAGCGACGCATCCGACCAGGCCCCGTCCGCAAGCGGCATGCCGCTATTCGACGAGCGCGCAGCCGGCGATGGCTTGTCGCACCTTGCATGGTCCGGGCCCGCGTCGGCGCACGCGCACCGGGCGAATCATGCGCGGCCGGGACCCGCGGAACGCGTGCGCGTGAATGACGCATTGCGCGCGGCGGTCGAATTCGGCCGCAGCATCATCGAATCCAGCCGCGATTGCATCAAGGTGCTCGATCTCCAGGGACGGCTCCTGTCGATGTCGCGCACGGGCCAGCGGCTGCTCGGCATCGAGGATCTGACGCCGTACCTCGACAAGCCTTATGCGGACTTCTGGCACGGCGAGGAGCGCCAGGCGGTGCTCGCGGCAATGGAGGAGGCGCGTCGAGGCGGAACCGGCACGTTCGTCGGCTTCCTCCCCGCGATCGACGGCACGTCCCATTGGTGGGAGGTGCAGGTCACCCCCATCGTAGGCAAGGACGGCGCGCCCGATCGCCTGCTCGCGGTATCGCGCGACATCACGGAGCGCTGGAACGCGCGCCGCGAGCTCGAGGCGGAGCGTCGCGGGCTCGCGATCCTGAATGCAGCCGCCCTGAGGCTCGCGTCGAATCTCGATCGGCGGGCCATCGTGCAGGCGGTGACCGACGCCGCGACGGAGCTCTGCCACGCGCAGTTCGGCGCCTTCTTCCTGAACACCGGCCCGCGCGAGGGCGACGCGTACGACCTGTACACGCTCTCCGGTGCGGCGAGCGACGCCTTTTCGTCGCTCGGGTTGCCGCGCAAGACTCCGTTGTTCGAAGCGACGTTCACCGATCAGGCGATCGTCCGCTCGGACGACATCACGCGCGATCCGCGCTACGGTCGCCTCGCGCCGCACCACGGCTTGCCCGACGGACACCCGCCCGTGCGGAGCTATCTTGCCGTGCCGGTCGTCTCGCGCGCGGGCGGCGGTCTGGGTGCCCTGTTCTTCGGGCATCGCGAGCCCGGCGTGTTCAGCGAGCGCGCGGAGCGCCTGGTCGCCGGCATGGCCGCGCATGCCGCGATCGCCATCGACAACGCGCGCCTGTACGAAAGCGAGCGGCGCGCGCGCGCGGAAGCCGAGCGCATGAGCGATCTGAAGGACGAGTTCCTCGCCACGCTCTCGCACGAGCTGCGCACGCCGCTCGGCGCGATCATCGGATGGGCGCACGTGATCGCGTCACGCCCCATGGAGCCGGCGGATCTGCAGCGCGTCGTCGGCATCATCGACCGCAATGCGCGCGCGCAGACGCAGCTGATCGAGGACCTGCTCGACATGTCGCGCATCTCGGCGGGCAAGCTGCGCCTCGACATCCAGTCGCTGCAACCGGCCATGGTGATCGAGGCGGCGCTCGAGACCGTTCGCCCGGCGGCGGAAGCGAAGGGCATCCGTCTCGACGTCGTGCTGGACCCGGACGCGGGGCCCGTGTCGGGCGATCCGAGCCGCGTGCAGCAGGTCGTCTGGAACGTGCTGTCCAACGCGGTCAAGTTCACGCCGAAGCAGGGCAGGATCCAGGTCATCCTGCGCCGCGTCGACTCGCACGTCGAGATCACGGTCGCGGACACGGGCGTCGGCATCGAAGCGGATTTCCTGCCGCACGTGTTCGATCGCTTCCGGCAGGCCGACGGCACCACCACGCGCCGCCAGGCCGGGCTCGGGCTGGGCCTTTCGATCGCGAAGAACCTGGTCGAGCTGCACGGGGGAACGATCCGGGCCGCGAGCGCCGGCAAGGGCTGCGGCGCGACGTTTTCCATCATGCTGCCGGTGACCGCGGTGCACCCGGTGATGCGCGCCGAGGCGCCCAGCCCTCCGGCGCCGGCCGAGAGCGACGACGGGCCCGTGATGCCCGATCTTTCGGGCGTTCGGGTGCTCGCCATCGACGATCATGCCGACGGCCGCGAGCTCATCCGGCGCGTGCTGGAGGATTGCGGGGCGCACGTCGTCACGGCGGGCAGCGTGGACGAGGCGCTGGCGCTCGTTCCGCGGGAGCGGCCCGACGTCGTCGTGAGCGACATCGGAATGCCGGAGGCGGATGGCTTCGACCTCATGAGGCGGCTTCGCGCCATCGGGCTGGGCGACATTCCGGCCATCGCGCTGACCGCGTTCGCGCGCGCCCAGGACCGCATGAGGATCCTGCGCGCGGGCTTTCGCTGGCACCTCGCCAAGCCGGTCGAACCGCTGGAGCTGTGCGTCGTCGTGGCGAACATCGCCGGACGATCGGTCTAGCGGCAACTGCCTCCAGCTTGCACCACCGCGTCGCGTCGGCGAGCGCCGAGCGCGTGTCGGCCGAACGGCGGGCGGGACCCTTGCATCCCGCGCGCAGCCGCTATAATTTGCTCGCGCTCTTTACGCCATGGAATCGTCGTGCGGAGAATGTCGTCGACTTGTGTCACAGCGAGGTTCCCGCGGTGAGCGTCGCAGCGGGTTGGGACGGGGTCGAGCCGTCCGCGGCGCCGGGCGCCATGAGCGGAGCCGCAGGCGCGGCTGCGCCTGCGCCCGCCACGCTCGGCGACGTCCTCTACGCCGACAAATCCCGGGCGGTCGCTCCGGAGCGCGAGTGGGTCGAGCTCGTGCGGCGCATCGCCGCGGGCGACCAGCTCGCCCTTCATGCGCTCTACGACCGTACCCATCGCGTCGTCTTCACGCTCGTCATGCGCATCACGCGCAGCCGCGAGAGCGCCGAGGAGCTGACGCTCGACGTGTTTCTCGAAATCTGGCGCCGCGCGGCGCGTTACGACGCCGCCAACGGGACCGTCCTCGGCTGGGTCATGAACCTGGCTCGTTCCCGGGCCATCGACCGGCTGCGCTTCGACAACCGGGTCAAGCGCGTGGACCCTCGCGCCGGCGATGCGGCCTCGGACGAGGAATCGGGCGAAGCGTGCGACGTCATCGAGCTCAAGCAGCAGGCCGCGGCGCTCCGTGCCGCGCTCGGCGTGCTGTCGCCCGACGAGCGAATCGCCATCGAGACCGCGTTCTTCGACGATCTCACGTACGCCGAAGTCGCCGCGCGACTCAACCAGCCGCTCGGCACGATCAAGACGCGCATCCGGTCCGGCCTGCACAAGCTGCGCCGCGCGCTTTCCGAGAAAGAGACGCCGCGATGACGCCCGACGATAGCGCTTGCGAACGCAGCGAGCAGGTGTCCGCGTACGCGCTGAACGCGCTGCCGGCAAGCGAGAGGGAGGCGATGGAGGCCCATCTCGCCGCGTGCCCGCAATGCTCGCGCGAGCTCGACGGGCTGCGGCCCGTGATCGACGCCGTCGCCGCGTGGCCGCGCGACGTCCTGCGTCCGGCTCCGTCGCTTCGCAACGCGCTGGCAAGGCGCATCGCGGCCGAGACGGGCACCGAGATCGACGTGCCGCCGCGGCAATGGCAGGAGCCCGAGTGGACGGAAGTCGCGCCGGGCATCTCCTGCAAGCTGCTCGCCGACGACACCGACAAGCACGTCGTCAGCATGCTCGTGCGACTCGCACCCGGCGTCGCCTATCCGGCGCACACCCATGCCGGCGTGGAAGAGCTGCACCTGCTCGACGGCGAGCTCTGGATCGACGAGCGCAAGCTCCATCCCGGCGACTACAACCGCGGCGAGCCCGGCATGAGCGACCAGCGGGTGTGGAGCGAGACGGGCTGCACCTGCGTGCTCATCACGAGCACCGACGACCGGCTGCGCTGAGCGGCTCCGCCCTCCCGGGGCTCTTGCCCTGATTCGGCGTCAACGATGTGGCGGTAATTCAAACCCGCTGTACCGTGTCCGTCGCGGACTGGATCGCCTGGCGGAAGCGGATCGGATCGGCAATGAAGGGAATGGGATCCATGGTCGATCCCGTGCCCGTCACGATGATCGAGCCGTAGTCGAAGATGCGCCCGGTCACGCTTTGCTCGACGCGCACGCTCTCGATCTTGGCGAGGTTGATCTCCACCGTGCTGCGGCTGATGAATCCGAACTTCGCGATCACGCGGCGCGTGGTCACCGCGAGCTCGGTCGAGGCACGGCGGATCAGCCCGACCGCAATCACGATCAGCCCGAGCAGGCACACGAGCGCGCCGAGCGGATGCGCGACCGCGAGCACGAGCCCGATGAGGATCAACAGCACGCCGCCGACCAGCGACGAGGCGATCGCCCACAGGCTCACCTTGCCGACGTACAGCACTTCCTCGCCAGGTCCGACGATCGTCTCGACGTAGCTTGCCACTCGTGCGCTCCTCGCTGCCCGCGGAGGATGGGCGGGCCGTGCGGCGCGATTATCGCGTAGCGCGGGCGAGGATCAGGCGGCGCCTGAACGGAAGACGTGCTCGAAGCGGCGCTGCCGGGCCACGCGGCCCGGCCAGCGGCGGCGCGCGACGGCGTGCATGACGGCATGCAGGCGGCCCGGTCGCGTCGCATGGCGGCGCAAATGCCGGCACGCAAGCAGCGACGCGCGCAGCGAGACGTCGAGACGGGGCGGCCAGTTGCAGATGCGAGTGGGTTTCATGAGTGTCGGGGCGCGACGACACGATACCGTCGAAGCGCTTCCACCGGATTATCGGCATGGCTGCCGGAATCCGTAGCCCTTCCTGTTGCAACAACGCGCCGGCAGGATGCGCGTTGACGGCACAATGCGCGCCATGCGCAAGGACGTGACGGGCGTGTGGCCCGTGCTCGCGACGCCGTTTCGCCCCGACGGATCGCTCGACGAGGACGGCTTGCGCGCGGTCGCGCGCTATGCGATCGACGCGGGCGTCGACGGTGTGGTGTATCCCGGCGTGGCGAGCGAGTACGACACGCTCACGCCGGTCGAGCGCGTGCATGCCGTCGACGTGGTTGCCGATGCGGTGGCACGCGACGGCGCGCTGGTGGTCGGCGGCTCGGCGCGCGACGCACATGCGACGCACGAGGCGATGCGGCAGGCGCAGCGCGTGGGAGCGTCGGCGGTGATGATCATGGCGCCGAGGGATTTCGCCGCGACGCCCGACATCGTCACGTTCTTCGCGTCGGCCGCGGCCACCGCCGACGTACCCATCATGCTGCAGAACGCGCCGCCTCCTGCCGGCAGCGGCCTGGCAGTCGACGTCGTTCTCGACATTGCGCACGCCGTGCCGCAGATCGCCTACGTCAAGGAAGAGGCGCTGCCCTCGGGCGGGCGCATCGGCCGCCTGATCGCCGGCGCGCCGCCGACGCTGCGCGGCGTGCTGGGCGGCGCGGGCGGACGCTACATCACCGACGAGCTCGCGCGCGGAGCCGCCGGCACGATGCCCGCGGTGGAGCTCGCGGAGCTGCACGTCGCGTTGTTCGCGGCGCATCGCGCAGGCGATCGCGCGGCGGTGCGCCGCTGGTTCAACCGCATGCTGCCGGTGCTGAACCTGCAGGCCGTGTTCCGCTGGTCGCTCACCAAGGAAGTGCTGAAGCGGCGCGGCATCATCGCTCACGCGGGCAAGCGCGCAGCGGGTCCCGAGCTCGACGCGGGCGACCGGCGCGAGCTCGACGAGTGCCTGGCGGAGCTCGCCGACGTGCTTCGTCCACCGGTGCGCTCATGAGCCGCACGACCGTCGCGGCGCTCGAATGCTGCATCGTCTCGCTGCCGCGCGAGGTGCCCTACCTCGGACCACTGGGCGAAGGCGAATTCGTCAATGCGCAGGGCTACTTCGTGCGCAGGGGCAATCGCACGGTGTATCCCGCGAGCGACATGTCGGTGATCGTCAAGGCCACCGCGACCGACGGAACGGTCGGTTGGGGCGAGACCTACGGCGTTGCGGCACCGGAGGCGACCGTCGCGATCATCGATCGGCTGCTCGCGCCCTTCGTGATCGGCCGTGACGCGCGCGACGCGGCGAAGATCTGGCAGGACCTCTACGACCTGCAGCGCGTGCGCGGGGCCAGCGCGGGCTACTACGGCGACGCGCTGGCCGGGATCGACATCGCGCTGTGCGACCTCGCCGCGCGCGCCGAGGGCGTCACGCTTGCAAAGTGGCTCGGCGCCGGCGCGAGGGTGGAGCGCATTCCCGCGTACGTGTCCGGGTTGCCGCGCGCGACCTTGAAGGAGCGCGTGACGCTCGCGCGCGAGATGGTCGCCCGCGGCTACCGGGCGATCAAGTTCGCCGGGCCGGCCGCGAACGAAGGCATCGTGGCGGAGATGCGCGCGCTGCGCGAGGCGCTCGGCGACGGCGTCGACCTGATGGTGGACCTGCACTGGCAGTACGACGCAGACGCGGCGGTCGAGCTGATCCAGGCGCTCGCGCCGTGGCGGCCGCGCTTCGTGGAGGCGCCCTGCGCGCCGGAGGATGTCGCTGGGCTCGCGACGGTGGCCGCGCGCGCCAGGCTGCCGATCGCGGCCGGCGAGGAATGGCACAACGTCTACGAAGCGGACTGGCGGCTCGACTCCGCGGCGCTCGCCGTGATCCAGCCCGAGATCGCGCACACCGGCGTCACGCAGTTCGTCGCCATCGCCGCGCGCGCCGCCGACCGCGGCGCGGCGACGATGCCGCACGCGACCATCGGCGTTGGCATCTTCATGGCGGCGAGCCTGCATGCGAGCGCGGCGCTGGGCGGCGTGCCCTACCACGAGTATCAGCACTCGGTGCTCGACCGCAACCTGCGCTACGTCGACACGACGATGGCGTGCGCCGAAGGTTACTATCGCGTTCCGGACGGCCCCGGGCACGGCGCGACGCCGCGCGCGGAGCTGTGGGATTTCGCCAGGGAAACGAGGAAAACGGGGTCAGAGTGCGTCCCGCGCAACTGACTCTGACCCCGTCTTCATAAACGGGGTCAGAGTACATTTCGCGCAACGTACTCTGACCCCGATGTTCGAACTGGAGGGCGATCGATGTGGAAGAAACTGGCGGCCGCGCTCGCGTGCATGCTTTGCGCAACCGGCGCGCTCGCGCAGGCCAAGACCGTCGAGCTCGAATTTCCCTCGTGGCAGATCGAGGAGCCCGGCGCAGGCGAGTACTGGGCCGCGATCACCAGGGCGTTCGAGGCGAAGCACCCCAACGTGCACATCAAGCGCCAGCAGATCCCGTTTCGCGAGTACGTCGACAAGCTGACGGTGCGCTTCGCAGGGGACAATCCGCCCGACATCGTGCACCTGCCGTCGCGCAACTTCCTCGCGTTCGCGAGCCAGGGCTGGCTCGCGCCGCTCGACGACGTGCTCGCGCAGACCGACGTGCGCTCGACCTATACGAAGATGCAGGACGAGATGCGCTACGAGGGGAAGACGTACGGCGTGCTGATGATGGCGTACGGCATGATGTTCTACTACAACGAGAAGATGCTGCAGGACGCCGGGGTCGCGGTGCCCAAGACCAGCGACGAGCTCCTGAAGGCGATCGCCGCGAGCACCGACGCCAAGGCCGGGCGCTTCGGCTGGGGTGCGCCGACCACGGAGCATCCGAACCTGTTCGTCGAGGTCGGCACGTGGGTCACCGGCGAAGGCGCGAGCTTCTTCAAGGGCGGCCAGTACGACTTCACCGATCCGGCGGTCGTCCGCGCCGTCGACAAGTTTCGCGCGGCGGTGCGCAACGCGCCCAAGGGCGTCACCAGCGAGCAGGCGCGGCAGCTCTTCATCGACGGCAAGATCGCGATGCTGCGCGACGGGCCGTGGGTGAACGCGCAGATCCGCAAGGCGCCTGAAGCCATGCGCGCGGTGCTGAAGATGGGCATGATCCCCTTCGCCCACGTTCCGGGCGGCACGAGCAACAGCCTGCACATGCCGGCGAAGCTCGACCCGGAGAAGCGTCGCTACGTCGCCGAATTCATCCAGCTCACCACCACGCCCGAGTGGCAGGCGCAGTACACGAAGCTGACCGCGTCGCCCGCACCGCGGCACGGCGCGTTGTCGAATGCAGACCTCGCCGCCAATCCCGACCTCGCGCTGGTGAACAAGGCTGCGAACGAGGCGGTGAACCTGTTTCCGGAAATCGTGCCCGTGCGCGAGAACTACAACGAGTTCGCCAAGGTGTTCGGCGAGGCGGGCATGAAGCTGATCACGACCGAGCGGCCGACACTCGACGTCATGAAGGACCTGCAGACGGAAATGATCACGCGCGTGCCGCTGAAATAAGCATGAGCGGGGCGGGCGTAGTCGCGCGCACGTCGGCGCCCCGGCCCGGCGCGTTGCGCCGCCGCGAGCGCCTGTTCGCCTACGCGCTCCTCGCACCCGCCGTGGTCGCGGTGTTCGCGCTGATCGCGTATCCGATGTACCTGGTGTTCGCGATCAGCCTGCGCGAAGGTCGCAGCCTCAATTTCCTCGCGCTGTCGCGCCGGCCGTTCGGCCTCGGCAACTACGGGACCGTGCTCGCCGATCCCGCGACCTGGCACAGCGTCTGGGTCTCGGTCGTGTACACCTTCGGCACGACCGTGCCCGCATTCCTGCTGGGACTCGGCACCGCGCTGCTGCTCGACCGCGCGTTCCCGCTGCGGCGCTGGCTGCGCAGCCTGATGCTGCTGCCGTGGGCGGTGCCCGGCGTGATGGCCAGCATCGTGTTCCTGTGGCTGTTCGACGCGTCGTTCGGCGTGGTGAACTACTTCCTGCGCACCCTGCATCTGATCGACACCGACATCGCCTGGTACTCGACCGAGTCCACCGCGCTGTTTGCGGTCATCGTGCCGACGTTGTGGAAGAGCTACCCGTTCTTCACGCTGACGCTGCTCGCGGCGTTGCAGTCGATACCGCGAGACCTGTACGAGGCGGCCGCCGTCGACGGCGTGAGCGCGTGGCAGCGCTTTGCGCACGTCACGTGGCCCGGCATACGCGGGCCCGCGACGCTCGCGCTGGTGCTGAACGGCCTGTGGGCGTTTCGCGAGTTCGACATCATCTTCGCGGCGACCGGGGGCGGGCCCGCGAAGGCCACCGAGACGCTCGGCATTCGCGCCTACAACGAGGCGTTCGGCTACTTCTACATGGGCCGCGCCGCGGCCGTCGGCGTGCTGATGCTCGCCATTGCGCTGCTTTTCGTGCTGATCGCCCGGCGACAGCTACGCAAGGAGTTCTTCTGAGAGCCGCCGCGCGATCCTGGTGGTGGACCGCCGGCGTTGCGGTGCTCACGCTGCTGCTGCTGTTCCCGTTCTACTGGATGGTCGTCACGGCGCTGATGCCCACGTCGCGCGTGCTCGCCCGCGAGCCGGCGCTGCTGCCGTCCCTCGCGGAGGCGAGCACGGCGGCCTTCCAGGCCGCGTTCGATCGCAAGCCGCTCGGCACGTGGCTGCTGAACAGCCTGCTCGTCACGGTCGGCGCCACCGCGATCAGCCTGGTGATCTCGGCCCTCGCGGGCTACAGCCTGTCGCGCTTTCGCACGCGCGCGCAGGAGCTCACCGGCTTGACGCTGCTCTTCACCAAGATGCTGCCGGGCAGCCTCATCGTGATCCCGTTCTTCATCATGGCGTCGACGTTGCACCTGATCGACAGCCTCTGGGCGCTCGTCCTCGCCAACGCGGCCGTCGGCGTGCCGTTCGCGACGTGGCTGCTCAAGGGCTTTTTCGACGGCATTCCGCACGACCTCGAGCACGCCGCCAGGGTCGACGGCTGCAGCCACTTCACGGCGTTCCTGTACGTCATCCTGCCGCTCGCGCGCCCGGGGCTCGCGGCATGCGCGATCTATCTCGCGATCCTGTCGTGGTCGGACTTCGTGTTCGCGCGCACGCTGATCAACGACCAGGCGCATTGGACGGTCACCACGGGGCTGGTGTCGTTCATCGGCGAGCACGGCATCGAATGGTCGGCGCTGATGGCCGCCGGCGTGATCTCGATGGTGCCGATGGTCGTGCTGTTCCTGCTGCTCGAGCCGTTCCTCGTCTCGGGGATGACGGCGGGGGCGCAACGATAGGAAACCTCACCCCGACCCTCTCCCCCAAGCGGGAGAGGGAGCCCTTTGGCCAGGCGCCACGCAGAAGAGCGAGGGGCGCGGCCTACCGATCCGTCGTCACGGGACCCTGCAGCGCGCCCGTCGTACCCATCACGAATACCGTGTAGGTCCGTCCCGCGGCCACCGCGACCTGCTGCTCGAGCTGCGTCGCGGAAGTCGTCGGGTCGACGAAGGTGAAAGTGTAAGTGGCGGCCGGCAGCTCGAAGTACAGCGACGGCAAGCCCGGCCCCAGCGTGCCGACCGTGAGGGCGCCGTTCACGAACGTGTTGAACGCGGCGCTGTCGCTGCGCAGGTTCACCACGCGCACGCGCCCGTTCGTCGGCGTCGTCGGGAGGAAATTCAGGTCCTGCAGCACGAAGGACTGTTGCGCGCCTGCGGCGCCGAGCAGCACCACGGTGGTGTCGCCGCCGGGCGGGAAGGTGAGCGTGCCGGTGAGCAGCGTCGTGCCCGGCGCGCCGGTGGGCTGAAAACTGATCGAGTGCGAGCCGGCGATCTCGCTCTGGTAGTTGGAGTTGCCGCCGTACGGCACGCCGCCGATGTGCACGTTGCCATCGATCAGGAAGTCCACGATGGGCGTGGCCGGCGTCGCGTTCACCAGGCGGACGTTTGCGAGCAGCGACGGCAGCAGCGCACCCGATCCGAGCGTGTCCATCGTGAGCAGGCCCACGTTCACGAGGTCGGGACTGCCGCGCGCATAGGCTACGAGGCCGTACCCGTTGCGCTCGCTCAGCGCGACCTGTCCCGAGTCGTACAGGATGGTCTTGCTGCCCTGCGGCGTGATGCGCAGCTGTCGGCTGCCGGCGTCCATCTCGACGAAGTCCGACGCGCTGCCGAGCGCCACGCCGGAGATGTCCGGCGCGACCTGCGCGATGTCGACACCCGGGTTGGTCACGTACAGATCGAGCGGGCCCTTCTCGGTGGCCGCATTGATCAGGCGCACCTTGGACTTGCCGCCGCCGGGCAGCTCGACGTTGTCGTTGATGATGATCTGCGCCGGCGCCGACGCGCGGCCGTACAGCACGTAAGAGAACCTGTCGCCGTTCTCGAACGATTGCGTGGCCTCGATGAACGTGCTGCTCTGCCCGCTCAGGTTCAGCGTGATCGGCTGTGCCCCGGGCTGGGTGGTGGCATAGGGCGTGAACGTCTCGAAGTTGAGGCCCGCCGCGATGAGCACGTTGCCGAACGTCACGTCGACGGCGCCGATATCCATCCCCGCGTTGAAGAACCGCATCTTGGGGGGACTCACGGTGTTGTAGCCGCCGCTCTTCAACGTGCATCCGGCGATCGCGGCGACGAGCAGGACGGCGAGGGACAGCCAGGCAAGGCGCGCGCGGGGCACGCGTACAGAAACGGACATGAAGGCTCCGGTCGATGCGGCGGAGCGCGCCGCGTGCGCGGAAGGGCTCCGGGTGGGCGCAAAGGATACCATCGCCGCTTGCATCGGCCCTGCGGCATCGGACAAGATTGTGTAACCGCCAATGAAAACGATCGCTCTCGCTCCAGGCGCGCTCGACATGGCGACGCTGCGCGCCCTCTGGTCGGCGCCGGCGCAGCTCGCGCTCGATCCGCATGCGCGCGCCGCCATCGACGCCGCCGCGGCCACCGTGCAGCGCATCGCCGACGACGAGCGGCTGACCTATGGCGTCAACACCGGCTTCGGCGCGCTCGCACGCACGCGCATCGACGCCTCGCGCCTCGGCGAGCTTCAGCGTGCGCTGGTGCGCTCGCATTGCGCGGGCACCGGCCCCCTGCTCGACGAGGCCGTGGTGCGCCTCGTCATGGTGCTCAAGATCGCCTCGCTCTCGCGCGGCCATTCCGGCGTGCGGAGCGAAGTCGTCGACGCTCTGGTCGCGCTCGTCGATCGGGGCGTCGTTCCGTGCATACCCGCGCGGGGATCCGTCGGCGCCTCGGGCGATCTCGCCCCGCTTGCGCATCTCGCGGCGGTGCTGATCGGCGAGGGCGCCGCGCACGTGGACGGCACGCTGCGCGAGGGCGCCGATGCGCTCGTGCCGGCCGGCGTCGCGCCGTTGGCGCTCGCGCCCAAGGAAGGCCTCGCATTGCTGAACGGCACGCAGGTGTCGACCGCGCTGGCGCTTGCCGGGCTGTTCGCCGCCGAGCGCGCCTTCGCTGCGGCGCTCGTGGCCGGTGCGTTAGCGGTGGACGCGTGCCTCGCCAGCGACACGCCCTTCGATCCGCGCATCCAGGCGGTGCGCGGCCATCGCGGGCAGCAGGACGTGGCGCGCGCGTTGTGCGCGCTGCTCGACGGCAGCGCGATTCGCTCGTCGCATCGCGAGTGCCATCGCGTGCAGGACCCGTACAGCCTGCGCTGCCAGCCGCAGGTGATGGGCGCGTGCCTCGACGCCATGCGCCACGTCGCGCAGATCCTCGTCACCGAAGCCAACGCGGTGTCGGACAATCCGCTGGTGTTCGCCGACGCCGGCGAGGTGCTCTCGGGCGGCAACTTCCACGCCGAGCCGGTGGCGCTCGCGGCCGACCATCTCGCGCTGGCGATCGCCGAGATCGGCGCGCTGTCCGAGCGGCGCACGGCGCTCCTCACCGACTCGCACCTGTCCGGGTTGCCGCCGTTCCTCGTGCAGGACAGCGGCGTCAACTCCGGCTTCATGATCGCGCAGGTCACCGCGGCGGCGCTCGCCTCCGAGAACAAGGCGCTCGCGCATCCGCGCTCCGTCGATTCGCTGCCGACGTCGGCGAATCAGGAAGACCACGTGAGCATGGCCACCAATGCCGCGCTGCGCCTGCTCGACATGGCGCGCAACACGTCGGCGATCGTCGCCATCGAGCTTCTCGCAGCCGCGCAGGGCATCGATTTCCGTCGGCCGCTGCATACTTCGGCCGCGCTCGAGCGCGCGCACGCGTGGCTGCGCGCGCGCGTGCCGTTCTGGGGTCGCGACCGTCCGTTCGCACCGGATCTCGAATGCATCCGGCGCGAAGTCGAAGCGGGCGCGCTGCTCGACTGGGTCCCTGCGCTTGTCGACTGACTTCAGCCGGCGCGGCGGCGCCGGCCGATGACCCAGGCGCCGCCCAGCGCCAGCAACAGCGCGGCGGCCCACTGGGCCCACGACAGCGGAACGGGCACCAGCGACGCCGTGCCTGCACCGAGCGGTGCGACCCGGACGTTGTCGAGCGTTGCGCCGGCATTGAGCGTCCCGCCGGCGGCCGTCACGTCGCTCACGAAGTCGATCGTTTCCGACGACGCCGTCGCCACGAAGGTGAACGTCTGCGTGGTCCAGCCCATGTTGGTCGCGTCGTGGCCCGTGATGTCGAACGTGTAGTCGTGCGTCGTGCCGGCGACGGTCACGGTGAGCGGCTTGATCGCGGGCGGCGCGCCCGGATTGCCGGCGAGGTCGAACGACACCTGGTAGGTCGTGCCCGGCACGGTGTCGAAGGTCTGCCGCACGCCGCCGATGCCGCCGGTGCCGACCAGGTCGAGGCTGTGCGTGCCGTTCGAGGCAACCACGCTGCAGGGCGGCGGGCCGTCCCAGTCGATGTTGCCGATGCTGACGACCCAGCCGGGCGTGAAAGTCGTCCCCGCGGGTATGTTGAACGTGAAGCAGGCAGGCCCGCCCACCTCGAAGCTGCCGTTCTGGAACGGCGCGGCCGATGCGCAGGTTGCGCATGCCAGCCACGCGGCCGACCACAACGCCTTCGCCATCCGATCCATCGAGGTCCCCTCGCTGTCGCTCGATCGGGACGGGCCCCTGACACTCGCGCGGCCCGCGGTTCACAGCGTAGTACGCAGTTTCGCAGCCGGACCGGACATTGCACGAGTCGGTCCGCGGCGTCAACGCCTCGTTTCAATCAGTCGACGTGGATGTTGGCTTCGCGGGCAAGCGCGCGCCACCGCGCCGATTCGCTTTGCAGCAGCGCCGCGAACTCCGCGGGCGTGTCGGCAACCGGCTCGGCGCCGAGCCCGGCGATCTTCTCGCGTACCTCCGGCTTCGCGAACGCGCGCGCCACGGCCGACTGGACGCGTGCGATGCGATCGGGCGGCGTTCCAGCCGGCGCGACGAGCGAGTACCACGACGTCACGTCGAAGCCGGGCAACCCGGATTCGGCGAGCGTCGGAAGATCGGGCGCCGCGTCGATGCGCCGGAGGCTCGCGACGCCGAGCGCCACGACGCGGCCGCTCTTGAGATGAGGCAGCGCGGCGGAGGTCTGCGCGAAGAACATCTGCACGTCGCCCGCGAGCACGGCATTCATGGCCGGGGCGACGCCGTTGTACGGCACGTGCACGAGGTCGACGCCCGCCATGCGCTTCAAGAGTTCGCCGGCCAGGTGCGCGCCGCTGCCGTTGCCCGGAGACGCGAAATTGAGCGTCCCGGGTTTTGCCTTGGCGAGTGCGATCAGCTCCCGGACCGATCTCGCGGGCACGCCGGCGTTCACGACGAGGATGTTCGGCACGGCGGCGAGCACGGTCACCGGCGCGAAATCGTGTTGCGGATCGTACGGCAGCTTCGAATAGATGTACGGCGACACGGTCAGATTGCCGACCGGCGCGAGTATGAGCGTGTAGCCGTCGGGCGCCGCCTTGGCGCCGAGCTCCATGCCGATGTTGCCGCCGGCGCCCGGCTTGTTCTCGATGACGAACGCTTGTCCGAGTGATTGCGAGAGCTGATCGCCGACCAGGCGCGCCAGCACATCCGTGGGGCCGCCGGGCGGGAAGGGCACGATGATGCGGATCGGGTGCTCGGGGTAGGTGCCCTGCGCCTGGGCCGGCATGGCGAGCGCAAGGCAAGCGAGCAGCATCGGAACGAATCGAAACATGCGGGCTCCGTCATTGCAGGTTCGGGTAGCCGAGCGCGTCGGCTTGGCGCGCGCTCTCGGCGAGGACAGCATACGTCCCCTGCTCGGCTTTTGCGAAACCGGCCAGCGCCAGGGTGTCGCGCGCCTCGCGAAGCGCAGGCTCGTCGGCGGCCTCGAGCAGCGCGCGCGTGAGCCGCTCGCGCACGTCGTCGGGCACGCGGGCGCTCGCCGCCAGCAACGGCATGGGCGTCCATGGCGTCGTCGCAATCACGCGCAAACGGCGTGCCGTATCGGGCTCGCGTCGCGCGAGGAGGTCCAGCCAGTAGCTGTCGAGCGGTCCGGCGTCGGCTTCGCCGCTCGTCAGCGCCTCGACGACGCGACGCGGCGTCACGAGCGGTCCGACGACGCGCTCGAAGTACCGGCCGCCATGCGCGCGTGAAGCGCCGGCGAACAGGCATCTTGCTGCCTGATAGCCGCTCTGCGACGAAGGCGTCGTATACGCGAAGCGTCGTCCGCGCACATCCTCGAGGCCTGCGAGCGCGCTGGCGTCGCGCACCACGATGCACGTGCGATACCGCGGCATCGCGTCGCTGCTCACCGGGCATGGCGTCGCGAGCGGCATCGGCCGCGCTCCGCTCGATGCCTGCCACGCGGCCCACGGATAGCCGCACATGAACGCGCAGCCGAGATCGGGCCGCCGCCACAGCGCGTCGAGCGGGCCCTGGTGCTCGAACCATTGCATTGGAACCGAAGCGCGCGCGGCAACCCAGTCGAGCAGCACGCGCCATGCGGCCGTGCTCGCGGGCTCGACGCAATACATGCGCGCGTTGGCAACGAGCATCGAACTCACGCGTATTGCAGCGTCTGGCCGACGCCGAGGCGCTTCGCCTTGTCGAGCATCGCGGCGCCGAGCGCGATATCGGACAGCGACAGGCCGCGGTGCCAGAGCAGGATCGTCTCGTCGTCGCGCTCGCGTCCGGGCTTGCGGCCGGCGACGATCTCGCCGAGCTCCGCGTGCAGCGTCTGCGCCGTGAGCTTGCCTGCATTGACGTGCGCACGCAGCGATCCGTATGGGCCGCTCGCGCACTGTCCCCAGTCGTCGACGACGATCTTGCTCATGATGTCGGTGAGGTCCAGCTCGACCGCGCTCATCGTGCCGTACGGAACGACCAGCGCCGACGGCTGGGTCCAGCGCGTCTTCAGCAACGGCTCGGGTTGCGTGAGGCGCGACGCCTCCACCACGATGTCGGCCCCGCGCACGCACGATTCCCAGTCCTGCGTCGCGCGTACCGGCTTGCCGAGATCCGCGGCAAGCCGTTCGGCGAACGCGTCGCGCGATTCGCGGCGGCGCGAATGGACGCGGATCTCGTCGAAGTGGAACAGGCGATCGAGCAGGCGCACGTTCCAGTACGCGGTGCCGCGCGCGCCGATGTGGCCGAGCACCTTGCTGTCGCGCCGCGCGAGGTGTTTCGCGCCGATCGCGGTGACCGCGCCGGTGCGCATGTCGGTGAGGCCGGCCGCGTCGATGACGGCGAGCGGCTGCCCGGTGCGCGGGTCGAAGAGATTCAAAAGCCCCATCTCGGACGGCAGGCCGGCGCGATAGTTGTCGACGTAGTCGCCGACGATCTTCACGCCCGCGTACCCGAGCGGCGCGACGTAGCCGCGCAGCACGTTGAAATGCCCGTCGATCGCGTTACCGGCATGGTCGCGCTCCGGTGCGAGGTGCACGCGCGGCTCGATCACGGTGCGGCCCTCGCCCTGGGCGCGCAGGCCGCCTTCCACGGCGCCCAGGACCTCTTCGTCGGTCAGGGCGAGCCGCGTGACGTCGAGGGCGTTGAGATAGGTCAGCGTGAGCATGCTGGACGCTCGGCGTGCATTCTGGCAACGTGTAGGCATCTTAATGCACGACCTTCCTTCGACCATGCTGCAACGCGTCCACCGTCCCGGTACACGTCACTCCGAGCGCGTCGTGCGCGCTCCGCGCGGCAGCGAGCGCAGCGCGCGAAGCTGGCTCACCGAAGCGCCGCTGCGCATGATCATGAACAACCTCGACCCCGAGGTGGCCGAGAACCCGAGCGAGCTCGTGGTCTACGGCGGCATCGGGCGCGCCGCGCGCGACTGGGAGTCGTTCGACGCCATCGTCGCGGCGCTGCGCGCTCTCGCCGACGACGAGACGCTGCTGATCCAGTCGGGCAAGCCGGTCGGCGTGTTCCGTACGCACGCCGATGCACCGCGCGTCCTGCTCGCGAACTCGAACCTCGTGCCGAAGTGGGCGACGTGGGAGCACTTCAACGAGCTCGACCGCAAGGGCCTGATGATGTTCGGCCAGATGACCGCGGGCTCTTGGATCTACATCGGCAGCCAGGGCATCGTGCAGGGCACGTACGAGACGTTTGCCGAAGCGGGACGCCAGCACTACGGCGGCGACCTCGCCGACAAGTGGATCCTCACGGCGGGATTGGGCGGCATGGGCGGCGCGCAGCCGCTCGCCGGCACGATGGCCGGCGCTTCGCTGCTGGCGATCGAATGCCAGGCCTCGCGCATCGACATGCGGCTTGCGACGCGCTATCTCGACCGTCGCGCGCGCACGCTCGACGAAGCGCTCGCGCTCGTCGAGGATGCGTGCGCCGCGCGCAAGCCGATGTCCGTCGGGCTGCTCGGCAATGCGTCCGAGATCCTGCCCGAGCTCGTGCGCCGCCGCGTGCGGCCGCACATGGTCACCGACCAGACCTCGGCGCACGATCTGGTCAACGGCTATCTCCCCGCGGGCTGGACGGTCGAGCGGTGGCGCGCGGCGCAGCAGGACCCGGCGCGTCACGACGAGCTCGTCGCCGCGGCACGGCAGTCGATCCGCGCGCACGTCGAAGCGATGCTCGCGTTCCATGCGCAAGGCGCGCCGACGTTCGACTACGGCAACAACATCCGGCAGGTCGCGCACGACGAAGGGCTCGCCGACGCATTCGCGTTTCCCGGCTTCGTGCCCGCGTACATCCGGCCGCTGTTCTGCGAAGGCAAGGGACCGTTCCGCTGGGTTGCGCTGTCGGGCGATCCCGAGGACATCCGCAGGACCGATCGCGCGGTCAAGGCGCTGTTTCCGCACGACGCGCATCTCAACCGCTGGCTCGACATGGCGGGCGAGCGCATCGCGTTCCAGGGACTGCCGGCGCGCATCTGCTGGCTCGGGTTGGGCGAGCGGCATCGGGCGGGGCTGAAGTTCAACGAGATGGTCCAGAGCGGCGAGCTGAAGGCGCCGATCGTGATCGGGCGCGATCATCTCGACACCGGCTCGGTCGCGAGCCCCAATCGCGAAACCGAGTCGATGATCGACGGCTCCGACGCCGTTTCCGACTGGCCGCTGCTCAATGCGCTGCTCAACACCGCGAGCGGCGCGACCTGGGTGTCGATCCATCATGGCGGCGGCGTCGGCATGGGCTATTCGCAGCACGCCGGTGTGGTGATCGTGTGCGACGGCACCGATGCGGCGGCGAAGCGGATCGAGCGCGTGCTCTGGAACGACCCGGCGAGCGGCGTGATGCGGCACGCGGATGCGGGCTACGAGACGGCGATCGAAGTGGCGAAGCGGCACGGTCTTGCGCTGCCCATGGTGAAGTGACGCAGCCCTGCCTTCCACCCCGGCGCGATGCGCAGCCGGTGGCGTTCGCCGTGCCGCGCGGCGCCTGGGACTGCCACATCCACGCGATCGGCGATCCGGCGCGCTTTCCGCTCGCGGCCGATCGCGGCTACACGCCCGCGCTCGTGCCGATCGAGGCATACGTCGACCTGATGGATCGGCTCGGCATCGCGCGCGCGGTGCTGGTGCAGCCGAGCATCTACGGCACGGACAATCGCGCGATGGTCGACGCGCTCGCGCGCCATCCCGATCGGTTTCGCGGCGTCGCGGTCGTCGGCGCGAACGTCGCCGATGCCGAGCTCGATGCGCTGCACGCGCAGGGCGTGCGCAGCTTGCGCGCCAACCTGCTCAACCGCGGCGGCATTTCGCTCGACGATGCGGTTTCGCTCGCGCCACGCCTCGCGGACCGCGGCTGGCATCTGCAATTGCAGGTCGACGTGTCGACGTTCGACGCGTTCGACGCGGTCGTGCGATTGCCGGTCGATCTCGTCGTCGACCATTTCGGTTACATGCCGATCGGCAAGCGTGCCGACGAGCCCGGCTTCCGGCGATTGGTCGCGCTCGTGGAAGCGGGGCGATGCTACGTCAAGCTGTCGTCGCCGTATCGGCTCGCGCAATGGCGACGCGAAGGCTACGGCGCGGTCGCCCCACTCGCACGCGCGCTGGTGGAAGCCAATCCCGAGCGTTTGCTCTGGGCGAGCGACTGGCCGCACACCGACCTGCGCACCGACATGCCCGACGACGGCGAGCTCTTGTCGCTGCTCGGCGAGTGGATCCCCGACGCCGCGATCCGCAAGCGCGTGCTGGTCGACAATCCCGCGGCGTTGTACGGGCGCTGAGGTCGCGTCACATCGACGGGTTTGCGCCGCCCGGGGTCGCGGACGATGGACAGATGCGCTTCTCGACCTCCTTGACCTTCGGGCCCGCCGCCGTGTCGCGAATGTAGTTGTAGCTCTCCTTGAAGCGCTCGAGCGGCCGTGTCTCGAGGCTCGGGATGTCGACGCCGTGCGCCTTGACGTCGCCGATCACGCCCGCGGATTCCAGCAGCTCGCAGCCGAGCCTGGTCCAGGCCTTGAGGCTCCAGGGCGCGGTGATCGTCTCGTCGGAGAAAGTCGCCGCCATGTATCCATCCTTCGGCGTGCCGGGCGCGCCAATGTACACGGCGTCAGGTGGGAGCTTCCTCTGGCCGATGTCGATGCTCGAGACGGGAAACGGCGCCGCGGTACCGGAGCCCATCGCCTGGGTCGAGTAGAAGTTCACCTGGTACGCCTTGTACGCCGGGAACCGCGTGCCGCGATGCGCGTCCTGCGGACGCAAGGTCTCGACGACCTCGATGCACCACGGGTTGCCGCTCGGGCCGCCTTGCGCTGCGGGCCCCGGGGCATCGATGGTGTAGTAGTAGCGCGTTGCCTTCGCGGCCGGCTCGACCGATTTTCGTCCGCTCGACACCAGGCCGCAGCTTCCGAGCTGGTCGCCCGACCGTCGCGTCAGCCCCACCCAGTCGCGCGGCGCGAACCTGGGGTCGGGCGTCGGCACCGACGAAAACGTGCGGAACCGCTCCTTTCCCAGGTGCAGCGTCGTGCCGCCGGTGCTCGGCTCGCTGTCGACGGCCTGTACGGTGTCCCCGCCGAGCGCGACGCCTTCCTGGAACAGCGTGAACTGTCCCTGTACGCGTGCGACCTGCTTGCCGTCGCTGTCTTCCCAGTACAGCGGGACGAACACGCGCGTCCTGTTCGTATCCGTTGCCGTGTCCGCGACGATGTTCGTGAGGTCCTTGTCGATGCGCAGGTGCGTCGTCCCGGAACGCTGATCCTTCCCGCTGTCCGGGAACTTGGCGAACACCGTCAGATTCCGCGAATCGGTGCAGTCGCCCGAGTACAGGGTGATGACGTAGGGCGAATCCTGGAAGAGGATCTGCCGACGGCCTTGCACGATGGCCTTGCGCCCATTGCCGCAATCGACGATGGCGCTTGCTTGCGCGCCCTGCCCGGAAGCGGCGGGAGCGTCGTCGCCGTCCTTCAATTTCCAAGTGGCGAGCCGCAGCACGCCCTGGAGGTTGTTGAGCACGGCCCGCTCGGCGAGCCAGCGCGTCCGGTCGAAGCGCTCCCGGCGCGCCTCGTCGGGAAACGCCTTGCGGTCGTCGTCGTAGCGCGTCGTGCCTTCGGCCAGCAGCTGCGACGCGGCGAGGAGCTGCAGCAACGGCCTGTAAACGTCGTTCGACTTCTCGAACACGGGCACCATGGGCAGCATCGTCTCCGAGCCGATGGCGTAGGCGCGCGAGAACGTGCTCTCCTTGTCGAACAGGCTTCTCTCGGCGACGTTCCGCGCCCACAGCAGGAAGATGCCGAGCGTGGTGAACACCAGCGCGCCCACCGAGAGCCGCGTGAGCCAGCGCCTCGATGTCGCGGCGCTCGCGCTGCGCCGGTAGAACTCCTTGCAGTGACCGAGCGCCGCACTGTAGCGGTCGGCGTCACCGAGCCCCTGCAGGATCGTCTTCAGTCGCTCGAACAGTCGCTCGTCGCGTCCGAACGCCTGGTCGACGCCGCTGTCGCGATTTCGCTGCAGCTGGCGTGCGTCGAGCAGCGCCTTGCGCGATTCGTTCTTGTCGGTCCACTCCTGGCAGCGGTCGAGGATCAGGCGGAATTCCTCGAATCGCTTGCTCTCCTCGTCGATCCAGCGCCTGAAGCGCAGCCAGCCGCGGATCAGCGCCTCGTGCGCGACCTTCACTTCGGGGGCGTCGGGATTCCGCCGGTCGATGTACAGGTAGGGATGCGGGGTCGTGAACGCGTCGACGACGCGCTGGACGTGCGAGGGATCCTCCTGCCTCTCCCGGGTGAACCGCCCGATGTCGATGCGATTCTGCGTGTAGCTCTTCGCGTTCGTGTCGAAGAAGGCGAGGCCGCGGAACAGTGCCTCGGCGAGCGGGCGATCGGTGTCGGAGGCGAGCGACGCGTAGACGAAGTCGGCGTGGAGATCCAGCGAAGCGCGCAGCAGGCTCTGCGACGAGAGCGAACGCTGCGCCGTCGCGTTCGACGCGCTGTCGGGCCGGACCAGCGGCGTATCGTCCGGTGAACGAAGGTGCTCCATGCCGATGTGATCGGGCAGGGGCCGTCCGTCGTGCTCGGCATCGAGCGCCGCGTATCGCCACACCCAGAACAGCGCGTGCTGGAGCAGCGGGAGCTGGTCGGAGTCCGCGCTGATGCGATTCGCGTCCCGGACGAGCAGGTCGACGAGCGCATCGTCGCAACGGAATTCCGCGGATTTGCCGGCGAAGCCCTGCTTCTTGCTTTCCAGCCACACGTAGCGCTGCGGCGGCGCGACGATGGCCTCGCGAATCTCGTCGTCCGAGAGCCGGCCGACCAGGTAGCTTCCCAGGTTGATCGCGTCGGGCAGGTGATCGAACGCGATGCAGTCGTTCAGGTGCTCGGTGCGCATGGTGAGCACGATGAAGAGCTTCGGATGCCGGCGGCCCTCGCTCGACAGCTCCGGGAACGTGTCGATCAGCCGCTCGATGAGAATGCGCGACTCGTTGCGCTCGGCATTGTTCGGATGGAACAGCTCCTCGAACTGGTCGAGGACCAGCAGGATGTTGGCGTTGCGAGCGCTGACCGACGACTCGCAGCGCAGGTACGGCCCGAACCGCTCGACGAACTCGCTCAGGCCGTTCCTCGATTCGAGCGTGCGGCGAATGCGGCCTTCCAGATCGGCCGGCTCGGCGTCCGAGACGAGGTGCTTCGCCAGCTCGCGCGTCAGGCGCGACAACGGCCCGTTGCTCGGGTTGCGCGACGTGCCCGGCGTAATGGTGATGGGTATCCAGAGATCGCCGTGATCCTCGATCGCGAAGCTGCGCAGCTCCGGAATGACGCCGGCGCGCACGATCGACGACTTGCCCGTGCCGGACCCGCCCAGTACGGCGACGAACTGGCTATGCTCGAGACGCTCGATGATCTCGCGGACCTGCCGGTCGCGGCCGAAGAACATCGGGCGCTCGTACTCGAGGAACGGGCGCAGTCCCGGATAGGGGCCTTGCAGCTCCGCATGCCTTCCCTGTGCCACCGCGCGCTCTTCCAGCGTGTCCACCGTTCACCTCCATTCGGCCCTTGCCGCTGGGCGCGCGAGCCCCGACGCCTCAGCGGCGTGCCACGTCGCCTGCAAGCTCGGCGAGGAACTGCGGCAGACGCTTCGCTCCTCTGTCGAACTCGAGCACGGCCTGGATCTTCTCTCCCGCCGATGCGCCCGCCGGGCTCTCCACGACGTGGAAGGGAACGATCTCCCAGCCGAGATAGTCGTCGTCGAGCTTCTCCGGATTCGGCGGGGCGAGGTACGCGATGAAGCGCTTGTTCGGGCGGCATGCGCGGTCGACGTTGTCGACCTGGGCCCATACCGCTTCGCCGGCCTTGTTGCCCCAGAGGATGATGACGGCGTCCGCGCCGAGCTGAGCCTTCAAGTCGCGCATCCTCGGCACCGAGAGGGCGCTCGTCACCAGCGCCACGCCGCGCGCCGACGGAACCTCGTTCTGCAGGTCTTTCCACACCTGCTCGATGCGCCGCTTCAACGGCTCGGGGCCGATGTACTCGGCGGTGTTGCTCTCGATCACGATCTTCGCGATCTGCCCGGTCGGTGCGAGCGGCACCGAGCGGCCCGTGACGAGGTTCACGACGTCGTCGACGCCGTGCGCGTCCGCCTTCACGCCGTTCAGGAAGTCGCGGTTCTTGCCCTGCGCGCGCCTGCCCTGCGCAGGATCGGCCGCGATCTCCCACCACATCATGCGCGCCCCCAGGTCCGGTCCTCTGGCGTCGCGGGCGCGCTGGAAGCACCGCTGCTCGTAGGCCAGGTGCCCGCCGGCGCCCAGCACGCCGAGCTGCGGCTCCTCGTCGCAATAGGGAACGATGAACCACTTCGAGGACGCCAGCAGCGCGGTGATCGCGCTGTCGTCGGCATTGTCGTTGGCAATGTCGTCCACGGTCAGGCGTCGAAGCGAAAGCGCGCTCGTCGCCGCGTCCTGCCGCAGCGCCGCTTCCAGGTTGCCGACCATGTCGGCGGTCGCCTTGGTGGCGGCGCCGATGACGATGTCGACGGTGTTCGCCGTCTGCCCGATCGGCGCGTCGACCATCGACTTGATGACCTTCGCGATCTCCACGATCCGGTCGCCGAACGCTTCGTTCACGAGGGCGCGCCCGTCGTCGGCGACGATCGTGCCCGGGATGCGCTTGCCGTTCGCGCTGAAGAACTGATACTTCGCCATGCCCTCGAGCCGGGCGTCGACCCAGGGCTGCCATCGCTCGATGCCTTCGAACGCGCTCTTGGAAGTGCACACCGCCAGGAACTTGCTGCGGCGCGCGGTTCGCCGCGCATCGCCGAAGAACTGCGCAAGCTCGAACCTGCACCATTCGGAGTCGAGATAGTCGTCGCCGACGATGGCGACCAGGCACGTGCAATGGTCGAGCGCCGCGGCAAGCTGCGGCTTGAGGTCGCCGTGCAGGATCGGGTCGCTCTCGCTGAAGAAGAAGTTGGCGTCCGGCCACTTGAGCCTTCGCTGCAGCTCCTCCTTGAAGGTGTTGCGCCAGGACTCGTTGTCGTTGCCGCAGAAGCTTATGAACACCGGCGGCGGGGTCGGGGCGTTGTCGGTCGGCATGTGGGCGTCGATTTACGCGAGGGTGGGAGCGATGCTCGAGGGACCGTGCAGGCGGCCTTCGACGTGCTCGAGCATGACGTCGATCGGCTGCTGATGCATGAGCCTGCAATAGAGCGTCTCGGTGGTGGCGAAGCTGTCCGTCTCGGCGAGCTTGTTGATCGGCGAGCCGCCGCCGCACAGCGCGAAGTACTCGCAATGCTGCTTGCACGCGTCGACGCCGCGCCGAATCGGGTCGAAGAGGTCCCAGAACGGCGCGCGCGTCGTGCAGGCGAGGTAGGACTCGCTCGTCACGTTGCCGAGCGCGAAGTCGTGATAGCGCGCGTTGCGCTGCCCGAGCAGCTCGGGGGAGAACGTCGAAAAGGTGCCGTCGCAGGCGACCGAGACGAGCGCGAAGGGGATGACCTGCGCGTTGTCCGCGTACGTGCGGCGGTCATGGCGATACGCCGGCGGCTCGCGCGCGATCACGTCGTAGGCGTGCGCGAGCTCGCGAATGCGCACGTTCGGCGCGCGCCTCATGCAGCGCTCGAGCACGTCACCCAGCAGGCGCCGGTGGCCCGCCTCGCGTCCGGCCATGCTCGAGGCACCGTTGAACCCTTCCTGCTCGTCGAAATTGAGGCCGACGTCGGTGATGCGGTGTGCCACGAAGAAGTCGACCAGGTCGTCGGCACGATCGAGTGATGCGCTCGTCAGCACGGTGATGACGTGGAAGGGCACGCCGTGAGCCTGAAGCGCTGCGACGCCGCGCATCGCGGCGTCGTAGGTGCCTCTCCCATCGCGCGTCTTGCGATGCCGATCGTGCAGGTCCCGGGGACCGTCGAGGCTCACGCCCACGCGGACGCGATGCCGCTCGAAAAGCTCGCACCAGCGGTCGTCGATCAGCGTGGCGTTGGTCTGGATGGAATGCGCAACGCGGCATCCCGGGCCGACTTCATCGGCGATGGCGGCGATCGCGTCGTCGTAGAAGGCGGGCGCGACGACGAGCGGCTCTCCCGCATGCCACACCACGGTGAGCTCTTCGCCGAGCAGGTCGTCCTCGACCAGTCGCGCCGCGGCCTGGCGAACCACCTCGAGCGTGATGCGCGAACGGGAGTCGCGCTCGGGAAGATAGCAGTAGTCGCAGGCGACGTTGCAGAACGGCGTCGCCTGCAGCACGAGAAGCCGCGTTCGAAGCGGCGGAGAGAACGCGCTGCGGGAGAGCGCTGCGTGCCCGGGCGCGTGCACGCCGTTGCGTCCGCGCGCGGCCCCGAAACGGCCGATGGTGACGATGGGCCAGGTTCGCATGATTGCCGTCGTCGTGGGGCCGCGCCGAGCCGATCGCTCGCTATCGCACGCTTACCGACCGTTGAACCAGTTGAGCCAGTTGTTCCAGTTGTTCCAGTTGCCCCAGTTCGGCCAGTTGGGCCAGTTTCCCCAGTTCCACCACTGGGCGAGGCGCTGCAAGCCGTCGTGCAGGCGACGAAAATCGTCGGGGGACTTGTCCTGGACGCTCGCGTTGATTGCCGCACGCGCGGCGGCCACGCGTTCGGAAAGCGAAAGCTTGTCGGGTGCGGGATGCGCGACGGCGAGCCCGTCGAGCAGGAATGTGAGCCCTACCGCGGCCAGCGCGCACCGAAGCCGTTGAACGACTTTGCTGCGGAGATCGCTCTCCATGGC
This sequence comes from Casimicrobiaceae bacterium, assembly GCA_036406955.1. Classification (GTDB taxonomy): domain Bacteria; phylum Pseudomonadota; class Gammaproteobacteria; order Burkholderiales; family Casimicrobiaceae; genus VBCG01. The sequence continues at coordinate 42,576 of DASXAF010000114.1, forward strand.
GCAGCTCCCGCACTTGGGCTCGCCAAAATGTATACGACAGAAAACACGCCCGTCAAGGCGCGCCGACGATCGGGACGCGAACGCCCGCTACGGGCGCGTCGTCAGAAAACCCACAGCTCCCGCGGCGGCAAGTCGAGCCAGTGCGCGCCTTCGGCGAGCGGCCGGTCACCGTAGGCGCGAATACGCGCCTGCCCGAGGTGGAACAGGTGCTCCCACTTGTCGCCGAGATACATCGACGTGGTGAGCTTCGCCTGCACGCGATTGTCGCCGGGTCCTTCGGCCACGCGCACGCGCTCGAGGCGGATCATGCCGACGCCTTCGCGTCCCGGCGTGACGCCGGGGCGCGCGTCGCCCCACAGCCGCCAGCCTTCGCCTTCGAGCAGCGCGGCGCCGTTGCGAACCTCCGCGATGCGGCCGGCGAGGCGGTTGTTGCTGCCCATGAAGTCCGCGGTGAAGAGCGTCGCGGGATTGCCGTACATCTGCTCGGGCGTGCCCTCCTGCTCGATGCGTCCCTCGTTGAGCAGCAGGATTCGATCCGACATCGCGAGCGCTTCCGACTGGTCGTGGGTGACGCAGAGCGCGGAGAGCTGCATCGTGACGATCAGCTCGCGCAGCCATGCGCGCGCTTCCTCGCGCAGCTTCGCATCGAGGTTCGACAGCGGCTCGTCGAGCAGGATGACGGGCGGGTTGTACACCAGCGCGCGCGCAAGCGCGACGCGCTGCTGCTGGCCGCCGGAGAGCTGGTGCGGATAGCGCTCGGCGAGGTGCGCGAGCGACAGCTGCTCGAGCGCCTTCTTGACGCGCGTCGCGATCTCGCTTCCCGGCACGCGGCGCAGGCGCAAGGCGTAGCCGACGTTCTCGCGCACCGTCTTGTGCGGCCACAGCGCGTACGACTGGAACACGAGGCCGAGATTGCGGGCTTCCGCCGGCACGTCGAGCCCGGCTGCGCCATCGAACACGACCTTGTCGCCGATGCGGATCGTCCCGCGGTGCGGAACCTCGAGGCCCGCGACCGCGCGCAACAGCGTCGTCTTGCCGCTGCCCGAAGGGCCGAGCAGCGACACGACCTCGCCGCGGTTGAGCACGAGCGACACGCCTTTCAGGATCGGGTTGTCGCCGTAGCTGAGATGGAGGTTGTCGACGGTGAGCTCGGGCATGATCGGAGGGGACGAGGATCGAGGAGCGGGGGACGAGGGGCGAGGCGCGACGATCGAGGCCGCTCAGTCGCGCAATCGCACGCCGAAGCGCAGCGCGAGCGCGAGCCCGATGGCGACGAGCACGACGTTGATGAGCGACAGCGCGGCCACCACGTCGAGGCCGCCGCCCTGCCACAGCGAGACGAGCTCGGCGCCGATCACCTCGGTGCCGGGCGCGAGCAGGTACACGCCGGTCGAGTATTCGCGCTCGAAGATCATGAACACCAGCAGCCACGAGCCGAGCAGGCCGTGGCGGATCAGCGGCAGCGTGATCTCGCGCGAGATGCGCCCGCGGCTCGCACCGACCGTGCGGGCGGCCTCCTCGAGCTCGGTGCTCACCTGCAGCAGCGACGAGGAGATGAGCCGCATGCCGTACGCGAGCCACACGACCGTGTAGGCGATCCACATGCTGAAGATCGTCGTGCGCAGCGGCGTGAGCGGCGGGAAGAACAGGAACACCCAGAGGAACGCGAGCCCCGCGAGCAGGCCCGGGACGGCGCGTGGAACGAGCACGAGATAGTCGATGAAGCGCGACCACGCGTCGTTGCGCCGGTGCGTCGCGAAGCCGATCGCCGCGTAGCAGGCGACCGTCACCGCGCCCCCGACCGTGCCGAGCAGGATGGTGTTCCAGATCGCGCGCGTGCTCGTCGACTCCTCGAACACCGAGCGGAAGTTGTCGAGCGTGAAGGCGTCGAAGAGGCTCACGCCGATGCCCCAGTTGGTGACGAACGCACGCAGCGCGATGCCGGTGAGCGGCACGATCACCGTCACGAACAAGTAGAGGTAGAGCAGCGCCGTTGCGAGCCACCTCCACTTGCCGAGCGGCAGCTCGCGCATGCGGCCCGCCTTGCCCTTGATCGTGGCGTACTTGCGCGAGCCCTGCAGCAGGCGGCGCTGCAGGAGTACCAGCGGGAACGTCACCGCGACGATGCAGATGGCCACCGCGGCCATCAGGTGATACGAAGGCGTGCCGAGCTTGTTGGTGAGCTTGTAGAGGTACGTCGACAGCACCAGGTGGCCCTCGGGGTCGCCCAGCACCAGCGGCAGCCCGAAGAGCTCGAAGCCGAGGAAGAACACGAGCACCGCGGCGAACAGCAGCGACGGCATGATGAGCGGCAGGCTCACGCTGGCCGCCACGCGGAAGGGCGATGCGCCCGTCACGCGCGCCGCTTCCTCGACGTCGGAGCCGAGGCTCTTCAGCGCCGACGATGCATACACGTAGACGTTCGGCACGTGCGTCAGCCCCGCGATCACCGCCATCGCGGGCAGCGAATAGAGGCCCCACGGCGCGCCGCCGAAGAGGTCCGAGAACCACACCGTGTAGAAGCCCACGGGGCCCGCGGCCACCACGTAGCCGAACGACAGGACCATCGGCGAGACGAAGCTCGGCACGAGGATCAGCGGCTCGACCCAGCGCTTGCCGGGGAGGTCCGTGCGCTCCATCACGAACGCGAGCAGGCCGCCGAGCGGCACGGCAATGAGCGTCATGCCGCTGGCGATCAGGACCGAATTGAGGAACGCCTGCCAGAAATCCGGATCGTGAAAGATGAACGCGTACGCGTCCAGCCCGACGGTCTTGCGCGCGTCGAAGAACGGCGCCGAGAGAAAGCTCTGGTAGAGGATCAGCGCGAGCGGCGACAGCACCGCGAGCGCGGTCACCAGGATGGTGAGCGCGCGCGGCCACGACGCGACCAGCGAAGGCCGGGTCGCCGTGCCGGCCGCCGCGTCGGCTCGAATCGCGCCCTCGGGTGTCATGCCCGCGCGCCGGAAAGCGAGCCTACTTGCCCGCCAATGCCTGCTTCCATGCGTTCAGGAAGTCGAGCCGCTTCTTCGGATCGAGGTATTGCGTGATCTCCGCCGCCACGGGAATCGGCTTGACCTTGCTGCCGAGCTCCTTGTCGAGCTTCGCGGCGGTGTACTCGGCGTCGACGTCGTCGCGGATCGAGAAGAGCTCCACGTTGCTGCCGATCAGCTTCTGGCCGCGCTGCGACAGGACGTAGTCGGTGAAGACCTTCGCGGCGTTGGGATTCTTCGCCTGCTTGCCGATGAACAGCACGCGCGACAGCACCAGCGTGTAGTCCTTCGGCAGCACCACGCCGAGTGAGGGGTCCTTCTTCGCGCGCACCAGCGCATACGAGCCGAGAACGTTGTAGCCGAGCAGGTGCTCGCCGGAGGAAACCTTCTCGAGCATGTTGCCGGTGCTGGCGTAGACCTTGTAGCTGGTCGCGCCGAAGCCGTGCTCGAGGTCCTTCATGCCGGGGAAATACTTCGTGTCCTGCACGACGAACATGAAGCCGACGCCGCTCTTCTCGATGTCGTAGGTCGTGACCTTGCCCTTGAACTTGTCGACCTTGCTGTTGATGAGCTTGGCGAACGCGGCGTGGTCCTGCGGAACCTCGTCCGCGGTCACGAGCCGCTTGTTGTAGATGAACACCGCGGGCTCGTACGTCGTGCCGTACGCCTGGTCCTTGTACACCGCCCAGTGCGGAAGCTTGGCGGCCTCGGGCGACTTGTACGTCAGCGCGTGGCCTTCGTCGACGAGCTTCACCTGCAGGTCCATGGCCGAGGACCACATCACGTCGGCCGATCCCTGGCCCGCGGCCGACTCGGCGATGAAGCGGTTGTACATCTCGGTCGAGTTCATGTCGTTGTACTCGACCTTGATGTCGGGATAGACGGCGTTGAAATCCTTGATGAGCGGCTGTGCGGCCTTGGTGTCGAGCGCGCTGTAAACGACGACCTTGCCCTCTTTCTTCGCGGCGGCGACGATCTGCGCGTAGTCGGCGGGATAGCCGGTAGGTACGTTCTGTGCGAGGGCCGGAATGCAGGCGGCCGCGAGAGCGGCAGCCACGATGCGGGTGAGCATGGAACTCCTCCTGGAACGGGCGGCCGGAAGGCCGACTTGCGTCGATTATAGGCGGCGTGTCGGGGCATGACACGCAGCCGGGTTAGGCTCGCGCATCGACCACTCCGCCCCTGGCGCCATGAACACGACCGCCAAACGCAACACCGCGCGCCGCCGCCGCGGCACGCGCCACATCTCGCTTGCGCTGCAAGGCGGCGGCGCCCACGGCGCTTACACCTGGGGTGTGCTCGATCGCCTGGTGGAGGAGCCGACGCTGCGGATCGAGGCGGTGAGCGGCACCAGCGCGGGCGCGATGAACGGCGCGCTCTTCGTCGACGGCTGGACGCGCGGCGGTCGCGACGGCGTGCAGCACGCGCTTCGCACCTTCTGGCGGGAGGTGAGCAAGGCGGGCGATGCCGCTTTCAATCCTTGGCGCTACGCCGACGCATGGCCCGCGCTGCGCGGTCTCGCCGGCGCATGGAGCGAGGCGCTCGCGCGGCTTTGGTCGCCTTACGACAACCCCGTGTATCGCAACCCGCTCGCGGACATCGTCTCCGCGACCATCGACTTCGGCACCGTGCAGCGGGCGCGAAGACCGCGGCTGTTCGTCTGCGCAACCAACGTGCTCACCAACGAGCGGCGGGTGTTCGCGGGCCGCGACCTCGGCGCTGCGGCGTTGCTCGCCTCCGCGTGCCTGCCGACGCTGTTCCAGGCCGTCGAGATCGCGGGCGAGCACTATTGGGACGGCGGCTACACCGGCAATCCGGCGCTCGGCCCGCTGCTCCCCTGCAGCGACGACATGCTGATCGTCGAAGTCAATGCGTTGCGTCGAACGAGCGTGCCGACGAGCGCAACGGAGATTTTCAACCGCCTGAACGAAGTGTCGTTCAACGCGAGCCTGGTGCAGGAGATCGACACGATCGAGACGATGAACCGGCTCGTCGCGAGCGGCGCGCTCGAGGATCGCCGCTATCGGATCATCCGCTTCCACGCGATCGAAGCGGACGGCACGCTCGCCGCGCTCGGCGCCGACAGCAAGCACGACACCGACTGGAATTTCCTGCGGCACCTGCACGCGCTGGGGCGAGCCGCCGCACAGCGCTGGCTCGACGATCCGGATCAGTTCGGAGCGGTGGGACGCGCCTCTTCGATCGACGTGGAGCGACGGTTCTGCGCGCTCGCGCCAGGACGGATCAGCGGAGGGAAGATGGTCGGGGTGAGTGGATTCGAACCACCGGCCTCTACGTCCCGAACGTAGCGCTCTACCAGGCTAAGCTACACCCCGAATTGCTTCGCGGCGGTCAGAACGACCGATCCGCGGCGAAAGTCGCCAATTGTAGCAAACTCGTCGCGGCCGGCGAAGGCTGCAGGCCGGCGAGCGCGCTCGCGGCGGCGCGGCTTGCCACGAGCGCGGCTTCGCGCGCGTACTGGAGGGCGCCGGTGCGCTCGAGCGCATCGGTCACCGGCCGGAAATCGGTCAACCCGCCTCCGCCGACCGCGTGGCGGATGATCTTCTGATCGTCCGGACCGGCGAGCGCGAGCGCGCGTATCAGCGGCAACGTCATCTTGCCCTCGGCGAGGTCGTCGCCCACGTTCTTGCCGGTGGCCGCGACCTCGCCGGAATAGTCGAGCACGTCGTCCATGATCTGGAACGCCGTGCCGAGGTGCAGGCCGTACGCGGCCAGGGAATCCTCGAGCGCCGGGCTGGCGTTGCCGAGCACCGCGCCCAGGCGTCCCGCGGCTTCGAACAGCTTCGCGGTCTTGCGACGGATCACCTCGAAGTAAGCCTCCTCGGTGAGCGCGGCGTCGCCCGCGTGCATGAGCTGCATCACCTCGCCTTCGGCGATCAGGTTGGTGGCATCGGCCACGATGGCGAGCACGCGCATGCGATCGACACCGACCATGAGCTGGAACGCGCGCGAATACAGGAAGTCGCCGACCAGCACCGACGCCGCGTTGCCGAACTCGGCGTTGGCGGTCGCATGGCCGCGGCGCATCTGCGATTCGTCGACGACGTCGTCGTGCAGCAGCGTGGCGGTGTGGATCATTTCGAGCACCGCCGCGAGCGTGTGATGCGCGCTGCCGCGATAGCCGCATGCGTTCGCAGCGAGGAGCAGCACCGCCGGGCGCAGGCGCTTTCCGCCGCCGGCGATGATGTACTCGGCGACCTGGCGGATCAGCACGACGTCGGACGCGAGGCTCTCGCGCAGGACGCGATCGACGGCGGCCATGTCCGCGCCGATGGCCGGGTTCAGGAATTCGAGCGTCACGGTGATGGAGAACGGTAGGGCGCCGATCCGCCGGACCTGCCGGATGGGGCCGTCGTGGCTTCCGGCGCGATTCTAAGCGAAGTCGCCTTGCCGCCCGGCCGGCGCCCGCGGTGCTTTGACACCGCTGCCGCAAATCCGTTATACTTCAAGACTTTTCCGCTTCGACAGGCTCTAGCGGAAAATCCGGAACAGTCGTACGCAACTCGAAGCGGAGTCCACTCATGTACGCGGTCGTAAAAACCGGCGGCAAGCAGTACAAGGTTGCCCCCGGCGAAAAACTCAAGATCGAACAGATACCGGCGGACGTGGGCGCGGAAGTGATCCTCGATCAGGTCCTGCTGGTCGGCGAAGGCGAAAGCGTCCGTCTCGGTCAACCCGTCGTCACCGGCGCCAGCGTGAAGGCCACCGTGGTGGCGCACGGGCGCGGGGAGAAGGTGAAGATCTTCAAGATGCGCCGGCGCAAGCACTACCAGAAGCACCAGGGGCATCGGCAGGGCTACACCGAGCTTCGCATCGACAGCATCGTTGGGTGAGGATTAGCACATGGCACACAAGAAGGCAGGCGGCAGCTCGCGCAACGGCCGCGATTCGCACGCCAAGCGCCTGGGCGTGAAGGTGTACGGCGGGGAGAGCATCCGCGCCGGCGGCATCATCGTGCGCCAGCGCGGCACGCAAATTCATCCCGGCGTGAACGTGGGCGTCGGCAAGGACCATACGCTGTTCGCGCTCGTCGACGGAACGGTGCAGTTCCGCCAGAAGGGCCCGGACAACAACAAGGTGGCGTACGTCGTCGAGGCGGAGGCGGCGACGGCGTAGCTCCGTCGCTCTCGTTCCCGGAAGAGCCCGCGCCTTCGGCCGCGGGCTTTTTTCCGTGAGCGCTCACACGAGCTGCGGGGCGTTGCGAATGCCGTCGAGCACCGCGTCGGCCGCCGCCGGTGCGCCGGCGATGGCCGCGAGGAGCCATGGCACGAAGACGCCGCCGCGGGAGCCGCCGATCGCGACGAGCCCTCGAGCGGCAACGCGGCGATTGCGCGCAACACGGCGCTCGGCGGCCCTCAGCGCCGCTCGATGTACCACATCATCCCGATCGCGAGGCAGGTGAAGAACGCGAGCGGAAAGACGGCCGAGAAGAGCGGATTCCAGTCGTTCAGCACGCCGAGATGCGAGAACGTGCGCCCGACGAGGAAGAACGCGAGCCCCAGTATGGTACCGACGAAAATGCGAAAGCCGACGCCGCCCTGTCGTCGCTGGAAATGCGCGAACGGCAGCGCGAGGATCATCATCACGAGCACGGCGGCCGGATAGAAGATCTTGTTCCACAGCGCGATCTCGAAGCGCGAGGTCTTCTGCGCGCTCGCGCCGAGCACCTTGATGTTGTCGTACAGCGCCGTGAGGTCGAGGCGCTCGGGCGGCACCTGGTACACCGACAGGATCGACGGGCGCAGCACGCTTTCCCAGTCGAGCTCCGGGTCGCTGGTCACGCGCGTGCCCTGCGGCGAGATCTCCGTGCTGCGCACCTTGATGAGGTGCCACTTGTTGTCCACGGGAACGTAGCTCGCCGATTCGGCGACGTGGACCGCCTTGAGCCGCAGGTCGCGGTCGAACTCGTAGATGCGCACGCCGAGGAGCTTCATGTCGGCGAGCACCGTGCGCACGTTGACGAACGTGAGGTCCTGCTTGAACCAGAATCCCGACGCGAACTGGCGCGCGACGATCCGGTTCGCGGACGCCTGGCCGCTCGAGCGCACGGTCTGCGCGAGCCGCTCGGCCGGCGGCGCGATGTACTCGCCGGCGAGGAACGTCGCGACGGCGAGCGGGATGCCGACGCGCAGCACCGACCAGATGACCTGCGCGAGCGACATGCCCGACGCGCGCATCACCGTGTACTCCGAGTTGGCGACGAGCTGCGCGATGCCGAACAGGGTGCCGATCAGGGCGGCGACCGGGAAGAGCTCGTACAGGCGTGACGGAATGTTGAGCGTGACGAACAGCACCGCCGCGGACATCGTGTAGCCGTTGCGTCCGACGTCGCCGAGCTCGTGGATCAGGTCGAAGAACGCGAACAGCATGATGAGCGCCGCGAAGATGAACAGCGTCGCGCCGAGCACGTCGCGGCCGATGTAGCGCTGCAGCGTCTTCATGCCGCCGCCGGCGCGCGCGTCGCCGCGTGCCGCGCCATGCGCCCGCTCACCGAAAGCTGGTGGTGGAAGAGCAGTACCACCACGCCCAGCGCGGCCGCGTGCGGAATGGCGAGCGCCCACCAGAAATCGAGCTTGCCCTGCGCGATCAGGCTTTGCACGATGTTCAGGCAGTTGCTGTACACCATGTACAGGAACGCGGCGGCGATCAGGTTGAACGATCGCCCCATGCGCGGATTGACATAGGCGAGCGGAACGGCCAGCAGCGTGAGCACCAGCGCGGAGATCGGCACCGAGATGCGCCAGAAGAGCTCGGCGCGCTCGATGTGCCCCTCGGTGGCGACGAGCGCGGGCGTCGGGATCGCCTTGCTCGACACCGGGATCGCCCGGACTTCCGCCGGCTCGATGCGCCGTCCGAGCTTCTCGAACTCGATCACGCGGAAGTCCGCGCTGCCCGGCTGGCCCTGGTAGCGGCGGCCGTTGTCCAGCACGATGAAGCGGTCGCCGTTCGGCATCGTCTCGAGATGCCCGCTCGCGGCAACGGTGGTGGCGTCCTGCTTTTCCTCGACGGAATGCAAAAACACGTTGCGAACGGTCTGATCGAGCGGATTGATCGATTCCACGAACACGACCAGGTTCGCGCGCGGAAACTCGCGGAACAGGCCCGGCGTGATCACCGAGATGTCGTCCCTCGACTCCAGCTGGCGCTCGTACTCGAGCTTGCGCTGCTCGGCCCAGGGCGAGAGGTAGACCGACAGCACGAGGATCGCGACCAGGAACGGCGCGGCGAAGAGGAGGATCGGCCGCAGCCACGCGGTGAGCGACAGGCCCGAGGTGAACCACACGATCATCTCGCTATCGCGGTACCACCTCGACAGCGTCAGCAGCACCGTGAGGAACAGCGCCACCGACAGCAGGATGTTGAAGTAGAACAGCGCGTTGAATCCGAGCAGCGCGAGGATGCCCTCGGGCGCGACGGCCCCGCCGGCGGCGCGGGACAGCAGGCGCAGCGCGAGGTTCGTGAACAGGATCGCCAGCAGGATGATGAACAGGCCCACCGCGGTGGCCGTCATCTCGCGCACCAGACTGCGGCGAAAGATCATGACGACGGGAAAATTTTGACTTTTTGAGGCGCTTTTGCCGATAATGCCCGACAGGTCGCCTTCAGGAAAAGAATCGACGGCAAAAAGTGCGCGGGGAGTGACATGGAATTTACCATAAAAAGCGGCAGTCCCGAGAAGCAGCGGAGCGCCTGCGTCGTGGTGGGTGTCTTCGACAATCGCAAATTGTCGCTGTCCGCCGAGCTCATCGACCGCGCCTCGAACGGCTACGTCAGCGAAATCATTCGCCGCGGCGACATGGAAGGCAAGCTCGGCGCGACGCTGCTGCTGCACAACGTGCGCGGCACCCTCGCCGATCGAGTCCTGCTGGTGGGCCTCGGCAAGGAGCGCGACTTTCGCGACCGGGAATTCCGGCACGCGATCCGCGCCGCCGTGAAGCTCCTGAACGAGACGGGCTCGTACGAGGCCGTGATCTACCTCACCGAGGAGAAGGTCAAGCGCCGCGAGGTCGCATGGCGCGTCGAGCACGCGGTCGTCGTCGCGATGGATGCCGTCTACCGCTTCGATCAGATGAAAAGCCAGCCGGCCGAGGTGCGCCGGCCGCTGCGCAAGCTCACGCTGTCGGTCCCGCAGCGCTCCGATCTGGGCGCGGGCGAGACCGCGGCCGCGCGGGGCCTCGCGATCGCGCACGGCATCGACCTCACGCGCGACCTCGGCAATCTCCCGGGAAACGTGTGCACGCCGACGTACCTCGCCGAGCGCGCCGTCGAGATCGGCAAGGAGTTTCCGGACGTCAAGGTCACGGTGCTCGAGCGGCCGCAGCTCGAGCAGCTCGGCATGGGCTCCTTCCTGTCCGTGACCAACGGCAGCGAGCAGCCGCCGCGCTTCATCGTGCTCGAGTACGAGCAGTCGCAGCGCAAGCAGCGCCCGGTGGTGCTCGTGGGCAAGGGCATCACGTTCGACACCGGCGGCATCTCGATCAAGCCGTCGGCGGACATGGACCACATGAAATTCGACATGTGCGGCGCGGCCTCCGTGCTCGGCGTGTTTCGCGCGATCGCCGAGCTCAAGTCGAAGATCAACCTGGTGGGGCTGGTTCCCGCGTGCGAGAACATGCCGTCCGGGCGCGCCACCAAGCCGGGCGACATCGTGAAGAGCATGTCGGGTCAAACGGTCGAGGTGCTCAACACCGACGCCGAAGGCCGGCTCATCCTGGCCGATGCGCTCACCTACGCCGAGCGCTACGAGCCGGAAGCCGTGGTCGATATCGCGACGCTCACCGGCGCGATGGTCATCGCGCTCGGCCACGTCGCCGCGGGGCTCTTCAGCAACAGCGACGCGCTCGCGCGCGCGCTGATCGGCGCGGGCGACGACGCGTACGATCGCGCGTGGCAAATGCCGCTGTGGGAAGACTATCAGGAAGGGCTCAACAGCAACTTCGCCGACTTCGCCAACGTTGCCGGTCGCGCGGGCGGCAGCATCACGGCCGCGTGCTTCCTGTCGCGCTTCACGAAGAAGTACGATTGGGCGCACCTCGACATCGCCGGTGTGGCGTGGAAGGAAGGCAAGGAAAAGGGCGCGACCGGGCGCCCCGTGCCGCTGCTCACCACCTGGCTGCTCGGGCAGGAGGGCGCGACGAGCGCGTGAAAGCGCGCATGCGGCGGCCGCCATGACGACGATCGATTTCTACACCCACGTCGACGATCGCCTGGCGGTTGCGGCGCGCATCGTGGCCAAGGCTTATGCGGCGCATCGCAACGTGCGCGTGCTGACGCCCGATGCCGCGGCCACCGATGCGCTCGATCGCCTGCTGTGGATACAGCCTGCACTCGCCTTCCTGCCCCATTGCCGCATGGACAGCGCAGTGGCACCGGAGACGCCGATCTGGATCGACGAGCGTCTCGCGCACGACGGCCCGGCGACGGTGCTCGTGAACCTTCAGCGCGATCCGCCGCCGTTCTTCAGCCGCTTCGAGCGGCTCGCGGAGATCGTCGGCGTCGACGAGGACGATGCGGCGGCGGCGCGCGAGCGCTGGCGCTTCTACAAGGCGCGCGGCTACGAGCTGCGCTCGCACAACGTGTCGACGCTGCGCGAGTAGACCGTGCCCACCGCGCGCGAGCTTCTCGAGCAGGCCGATGCGCTGATGCGGCGCAACCGGCTCGCAACGACGCACGACGACGACATTCCCGTGCTCACCGAAGAGGTGGCGGCGACGCCCGTCGCGTTGCCGCCGCCGGCGCCGAGCGAGCCCGCGAAGCCGCAAGCGCCGCCGACGGCGGCCATCAGCGATCTCGACGATGTTCCGCTCCTCACCGACGCCGTGGAGGAGATCGAGGCGCCGTCCATACTCGAGACGCCGGAAGACGAAGCCGGCGCCGAAGCGTGGAACGACACGCTGACCGCCTCGCGCTCGACGCAGGCGCCGGTGCTCGGCAAAGCGGCACGGGACGCACCGGCGGAAGAGGCGACGCCGCCGAGCGTCGAATCGATCGAGATTTCGCCGCCTCCCATCGAAGAGCCCGCGCAGGCGCAGCGCCACTGGTACGACCCGAACGAAGCGGCCATGGCGCCGCCGCCCCCGGCCGATGTGCTGCCGCTCCCCAGCGCCGACGTCGTTCCCTTGCATCCCGGCGCGCCGGCGCCCGTCGACGACACCGAGCCGGCGCCGGTGGACGAGCCGTCCGTCCCCGCCGAGCAGCACGCCGCCGCGGCCAAATCCGCGGACGACGAGGCGCGCTGGAACCAGCTCGCCGAGGAAGTGCGCATGCAGGTGCTGCAGCGCATCGATCTCTTCACCGACACGGGCCTGCGCGAGCAGCTTGCCGCGCGCCTGCAGCCGATCGTAGACCGCGCGGGCGCCGATCTGGTCGCGACGATCAACCAGCACGTCGGCGTGCTCCTGCGTGCCTACGTGGCCGAGGCGATCGAGCGTGAGATCGAGCGCTGGCGCAGCCAGGGGCGCTGAGCGTCACCGCGCTTGACCGGCGAAATATGGTCATGTAAGATGACCATATCAGGAGGTGCTGGTGGCGACATTCAACGTCGCAGACGCCAAGGCGCGCTTTTCGGAGCTCATCCAGAAGGCCATGGTCGGCGAGGAAGTAGTCATCGCGAGAGACAACAAGCCATTGGTCAAGATCGTGCCGCTGGGCACACCGGGCCGGCTGCGCACGCCGGGTTCCGCGAAGGGACAAGTCGTCATCGCTCCCGACTTCGACACCACGCCCGAGGACTTCGACGAATACACGTGATGCGGGTCCTGGTCGACACGCGTGCATTTCTCTGGTGGATCGACGATTCGTCCGCGTTGTCGTCGAAGGCCAGGCAGGCGATTGCCGACCCTGGCAACGAGTGCCTCCTGAGCGTTGCGAGCTGCTGGGAAATGGCGGTCAAGATCAGCCTGGGCAAGTTGCATCTTCCGCGGGTGATGGACCGGTTCATTCCAGAGCAGCTCGCGCTGAACGCCTTCCATCAGCTCGGAATCGAGTTCCGCCACGTGGCGCGGGTCGCGTCACTGCCGTTCCACCACCGCGACCCCTTCGATCGACTTCTCGCGGCTCAGGCGCTGGAGGAAGACTGTCCCATCGTCTCGGCCGACCGCGTGTTTCGCCGCTACGGTGTAGAGCGCGTGTGGTGAGCGCGAAGGGCCGTTCCGTTACAGCAATTCCTCGCTGCATGGGAAGCCAGTCATGAAACGCCACAAGCGTCATTCCATCGGACACATTCTCGAGCGGTTCTCCGGCACGGTCACGTTCTGGACCGGCACCAGCCTGGCATTCGCGCTGGCGTGCGCCGTGATCGTGGCGTGGCTGGTGTCGGGCCCATTCTTCGGCTATTCGGACACGTGGCAGCTCGTGATCAACACCGGCACGACGATCGTCACCTTCCTCATGGTGTTCCTCATCCAGCGCACGCAGAACAAGGACTCGCTCGCGCTGCATCTCAAGCTCAACGAGCTGGTCGCAGCGATGCAAGGGGCGAGCAACCGCCTCATCGACGTGGAGGACCTGTCCGAGGAGGAGCTCGGGGCGCTCCACGCGTTCTACTCCCGGCTCGCCGAGATGGCCAAGCGCGACGCCAACCTGACGCAATCGCATTCCATCGAGGACGCGCAACGCCTCCACTCGTCCAAGCTGGAGGCACGTGAGGCACGCGGCAGGCGGCGGCGTTAGCGACGCGGGCCGCCCAACGGCTCGGCCCGCTACCGGCAGTTGTCGAAACCCGTGCGGGCGGACTTCGCGCGTACGGCATGCTTGCTTCGCATCCAAAATGGATGCAAAATGGCTGCACAGGTGACGAAGCGCTCGACCGTGACGCTGACGATCAAGAACGTGCCCGCCGATCTGGCGCGGCGCGTTCGCGCGCGTGCCGAAGCGAATCGCCGGTCTCTGCAGCGGGAGCTGTTGCTGCTGCTCGAGGAGTCGAGCGCACATCCGGTTTCATTGCCCCGGCCATCCTCGCTCGGGACGTCGGAACCGCCGCCGGACCGGTACCGCACCTCCCCGGCCAGGCGACGAATGGCCGGCGCCTCGCCGCCGGCAGCCCGGCCGCCGGCGGGCGGCAAACTTTCGCTGGACGAGCTTTGGCAGCGCGCACGGCGGCTGGGGTCTCCGGGAGCGGCGGAGTCCGCGGATATCGTGCGGCATGACCGCGATGCGCTCGACCGTCGTTGATGCTTCGGCGATCGCGGCGGTGCTGTTCGACGAACCGGAAGCGGCGCCCGTCCTGGCCAGCACGCTCGGCAGGCTGATTGCGCCGACGCTCCTTCGCTACGAAATCGCGAACGTCTGCACGACCAAGCTCGTTCGCTATCCTGCGCGCGCCGAGGAACTGAAGGCGCGTTACCGCCTGCTGCACCAGGCGGCCATCCGGTACGTGGAGCCCGATTGGAACGAGCTTCCGGGGCTGGCGCGCCGCTGGGCCATATCAGCTTACGACGCTGCGTATCTTCAATTGGCGCTCTCGCGATCTGCGGCGCTGGTCACCCTCGACGCGCGCCTCGCGGCGGCGTACGACGACGCCCGGCACGCCTGACGGCCGGCCATTTGCCGCCGGTTTCGTTCCTGCTAGACTGCCCGCCATGAGGCGATCCATCGTCACCGCAGTCCCAGCCCGCGCAGCGCGCTACGCCGGCTACTTCTACTTTACGGACTTCGCCGAGGGCCGCGCGCGCACGTAGATCGACAGCAGAACCGGAATCCAGCGCATCGGGCGGCCCCTCAAAAGGCCGCCCGATTGCTTTTCGACGTCCGCCAACGAGAGGAACGACCATGATCATCGTGATGCAGCCCGACGCGGGCGAAGCCGAAATCGCCGCGGTCGAAGCGCGGATCCGCGCGCACGGCCTCGACGTGCACGTCTCGCGCGGCACCGAGCGCACGCTCATCGGAGCGATCGGCGACGAGCGCAAGCTCGACCCGGAGATGTTCGACCCGCTGCCCGGCGTCGAGCGCTCGATGCACATCCTGAAGCCGTACAAGCTCGTCGCGCGCGAATGGCACAAGGCGAGCAGCGTGGTGAACGTCGCGGGCGTGCGCGTCGGCGGCGACGACGTGCAGCTCATCGCGGGGCCGTGCTCGGTCGAGACGGTGCCGCAGATGCGCGCGGCCGCCTCGGGTGTGGCTGCAGCGGGCGCGAGCATGATGCGCGGCGGGGCGTTCAAGCCGCGCACCAGCCCCTACACGTTCCAGGGCAAGGGCATCGAAGGGCTCACGATGCTCAAGGACGCGGCGCGCGCGCACGGCCTGCCGATCGTCACCGAGCTCATGGACGTGCGCATGCTCGACACCTTCCTCGAGCACGAGGTCGACGTCATCCAGATCGGCACGCGCAACATGCAGAACTTCGACTTGCTGAAGGCCGTGGGCGCGGTGAACGTGCCAGTGATCCTGAAGCGCGGGATGAGCGCGACGATCTCGGAATGGCTGATGGCCGCCGAATACATCGCCGCGGGCGGCAACCACCGCATCATCCTGTGCGAGCGCGGCATCCGCACGTTCGAGACCGCGTATCGCAACGTGCTCGACGTCACCGCCGTGCCGGTGCTCAAGCGCGAGACGCACCTGCCGGTGATCATCGACCCGTCCCACGCGGGCGGCAAGGCGTGGATGGTGCCGGCGTTGTCGTGCGCGGCCGTTGCCGCGGGCGCCGACGGCCTGCTGATCGAGGTGCACCCGTGTCCGGCCGAAGCGTGGTGTGACGCCGATCAGGCGCTGTCCATCGAGGAATTCACGCGCCTGGCGGCGCAGCTCGATGCGGTCGCCGCCGCGGTGGGCCGGCGCGTCGCGCGCACGCGCCTCAACGCGGCATCGGTGACGGCAGATGCGCCGGCGGCGACGGCAGATGCGGGGGCGGCGTGACGACGATATGCCGCTCGCGTCGCCGATCGCGGTCGTCGCGGCGGTCGTCGCGGCGATCCTGGCGGCGATCGCGCGCCTGGTCCTGCCGCGGATTCCACACGCCGTAGCCGTATCCCGGAGCGTCGTAGTAGTACGGCGCGGACGGCGGTTCCTCGGATGGCGGCATCTGCGCCGGGGCCATGCGCTGCACCGCTTCCTCGCGCGCGCGTATGTCGCGCAGCTGTGTGGCGCGGGCGTCGAGGGCCTGCTGGTCCCGCCGCAGACGCTCCGTCGCATCGGGTGCCGCGGCGCCACCGTCGACCTCCACGACCCGCCCGTTGGCGCATGGCTGGTCGCTGTACGTGACGCGACCGGCGTCCTGGCAGCGATAGACGCGCGTGCCTGCCGCATGCGCGGTCATCGACAGCGCGGCCGCGACGCACGCGCATGCGATTGCGCAGCGCACCGCGGGATGTCGAGCGTCGGAACGTCGCGTCGCAATCATGGTCGCCTTCATCGCAGCGAACAGTCGGGCCCCCGCCGTTCATCCTGCCGCCGGCAAACGCGGGGCGCAAGCATCGATCCTTTATAATCAAACGTTTTGCATCATCGAACGTCGCGCGACCGGCCCATGGAACTCGCCAAGAGCTTCGAGCCTCACGCCATCGAGGCGAAGTGGTACCCCCTCTGGGAGGGGCGCGGCTGGTTCAAGCCCACGTACGCGCCGGGTGCGGCGCCGTACTGCATCCAGCTCCCGCCGCCGAACGTCACCGGCACGCTGCACATGGGGCATGCCTTTCAGCATACGCTCATGGACGCGCTCATTCGCTACCACCGGATGCGCGGCGACGACACGCTGTGGCAGGTGGGCACCGACCACGCCGGCATTGCCACGCAGATCGTGGTCGAGCAGCAGTTGGCGGCCGAAGGGACGAGCCGCCGCGATCTCGGTCGCGCGAAGTTCGTCGAGCGTGTCTGGGCCTGGAAGGAGGAATCCGGCTCGACGATCACGCAGCAGATGCGCCGCCTCGGCGCTTCCGGCGACTGGTCGCGCGAGCGCTTCACGATGGATCCGGGCCTGTCGGCCGCGGTCGTCGAAACGTTCGTGCGCCTCTACGAAGACGGCTTGATCTATCGCGGCAAGCGCCTCGTCAACTGGGATCCCAAGCTCGGCACCGCCGTGTCGGATCTCGAGGTCGACAACGAGGAAGAGCAGGGCCGCATCTGGGAGATCCGGTATCCGCTGGCCGACGGCGGCGGTGCCCTCGTGGTCGCGACGACGCGTCCCGAGACGATGCTCGGCGACACCGCCGTCGCGGTGAACCCCGACGACGACCGCTACAGGACGCACATCGGTAAGGAGGTCGCGCTTCCGCTCACCGGGCGACGCATTCCGGTCGTCGCGGATCCGTCGGTCGACCCCGAGTTCGGCACCGGCGCGGTCAAGATCACGCCGGCGCACGACTTCAACGACTGGCAGGTCGCGCAGCGCCACGGCCTGCCCGCACTGCCCATCTTCAACCTCGACGCCACGGTGAACGACAACGCGCCGGCGAAATATCGCGGCATGGACCGCTATGTCGCGCGCAAGGCCGTGCTCGCCGATCTCACCGCACAGGGCCTGTTGGCGTCCGAAAAGCCGCACAGGATGATCGTGCCGCGCTGCGGGCGCACGGGCGAGGTGGTCGAGCCCATGCTCACCGACCAGTGGTATATGGCGGTGACGCGGCCGGCGCCCGGCACGCACCCCTTTTTCCCCGGCAAGACCATCCAGGAGCTGTGCCTCGCGGCGGTGAGCGAGCAGGGCCTGACCGGCAAGGGCGATCGCGTGCGCTTCATCCCCGGCGAGTGGATCTCGACGTATTACAACTGGATCGACAACATCCAGGACTGGTGCATCTCGCGGCAGCTCTGGTGGGGACACCAGATTCCGGCGTGGTACGACGATGCCGGCAACGTGTACGTCGCGCGCGACGAAGCGGCCGCGCGCGAAAAGGCGAGGGCCGCGCTGGGCCGCGATCCCGGCGCGCTGCGCCGCGAGCAGGACGTGCTCGACACCTGGTTCTCCTCGGCGCTGTGGTGCCATTCCACCCTGGGCTGGCCGGAGGACACGCCGGAGCTCCGCACGTTCCTGCCGTCGTCGGTGCTCATCACCGGCTTCGACATCATCTTCTTCTGGGTCGCGCGCATGATCATGACGACGACCTATTTCACCGGCAAGGTGCCGTTTCACGACGTGTACATCAATGCGATCGTGCGCGACGAGGAAGGGCAGAAGATGTCCAAGTCGAAGGGCAACGTGCTCGACCCGCTCGACCTGATCGACGGCATCGACACCGAGTCGCTGGTGGCCAAGCGCACCGCCAACATGATGGACCCGCGCCAGGCGGAGTCCATCGCCAGGCGCACGCGCAGGCAGTTCCCGAACGGCATTCCGGCGTTCGGTGCGGATGCCGTTCGCTTCACCTTCGCCTCGCTCGCCACGTTCAACCGCACGCTGAACTTCGACCTGAACCGCTGCGAGGGCTACCGCAATTTCTGCAACAAGCTGTGGAACGCGGCGCGCTTCGTGCTGATGAACGCGGAAGGAAAGGACGTGGGCCTCGACGAGTCGTTGCCGCTGGCCCCTACGTTCGCGGACCAATGGATCGTCGCCGCGCTGCAGGACGCCGAGGACGAGATCCGTCGCCAGCTCGACGAGTACCGCTTCGACCACGCGGCGCGCGCCCTCTACGAGTTCGTGTGGAACGAGTACTGCGACTGGTACGTGGAGCTCGCCAAGGTCTCGCTCGCGAGCGGCGGCGAAGCGCAGCAGCGCGCGACGCGCCGCACGCTCGTGCGCGTGCTCGAAGCGGTGCTGCGGCTCGCGCATCCGTTCATTCCATTCATCACCGAGGAGCTGTGGCAAGGCGTCGCGCCGCTCGCAGGCAAGACGGGGCCCACGATCTCGCTGCAGCCCTATCCCGCACCGGACGTCGCGAAGCTCGCGCTTGAAGCCTTTGCGCAGGTGTCGACGCTCAAGGCGCTCGTCGAAGCGGCGCGCTCGTTGCGCGCGCAAATGGGCCTGTCGCCGGGGCAGAAGGTCGCTGCGCTGGTGGAAGGCGATTCCCGCAAGGTCCAGCCGCTCGTGCCGTACCTGCAGGCGCTCGCGCGCCTGTCCGACGTGAAGCTCACCGAGCGGCTGCCGCAGTCGATCGCACCTGTCGCCGTCGTCGAGCCGCTGCGACTGATGCTGGAAGTGGAAGTCGACGTGGATGCCGAGCGTGCGCGCCTCGACAAGGAGCGCATCCGCGTCAAGGGCGAGGTGACCAGGGCGCGGGCCAAGCTCGCGAACGAGAGCTTCGTCGCGCGCGCGCCGGCCGCGGTGGTGGAGCAGGAGCGCGCACGGCTCACCCAGTTCGAGGCGACGCTTCGCAAGCTGGACGACCAATACCAGCGGCTCGGCTGACGGCGCACGATGAGCCTGCCGCTCCCGCGGACGTTTCGCGCGCTGCGGTATCGCAACTTCCGGCTGTTCTTCATCGGGCAGGGACTTTCGCTGGTCGGCACCTGGCTGCAGCAGGTCGCGATGGGCTGGCTCACGTATCGGCTCACGGGATCGGCGTGGCTGCTCGGCGTGGTGGCGTTCTGCGCCAACGCCGGCATCCTGCTGTTCAGCGGTCTTGCCGGCGTGCTCGCCGATCGCATCGACCGGCGCCGCGGCCTGATGGTCACGCAGTCGCTGATGCTGATGCAGGCGTTGATCCTCGCCGCGCTTACCGCGGCAGGCGCGATCGCGACGTGGCATCTCATCGTGCTCGCGCTGTGGCTCGGCGTGTGCTCCGCGTTCGACCTGCCGATGCGCCAGTCGATGTACGTGCACTTCGTCGACGACCGTGCCGACCTGCCGAACGCGATTGCGCTCAATTCGCTTCTCGTGAACACGGCGCGCGTCGTGGGCCCGGCCCTCGCCGGCGTGCTGCTGGCCATCACCGGCGAAGCGGCCTGTTTCGCGATCAACGCCCTGTCGTTCCTCGCGGTGATCGTCGCGCTGTCGCGCATGCAATGGACCGAGGACATCCGCTTGCATACGGTGGGCGGATGGTGGTCGAGCTGGGTCGAAGGGGCTCGCTACGCGGCGGGCCTCGCGCCCGTGCGCGCGCTGCTCCTGCTCGTTGCGATCCTGGCGCTCACCATCTCTCCGTACAGCTCGCTCATGCCCGTCTACGCCAAGGACGTCTACGGCGGGGGACCGCAGGCGCTCGGCTGGCTACTGTCGTCGGCGGGCGCAGGCGCCTTGCTCAGCACCGGCTATCTGGCGAGCCGCCCGACGGTGCGCGGGCTCGCACGCATCATCGTGCGCGCGGCGGCGGCCTGCGGCATCGCGCTCGCGGCGTTCTCGCACCTGCGGGTATTCTGGCTGGCGCTGGTGCTGGTGTTCTTCGTCGGCGGCGGGCTGATCCTCGCGGCGGCGTCGACCAACACGATCCTGCACACGATCGTGGAGGATCGCCTGCGTGGCCGCGTCGCGTCGTTCTACACGCTGGCGTTCCTCGGCGTTGCGCCGCTCGGGAATCTCGCGACCGGCGCGCTCGCGGCGCACGTGGGAACGCAGATGACGTTCCTGCTCGACGGCGTGGTCGCAACCTTCGGCGCCGTATGGTTCTGGCGCCAGCTGCCGTCGATGCGAAAGACGCTTCGGCCGATCTATCGCGAGCTCGGGATACTGAGCGAGCAGTCGCGGCAGACGGGGTGACGCCGAGATCGCATCACCGCGCCGGCCGGGGCGGGCGCGGTGATCGCTGCGAGTGGCGAAGCTCAGGCGCGGCGGCGCAGCGCCCGCGCGCCGAGCGACGCGACGGTCAGCGCGAGCAGGACGAGCGCCCACTCGGCGAGCGTCGGCACGGGTTCGACCCCGGATTGAGAGGCGTAACAGGCATCATGGGCTTTTGCACGTTTCCGCCCGGGCCACACGCCCCGTTCGGCGACAAGCCATCATGAAGGCAGTTGCCTTCACGGCGCAGGCAATGGCGGAGCATTCCTGGACGCAGGGCGCAACGACAGGCGACCATTGACATGACGACGACCCGAAAACGCGCGGCCACGCGCGACGGACCCGAGCGCAAGCACGCCGTCCGCGCGGTCTTGAGCATCCACGAGCTCACCAAGGCAGGCACCTCGCTCACACTCGAGATCAGCGCAGCGGGTGAGAAGATCGGACAGCTCGAGATCGGGCGCGGCGGCCTCTTCTGGTGGGGCGGGCGGCGTCACCGCAGCAAGCGATTGTCGTGGACGCGCTTTGCCGAGATCATGGACCGTCTTGCCTATGGCGAGCGATAACGTGCTCAAACGTCTCATGTGGCGGTTTGCATTCGCGTTGCTGCTGCAAGTGCCGGGCATTGCCGCGCTTGCCGCGCCGCCGAACGCGACCGTGGTCGAGTACTACCGCAGTGACGTCGATCACTATTTCATGACGGCGTCGCCGCAGGAGCAGGCGGCGCTCGACGACGGCGTGCTGAAGGGCTGGACGCGTACGGGCCAGACGTTCTTCGCCTGGACCGATGCGGCCCGTGCGCCCCCCGATGCGCAGCCCGTGTGCCGTTTCTACGGACGGCCCGAGGCGGGGCTCGATTCGCATTTCTACAGCGCGTTTGCCGACGAATGCGCAGCCGTCAGCGCCAAGTTTCCGCTCGCGTGGCAATTCGAATCGCCGGCGGTCTTCTACGTTCAGGTCCCGGATCGCGCGAGCGGCGCGTGCGCCCCGAACACGATGCCGGTCTACCGCGTCTTCGACGATCGGTCGGACGCCAACCATCGCTACCTGACGTCGCTCGCGCTTCGAGCCAGCATGCAGGCGAGCGGCTGGATCGCCGAAGGCAACGGTCCCGATGGCGTGGTGATGTGCACGCCCGTGCCCGCGACGGTCGCGGACGACGTCGCGCTCGTCGATCCCGCGTTCTACTCGACCGCACCCACCGCTGCGCTCGCGGCACCGGTCGACACCGTTGCCGTGACGCATCACGACATCGTGCTCGGCGGCACGAGGCTCTACTACACCGCGACCACAGGTCACCTGACGGCGCACGATCCCGTCAGCGGCCTGGCCGAGGCGTCGTTCTTCTACGTCGCCTACACCGCCGACGGGCAGGATCCCGCCACGCGGCCGGTCACGTTCTTCTACAACGGCGGCCCCGGCTCGGCTTCCGTGTGGCTGCATCTGGGATCGTTCGGGCCCAAGCGCATTGCCACCGGCGGTCCCAACGCGTCGCTGCCGCAACCGTTTCCGCTCGTCGACAACGCGGAAAGCCTGCTCGACACATCGGACCTCGTGTTCGTCGATGCGGTGGGCGCCGGACTGTCGGAGGCGGTCGCCCCGTTCGTCAACCAGTCGTTCTGGAGCGTTGACGGTGACGCAGCGGTGTTCCGTGACTTCGTGATGGCGTACGTGGCGGCCAACGGGCGCGCGAGCTCGCCCAAGGTGCTGTTCGGCGAATCCTACGGAACCACGCGCACCGCCGTGCTGGCGCGCTTGCTGGAGACGGCCGGCATGCGCTTGAGCGGCATCGTGCTGCAGTCGTCGGTCCTCGATTACAACGCCAATTGCGGCGTCGTGAGCGTGACGGGTCTGAGCTGCGCGCCGTATTTCCCGACGTACGCGTCGGTCGGCGCGCATTACGGGCTGGCACGTCCGGTGCCGGGCGACCTGTCCGCGTTCCGCAGCGGCGCCGAGGCGTTCAGCGTGCAGACGTACGCGCCCGCGGTCGCGCAATACGTTCAATCGCTCATGCTGCCCGCGGCGAACGTGTTCGACACGCTGATCGGCGACACCGGCATCACGCTCGACCAATGGCAGGCGAGCTTCAACCTGGATCCCGGCCTGTTCCAGCACCGGCTCATTCCCGGGACGATCATCGGCCGCTACGACGCGCGCGTGTCGGCGCTGGTCGGGGACGCGCTCGCGCGCGACGACGACCCTTCGAGCACGCTGATCACGCCGTCGTTCGCGCAGGGCATCCAGACGTACCTGCAGGGCGCGCTCAAATACTCGTTCCCGACGTTCTACGTGACGCTGAGCGACGCGGCGAGGCACTGGAACTTCGCCCACGACGGCAGGGGATTGCCCGACACCGTTCCGGACCTCGCGACCGCCATGGCGCTCAATCCCGGGCTGAAGATCCTGTCGCTCAACGGCTTTCACGATCTCGCCACGCCTTACTTCCAGACCGAGCTCGACCTCGCGCGGCTCGGCGCGTCGAGCGCCATCACGTTCACGACTTTCGAAGGGGGCCACATGACCTACCTGGACGACGGCTCACGCCCGCTCGAGAAGGCCCGCGTGCGAGCATTGCTGCGCGCGCCGCTGGCGGAAGGCTCGCCGTGATCGCGACTCGCGTTCTCGCGCCGCTGCTCCTGGCGCTCGCCGGCGCCGCGTTTGGAGCCGATCTGCCGTCAACGCCCGCGCTGCGCGACCCGTGGGTTCCGCCGGAGCTGCGCAAGGTCGCGCCCGTACCTGCGACGCGAGGGACGATTGCCGAAGACGTCAGGCGCAAGCTGCAGGCAAGCTTCGACGCCGCCGACACGGCTCGCACCGGCACGCTGACGCGCGAGCAGGCGCGTCGTGGCGGCTTCGGGTTCCTCGCGAACAACTTCGAGCGCATCGACGTCGACGGCAAAGGCACCGTAACGTTCGACGAGCTGCTCCGCTACCTGCGCGCCAACGGCGCGAAGCTGTAGACGGCTTCGAACCGTCGTCCCGAGCCGATGGCGAGGGACCTGCTGTTGCCGGGCCCCAGCGCCCGCGCCAGCTACGCGCCCAGCGTGCGCCAGTCGGGCGCGACGTCGAGGAGCGCGTACCGCAGCCGACCACGGAATCCGCGCACGGTCTCCGCCTGGAAGAGCGCATCGACGATCGCTTGCTCGGTCGCCTCGGCGGCGGCTTCGAACAACGATTCGAGCAACGGCTCGGCGAGCGTCTCGCGCGCGGCGACGGGCTGCGACGGCGCATGCTCGACGGTCGCAGCAGTGGAGAAGGCGAGCGCGATGTCGCCGCTTCCGTGCCCGTAGTACGAGCCGGTGCGGCCGATGCCGGCCGCGGCACGCGTCGCGACGCGCCGGAGCTGCCGGTGGTCGACGGGCGCGTCGGTCGCGAGCACGACGATGATCGAGCCCTGGTCCTGCACGTCGCCGGCCGTGGCCAGGCGCTGCACCAGCGCCGGCCCGACGCGATGACCGGCAAGCGTGAGCGTCGCGAGCTTGCCGAAGTTCGCCAGCACCAGCACGCCGAGGGTGAAGGCACGCGGCGCGACATACGCGAGGCGCGACGCGGTGCCGATGCCGCCCTTGAGCTCGAAGCACGACATGCCGCGCCCCGCACCGACGGCACCGCGCTCGAAGCTCGCGGCTGCGGCGTCGAGCGCCTCGCGATAATGGGCCTCGGTGACCGAGAGCGCCTGCATGTCGGACAGATACGCGTCGCTGCACTCGAGCACGAGCGGGTTCACCGAGGTCGTGCGGCGTGCGATGTCGGGATGATCGGCGATGGCCGCACGGATCTGCGCGGTCGCGACCGTGTTGACGCAGAACGTGTTGGTCAGCGCGATAGGCGTCTCGAGCACGCCGAGCTCGTTCACCTGCAGCAGGCCGACCGCCTTGCCGAAGCCGTTGATGACGACTGCCGCGGCAGGGACCTTGCCGGTGAACGGATCGCCGGCGTGTGGCCGCACGACGGTCACGCCGGTCTGGACGTCGCCGTCAGCGATCGTGCAATGCCCGACCGTGACGCCGTCGACGTCGGCGAGCGTGTCGCGCGGCCCGGAGGGGAGGCGCCCGGCCCGCGGCGTGTCGCGCAGCAGCCTCCGCGTCTCGTGCGCGTCGTCGGTCATCGCTTCTCGATCTTCGGGTCGAGCGCGTCGCGCAGGCCATCGCCGAGCAGGTTGAACGCGAGCACCGTGAGGAAGATGGCGAGCGCGGGGAAGATCGCCTCGTGCGGTGCGGTCAGCATGTCGGCGCGCGCGGCGTCGAGCATGGCGCCCCATTCGGGCGTGGGAGGCTGCGCGCCGAGGCCCAGGAACGACAGGCTCGCCGCGGTGATGATCGACGTGCCGATGCGCAGCGAGAAGTAGACGATCACGGCGGAGATCGTGCCCGGAAAGATGTGACGGGTGATGATCGTGGCGTCCGAGGCCCCCAGGCTTCGCGCCGCCTCGACGTACGTCAGGTGCTTGAGGGCCAGGGTGTTTCCGCGGACCAGGCGCGCGAAGGTGGGAATGCTGAAGATCGCCACGGCGACGATCACGTTGATCATGCCGCCACCGAGTATCGCCACGATCGCGATCGCGAGAAGGATGCCGGGGAACGCGAACAGCACGTCGCAGATGCGCATGATCACGCGGTCCCACCAGCCTTCGAAATAGCCCGCGGCCAGGCCGAGCGCGGTGCCGACGATCGCGCCCACCGCGACCGAGATGAAGCCGGCCGCCAGCGAGATGCGGGCGCCCATGACGATGCGGCTGAAGATGTCGCGGCCCAGCGCGTCGACGCCGAACCAGTGAGAAAGCGACGGAGGCGCGTTGAGCTTGTCGTAGTCGAAATAGCTCTCCGCGTCGTACGGCACGATCCACGGCCCGAGGATCGCGACGAGCACCAGCAATAGCACGAACGCGCCTGCGACGAGCGCAACCTTCTGCCGCTTGAACTTGCGCCAGAACTCCGACCACGGCGTGCGCACGGCCTCGGCCGATGGACCGCCGGGGACGGCGGCCGAAGTCGCGTCGCGAACGGCGGCGTCCATGTCAATCGCGCCGGGCCGCCGGAATATGACAAAAGCACGTGCCGCCTTCGGGCGGCCGTGCGGCGGCCCGTGGCGATTGACTGCGCCCCCTCAGGGGGCAGCGAGCGAAGCGAGCGTCGGGGTCGTTCATCTATATCGGATCGTCGGGTTGATCAATCCGTACAGCACGTCCACGACGAGGTTGATCAGGATGAACTCGAACGAGAACAGCAGCACGAGCGCCTGGATGACCGGGTAGTCGCGCATGTCGACGGCGTCGACGAGCAGCCGCCCGAGCCCGGGCCAGTTGAAGACCTTCTCGACCACGATCGAGCCACCGAGCAGGAAGCCGAACTGCAGCCCCATCATCGTGACCACGGGGATGAGCGCGTTGCGCAGCCCATGCTTGATCACGACGCGCTGCTCGTCGAGCCCTTTGGCGCGTGCCGTCCGGATGTAATCCTCGCCGAGGATGTCCACGAACGACGAGCGTGTGAAGCGCGCCATGATCGCCGCCACGGCGGCGCCCAGCGTGATCGACGGGAGGATGTAGTGCTTCCAGGTGTCGTTGCCGACCGTCGGCAGCCAGTTGAGCTGCACCGCGAAGATCTGCATGAGCACCATCCCGAGCGCGAACGCCGGGAACGAGATCCCGGAAACCGCGAGCGTCATGCCGATGCGGTCCGGGGCGCGATTGCGATACACCGCGGACACGATTCCGATCGCCATGCCGAACAGCACCGACCACGCCATGCTCCATACCGTGAGCCAGAACGTCGGCATGAATCGCTCGCCGATTTCGGTCGACACGGGTCGCTTCGTTCGCAGCGACCGTCCGAAGTCCCAGTGCGCGATGCCGGTCAGGAAGCGCGCGAACTGCTGCGGGAGCGGCTTGTCGAGCCCGAGGTCCTTGCGAACCAGCTCGACCGTTTCGGGCGTCGCATCCTGTCCCGCGGCCAGGCGAGCCGGGTCGCCGGGCAGGAGGTGCACGAGCATGAACACCAGGAAGCCGACGATCAGGAGCGTCGGCAAGAGGCCGAGCAGGCGCTTGACGATGTATTGAAGCATCGATGCCGAACCATCGTCGTCCTGCGCAAGTGACGGCGCTGCGCCGTCATCCCTGCGAAACCAGGGACCCAGGGTCGCCTAAGGCGCTGGATCCCCGCGTTCGCGGGGATGACGATGCTGACGGCGGATCGTCGCTTTCGCGGGGATGACGGAGCTTACTGCTTCAAATCGATGTCGGTGAAATTGAACGACGCATCCGGGATGACATAGACGCCGGACAGCTTCTTGTTGTGCGCCGACAGCAGCTTCTCGACCACCAGCGGCGCCCATGGGGCGTCGTGCCAGATCCGTTCCTGCGCGTCCTTGTACAGCTTCGCCTTCTCTTCCTTGCCGGTGGCGAGCTGCGCGGCCTTGATGTCCTCGTCGACCTTCGGGTTCTCGTAGTACGCCGTGTTGAAGAGCTTCGGCGGCCACGACCGCCCGTCGAGCAGCGGACGCAGCGCCCAATCCGCCTCACCGGTCGACGTCGACCAGCCGACGTAGTAGAGGCGCACCGGCGCGGTCTTGGGGTCGGGCCAGCTCTCGACCTTCTCGACTCGCTGGCCGGATTCGAGCAGCGTGATCTTCGTGCGGATCCCGATCTGCTGGAGCTGCTGCTGGATGAACTGCGTGACCTTCTGCGCGGTAGTATGGTTGTACGCCGACCACAGCTCGGTCTCGAAGCCGTTGGGATAGCCGGCCTCGGTCAGGAGCTGCTTGGCCTTCTTCACGTCGTAGGGCCATTGACCGAGGTCGACCGCGTACTCGACGCCATGCGGCGCGACGCCGTGCGCCGGCGTGGCGTAGCCGTTGAACGCAACCTTGGCGAGCGCCTCCTTGTTGATCGCGTAGGCGATTGCTTCGCGCACCTTGACGTTGTCGAAGGGTTTCTGCTGCGTGTTCATCGACAGGTAGCGCAGGACGATCGACGGCGCCGCGACGAGCTCGAGATCGGCCTTCTGCTTCAGCACGTCCGCGAGCTCGTACGACACGGGAAACGTGAAGTGCGCCTCACCCGTCTGCATCAGCGCGGCGCGCGAGTTGTTGTCGACGACCGGCTTCCAGGTGATCGAGTCGACCTTCGGATAGCCCTTGCGCCAGTAGCCCTCCCACTTCGCGACCTTGAGATGGTCCGTCTGCTTCCATTCGACGAACTTGAACGGTCCCGTACCGACC
>DASXAF010000115.1:0-7369 GCA_036406955.1 Casimicrobiaceae bacterium
GCGATCGGATGCAGCGCCTGCGCGGCGTTGCCGATCGCCGCGACGCGCGTCGCCACCGGTGGCCGCGCGCGCTCGAGCACCAGCGGAAAGCTGCGCCGCTCGCCCACGCGGACGTAGCCGTCCACGCGCGCGCCGAAATGCCGGCGCAGCGATGCGATGAACGCGTCGTCCGGCAGCTCCAGCGTGGCTCGCGCATCCTCGGGCGAGCGCGTCCAGACCAACCCGTAGTGGTCCTGCTCGGGCAGCAGCGCGATCGGACCGGCCGGGGTGAAGCGCTCGTACGCCACACCCCGATGCGGCCGCTCCATCCAGAGCTTCGCCACCACCGCGGCCTGCCGGTAGTCGTGACGCTCGCGCGTGATGCCCTGGATGCGCTCGCCCGCGCCATCCGCGGCAACGGCCAGGCGCGCCGTCAGCGCGTCGCCCGCGTCCTCCAGCGCTATCGCCGCGCAGCTCGCCGCGGATGAAACGCCGGTGACGCGTGCGCCGTAGCGGAGGGCGATGCGGGTGCGGGCGAGCGCCGCGTCGAGCGCCGCCTGCAGCGCGCGGTACGAAACGACATAGCCCAGCGCGGGAAGGTCGTGCTCGCGCGCGTCGATGCGCAGCGTGCCGAATCCGCCGGCCTGCGAGACATCGATCGCCGTGATCGCGGTGGTCGCCTGCGCGGGCAGCGCACGCCAGACCCCGAGACGCTCCAGGATGAGCCGCGCACCGTGCGACAGCGCGAGCGCGCGATCGCCGCGCGGCGTCTCGCCCGCGGCGCGCGCATCGAGCGCGACGACGTCGAGGTCGCAATCGGCGAGCGCCAGCGCGAACGTCGCGCCGACCGGGCCGGCGCCGACGACTATGACGTCGTGCATCGGCGGGCCAGTCAGCGCCCGCAAGCCGCTTCCACGTCGGCCACCGACTTCGGTGCGTCCGTCGTGAGGTTCTCGATTGCGTCCGCCGTCACCAGCACGTCGTCCTCGATGCGCACGCCGATGTTCCAGAAGCGCTCCGGCACGTTGTCGGCGGGACGGATGTAGGCGCCGGGCTCGACGGTCAGCACCATGCCGGGGAGTAGCCGCTGCGAAGCGCCCTTCACCTGGTACAGGCCGGCGTCGTGCACGTCCATGCCGAGCCAGTGCCCGGCGCGGTGCATGTAGAACTGCTTGTAGGTGCCGCTCTCGAGCACTTCGTCGAGCGAGCCCTGGCAGAGTCCCAGATCGATGAAGCCTTGCGCGAGCACGCGCTCGGCCACCTTGTGATACTCGTGGAACTCGACGCCGGGACGCACGGCGTCGAGGCAGGCGAGCTGCGATGCGAGCACGAGCTCGTAGATGTCGCGCTGCGGTCCCGTGAAACGGCCGTTGACCGGAAACGTGCGCGTGATGTCCGACGCATAACCCTGGTATTCGCATCCGGCGTCGATCAGCAGCAGATCGCCGTCCTGCATCTGCCGGTTGTTGTCGCGATAGTGCAGCACGCAGGCGTTCGGGCCCGACGCCACGATCGACGCATAGGCGACCGACTGCGCGCCGTGCTGCAGGAACTCGTGCGCGAGCTCGGCCTCGACCTGGTATTCGTGCTGCCCCGGACGCGCGCGCGCCATGGCGCGCCGGTGCGCCGCGGCGGAGATCTTCGCCGCGCGGCGCATCAGGCGGATCTCCTCGGCATCCTTCACCAGGCGCATCGAGTCGAGCGCGGCGCGCACGTCGACGATCTCCTCGGGCGCGGCAACGCCCGTGCGGGCACGCGCACGCACCTCGTTCAGCACCTCGGTGATCTGCCGGTCCCAATCGGAAAAAAGACCCAGCGGCGTGAACAGCGCCGGACGGTCCGAGGCGAGCTCGGGCAGCCTGTCGCGCACCGCGCTGATGGGCATGGCATCGTCGAAGCCGAAGACATCCTTGGCGGCTTCGGGGCCGTAGCGGAAGCCGTCCCAGATCTCGCGCTCCTCGTTCTTCTCGCGGCAGAACAGCACGTGGCGGTCGCCGTCGGGTCCGGCGACCAGCGCGATGACCGCTTCCGGCTCGGGAAATCCCGACAGGTAGTAGAAGTAGCTGTCGTGCCGATACGGATAGAGCGAATCGCGATTGCGCGGGACCTCCGGCGCGGTGGGGATGAGCGCGACGCCGCCGCCGGTGTGCTCGCGCATCGTGCGCAGCAGCGCGTCGCGACGCGCGCGATAGACCTGGTGAGCGTGATTCATGGCCGCCCGAGGGAGAGTGATTGGCGCATTATAGAGGCGGCTCGATGCGCTACCATCGGCGCCATGGCGTCGTCCGCCGCGCCGACGGGTCCTGCGCTGCGCGAGGCCAAGCGCACGATGCGCGCCGCCGTCGTCGCGCTGCGCGACGCGTTGCCGCCCGACGCGCGCGCCGCGGCATCGCAGGCGATCGCAACGCGCGTGATGGCCCTCCCCGAGTTCGCCGCCGCTTCGAGCATCCTGGTCACGCTGCCGTTTCGCAGCGAGTGGGACAGCGCGCTGGTGGCGCGCGCCGCACTGGCGCTGGGCAAGCGCGTGGTCGTGCCGCGCGTCGACGTATCGGCGCGCATGCTCACCCTTCACGCCATCGATTCGCTCGAGCACGCAATCGAGCCGGGCTACCGCGGCATCCCGGAGCCGCGCGCCGAAACGCCGCAGGTTCATCCCGACGACGTCACGCTCGCGCTCGTGCCGGGGGTCGCGTTCGACGCCGCGGGGCGCCGCCTCGGCTACGGCGGCGGCTACTACGATCGCCTGCTGCCGCTGATCGCGCGCGACGTGCCGCGCGTCGCCGGCGC
This sequence comes from Casimicrobiaceae bacterium, assembly GCA_036406955.1. Classification (GTDB taxonomy): domain Bacteria; phylum Pseudomonadota; class Gammaproteobacteria; order Burkholderiales; family Casimicrobiaceae; genus VBCG01. The sequence goes on from DASXAF010000115.1 coordinate 2,767, forward strand.
GTTCGACCTGCAGGTCGTCGACCACGTGCCCGCCGCTGCGCACGATCACGCCGTCGACGTCGTCGTCACCCCCACCCGGGCGGTGGGTCCGCGGGCGCAGGGATGAACATCTTCCTCACTCGCTACCGCTCGCAGCCCACCTCCGGGGCGCGTCGGTTCCTCGGGGGCGGCCCGTCGGAACCCACATGACGACGGCCTCGCGCCGGGTCGCGGCGCTCGCGCTGGCCGCAACGCTGGCGATCCAGGTGTTCACGTCGGTCGCCGGTACCGCGGTCGCGGTGCTGGCGCCCACCATCGCGGCGGCGTTCGGGATCGAGCCGCGCTGGATCGGCATCTTCATCGGCCTGGTCTACGCGGGCGCGATGGCGGCAAGCCTCGCGTCCGGCGGATTCATCGAGCGCTACGGCTCGATTCGCACGTCGCAGGCATGCGTGCTGATCTGTGCCGCGGGCGTGGCGATCGTGGCGCTGGCGCCGGCCGGCGCGCCATGGCTGCTCGCGGCAGCCGCGATCGTGACCGGCCTCGGCTACGGACCGATCACGCCCGCCTCGTCGCATCTTCTCGCGCGCACCACGCCGAGCGAGCGCATGGCCATCACGTTCTCGATCAAGCAGACCGGCGTCCCGGCCGGCGTCGCGCTCGCCGGCGCCCTCTTGCCGTCGCTCGCGCACGGTGCCGGATGGCGCGCGGCACTCTGGGCGACCGTCGCGACCGGCCTGGTCGTGGCGATTGCTGCGCAGCCGGTGCGGGCCAAGCTCGATGTCGACCGGCAACACGGCCGGCGGTTGTCGCTCCGCGCCGTGCTGGCACCGCTCGCGCACTTGCGCACGCCCGCCCTGCGCCGCACCGCGATGGTGGGCTTCGCCTACTCGGCAACCCAGGTCTGCCTCACCAGTTTCCTGGTGGTCTACCTGACCGAGGCGTTGCGCTACCCGCTCGTCGCAGCGGGCCTCGCGTTGAGCGTCGCCACCCTCGGCGGCGTCGCGGGGCGGATCGGCTGGGGCGTGGTCGCCGACCGCTGGTTGCGCGCGCGCGGAACGCTCGCATTGATCGGCGCGCTCGCCGGGGCGTGCGCGGTCGCGCTGGCTTTCGCTCGACCCGAATGGCCCGCCGCCGTGTGCCTCGCGCTCGCGGCGGCATTCGGGGCGACGGCGATCGGCTGGAACGGAGTGCAGCTCGCCGAAGTGGCTCGGCTCGCGCCGCGCGGCAACGCGGGCGCGGTCCAGGGCGCGGTGGGCTTCGTGACGTTCTCCGGCGTGGTGGTGGGCCCGCCGCTTTTCGCCCTGATCGCCTCGCTTGCCTCGAGTTATCGCGTCAGCTTCGCGGCACTTGCGGTGCTCAGCGCCGGATGCGCAGCGTGGCTGTTTGCGACCCGGGCGCCCAAACCTGAAGTAAGTAATCACTAACTGTCAACAGGCCGCCAGTCGGGCCGTTCGCTGCTTCGAAGATCCGTCACTTTGCAATAATGGAAACAATTTCCATGATACGGTAAACTACCCCGACTCGAATGCCTGCACCGCGGCAATACAAGCCCTCCAGCGCGCGCCTACAATCGAATCGCTCTTTCCCGCACTACCCACTTCCCGGAGTTCAGCATGGACAGGATCCCCGACCTCGATCCCCAGGAAACACGCGAATGGCTCGATGCGCTCGAGGGGGTGCTGCAGACGCAGGGGCCGGACCGTGCGCACTTCCTGATCGAGCAGCTCATCGACAAGGCGCGCCGCTCCGGCGCCTTCATGCCGTTTTCCGCCAATACGGCGTACATCAACACGATCCCGCATCACAAGCAGGTCCGCATCCCGGGCGACCAGGCGATCGAGCACAAGATCCGCTCGTACACGCGCTGGAACGCGATGGCGATGGTCGTGCGCGCGAACAAGCACACCAACGTGGGCGGCCACATCGCGAGCTTCGCGTCGTCGGCCACGCTGTACGACGTGGGCTTCAACCACTTCTGGCACGCGCCGTCCGAGAGCCATGGCGGCGACCTGGTGTTCGTGCAGGGTCATTCTGCGCCCGGCGTGTACTCGCGCATGTACATGCTCGGACGACTCTCCGAGGAGCAGCTCGACAACTTCCGCCAGGAAGTCGACGGCAAGGGCATCTCGTCGTATCCGCACCCGTGGCTGATGCCGTCGATCTGGCAGTTCCCGACCGTCTCGATGGGCCTCGGGCCGCTGATGGCGATCTACCAGGCGCGCTTCATGAAGTACCTGCAGGACCGCGGCTTCGCCAAGACCGAGGGCCGCAAGGTGTGGGTGTTCTGCGGCGACGGCGAGATGGACGAGCCCGAGTCGATGGGCGCGATCGGCATGGCGTCGCGCGAATCGCTCGACAACCTGATCTTCGTGATCAATTGCAACCTGCAGCGCCTCGACGGGCCGGTGCGCGGCAACGGCAAGATCATCCAGGAGCTGGAGAGCGACTTCCGCGGCGCCGGCTGGAACGTCATCAAGCTCGTATGGGGCTCGCGCTGGGATGCGCTGCTCGCGCGCGACAAGAAGGGCATCCTGATGCGCCGCATGATGGAAGCGGTCGACGGCGAGTACCAGACATTCAAGTCCAAGGACGGCGCCTACGTGCGCGAGTACTTCTTCAACACCCCGGAGCTGAAGGAGCTGGTCGCCGACTATTCGGACGAGGACATCTGGAACCTGAACCGCGGCGGCCACGACCCGCACAAGGTGTACGCGGCGTACCACGCGGCGGTGAATCACAAGGGCCAGCCGACGGTGATCCTCGCCAAGACCATCAAGGGCTACGGCATGGGCGAGGCGGGCGAGGCGCAGAACATCACGCACCAGCAGAAGAAGATGGACGTGAACGCCATCCGGCGCTTCCGCGACCGCTTCCAGATCCCCGTCCCCGACGAGCAGATCGAGCAGGTGCCGTACATCAAGTTCGCGGACGGATCGCCCGAGCTCGAGTACATGCGCGGGCAGCGCATGAACCTCGGCGGCTACCTGCCGACGCGACGCACCAGGGCCGACCCGCTCACGATTCCACCGCTGTCGGCGTTCGAGCGCTTCCTGAAGAGCACCGACGATCGCGAGATCTCGACCACGATGGCGCTGGTGCAGATCATGCAGGTGCTGGTGCGCGACAAGAACATCGGCAGGCGCGTCGTGCCGATCGTGCCCGACGAGTTCCGCACGTTCGGCATGGAGGGCATGTTCCGCCAGCTCGGCATCTGGAACCAGCTCGGGCAGCTCTACACGCCCGAGGACAAGGACCAGCTCATGTTCTACAAGGAGAGCAAGGACGGGCAGGTCCTGCAGGAAGGGATCAACGAGGCGGGTGCCATGTCGGACTGGATGGCCGCGGCCAGCAGCTATTCCACGCACGGCGTGATGATGATCCCGTTCTACATCTACTACTCGATGTTCGGGTTCCAGCGCACCGGCGACCTCGCATGGGCTGCCGGCGACATGCGCTGCCGCGGCTTCCTGATCGGCGGCACGGCGGGGCGCACCACGCTCAACGGCGAAGGCCTGCAGCACGAGGACGGCCACTCGCAGGTGCTGTCGTCCGTCATTCCGAACTGCGTCTCGTACGATCCGACGTTCAGCTACGAGGTCGCCGTGATCGTGCAGGACGGCCTGCGGCGCATGTACGCCGAACAGGAGGACGTCTACTACTACCTGTCGGTGATGAACGAGAACTACTCGCATCCGGCGATGCCGGAAGGCGCGGCGCCGAGCATCCTCAAGGGCATGTACAGGTTCCGCGACGGCGCGCCGCCGGCAAAGGGCAAGAAGGCGGCGCGCGTGCAGCTCCTCGGGTCGGGCTCGATCTTCCGCGAAGTCATCGCCGCCGCCGAGCTCCTCAAGACCGACTGGAGCGTCGACGCCGACCTGTGGGCGTGCCCGTCGTTCACCGAGCTCGCGCGCGAGGGCAACGCCGTCGAGCGCTGGAACATGCTGAACCCGACCGAGAAGCCGCGTGTTGCGCACGTCACGGCCTGCCTGCAGGACACGCAGGGTCCGGTCGTCGCGGCGACCGACTACATCCGCACCTTCGCCGACCAGATCCGCAAGCTCGTGCCGCGCCGCTACGTCGTGCTCGGCACCGACGGCTTCGGCCGCTCGGACACGCGCGAGAAGCTGCGCTATTTCTTCGAGGTCGATCGCCACTGGGTGACGCTCGCGGCGTTGAAGGCGCTGGCCGACGAAGGCGCGGTCGCCGCCAGCGTGCCTGCCGATGCGATGCGCAAGTACGGGCTCGATGCGGCGAAGCCGGCGCCGTGGACGGTGTAGCCCATGAGCGCGCCGGGCCGCCCCAAGCGCGAATGCTCTCCGCAGCGCGGAGCGCGGAGGAGGTTCCATTGAGCACGATCGAAGTCAAGGTTCCGGACATCGGCGACTTCAAGGACGTCCCGATCATCGAGGTGTTCGTCAAGCCGGGCGACGCGATCAAGCAGGAGGATCCGCTCGTCACGCTCGAGTCCGACAAGGCGACGATGGACGTCCCCTCGCCGGCCGCGGGCACCGTGAAGGAAGTTCGCGCCAAGGTGGGCGACAAGGTCGCCGAAGGCTCGCTGTTGTTGGTGCTCGATGCCAACGGCGCCGGTGCCGGCGCCACCCCGGTGTCGCGCGCCACC
>DASXAF010000116.1:0-16655 GCA_036406955.1 Casimicrobiaceae bacterium
GGCTCCAAAGATGTGCGCCGGCGCGCGCTTCGCGCGCTCGTGGCGGTGCTCGTTTGCCAGCTCTGCACCCAATTCGCCGCACTGAAGGCGTGGGCCGTCGAGCCCTTCGTCGTGCGCGACATCCGCGTCGAAGGCGTGCAGCGCACGGAAGCCGGCACCATCTTCAGCTACCTGCCGATCAAGGTCGGCGACCGCGTCACCGACGAGCGCATCGCCGAGGCGGTGAAGGCGCTCTACGCAACGGGCTTCTTCCGCGACGTGCGCCTGGAGGCGCAGGGCGACGTGCTGATCGTCGCGGTGGAGGAGCGGCCGACCATCAGCTCGATCACGTTCGTCGGCAACAAGGAGTTCGACACCGACACGATCAAGAAGGCGCTGAAGGACATCGGCATCGCCGAGGCGCGCATCTTCGACCGCTCCGCGCTGGAGCGCGCCGAGAACGAGCTCAAGCGCCAGTACATCACGCGCGGCAAGTACGGCGCGATCATCCAGACCACGGTCACGCCCCAGGAGCGCAACCGTGTGGCGATCAACTTCAACATCACGGAAGGCGAGTCGACGCGCATCGCGCGCATCAACATCGTCGGCACCAAGGCGTTCGGCGAGCGGGAGCTGCTGGACCAGATGACGCTCACCACGCCGGGCTGGTTCACCTGGTACACCAAGAACGACCAGTACTCGAAGCAGAAGCTGTCGGCGGACCTCGAGGCGCTGCGCAGCTTCTATCAGAACCGGGGCTATCTCGAGTTCAACGTCGACTCGACGCAGGTGTCGATCACGCCGGACAAGCAGGACATCTTCATCACGATCAACGTGACGGAGGGTCCGCGCTACACGGTGGGCGACGTGCGCCTCGCGGGCGACCTGGTCGTGCCCGCGAGCGACCTCGAGAAGCTGATCCGCATGAAGACGGGCGAGACGTTCTCGCGCGAGAAGCTGCAGGCCTCGGCGAAGGACATCAGCGACCGGCTCGGCGCCGAAGGCTACGCATTCGCGAACGTGAACGCGGTGCCCGAGATCGACCGCGAGAAGACGGTTGCGTCGTTCACGTTCTACGTCGATCCCGGCCGGCGCGCGTACGTCCGGCGCATCAACATCAGCGGCAACTCCAAGACGCGCGACGAGGTCATCCGCCGCGAGTTCCGGCAGCTCGAGGGTGCCTGGTACGACGGCCCGCGCATCGACCGCTCCAAGGTGCGCGTCAAGCGCCTGGGCTACTTCGACGACGTCACCATCGAGACGCCGCCGGTCGCCGGAACGTCCGACCAGATCGACATCGAGGTGGCGGTCACCGAGAAGTCGACCGGCAACCTGCTCGCGGGCATCGGCTACTCGTCGGCGGAAGGCGTGGTGCTCTCGGGCTCGGTGTCGCAGCAGAACATCTTCGGCTCCGGCAACGCGCTGACGGTGGGCATCAACACGAGCCGCTACAACCGCGTGTACTCGGGCGTGTTCACGCAGCCGTACTGGACGCCGGACGGCGTGTCGCGCACCATCGAGCTGTACCAGAAGAGCCTCGATCCCACCGGCCTCGCGATCGCCCAGTACTCGTCGAGCACGTTCGGCGCCGCGCTGGGCTTCGGCATCCCGATCACGGAGACCGACACGATCAACGTCGGCGGCCGCTACGAGCACACCAAGCTCACGCTGTTCGCCGACAGTCCGCCGGTCTACTTCGACTTCGTCAGCCAGTTCGGCTCCAGCACCGACGCCTTCATCCTCAACGCCGGCTGGTCCCGTGACACCCGTGACGACATCCTCTATCCTAACAAGGGCATGCTGCAGGCCATCTACTACGAGATGGGCACGCCGGGCAGTGACCTCACGTACTACAAGATCAACTACGTCCAGTCGAACTACTGGCAGATCTGGCGCGATCTCGTGTTCATGATCCACGGCGACTTCGGCTGGGGCGACGGCTACAACCTCAAGCCCCTGCCGTTCTTCAAGGCGTTCTTCGCCGGCGGCGTCAACAGCGTGCGCGGCTACGAGACGAGCTCGCTCGGCCCGCGCGACGAGTTCGGCAACGCCCTCGGCGGCCGGCGCAAGATCGTCGGCAACGTCGAGCTGTTCCTGCCGCTCCTCAAAGGCGACAAGGCCGTGCGCGGCAGCGTATTCGTGGACGCGGGACAGATCTGGGCCAACGGCTCGCAGCCCGAGAACGAGTCGTTCCGTTATTCGGCGGGCCTGGGCGTGGCGTGGAACTCGCCGATCGGCCCGCTCAAGTTCAGCTACGCCGTGCCGCTCAACCTCAAGCCCGGCGATCGCGAGCAACGCTTCCAGTTCCAGGCCGGTACTGCATTCTGACGCCGACGCGAGATCGGCGCGATCCGGGAGACTCCGTGCTGCGCATCCTTGTCCTGCTCTTCACCGCACTGCTGGTCGCCGGCGCGAATGCGGCCGCGCTCGACTACAAGATCGGGTTCGTCAACACCGAGCGGCTGTTCCGCGAGGCGGCGCCCGCCAAGCGCGCGCAGCAGCAGCTCGAAAAGGAATTCTCGGCACGCGATGCCGAGATCCAGAAGCTCGCCAAGCAGGTGCGCGACCTGCAGACCATGCTCGACCGCGACGGCCCCACGATGAGCGAGACCGAGCGGCGCAACAAGGAGCGCGATCTCTCGAACGGCACGCGCGACCTGACGCGCATGCAGCGCGAGTTCCGCGAGGACGTCAACCTGCGCAAGAACGAGCTGCTCGCGTCGCTCCAGGAGCGCGCCAACAAGGTGATCCAGCAGATCGCCGAGGCCGAGAAGTTCGACCTGATCCTTCAGGACCCTGTCGTGTACGCGAGCCAGCGCATCGACATCACCGACAAGGTCATCAAGGCGCTCGCCGACAAGTAGCAGGTTGCGGCGTGCCGCGCCTGCCCGCAGCCGTGACCGACCACCACCGCACTGCCTCGTACACCCTGGCCGAGCTCGCGCGGCGCTTCGACGCGCGGCTCGACGGCGACGGCGCGGTGGCGATCACGCATCTCGGCTCGCTCGAGAACGCGGGCGAGGGCGCCATCGCGTTCCTCGCCAACGCGCGTTATCGCGGCCAGCTCGCGACCACGCGCGCCTCCGCGGTCATCCTGACGCCCGGCGACGCGGCGCACACGACGCGCCCCAAGCTCGTCTCGGAGAACCCTTACGCGACGTTTGCGCGCATCGCGCAGCTCCTGCATCCGCCGCGCGCGTTCACGCCGGGCATCGATCCGACCGCCCGCGTCGACCCGGGCGCTTCGGTTGCCAACAGCGCCGCCGTGGGCCCGTACGCCGTCGTCGAGGCGCGCGCGCGCATCGCCGAGCGCGCGCAGGTCGGCTCGCACTGTGTCGTGGGCGAGGACAGCAGCGTGGGCGAGGACGCCGTGCTCAACCCGCACGTCACGCTGTACCCCCGCACCTCGATCGGCGCGCGGACCGTGGTGCACAGCGGCGCGGTCATCGGCGCCGACGGCTTCGGCCTCGCCGAGGCGGAAGGCCGCTGGATCCGCATTCCGCAGACGGGCCGCGTGGTGATCGGCGCCGACTGCGACATCGGGGCCAACACCACCATCGACCGTGGCGCCATCGAAGACACCGTGCTCGGCGCGGACGTCAAGCTCGACAACCAGATCCAGATCGGCCACAACTGCGTCATCGGCGACCACACGGCGGTCGCGGGATGCGTCGGCGTCGCCGGCTCCACGCGCATCGGCCGCAATTGCAGGATCGGCGGCGCGGCGATGATCTCGGGGCACCTCAGCATCGCCGACGGCACCATCGTGGGCGGCGCATCCGTCGTGTTCAGCAGCATCGAGTCGTCGGGCTACTACACCAGCGTCATGCCGCTCCAGCCCTATCGCGAGTGGCAGAAGACCGCGGCGCAGCTGCGCAACCTCGCGCGATTGCGCGAGCGCGTGATCGCGCTCGAGCAGGCGCTGCGGCGCGCACAGGCAGGCGACGGGAAGGCGGACCGAACCACAGAGGAGGACGCGCGATGAACGGCCTCGACCAGCATGGAATCCGCAGCCTTCTGCCGCATCGCTATCCGATGCTGCTGGTCGACCGTGTCCTGGACTACGCGCCGGGGCAGTTCATACGCGGCCTGAAGAACGTCACCGTCAACGAGCCGTTCTTCCAGGGACACTTCCCGCAGTATCCCGTCATGCCGGGCGTGCTGGTGATCGAGGCAATGGCGCAGCTCGCGGGATTGCTGACGATGCTGTCGAAGCTCGCGAAGACCGACGGCACGCAGCTCGTGCTCTTCGCCGGGATCGACGAGGCGCGCTTCAAGCGGCAGGTCGTGCCGGGCGACACGCTGATCCTGCACGCGGACCTCGAGCGCGCGGTGCGCGGCATCGGACGCTTTCGCTGCCGCGCGACCGTCGAGGACCAGGTCGTCTGCGAGGCCGTGCTGCTGGCCGCCGTGCGCAACGTGCCGCCCTCGGCACCGATTGCCGGCTTGTAGTGGCGAACGTTCACTCCACCGCGCTGGTCGCGGCCACGGCGGAGCTCGCGGCCGACGTGGTGGTGGGCCCTTATGCCGTCGTCGGCCCCGAGGTCGTGGCCGGCCCGGGCTGCACCATCGGCCCGCATGCGCTCGTCACGGGACGCACGCGCCTCGGCGCGCGCAACCGCATCTTCCAGTTCGCCTCCGTGGGCGACATCCCGCAGGACCGCAAGTACGGCGGCGAGCCGACCGCCACGGTGTTCGGCGACGACAACGTCGTGCGCGAGTTCGTGTCGATCCATGCGGGCACGGCGCAGGACCGCGGCGAGACGACCATCGGCGACGGCAACTGGTTCCTCGCGTACTGCCACATCGCGCACGATTGCGTGATCGGCAACTACACCACGTTCTCGAACAACGCGCAGATCGCCGGCCACGTCCACGTGGACGACTACGCCACGCTCGGCGGGTTCGTCGGCGTGCATCAGTTCTGCCGCATCGGCGAGCATGCGATGATCGCGGCGGGCGCGATCGTGCTGCAGGACGTTCCGCCGTTCGTCACCGCCGCGGGCTATCCGGCCAAGCCGGCGGGAACCAACAACGAAGGGCTGCGGCGTCGCGGATTCACGCCGGCCGACATCGCGAAGGTCCGCCGTGCCTATCGAACGCTGTATCGCGAAGGCCTCGCGCTCGAGGATGCCAAGGCCGCGCTCGCGCGTGCGGCCTCCGATGCGCCCGTGCTCGCGCCGCTGGTCGCGTTTCTCGACGAATCGCCGCGCGGCATCGTCCGCTGACATGCCCGCTCATGCGTGACGCTTCGCACGCCGGGAGCGTCACCGTCGGCATCGTCGCGGGCGAGGCCTCCGGCGACGCGCTGGGCGCCGCGCTGATCGCGGCGGTGCGCGCGCGCCATCAGCACGTGCGCTTCGTCGGCATCGCCGGGCCCAGGATGCAGGCGGCCGGATGCGAAGCATGGGTGCCGCTCGAGAAGCTCGCGGTGCGCGGGTTCTCCGAAGTGATCGCGCACCTGCCCGGGCTGTTTCGCATCCGGCGCGAGATTCGCCGGCGTTTCCTGCGCGAGCGCGTCGCGTTGTTCATCGGCGTCGACTCGCCGGACTTCAACCTGGGGCTCGCTCGCGCGCTGAAGCGCCGCGGCGTGCGCACCATGCATTTCGTCAGCCCCTCGGTATGGGCCTGGCGGGCGGAGCGCCTGCGCACCATCGGCCGCGCGGTCGATCGCATGCTGGTGCTGTTTCCGTTCGAGCCGCGGCTCTACGAGGAGGCAGGCATCCCGGTCACGTACGTCGGCCATCCGCTCGCGGCCGACATGGCGGGGCCCGCGACGCGCCGCACGACGCGCGATCAGCTGAAGATAGGCGCGGCAACGCCGGTGTTCGCGCTGCTGCCGGGCAGCCGGCTGTCGGAGATCGAGCTCCATGCGCCGCTGGTGCTCGACGCCGCGGCGCGCATCGCGGCGGTGCGGCCCGAGGCGCAGTTCCTCGTGCCGCTCGTCTCGCGCGCCACGCGCGAGGCCTTCCAGATGGCGATCTATCGCGGCGGCCACGTCGAGCTGCCGATCACGCTGCTCTACGGCCATGCCACCGACGCGCTGCGCGCGGCCGACGTGGGCCTCGTCGCGTCCGGCACCGCGACCCTCGAGGCTGCGCTCGCGCGCTGCCCCCACGTGATCTTCTATCGCGTGTCGTCGCTCACCGCGCGCATCGTCGCGCGACGGCTGCTGCTGCCCTACGTGGGACTGCCGAACGTGCTCGCCGGCCGCTTCGTCGTGCCGGAGCTCTTGCAAACCGATGCGACAGCGGGCAACCTCGCGCAGGCGGCGCTGAACCTGTTCGACGACGTGCTCGTGCGCCGGCGGCTCGAAACGCTGTTCGGCGAGCTCGGCGAAGCGCTGCGCGCCGACACGGGACGGCTCGCGGCGGAAGCGCTGATGGGCGAGCTCGCAACTTCGGAAGTTCGGGGTCGGAGTCGGTAGGTAAGCTGCAACTTCCCCTCACCACCCGCCCTGTCGGGCAAACTCTCCCCGATTGCGGGGAGAGGGCAGGTGAGGGGATTCTATAATCGGCCCGATCGGGCTTTGGAGGAAGAGCATGCAGCATCTGATTGCGCGGATCGGCGCCGCGCTGGTTGCCGTGCTGGCGCTCGCCGGCGCGGCGCGCGCCGAGATGAGCGAGATCAAGGTCGCGCAGCAGTACGGCATCAGCTACCTGCCGCTGATGCTCATGGAAGAGCAGAAGCTGATCGAGCGCTACGCCCGCGCCGAAGGCATCGAGGTCAAGGTGGGCTGGGCGAAGTTCGCGGGCGGCAACGTGATGAACGACGCGCTGCTCTCCGACAGCCTGCAGTTCGCCTCCGGGGGCGTGGGCCCGCTCGTCACGCTGTGGGCCCGCACGCGCGGCAACCTCGACGTGAAGGCCGCGGCAGCCATCAACTCCATGCCGCTGTATCTCAACACGCGCAACCCCGACGTCAAGTCGATCAAGGACTTCACCGACAAGGACCGCATCGCCCTGCCCGCGGTGAAGGTCTCCATCCAGGCGGTGACGCTGCAGATGGCCGCGGAGAAGGCGTTCGGCGCGGGGCAGCAGAACAGGCTCGATCCGCTCACCGTGACGCTCTCGCATCCCGATGCGCAGGCGGCGCTGCTGTCGGGCAAATCGGAGATCACCGCGCATTTCGGCTCGCCGCCGTTCCAGTACCAGCAGCTCGCGCATCCGGGCATCCACACGGTGCTCAACTCGTACGACGTGCTGGGCGGGCCGGCGACGTTCAACACCGTGTGGACGACGTCGAAGTTCCGCAACGACAATCCCAAGATCTACGCCGCGTTCATGCGCGCGCTCGACGACGCCATCGCGCAGATCAACCGCGACAAGCGCGCGGCGGCCGAGGCGTACCTGCGCATCTCGAGGGACAAGGACAGCCTCGACAACATCCTGCGCATGCTGAACGATCCGCAGATCGTGTACACGACCACGCCGCAGAACGTGATGAAGTACGTCGACTTCATGCTGAAGAGCGGCGCGATCAAGTCGAAGCCGGACAGCTGGAAGGACCTCTTCTTCCCCAACGTGCACGGGCTGCCGGGAAGCTGATGGCGCCGCCGGACCTTCGCCTGCCCGACCTCGCGGCCATCGAGGCCGCGCACACCCGCATCGCGCCGCACGTCGTCCGAACACCGGTGGTGGCGTCCGCGGCGCTCGACGCGCTCGCGGGCGCCGCGCTGCTCTTCAAGTGCGAGAACCTGCAGCGCGTCGGCGCCTTCAAGGCGCGCGGCGCGTGCAACGCGGTGCTCGGCCTCGACGAGGCTCAGGCCGCGCGCGGCGTGGTGACGCATTCGTCGGGCAACCATGGCGCAGCGGTCGCGTACGCCGCGCAGCGGCGCGGCGTTGCGGCGCACGTCGTGATGCCGAGCAACTCGCCGCGCGCGAAGCAGGACAACGTGCGTCGCTACGGCGCCTCGATCCACTTCTGCGAGCCCAACGTGCCGTCGCGCGAAGCGACGTGCGCCGAGGTGATGCGCGATACCGGTGCGCTGCTGATCCATCCCTTCGACAACATGGACGTCATCGCCGGGCAGGGGACCGCCGCGCTCGAGCTGCTGGAGGAAGCGCCCGAGCTCGACGCGATCGTCACACCCGTCGGCGGCGGCGGATTGCTGTCGGGAACGGGCATCGCGGCCCGCGGCATGCGCCCCGCGCTGCAGGTATACGGCGCGGAGCCGGCCGAGGCCGGCGATGCCGCCGCGGGATTCCGCGCCGGCCGCATGATGCCGCCGCCTTCGGCGCGAACGATCGCCGACGGATTGCGCTCCGGCATGAGCGAGCGCACCTTCGCCGCCATGCGCGCGCACGCGACGGATGTCGCGACGTGCAGCGAAGCCGCCATCGTGCGCGCGATGCGCCTCATGTGGGAGCACCTGGGGCTCGTCGTGGAGCCGTCGTCCGCCGTCCCGCTCGCCTGCATGCTGGAAGGCTCGCTCGACCTCCGCGGCCGGCGCGCGGGCGTCATCGTCACGGGCGGCAACGTCGACCTCGACCGCTTGCCATGGCAGTAGAGCCGCTGCTCGACGTGCGCGGCGTCACGCTCCAGTACAAGACGCGCGACCGGCTGGTCACGGCGACCTATCGCGTGGAGTTCCAGGTATTGCGCTCCGACCGCTTCGTGCTCCTCGGTCCCTCGGGCTGCGGCAAATCGACGCTGCTGAAGGCGGTCGGCGGCTATCTCAAGCCCGTCGAAGGCGAGATTCGCGTCAAGGGCGCGCCCGTCGACCGGCCCGGCCCCGACCGCATGATGGTGTTCCAGGAATTCGACCAGCTCCTGCCGTGGCGCACGGTCATCGAGAACGTCATGTTCCCGCTCGTCGCGAGCGGCCGCCTCGGCGCGAAGGCCGCGCGCGAGCGCGCGCTCGAATACGTGCACAAGGTCAAGCTCGGCGCGTTCGCCGACAGCTATCCGCACACGCTGTCGGGCGGGATGAAGCAACGCGTTGCGATCGCGCGCGGCATGGCGATGGAACCCGACATCCTGCTGATGGACGAGCCGTTCGCCGCGCTCGACGCGCTGACGCGGCGCAAGATGCAGGAGGAGCTCCTCGCGCTGTGGGAAGGCACGCGATTCACCGTGCTGTTCGTGACGCACTCCATTCCCGAGGCGATCCGCATCGGCAGCCGCATCCTGCTCCTGACGCCGCATCCCGGACAGGTGAAGGCGGAGCTGAACAGCCTTCCGCACGACGCCGAGCCCGGGGCGCTGGCGAGCCTCGAGCAGCGCATCCACGGCATGCTCTTCGCCGACGCCGTGGAGGAGCCGGTGATCCATGCCTGAGGTTGGCCTGCGGCCGGAGATCGTGCGCGAAGCGGTGCCGGCGAGCGCGCTCGGCGTGGTGGAGAAGCCGCTCTCGGCGTGGGAGCGCATTTCCAACGTCGGGGCCGTGCGAAAGCTCGCGCTGCTGGTCGTGCTGGCCGCGGCGTGGGAGCTCTACGCCCGGCTGCTGCACAACCCGCTGTTGCTGCCGACGTTCAGCGCCACGCTCACCGCGTTCGTGCAAGGCTTCGCGAGCGGCGAGCTGCTGGTCAAGGCTGCGACCTCGCTGCGCGTGCTGCTGATGGGCTACGCCGCGGGCATCGTGTGCGCAGCGTTGCTCACGCTCTTCGCCATCACTACGCGCGTCGGGACGGACCTGCTCGAGCTGCTGACCTCGATGTTCAACCCGCTGCCGGCGATCGCGCTGTTGCCGCTCGCCCTCATCTGGTTCGGCCTCGGCTACGGCAGCATCGTGTTCGTCATCATCCACTCGGTGCTGTGGTCGGTCGCGCTGAACACGCACTCGGGCTTCCTGTCCGTCTCCGCGACGCTGCGCATGGTCGGCCGCAACTACGGGCTGACCGGCGTACGCTACGTGGCGGCGATCCTGATTCCCGCGGCGTTTCCGAGCATCCTCACCGGTCTCAAGATCGGCTGGGCTTTCGCGTGGCGCACGCTGATCGCGGCCGAGCTCGTGTTCGGCGTGTCGTCGGGATCCGGCGGCCTCGGCTGGTTCATCTACGAGAACAAGAACCAGCTCGAGATACCGAACGTGTTCGCGGGGCTCTTCACGGTCATCGTGATCGGCCTGGTGGTCGAGAACGTCGTCTTCCGTGGCATCGAGGCGCGCACGGTGCGCCGGTGGGGCCTGCAGGGCTAGCGCATGAACGTCGTCATCTGCGAATTCATGGACCGGGAGGCGGTCGACGCGCTCGCCGCGAAGTTCGACGTGACGTACGACGCCGAGCTCGTCGATCGCCCGCACGACCTCGAGGACGCGCTCGCCGGCACACATGCGCTGATCGTGCGCAACCGCACGCAGGTCGACGAGCGCCTGCTCGAGGCCGCGCCGCGTTTGCGCGTGGTGGGACGGCTCGGCGTGGGCCTCGACAACATCGACGTCGCGGCGTGCGAGGCGCGGCACGTCGAGGTCATTCCCGCGACCGGCGCGAACGCGCAGGCGGTGGCGGAGTACGTGATGGGCGCGTCGTGGCTGCTGCTGCGCGGCCTCGCCGGCGCGACCGCCGCCGTGGAGATCGGCGCATGGCCGCGCGGCGCATTGTCGAACGGTCGCGAGATCGCCGGGAAGGTCCTGGGACTGGTGGGTTTCGGCAGCATCGGACGCCTGGTCGCGCGCCTTGCGCACGCGCTCGGCATGCGCGTCGTCGGCTTCGACGCGCTCATCCCGGCGAGCGATCCGGTGTGGCGCGCGCACGGCGTCACGCCGTGCGGCTTCGCCGAGGTGGTCGCCGAAGCGGACGTCGTCTCGCTGCACGTACCGCTCACGCCCGCGACGCGCGACCTGCTGGACGCCGCGCGCATCGGCACCATGAAGCGCGATGCGATCCTGATCAACACAGCGCGCGGGGGGGTCGTCGACGAGGCCGCCGTTGCGGCCGCGCTTCGCGCCGGCCGGCTCGGCGGCGCGGCGCTCGACGTGTTCGCAACCGAGCCGCTGCCCGCCGGGTCGCCGCTCGCGGGATGCCCGCGGCTGCTCCTCACGCCCCACATCGCCGGCGTGACGCGCGAGTCGAACGTGCGCGTATCGGCAATGATCGCGGCCAGGGTGGCCGAGGCCTTGAGCCGATGACCTCGCGCGCCACCGCGGTCCTGCTCAACGTCGCACACGCGCTGGACCATCTGTTCCTGCTGATCTTCGCCACGGCGGTCGGCGCGATCGCGCTCGACTTCGGCATCGCGCGGTGGGAAGACTTGATGCCCTACGGCACCGGCGCGTTCCTGCTCTTCGGGCTGGGCTCGCTGCCGGCCGGGCGCCTCGGCGACCTGTGGGGACGCCGCCGCATGATGCTCGTGTTCTTCTTCGGCCTCGGCGCCGCGGCGTTGCTGGTCGCCTGCGTACGCACTGCGTGGCAGCTCGCGATCGCGCTCACCGTGCTGGGCGCGTTCAGCGCGATCTATCATCCGGTCGGCATCCCGATGCTCGTGCGGCATGCGCGCCGCCCTGGGCTCACCATCGGCATCAACGGGCTGTCCGGCAACCTCGGCGTCGCATGCTCGGCGCTGGCGACGGGTCTGCTCGTGAAGTACTTCGGTTGGCGCGCTGCCTTCATCGTGCCGGGGCTGGTGGCGATCGCCTGCGGCTTCGTGTTCGCGCGCACCGCGACGGCGGAAGACGTGCCGCCCGCCCGCGGCACGGCGGCGCAAGGCGCGCCGGCGGCGTCGTTCGCGCGCGTGTTCGCGGTCATGACGGTCGCGGCCATCACCGCGAACCTGCTGTTCAACCTCACCACCAACGGCAACGGCGAGCTCCTGCGCGAACGGCTCGCGGGCGTGGTCGACGATCCGGCGAAGCTCGGGGCGCTGCTCGCCGGCGTCTATGCGATCGGCTCGCTCGCACAGATCGTCGTCGGAAGCCTGCTCGACCGCGTGCCGCTGAAGTACCTGTACGCCGGCGTGGTCGCGGTGCAGGCGCCGCTGTTCGTCGTCGCCGCCACGGCGCAGGGCTGGGCGTTCTACGTCCTCATGATCGCGTTCATGATCGTGATCTTCGGCGCGATCCCGTTCACCGACGCGATGATCGTGCGCTACGTCGACGACAGCCACCGCTCGCGCGTGAGCGGCATGCGCCTCACGGTGTCGTTCGGCGTGAGCTCGCTCGCCGTGTGGGCGCTGGGCCCGCTGGTCAAGAGCGCGGGATTCGGCGCGCTGCTCCTCGCCATGGCGGTGACGGCCGCGTGCACGCTGATCGCGGTGCTGTTCCTCCCCTCGGCGCGGCCGGGCGCTACGACGAGCGCGCCGCGAGAATCGCCTCGCGCAGCAGACTGAACACGCCCGGCGCCGCGGCGATCACCTCGTTGCTGCGCAGGAAGTCGTCGCCGCCGGCCAGATCGCCCACGCGCCCTCCGGCTTCCTTCACGACGAGCCCGCCGGCCGCGAGGTCGCGCGCCTGCTGGCTCAGCACGAAGAACCCGTCGAGGCGCCCGGCGGCGAGATGCGCGAGGTCGAGCGCGCACGATCCGGCGCGCCGTATCCCGCCGCAGCGCGCCATCAGCGCGTTGAGCACGGGCACGTAGCCTGCAAGCTTCGGGCTCTTGCGCGAGGGGAACACCGTGCCGACGAGCGCGTCCTCGAGGCGCGTGCACGCCGACACGCGCAGCGGCGCGCCGTTGAGCTGCGCCCCTTTGCCGTGCACGGCGGTGAAGAGCTCGTCGCGCACGGGGTCGAGCACGACCGCGTGAGTGAGATCGCGGTCGTTCGCGAGCGCGACCGACACGGCGTAGTAGGGAAACCCGTGCACGAAATTCGCGCTGCCGTCGATCGCGTCGACCATCCATCGAAACGGCGAGTCGCGCTTCTCTTCGCCCGCGGCCTCGTCGCCGACGATCACGTGGTCGGGATACGCGGCGCAGAGCGATGCGCGGATCGCGCTGCGCGCGTCGGTCGACGCCGAGGCGACGATCTCGGCGTGCTCGCGCGAGAACGTGGGCAGGCGGCGCAAGTCGCGCGAGGCGTCGATGATCACGCTCGCCGCGCGGCGCGCCGCGCGCACCGCGACCGCCAGCACCGGATCGCCGGACAAGCTCATCCGACCTTGACGGCGAGCATCATGCCGCCATCCTCGTGCTCGAGGTTGTGGCAATGGAACAGATACGTCTGCGGGCCGTCGAACGGCAGGGCGAAGCGGATGGCCACGCGCACCGATTCGCCCGGCCACACGAGCACGGTGTCCTTGCGGCCGAGGTCGCTCGGCAGGCGTCCCTTGGCGTCGATCGCGAGCGCCTTCACCGGATCGGGCGACGTCTCGCGCTCCGCCACTTCGAAGCCGAAGCCGTGCAGGTGCATCGCATGCGGCATGCTGGTGAAGTAGTTGCGCAGCAGCCACACTTCCGTGGTGTCGCGCGCCACCTCGATCGGCGTCTCGCCCATGACGAACACGCGGTCGTTGATGCGCCACTGGCCGCTCTTGTAGCCGAGCCGCAGCGGCCGCTCCTGCGCGTTCGTGACGTCCACGGGCTGCAGCGTGGACAGCCGCGCGGGCACCCGGCGGTCGTACGCCACGCGCTCGCGCACGCGCAGCCGCAGGATGTCGCGCGGCGCGCCTTCGGGCCACGCAGCCGTGCGATGCGCGGCATGCTCGTCGCTTCCCTGCTGATGCGCCGCATGCGCGTCGCCGGCGCCGGCGCTCGCCGGCAGGCGGATTTCGGCGTGCATGGGATCGAACGCGCGCGTCTCGAGCACGACGGTCTCGCCGACCGACGCATCGCGCAAGTCGACGAGGACGTCGAGACGCTCGGCGGTGGCCAGAAACGCGGACTGCGCGCGCACGGGCGCGGGCAGCAGGCCGCCATCGTTGCCGATCACGTCGAACGGCACCGCGGTACCGCTGGCGGTGCGCAACCCGAGAAGCAGCGTGCGCGCGTTGCAGGCGTTCAGAATGCGCAAGCGATACAGCCGCGTGCCGACGTCGGTCTGTGCGCAGGTCGCGCCGTTGACGTAGAGCGCATCGCCGAAAACGCCGTGCACCGCATCTTCGGCGCTGCGCGCGTAGCGGCCGGTGGCGCGCCGGTCCTGCAGAACGAGCGTGATCTCCGTCGATCCCGGCGTGAGATCGAGCTCGCGGCGCAACGCGATCGTGTCGTCGTCCTCGACCTCGAGCAGGCCGAACAGGCCGTCGTACACCTGGCCCGCGGTGAGACCGTGCGGGTGCGGGTGGTACCAATACAGCGCGCCGCGGTTGCGCACTTCGAAGCCGTATTCGTAGCGCCCGCGCGGCGCGACGAGCGGCATGCCGCCGCCGTCGTTGCGCGTATCGACCGTGAGGCCGTGCCAATGCACGATGGTCGGCGCATCGAGGTCGTTCTCGAGCACGACGCGGAACGGCTCGCCGGAACGCACGACCAGCGTGGGATTGAGGAAGGACTTGCCGGCCCGCTCGGCGTGGAACGCGAGCGGCCCGTGCGCGATGCCCTCGGGCAGCGTGCCGGCCGCGCCGGCGCGCAGCACGAGTGGCGCGCCGCTCATGCGCAGGCGTCCGAGGAAGCCGCTCGCGCCGGGCTGATGCAGCGGTTGCGCCGCAACGGCGCTGCGGCACTGCGCGGCGGAAGCGTCGTCGGAGCGCGAGGGGCGTACCAGCGCGAGCGCGCCCGCGGCCGTCAATCCCTGCAGCAGGCGACGGCGCGCGTACGACGGGCGGTGCAACGGCATGCGCGCATTCTACGCGGTCAATCGGCGCCCTTGCGCGCGGCGTCGTCGAACGCGTAGCGAACGCCGACGAACACCCCGCGCGGCGTGCCGACGGAGCGGAATTGCTCGGGGACCGGCGCGGCGCCAACCGCAGGACCGAACGTGTCGTCGGGTCCGGTGAAGACGTTCTGGCCGAGCAATCCGAAGTTGTAGTAGCGCGTGTCGAACAGGTTGACGACCTGCGCGAACAGCGTCAGCCGCGGTGACGCGTACCACTGGCCGTCGAGGTGCACCACGACGTAGCCCGGGATGCGGCCGTTGCGATCGGCGTTGTTCTCGTCGCCGTGCGCGTACTGCGACGAGGCGCCGACGACGTTGGCGCCGATCGACCACGTGCCGCCGTCGAGCTGCGCGCGAAGCTTGACCGAGTCGGCGGGAACTCCCGGGATGCGGTCACCCGGCTGCACGACGATCGCGCCGTTCTCGTCGGCCGTGGAGTTGCTCGGGCTCGACGCGACGAAGGTGGAGCGGAACGTTGCATCGAGATGGTTGTAACGCAGGGTGATCTCGACAGGGCCTGCGCGCGTGGCGCCGTAGAGCTCGACGCCCTGTCGCCGCGTGCGACCGACGTTCTGGAAGAAACCGGCGTTGAGGGCTGCCGCGCCGCTCGACACGAACTGGATGTCGTTGTCGAGGTCCGTTCGATACGCGGCGATGGACCAGCTCGTTGCATTGCCCGCCTTGCCGCGGGCCCCGGCCTCGAAGGTCCTGGAGACGACCTTTTCGAGCGGCGGATCCGCGAGGAACTCGTTGGGCAGCTTGCACGGCGCCGCCGGGTCCGCGCAGGTGAGCTCGATCGGCGTGGGCGCACGCATGCCCTGGTTGTAGTTGCCGTACACGGTGAGCGCGGGGCTCGGGTTGTAGTTCACGCCCACGGCGGGATTGAACCGGCTGAACGTGTGCGAGCCGTCGAGCGCAGGCGCGTTGCCGCTGCGGTCCTCGATCTCCACGTGCGCGCGGTTGTAGCGTCCCGCGAGGGTCAGCGTCCAGCGCTCGCCGAGCGAGATCGTGTCCGCGGCGAAGATGCCGGTGTACGCGTTGCGCAGCGCCACGTCGGTCAGCCGCACGAACGGACCCTCGCCGAGCGTGCCGCGATCGGCGGTGAAATTGGCCGCCTGCTCGTCCTGGAAGAACCGCGTGTCGCCGAAATCGCCGCTGCCGCCCACGACGAGCTGATGCTTCATCCCGTGCAATTCGCCTTTCCAGGTGAGCTGCAGCCCGAAGCCCCAGCCTTTCTGGTCGATGGTCGAGCGGTCGTTGAACGCCTCGTTCGTTTGCGGCTCGCCCGTGTCGTCGTCGATCTCGCCGAAGTCGTCGTTGACGTTGCTGTTGAAGTTCGAAGACTTGTAGTGACGGTAGTAGGCGTCTGCTCCGAGCAGCGTCTGCTCGGCCAGGAAGCGGCTGCCCTTGGCGGTGACGAACGCGAGCTTGTTGTCGTTCTCGTCGGGGAACGTGTAGGCCTGCCTGGGGTTCGACAGAAAGGACAGCGGCAGCGTCTGCGTGCCCTGCAGCGTGTTGTCCGCCAGCGTCAGCGAGACGTCGAGGTCGGTGACGTCGTCCTGGTAGCCGACCTTGCCGAAGAACTGCTGCACCCGGCTCGGGTTGTGGTCGGCCCAGCCGTTGTCGTCGGAATAGTTGGCGGTCGCGAACCAGTCGAGCCGATCGCGCGAGCCGCCGAGCTCGAACTCCGCGGACTTGGTGCCGAACGATCCCCCGAACGCCTCGGCCGATGCGCCGGGATGCTGGGCGCCGCTCTTGGTGTAGATCGCCAGCGCCGCGCCGAGCGTGTTGAGCCCGAACGCCGGCACCGACCCCGGGATGATCTGCACGCTCGAGATGGCGGACCGCGGCAACAGGTCCCAGTTGACGATGTCGCCGAAGGGCTCGTTGATGCGTACGCCGTCCTGGAACACCGAGACCCCTTGCGGCGTGCCGAGTATCGGCGAGGCCGAGAAGCCGCGTATGTCGAGCGATTGCTGGAACGGGTTGCCCTG
>DASXAF010000117.1:0-24547 GCA_036406955.1 Casimicrobiaceae bacterium
CATCTATTGGCTCGAGGAGCCGTTCGAGCCCGACGAGTTCGAGGCGTATGCCAGGCTCGCGGACGCGGTCGAGCTGCGCGTCGCAGCCGGCGAGGAGGAGGCCACGCGATGGGGCTTCCGCGAGCTGATCGAGCGCGGACACGTGGACGTCGTGCAACCGGACGTCACGCGCTGCGGCGGGCTCTCGGAGGCGCTGCGCATCGCGCGCGATGCCGAAGCGCGTGGGCTCGCATGCGTGCCGCACGCGTGGAAGAGCGGCGTCATCAAGGCCGCGTCGCTGCATCTCAACGCGGTGCTCACCGAGGCCCACTTCCAGGAATACTGCGTGGCGGAGACGCCGATCAATCGCTTTCTCACGCGCGAGAAGATGCCCGTCGAGGACGGCTTCGTCGCCGTGCCCGACGGACCGGGCCTCGGCGTCGAGCTGGATCCGGAAATTCTCGCGCGCTACGCCGTCGGGTCGAAGCCGATCGCCGTTCCCGCGTGACACCGTCCTACAACGTCCTCGCGTTCAACTCGCGGCGCTCGCCCGTGTTCGCGCGGCGCGGCCTCATCGCGACCGCCCATCCGCTTGCGAGCGCGGCGGGCCTGCGCATCCTTCAGGACGGCGGCAACGCAATCGATGCCGCGGTCGCCGCCGCGGCCGTGCTGGGCGTGGTCGAGCCGTACCAGACGGGGCTCGGCGGCGACGCGTTCGCGCTCATCTACCTGGCGCGCGAGCGACGCGTGCGCGCGCTGAATGCGAGCGGTCCCGCGCCGCAAGCCGCAACGCTCGAGTCGTATCGCGCGCGGGGCTTGACGGAGATTCCGCGCAGGAGCGCGCTTGCCTGGACGGTGCCGGGCTGCGTCGACGGCTGGGCAGCAATGCTCGAAGCGCACGGGCGACGCACGCTCGCGCACGTGCTGGCGCCGGCCATCGAGTATGCAGAGCAAGGTTTTCCCGTCGCACCCGGCGATGCCGTGAGCTGGCAGGCGAGCGAGGCGGTGCTCGCACAGGACGCCGAGGCGGCGCGCACGCTCCTCGTCGACGGCCGCGCGCCACGCGCCGGCGACGTAGTGGTTCAGCACGACCTGGCACGCACGCTGCGCCTCGTTGCAGAGGGCGGCCGGGACGCGTTCTACGAGGGCGAGGTCGCGAAGCGCCTCGTGGCGTACGCGCGTGACGCCGGGGGACTGCTCTCCCGCGACGACCTTGCCGCGTACCGCGCCGAGTGGGTCGAGCCCATCGAAGCCGAGTACAAGGGCTATCGCGTCCTCGAATGTCCGCCGAACGGCCAGGGACTCGCGGCACTGATCGCATTGCGCGCGTTGCGCGACGTCGATCTCGCGGCCGATCCGCGTGACTCTGCAGCGTGCCTGCACCGGCTCATCGAAGCGGTGAAGCAGGGCATGGTGCAGGCGGCGCGCCACGTCGCCGATCCGCGCTTCGCCGACGTGCCGGTGGCAACGCTGCTCCGCGATGCGCGGCCGCCAAGCGGCTACACCGCGAGCGTTCCCGACGCAGAAGCGTGGGGACGCTCCGACACGGTGTACCTGGCGGTCGTGGACCACGATGGCAACGCGGTCTCGTTCATCAACAGCGTCTACGACGACTTCGGAAGCGGCCATGTCGCGCGCGGCCTCGGTTTTGTGATGCAGAACCGCGGCGCGGGGTTCTCGCTCGATCCGGCGCATCCGAACCGGCTCGAGCCCGGCAAGCGCCCGTTCCACACCATCATTCCCGCCATGCTGCTGCGCGGCGACGCGCTTCATACGGTGCTCGGCGTCAGTGGCGGATTCATGCAGCCGCAGGGCCACGCGCAGCTCGTCGCGAGCCTGGTCGACTACGGTCTCGACGTGCAGAGCGCCGTGGACATGCCGCGCTTCTGGTGGGAGGAGGGCCGTCGCGTCGCCGTCGAGGAAGGCGTGCCGCAGAGCACGTGCGCGACGCTGGCGTCCTGGGGCCACGACATCGTGCGACGCGGCCATCGCGGCATGGGCGGCGCGCAGATCATTCAGGCACTCCCGAAAGGCGTGTGGGTCGCGGGATCGGAGCCGCGGCAGGACGGTTGCGCGATTGGCCACTGAACGCAACCGGCGTGCGGCGAATGGCGCGCGACCCGCGGTGTCGTGGTCGCGGATCGAGCGCGCGATCCTCGTGCGCATCGCCCGCAGCGAGTACCTGCCCGGCGCGCGCATCCCCACCTGCGAGGCGCTTGCCGCCGAGCTCGGCGCCAACAAGAACACGGTGAACAAGGCGTACCAGTCGCTCGCGCGGCGTGGCTACCTGCTCACGCGCGCAGGGCTCGGAACGTTCGTCAGCCGACGGCCGGTGAAGCTCGACGTGCACGGTGAATCCGACGACATCCGCGGCCTGATCGCGCTCGCGGTGCAGGAAGCGAAGCTCGGCGGGCTCGACCGTGCGGCGTTCGACCGCCTGGTCGGCGAGGTTGCGCAACAGGCTTACGGCCGCACCGGCCCGCGGGTCGGCTTCATCGAGTGCAACCGCCACGACGCAACGACCCTGAGCCGGGACCTGCAGACCGCGTTGTCGCATCCCATCGAGCCATTGCTGATGGACGACGTGATCGCCGATCCCGACCGCTTCACGGGCGGGTACGACATCCTCGCGGTGAACCTCTCGCACCTGCAGGCCATCGAGGCCGCCATGCGCGGACGCCGCAGCGGCCGCGCCGAGATCGTCGGCATTCACATTCCCATCGACCCCGACAGCCTCGTGAGGGTCGTGCGATTCCGCGCCGGCACGCGCGTGGGCATTGTCTGCGACCTGCAGCAGACGCTCGTGTCGCTCACGGGCATGGTGCAGGCGTACAACCCGCGCCTGCGCGTCGAGGGCGGGCTCACGCGCGATCGGGCGCGCGTGCGCGCGCTCCTTGCGTCGAGCGACGTGCTGCTGGTCACGCCGTCGGCGGCGGAGCGCCTGCGCGGCGCCGAATCGCAGGTGCCCGTCGTGTCGCTCACCTTCCGCCCCGACGCGCGCTCGGTGGAGCAGCTGTCGGCCATGATCGCCGGCGCCGGTGCCCGAAGCGTCCCGTCCATTGCAATGTCCTCCCGGCGCGCCGCGGCACGCGACCGGTGAGCCCGAACGCTGCCGCTCCCGCGAGGACTGCAAAGCCCTTCTTTCCGTCATTCGCATTCATCCGGAGGCCGTCATGAAGCTCAAGTCCATCCTCTGCGTCGCCACGACCGCATTCCTAGTGATCGCGGGCGGTGCGCGTGCGCAATCGGATTCCTCCACGCTCGCCAAGGTCAAGAAGGACGGCGTGCTCAAGGTGTGCTACGCGCAGGGCTCGCCGGAGTCGTACAAGGATCCGAAGACGGGCGAATGGATGGGCGTGTTCGTGGACCTCATGAACGAGCTCGGCGCGTGGATGAAGGTGAAGGTCCAGCCCGTCGAGGTGCAGTGGAACACCGCGGTGCTCGCGTTGCGGCGCGGCGACTGCGACGTGTTCGGCAGCAGCTTCGTCTACAACGCCCCGCGCGCGCTCGAGGTCGACTTCATCCGGCCGTTTCGCGCCAAGGGGCTGAACGCCGTCATTCGCAAGGACAGCAAGAAGAACATCAACAATCCCGCGGACCTGAATCGTCCCGACGTCAAGATCGCGGTCGGGCTCGGCTCGCGCGAATACGAGACCGGCAAGCGCCTCTTCCCCAAGGCGCAGTTCCTGGCGATGCAGATCAACTCCGACGTCGAGACGCTCGCGCCGACCAAGCGCGGCGACGCCGACGCGACCATCCTGCCGATCATCAACATCAACTGGTGGCTGCAGATCCCGGAGAACGCCGAGTGGGGAAAGATGGCCTTTCCGGGAAAGGATTTTGGCAACGCGCCCGTCGGCTGGGCCGTTCGCTACGGCGACCCGGAGTGGAAGGACTTCCTCGACATGTACTCCGGCTGGGTCGCCGCGAACGATCTCGTCGCCCAGCGCTACGACGAGTACATGAGCAGGACCAATCCGTTTGCGAAGAAATGACGCGCGAGGCATGACCATGCGCCGCCGAAGGCCCGGCTGCGCGCGACGGAGGTGACGAGGTGTCATTGGGCCGGCTCTGGAGCATCGTCTGGGAGTACCGGGACGTTCTGTTCTCGGGGATCGCCGTCACGGTGCTGCTCTCGATCCTCGCCATGGGCGTCGCGGTGGTGGCGGGCCTCGTGGCATGCCTCGGCACGCTCTCCCGCAGCCGGCTGATCCGGGCGCCGGCGGTGCTCTACGTCGAGTTCTGCCGCAACACGCCGATCCTCGTCCAGCTCGTATGGGTGCACTATGCGTGGCCCGAGATCGTCGGCATCAAGTTCGACGCGTTCACGAGCTCCGTCATCGCGCTCGCGCTGCAGTCGAGCGGCTACCTCGCGGAGGAGTACCGGGCGGGCATCGAGTCCATCGACAAGGGCCAGATCGAGGCGGCCCAGTCGCTCGGCATGACCTACACGCGGCTCATGCGCCGCATCGTGCTGCCGCAGGCGTTCATCCGGATCCTGCCCGGCATCCTCAACCAGTACGTCACGTGCTTCAAGTCCACGAGCATCGTGTCGATCATCGCGGTGCCCGATCTCATGTACCAGGCAGGCCTCATCGTGAGCGCGACGTTCCTGCCCATGCCGGTGTACACCGCCGTCGCGATCACGTATTTCGTGCTCGTGCTGATCGTCTCTTCCGCGGTGCGGTCCCTCTCACGCCGGTTGCCGTCGGGCGGCTACTTCCACACGCAACGCTATGCAGCGGCCTGACGGCGCCGTCGTCTTCGACAAGGTCGAGAAGCGCTTCGGCGATCTCGAGGTGCTGCGTCGCGTCGACCTCGCCGTGCCCGAAGGCTCGACGGTGGCGATCATCGGCCCGAGCGGCTCGGGCAAGAGCACGCTGGTGCGCTGCGTCAACTACCTCGAGCCGATTCAGGGCGGGATGATTCGCGTCGGAGACGTGCACATCACCCACCGAGGTCCCGAGGCCGACGGCCACCGGCTCTCCGGACGCGGCGTCGCGCGATATCGCATGGGCATCGGCATGGTGTCGCAGGCCTTCAACCTGTTCCCGCACCTGACGGTGCTCGGCAACATCATCGAGGCGCCGGTCGGCGTGCTCGGCTGGACGCGCGAGAAGGCGACCGAGAGCGCAATGGCCTTGCTGCGCAAGGTGAATCTCGCCGACAAGGCTTCGGCTTACCCGGCGACGCTTTCCGGCGGGCAGCAGCAGCGCGTTGCGATCGTGCGCTCGCTCATCATGGATCCTCGCGTCATGCTGTTCGACGAGCCGACGTCCGCGCTCGATCCCGAGCTCACGGGCGAAGTGCTGCGCGTCATCCGCGACCTCGCGATCGGCGGCCGGACGGCCCTCATCGTCACGCACGAGCTGCGCTTCGCGCGCGAGGTGGCGTCGCACGTAGTGTTCATGGAGCACGGCGTCATCGTGGAGGACGGGCCGCCGGAGCAGGTACTGGGAAGCCCCCGCGAGGCACGCACGCGGGAATTCACGGCGAGTATCGCGACGTAGCTTGGCGCGTGTCCGCGAACGACGGTGCGCGCGGCTCAGACGCCGTCGTCCCAGTAAGGCGCGCGCCCGAAGGACCGGGCGAGATGATCGACGAAGGCGCGGACCTTCATCGACATCAGCCTGTTGCCGGGATAGACCGCATACACGGCGCTCGCCGGCGGTTCCCAGGCGTCGAGCACGCGTCGCAATGCGCCGGTGCGCAGCGCCTTGTACACGGCCCAGGTAGGCAGCAACGCGATACCGGTGCCTTCGAATGCCGCCGCGCACAGCATCTCGGCGCTGTTGCTGCGCAAGCTTCCGCCGACGGCCACGCGCACCTCGCCGCGTTTGCCGGCGAGTCGCCATTCGTCGCCCCAGGGCAGAAGCGTCGTGCAAAGGCAGTTGTGCCGGACGAGATCCTGCGGTTCGCGCGGCACGCCGTGGCGCTCGAGATACGCCCGCGTGGCGCACAGAACGAGCCTCGATGGCGCGAGCTTGCGCACGACGAGCGAAGGGTCGTCGAGCACGCCGATGCGTATTGCCAGATCGAGCTTCTCGTCGACGAGGTCCACGTGAGCCGGGCTCAACGTGATGTCGATCGCGAGGTCCGGATAGCGCTCCAGGAAGGCCGGGATCGCCGGCGCCACGTGCATCCACCCGAAGCTGTCGGGCGCCGTGACGCGAAGCGTGCCGCGCGGCTCGCGCTGAAGCGCGCCCGCCGCGTGCTCGGCCGCCTCGGCGTCGGCGACGATGCGCGCGCAATGACGATAGTAGGCTGCACCCGCCTCGGTCAACGAGAGTCGTCGCGTCGTCCGGTTGAGCAGGCGAACGCCCAGGCGCCGCTCGAGGCGCGCGACGTGCGCGCTCACGGCCGACTTGGAGATCGCGAGCCGACGTGCCGCGGCCGAGAAGCTGCCGCTGTCCACGACGCGGGCGAAAGCCGCGATGCCGTCGAGCGGGTCCATCCGCCGATTGTCCTGAAATCAGGACGGCGCGTCTACGCGAATCGGGCTAATCACTGGAACGGGACGAGCGCACACTGACCGCGTGGGACGAAGCACAGGAGATCGACAATGGACACCAACGCTCGTACAGGCGCGCCGTTCGTGCGCGAGCCCGCGGCCGGCTCGACGGTCGACGTGCTCGGCGTGACGCATCTCTACAAGGCGACGGGCAGCGAGACCGCCGGATCGCTCTCGGTGTGGGAAGCGGTGTTCCCGCCGAACGCGGGCGCGCCGCCGCATACGCACTACCGCGAGGACGAAGCCTTCTACGTCCTGAGCGGAGAGCTGCTCGTCGAATTCGAGGGCGAGGGCGAGGCCCATCGCGTCGCGGCCGGCGGCTTCTTCTTCGGCGCGCGCGGCTGGCGCCATGCCGTACGCAACGTCACGGACCGGCCCGCGCGCGTCCTGATCATGTGCACGCCGAGCTGCGGCCTCGATACCATGTTTGCCGAAATCGAGGTCGCGGCAGCCGCGGGCAGGCCGGGCATCCCGAAGCTCGCAGCCATCGCCGCGAAATACGGTGTCATCATCGACGCGCCGGGCGCGTGAGAGGGCGCGGACGATGCGTCGGAACCCGCGGTCAGCCGAAGGCTACCGGCGCACGCACCGTGCCCGGACCAGGTGTGGCGATCAGATGCCCTGGCGGCGCGCGGCGATGTCGTCGAAACGACGCCCCGCACGGACACGGGCGCGCGCTGCGCTCCGCCCGACGGGCGCGAACACGCGCGGCTCGTGATGCTCGCTATTGCGCGCCACTGCCATGAGCGCGAAGACAAAGAAGCCGGCCATGGTTCCGATCCACAACCCCAGCAAAAGCCATAACGTGTTCATGGATTGACTCCCGGCGATGCCGACATGGAGCGACATCCGTTCGACACGCTGAGAGCCTAGCCGCCTTCCGAGGCCACCGAAGCCGGGTCGCGTCCCAATCCGGCGGCTTGTCCTTTCGCTTTGGCGTGTCGGACAACTCCGACAAAATGCGCCGCAGCTCGCCTCCCGTGTCGGCAATGGCCGCGCGATTTCGATCATCCGGGGGAGAGCGTGCGGCGCCGCCGGCGCACGGCGACCTCGACGCAACGGTGCGACCGTGTCGAAATCCTTGACATTCCGATTTCCGTGCGCGCCGCAAGCATCGGACGCCAAAGCACAATGCGTTTGCGTACGACACTTGCTTGAGTGAACGACCGTCTCCGTGCCGCCTGGCACGCCGCGATCCGGAGGCGGGCCGGCCCACGGGAAGAGGGGTGAACCATGAGCAAGCGAACGCGGTTCGGACCGTCGCCCACGCGCGCCTCGCCCACTCGATTGCTCGGCGTCCGGCCCATGCTGGCCGTCGCGCTCGGAGCGCTCCTGTCGCTGAGCGTCGCCCGCGCCGAGGCCGATCCCGTGATCTCGGTCAACCCCGCGGACTACCTCCCACCACCGCCCTATGCGGGCTCCGCAGTGTTCGTCGTTCCGGTGGAGATCAGCGGAGCGATCGACCTCACGAGCTGGCAATTCAGCCTGCGGTTCGATCCCGCCGACGTCCAGGTCAACACGGCCTGCGATGCCTCGGGGAGCGATCCGTACTGCGATCCGATCTTCGGTCCGGTGACGCAGGGTCCGTTCTTCACGAACGTCGCGTCGTTCCCGCCGTTGTTCGTCCCGGGGTTCATCTTCAACGACCAGGGACTGCTCGATGCGGTTGCCGCGGCATGGCAGGATGCGCCGCCGGGGCCGTCGGGTGGCGGGATCCTCGCGTACGTGGAGTTCGTCACCACCGAAACGGGGACGGGCACATCGCCGATCACCGTCGTGGGCGGCTCCACGACGTCCTCCGCGGCGCCGGAGCCGGGGACCCTGGCCCTGCTCACAGGCGGACTGCTGATGCTCCTGCTGCGCCGGACGTCGCCGCGCGCACCCCGGCATGAA
Organism: Casimicrobiaceae bacterium; assembly: GCA_036406955.1. GTDB lineage: Bacteria > Pseudomonadota > Gammaproteobacteria > Burkholderiales > Casimicrobiaceae > VBCG01. The sequence goes on from DASXAF010000117.1 coordinate 8,384, forward strand.
ACGGACGCGGAGCCAGCATCATGAAGCGCGCACGCGTGCATGCATTCGGCTTCGCCGCATCGCTCCTCGGCGTCGTGAGCGCGGCCTGGGCGGCTACGCCGGGGCCGTACTACGCCAAGCCGTCGTGGGACCAGCAACTGCCCGCTGCGACGCGCTTCGTCGTCCTCTCGAACTGGGTCGACGCCAACTTTCCCTCCGGTGGCGCAGCGGTGCTCGATCGCGAAACCGGGCTCGTGTGGGAGCGTTTCCCGAGCGGGGACCTGACGAGCCTCGACGACGCGTTTTCCCGGTGCAACGTTTCGGGCGTCGGCAATCGCAGGGGCTGGCGCCTGCCGACGGTCGACGAGCTTGCGAGCCTGGTGGATCCCACGGTTGGCGCGCCCGGACCCGCGCTGCCGGCCGGTCATCCATTCGTCAACGTGCAAGTGGAGTTCTTCTACTGGTCGGCAACGGCGTCTGCCGAGCATCCGGATTCCGAGTGGGGCGTGGGTTTTCGCGACGGCAGCGTTGCCAGGCTGGGCAAGGGCGTCGCGCACCATTTCTGGTGCGTGCGCGGCGGGCACGGGGTCGACGTCCAGTAGCTTCGCGGGCGTTGCTGCGCGGGCGTCCTACGCGGCCTTGTCCTCGATGGGCGCGTGCAGCGTCTCGTGCTCGATCGGCACCTTGAGCGCGTTGAGGATCCTCGGCACCATGGCATAGAAGCCGGCAGTCAGTGCGAGCTCGATGATCTCGCTCGCGCTGAAGTGCTTGCGAAGCGCCTCGTAGACGTCGTCCGGGACGTTGCCCTCGAGCATCGCTTCGGTGAGCGCCAGGGCAGCGCATTCCGCGTCGCTGAAGCGCGGCGACTCGCGCCAGAAGAACAGGTCCTCGATCTGCTGCGCGGGAACGCCCTGCTGATGGGCCCACCGCCGGTGCTGATGCCATTCGTACGCCGAGCCCTCGATCTGCGCCCCGCGCAGGATCATGAGCTCGCGCAGCGTGCGCGCGGTCGTGCAATCGCGGCGCAGGGTATAGGCGAACTCGATCCATGCCGAGAGCAGCTTCTCGTGATGACCGAGCACGCGGTAGAGGTTCAGGAACTCGCCGTTCAGCTCGCGAATGCGCTGCTTGTTCTTCGCGTCGATGTCCTTGAGCGGCAGGCGGGGCTTGATCTTCGAGCTGGCTTCCATGACTGCTCCCTGGCAACGATCCCGGTGTGCGTCGCGAGCGGGTCAGGCCTGCCGAATCCGCTCGCGTAGGACGTTCTTCTGCACCTTGCCCGTCGACGTCTTGGGCAGCGGCCCGAAGACGACGCGCTTGGGCGCCTTGAAGCGGGCGAGCCGTCCGCGCACGTGGTCGATCAGCTCGGCGTCCGTCGCGGTCGAGCCCTGCTTCAGCGTGACGAAGGCGACGGGTATCTCGCCCCACTTTTCGTCGGGTGCCGCGACGACCGCGGCCTCGAGCACGGCGGCATGGCTCGTGAGCGCCTGCTCGATCTCCACGGACGAGATGTTCTCGCCGCCCGAGATGATGATGTCCTTGGCGCGGTCCCGCAGCTCGATGTACCCGTCGGGATATTTCACGCCGAGGTCGCCCGTGCGGAACCAGCCGTCGGGGCAGGCCTTGCGCGTCGCGTCCTCGTCGGCGTAGTAGCCCAGCATGACGTCGTTGCCGCGGATCGCGATCTCGCCCATCGTCGAGGCGTCGGCGGGAACGTCCTCGCCGCGCTCGTCGACCACGCGGATGCGCTGTGCGATCACGTTGTTCACGCCTTGCCGGGACTTGAGCCGCGCCTGCTCGGCGAGCGGCAGCTCGTTCCATTCGCTGCGCCACTCGCAGATGACGGCCGGTCCGAACGTTTCCGTGAGGCCGTACAGGTGCGTGATGTCCATGCCGAGCTCGGCGAGCCGTTCGAGCAATGCCGGCGTGGGCGGCGCGCCGCCCGTGCCAATGCGGATCTTGCGCGCGAGGCTGGTCTTGCCCGCCTGAGGATCCCAGATCGTCATCGTGAGCACGGTCGGCGCGGCGCAGAAGTGGGTCACGCCCGACTCGCGCATGTGCTTCCAGATGAGCGAGGCGTCCAGCTTCGGCAGGCACAGATGCACGCCGCCCATGGCCGTCACCGCCCAGGGAAAGCACCAGCCGTTGCAGTGGAACATCGGCAGCGTCCACAGATACACGGAATCGCTGTCGAGGCCCATGTGCAGCGCCATCGCCAGGGCCTGGAGGTAGGCGCCGCGATGGTGGTACATCACGCCCTTGGGCCTGGCCGTCGTGCCGCTCGTGTAGTTGATCGCGAGCAATCCGCGCTCGTCGGCGACCCGATGAATGGTCGGCTTGCCGGACGCGATCAACGCTTCCAGCTCGTCGTGCGAGCCGCCTGCAGCGACGAGCGTCAGCTTGCCGCGCGCCTGCGCGGCGACCGCGAGCGCCGCTTTCCCGTACTCCTCGTCGTAGAGCAGGACGCTCGCGCAGGAGTGCTCGAGGATGAACGCCATGTCGGCCGGCGTGATCCGCGTGTTGAGCGCCACGAGCACGCCGCCCGAGAACGGCACGGCGTAATGCGCGGCCAGCATCATGTGCGAATTGCCGGCGAGCACTGCCACGCGATCGCCCGGCCGGACGCCGAGCCCTTCCAGCGCACCCGCGAGCTTGCTGCACCGTTCCAGGAACTCGCGGTACGTGAAGCGGACGCCGTCCTGGACGACCGCTGTGCGATCGCGAAAGACATCCGCCGACCGCAACAGGAACGCCGTGGGCGTCAGCGGCTCGAAGCTGAACGCGTCGTGCATCTCGTCCTCCGTCGGCGATGGACCGCGCCCGGGCCGGCTTCAGGCGGAGGCGGCAGCCATGGCCTGTGCGCGCGCCTGCTCGTACTCGCGCTTGTCGACCGGAACGGCTTCGCGCTCGCCAAGATCGTTGAGGTGCACGCGATACGTTTCCCTCGCCGTCAGCGCGGCGATCGCCGATATCAGCGTGATCATGAACGCCAGCGCGCCGATCTTCAGCGGGATGCCGGTCGATCCCGGCGGCGCCACCGCGGCGAAGAGCGCCGGCAGAAGCGCCGTGATGGTCGTGCCGATGTTCTGGCTGATGGCCATCGCCGTGACGCGCGTCCGCGTGGGGAAGAGCTCCGGATAGAAGCTCGGGAAGACGGCGTTGTAGCCCTGGTAGACGACGCCCCACATGGCGAGCGACATCACGATCGCGACCCACACGCTGTGGATGCTGATCGCGTACAGATAGCCGACCGAGAGCAAGCCGGAGATCACGGCGCCGAAGACGATCGGCGGGCGCCGTCCGATCTTGTCCGACAAATTGCCGACGAAGGGAATGACGACGACCGCGACGATGTTGCCGAGGACCGGGATCCACAGGTAGACGTCCTTGTCGAAGCCGATCCCATAGGCAGGCTGGACGGCATACGCGGCGCCGAAGATCGCCGTCACCACCGGGATGACGTTCATCAGCGCCATGCAGATCACGCGCACCATGTCCTTCCAGCTCTCCTTGAACGCGATGACGATCGGCGAGCGCGGCACGTCGTGATGCTCGCTCTCTTCCGCGAACGCCGGCGTCTCCTCGACCCTGCGCCGGATGATGTAGCCCGCGACGATGACCACGAAGCTCAGCAGGAACGGCACGCGCCATCCCCAGGAGTTGAAGTCCGCCGGCGCGAGGAAGTGGGCGAGCGGCAGGAACACCGCCGCGGCGAGGATCTGGCCCGCCTGCACGCCCTGCAGCGTGAAGCTCGCGAAATAGCCGCGGCGCCCGAACGGGGCGTGCTCCAGGATCATCGAGCTCGCGCCGGAAATCTCGCCCGCCACCGCGAAACCCTGGATGAGGCGCAGGATGACGAGCAGCACCGGCGCGAGCACGCCGACCTGTGCGTAAGTCGGCAACAGCCCGACCGCCATGGTCGAGATGCCCATGAGGAACATGCACACGAGGAGCACGGTCTTGCGCCCGTGCGTATCACCCCAGTGCCCGAGCACGAAAGCGCCGATCGGCCGCGCGACGTAGCCCACGCCGTACGTCGCCAGCGAGGCGACGATGGCGACCGTCGGGTTGCCGGACGGGAAGAAGAGCTGCGGAAAGATCAGCGACGCGGCGGTCGCGTAGATGAAGAAGTCGTAGTACTCGAGTGCCGAGCCGATCCAGCCGCTCGCCGCGGCGGTCTTGGACTGATGCCGACCGTGCGGCTCGTGATCGTTGGGATTCGCCATTTTGCGTCTCCGATGTCGGGAATCGAACGGGCCCCGCGCGCGACGCGCGGGTCGTGCAGCGTGATGGCAACGATCTGACGCTTCGACTTCACTTGCGGTGCAGCCTCACCGGCGCTCGCATGGCGGGCGCGCAAACCATTCGGTCGAGTGAACAGGCCCTAATATCGAATCCGCTGGACCTCGCGCAGCACGTCGGGGGTGGTCGTCGGGAAGCCGAAGAACTCGAGATACGCCGGGATCATCTCGAACAGCATGTCGGTGCCCACCTGCACGGGACATCCCCGCTCGATGGCGGCGCGCAGGAACGGCGTGTATTCCTCCTTCATCACCACCTCGCCCACGAACGTCCCGGGCGCGATGCGCGCCACGTCCACGGGCAGGGGATCGCCCTGTTTCATGCCGAGTGGCGTGGCGTTCACGACGAGGTCGTAGCCCTCGGGGTCCTTCGAGCCGGTCCGGACCTGGAGCGTGCCGTAGTGTTGGCGCAGGCGGTCGGCAAGCGCTTCGGCGGCCGGCGGGCTCGCGTCGAACAGGCCGAGCGCGGACACACCCGCCGCGGCCAGCGACGCGGCGATTGCGCAGCCGACGCCGCCGCAGCCGACCACCAAAGCGCGCGCACCGCGCACGGGCCGGTTGCGCTCGACACCGCGCACGAAACCGGCCCCGTCGAACATGTCACCGAGAAGGCTGCCGTCCTCGCGCTTGACGACGGCGTTGCAGGAGCCTGCGATCTCGACGGTCGGCGTCACTTCGTCGAGCAACGACACGACGCTCACCTTGTGCGGCATCGTGATCAACGCGCCGCGGATGTTCGTCATGCTGAACAGCGGACGCAGCAAAGCGGCGAAGGCGTCGGGCTTGACGCCCATCGGGACGACGACGGCGTCGACGCCCGCCCGCTCGAAATACGGGTTGTAGATCATCGGCGCCTTGAACGACTCGGTCGGGTAGCCGATGTGCGCGATCAGCGTCGTCTTGCCGGTGATCATGGAAATATTTTCCGGCGGCGGCTCAATGATCTCGGGGCATTGCCGTGCTGCGACGGGCAATGCGCCGTGTCGAGAACACTACTCCGCAGCCGCGAGGATGCGCAACCCCCACGTTGCGCGAGGTGCCCCGTCGCGCGACTTGCCGAGCGCGATGGCGGCGCGCTAATCTGCCGAGGCGCGTGGATGCCGAACCGGTATGGGCCGAACCGTGGCGAGCATAGGAGCGACCATGAAGGAGCAGAGCGGCGAGTACGAAATCCTCCAGCGCGACCGCACCGTGCACCCGCCGGCGTATGCACCGTCCTACAAGACGAGCATCCTGCGCTCGCCGCAAAAATCCCTGATCGCCCTGCAGAACTCGCTGTCGGAGATCACGGGACCTGTGTTCACGCCCGACGATCTCGGTCCGCTCGACAATGACTTGATCATGAATTACGCCGAGGAGGGGCTGCCCATCGGCGAGCGCATCGTCGTGCATGGCCATGTGTACGACCAGTTCGGTCGCGGCGTTCCCAACGCCCTGGTGGAGGTGTGGCAGGCGAATGCCGGCGGGCGCTACCGTCACCGCAAGGACACCTACGTCGCGCCGATCGACCCGAACTTCGGCGGCTGCGGGCGCATGCTCACCGATCGCGACGGGCACTACTACTATCGCACGATCAAGCCGGGACCCTATCCCTGGCGAAATCACATCAACGACTGGCGGCCGGCGCACATCCACTACGCCATCTCGGGATCCGCGTGGGCGCAGCGCCTGATCACGCAGATGTACTTCGAAGGCGATCCGCTCATTGCCCGGGACCCGATCGTGAACACCATTCCGAGCGAAGCGGCGGTCCGGCAGCTCATCGCGGCGCTCGACAAGGGTCACGCGGTCCAGCTCGACAGCCTGGCTTACCGGTTCGACATCGTGCTGCGGGGCTCGCGCGCGACGTGGTTCGAGTCGAGCCAGCCGCAGGACGACCCGATGGAGCGGGAGTGAATGCCATGCTGAACGACGTCACGCTTCTGAACGAGTCCGCGTCGCAGACGGCGGGCCCGTACGTGCACATCGGGCTTGCGCCGCGCGACGCCGGGTTCGACATCTTCGAGAAGGACTTCACCAACGTGCTCGTCACCCCGGAGACGAAGGGCGAGCGCGTTCGCATCGAGGGACGCGTCATCGACGGCTCGGGCACGCCGCTGCGCGATGTGCTGCTCGAGCTCTGGCAGGCGAATGCGTCGGGAAAGTACGCCCACCCCGCCGACCGGCAGTCGAAGCCGGTGGACGAGACGTTTCGCGGCTGGGGCCGCGCTTCTTCCGACTTCGAGACGGGACTGTGGTTCTTCGACACGATCAAGCCGGGGCCGGTGACCGGGCGCACGGGGCGCATCATGGCGCCGCACGTGAACCTGTGGATCGTCGCCCGGGGCATCAACATCGGCCTGAACACGCGCATGTACTTCTCCGACGAGGGCGCCGCAAACGCGACCGATCCCGTGCTGAAGCTGATCGAATGGGAAGTCAGGCGCAAGACGCTGATCGGGCAACGCGAGCCGCGCGCGGGCAAGCCCGTGTACCGCTTCGACATTCATCTGCAGGGCCCGGAGGAAACCGTCTTTTTCGACATCTGACACCGTGCCCGGCGCCACGGCGGTCCGGCATCGTGGAGCGAGCGCGGGTCATTGCTGGAGGTCGAATTGAACCTGAGCCTTGACGGTCACGCGGCGCTGGTGACGGGGGCCAACGGAGGCCTGGGGAGCCACTTCGCCGAAGTGCTTGCGACGGCGGGCGCGAGAGTGGCGGTCGCGGCGCGGCGCGTCGAGTCGCTGCGCGACGTCGAGCGGCGCATCGCCTCGACGGGTCGTGCCGTGCATCCTGTGGCGCTCGACGTGAAGCGGCGCGAAAGCGTGGTCGCCGCTTTCGACGATGCGGCGGCGGCGCTCGGGCCGATCACCGTCGTCGTGAACAACGCGGGGATCGCGGTCACCAAGCCGATGCTCGAGCACACCGAGGACGACTGGAACGACGTGATCGAGGTGAACCTCAACGGCGCGTGGCGCGTCGCGCAGGAAGCCGCGCGCCACATGGTCGGGCACCAGCGTGGCGGCAGCATCGTCAACATCGCGTCCATCCTGGGGTTGCGGGTGTCGGCGCAGGTCCCGGCTTACGCCGCGTCCAAGGCCGCGCTGATCCAGCTCACCAAGGCCATGGCGCTCGAGCTCGCGCGGCACAGGATCCGCGTGAACGCGCTGGCACCGGGCTACGTCGAAACGTCGATCAACCGCGAGTTTTTCGCCTCCGAAGCCGGCCAGGCCCTGGTCAAGCGCATTCCGCAGCGGCGCATCGGCGACCCGGGCGAGCTCGACGCGGCGCTGCTGCTGCTCGCCTCGGATGCAGGCTCCTACGCGACGGGTTCGGTGGTGGTGATCGACGGCGGCCAGCTCGTGAATACGCTATGACGTTCGATCCCGCGCAGGCAGCCCAATCGGTCTACAACTTCTGGCTGGGGCTGGTGCCGCAGTTCCTGGGTCAGCTCGGGCAACCGGTCTCCGGCAGCAAGGACGGCGCATCAGGGATGCTCGATGGCCTCATGTTCCCGATGGACCAATTCGCCAAGGCCGCCGCGGCCACACAGCAATCGTGGCAGAGCATGGCGCAAGCGATGACGCCGTCGCAGCCAGGGGTCGCGAACGCTTTTGCGCCCTGGATCGCCGGTGCGTCGTCTTCGAGCGAAAAGGCAGGCGCGGCGGCGGCGCCCGCGCGCGCCGCCGAGGCGATGTTCGCGCCGTGGACTGCCCTGATGTCGACAGCGTTGGGCGCACAGGCCGCCAACGCACCGCCATCCGGCGCGCTCGGCTCGTCGGTGCTGCCGCTGCAGGCGATGGGCCTGGCGTGGATCGACGCCGCGAGTCGTCTCGTCGGCGCGACGCCGGCGCAATTCACGGCTGCGTTCGAGCGCACGTACGGCGCTCTGAGCGATGCGCTCGGGCTCGGCCCTGCGCGCGAGTTCCAGTCGGCGTGGCAGGAGATGCTGGCGGCGGGACTCGCGCAGCAGGAAGCGCGCGCGCACTATGGAATGCTCGTGCAGGGCGCGCTCGCGGAGGGACTGCAACGCCTCACGGCACGCCTCGCGGACAAGGCGGCGGCCGGCGAGCGCATCGACAGCGTGCTGGCGCTGATGCGGCTATGGGCCGTCACGACGGAAGAAGCGGTGCACGAGACGCTGCAATCCGAAAAGGGCCTTGCCGCGACGGCGGCGCTTGCGCGCTCGGCGCTCGCGCACCGCAAGCGCATGCGCCACGTCGCCGCCATCGCGGCCGATCTCCTGGACGTGGCGACGCGACGCGAGCTCGACGAGGCGTATCGCGAGATACAGGCGCTGAAGCGCGAATTGCGCGCTTTGCGCCCCCCGGCGAAACCTGCGCGCGCCCCGTCGACCGAGAGCGTCGCACAGCGCGGCGGCTCGAAAGCGAGGCGCAGGGGCAGCGGCCTCGCGAAGGAGAGGAAGGCATGACGACGCCGGCGGAGCAGGCGATGCTCGCGGCGCGCGCGGCCTCGGCGCTTGCGATCACGCCGATGTCGGTGGCGAGGGAGCTCGAGGACGTGCGCGAGAAGCTGACGCGCGGATCCAGGAGGCTCGCCGAGGTGACCGACGAGGACCTCGCCATCGCGACGGTTCCTCGCGACGAGGTATGGCGCGAGGACATGGTGCGCCTTTATCGCTGCAGGCCCGTGGTCGAGCGGCCGCACGGCGTTCCGATCGTCATCGTCTACGCGCTCGTCGGCCGCTTCCAGATGATCGACCTCGAGGCCGAGCGCTCGTTCGTCCGCAAGCTGCTCGGCAACGGCTTCGACGTGTACTTCCTCGACTGGGGATTGCCGACGCGCGCCCAGCGCTGGCTCACGATCGACGACTATGTCTGCGGCTATCTCGACGATTGCGTCGAAGTCGTGCGCGAGCGGTCCGGCAGCCGGACCGTGAACCTGATCGGCATTTGCCAGGGCGGGGTGTTCACGACCTGCTACGCCGCGCTGTTCGCGCACAAGGTGCGCAATCTCGCGTTGACGGTCACGCCGATCGACTTCCACGGCGACAAGAAGGAGCCGCAGACCGGCTCCGGCTACATGAACCAGTGGGCGCGCTCGCTCACGGGACAGGACATCGACGACCTGGTCGATGCGTATGGCTCGGCACCGGGCAGCCTGGTCGGCTTCGCGTTCCTGATGATGAATCCGATCGGCAACCTCACCAAGTACACGATCGACCTCGTCGACGTCCTCGACGACGAAGCGAAGCTCCTCAACTTCCTGCGCATGGAGCGCTGGATCGCGGACAGGCCGGACCATCCGGGCGAGGTATTGCGGCAATGGTTCAAGGACCTCTACCAGGAGAACAAGCTCATACGCAACGAGCTGCACCTCGGCGAGCGCAGAGTCGACCTGCGCAACGTCACGATGCCCGTGCTGAACATCTATGCGACGGGCGACACGATCATCCCGGTGTCGTGCTCGAAGGGCGTCGGCGGCTACTTCGGCACGAAGGATTACACCGAAGTGCCGGTCCCCGGCGGCCACATCGGCACGTTCGTGGGCGCCAAGGCGCAAAAGATCCTCACGCCGACCCTGGCGGACTGGTTCAAGTCGCGGAGCTGACCCCGAGCCGTCCACGCACTCGCCGCTACGCGCGCCCTGGCAGTCGTTCACCGTCCCGCGAAATAGTCGCAAGTTTGGAAAAGTCGGTCGCCAGTTCGCGACACCGCGAACCGGTTTGTCACGGCAATATTTCAGTCCGCTTGCGATGTCGCCGCGAGCCCGGCCGCAGCCGATCGCCGCGGCGCGAGGTTCGTGGTGAAACGATTCAATCAGGGCGAGCGGATCGACGCTCGGCATTCGGAGCCAGGCCGCGACAGCGAGCCCAGACAGGACGTCGACGTGTCGAGCGCATGAAGGGCGAGACGCCGGCGACGCGTTCCGATTTGCCACACCGGGACCGTCGCTCGGATGCGTATGAACGATCGTGTGGCCATCTGGAGGAGAGGGGGTTTGGCATGAAGTGCAACAGGAAACTCGTGACCGTCGGGCTCGCAGCGCTCGCGGTCGAGCTGCCGCTGGCGTCCGTCGCGCTCGCGCAAATGGAGAGCGGCCCGGCGACCGAGAAGCAATATGGCATCGGCCTGCCGCGCGACCACGCCTCGTTGCTGTTCAGGGACGACCAGTACCCGGTGTTCCCCCTGAAAAAGGATCAGAAGGACTACGCCGACATCGACGGCATGCGCATGAAGCGGGACATCATCAACCTGTCCCGGATCGCGGTGAAGTACCGCGATACGACGCACGCACAGTGGTGGGGCCGCTTCCCGGGTACCATCGCCGACCGCGAGGGCGTGCAGTACATGCTGGACGAATTCCATCGCCTTGGCATCCGGACCTTCGACGTGCCGTACACGCTGCCGACGGACTGGCGACCGACCGGCTGGGATGCGAGCTACGTGGCGGACGGCAAGACGGTCAATCTCGCCACGATCTTTCCGGCGTCCGGGACGAAGCCGATCCCCGACGGCGTCACGGCGGAGGCCGTCTGGGTGGGCGTCGGCTCGGAAGCCGACTTCATCGGCCGCGACGTCGCGGGCAAGGCGGTGATCATCTACTCGATATTCGTGCCCGGCGGCCGCTCGCATTCCGCGTCCGATCGCGCGAACCTCTTCAACGCCAACACTCGCGCCGCCCAGAAAGGCGCGGCGATGATCATCGACGTCATGGCGGTGCCCGGCAACGGCCAGTTCCAGCCGGAAGGCGGCGTCAAGACGGTGACGCAGTTCACCCTCAGCCAGGACGAAGGCTTCGCCCTGCGCGATCGCCTCGGCGCCGGCGAGAAGATCATGATCACCGCGCACTTGACCGTGCCGCCGCTGACCAACGTGCCGACGGCGTGGCACTACGCCGTGCTGCCCGGTGTCTCGGATGAGCAGATCATGATCCAGATGCATACGGACGGTTACTTCTACGCGGCCGAGGACAACAACGGCGGCATGGCCAGCGGACTGGAGCTCGCGCGCCACTACGCTCGACTGCCTTTCCACAAGCGTCCGCGCACGCTCGTGTGGATCATGTTCCCGGACCATCACCACGGCGAGGTCGCTCACAACATGCAAGGCGGCATCAACGACACCTGGCCGTGGGACAAGGTCGCCCTGAAGGTCACGCTCGAGCACCCGTCCGAGACGCAGCTCTACCTGTACAACGAAGACCTGACGCCCGGCAACACGATGAGCGCCACGCGCTGGAACGCGCTTGGAAGCCCCGCGTTCGAGCGCATGGCATTGGCTCAGCTCATCGACTTCGGCAACTCGGTGTACGCCGTCGAAGACGGTCCGAAGAACGGCGACTTCGTTCCTTCGTTCCACACCATCAACCACATCATCTACCACACGAGCCTCGACGCGCCCGAAATGGTGCCTGCCGAAGGCCAGGCGCGCGCGACGCGAGCGTTCGCCGCCATCATCGACAACGCCAACAAGATGACGATGTCGCAACTGAAGGGACCTGGCTGGCCGTACGGAGGCGGCACCGGCTCGATCGACGGTGCGATCGGCAATTGACCGGGCGCGATAGGCGTTCGAGCTAGACGGCGGACCGGCAAGCAGCGCTTGCCGGTCCGCATTGCTTGCGCGACGTCACCGCATCGCGCGTGCGTGAAGGTCGAGAGCGCGCGGGCGCCCGCGCCATCAATTGCCCTGCTTCAGCGCCTTCAGCGCCTTGTACTGGGGCTCGGTCAGGCACAGAAAGCCCGAGATATCGAGCTCCTGCAATCCGCAGGCCGACACGCCATTGAGCTCGATATGGCCGACCGCGCCCCTGACGGCCCCGACCGAGCCGCTGATGTCGCCCTGCTCGCTGACGTTGCCGATGGTGGTGACGCCATCGGGGCAAAGTCCCGTGACGGTGACCACGGTGGCGACGTTGAAGTCGAGCTGGGAATGCTCGGGACACACGGCGTGCGAGACGAACGTCGCATTGAAGCCGCCCGGCGTGGGAACGACCGCGACGATCGTTCCGCGCAGCCCGCACGTCATGCGGATCTGGTTGTCGGCGGTCTCGATGCGGGCGAAGCCGAGCGTGTCGACCGTCGGCACGACGCCGGTGATGTTGGTCACCGCATGTCCGGCGAAATCCACCTGGAACGACGACGGCGCCGCGCCGGGCACGCTCGAGCAGGCATTGAACTTCGCCGACAGGGCGGGACTGGCCAGTGTAGCGGCCAATGCAGCAGCCAGCACCTTGCGGATGCAGCGTCCATTCGCTTTCATCTGAGCCTCCCTCTCGTTATCGTCGTCTGCCGGCGTTGCGCCGCCATCCCGGCCGCCGCACGCAAAGCGGGTGCACCGTAGCACGCCGCTTGCGTTCCCCGCGAACACGGTGGAGTCTGCGCCAAACGCCGTGGCGCGTCTACGCGGTCCGGCACTCCGTCATTGCGGATCGGAGCCTTGCCCGGCGCGTACGCACCACACCACGGGCGGGCGCGCGCTGCTGTTTTGATCCTTCTCGATTTCGTGCGGAAAGCCGGACTCGAGCGACGTCACCCAGGCCAGGTTCTTGTCGTTGTCGCCCGGCGTACCGGTCGTCGCAGACCAGTAGTCTCCTGCGAACGCCAGGAACGGATGGCCGGGCGGCAGCTTCGGGCCGGTGCCGGTGACCGACGGATCGACGAGGCTTTGCAGCTCCTGGATCGTCGGCAGGCGCCAGCCGCTTCGGCCGCCGACGACCTTGGGATTGCAGGCCTGCTGCGCGAAATTCCACAGGTGAATCGGGACCAGGTCGGGACTTTTCTCCCATACGAGCCCGGTTTCCTGGTCGAGGATCGCCGCGCCCTTCAGCACCGAGGCGAACCGCGCATTCGCGGGAAGGATCTGGCTCCATGCGGGCATGACCTGCGCGACGCTCGATTGCAATGCGATCGTGTCCGCCTGCACCGCGTCGACGGCCTTCTGCAGGTTGCCGACGGTGCCCTGCACGTTGCCGACGGTTTCCTGCAGCGCGCCAACGGTGCTCTGCAGGTTGTCGACCTTCGCCTGGAGCACGCTGATCGCGTCGAGAATGCGAGCAGCGAACGGCGGATCGTTGCCGGGCTGTGCGGCTGGCTTCGGTGCGTCGGCCGCCCGTGCAGCGGCGGCCGCGAACAACGCCGCGACCGCGATGGCGACAACGGGGCGAAATGCTGCACGAGGCATGTCGAGTCTCCGGATCGATGTTGGACGGCGTTCGTGCGCAAGCGTCGCTCGCGGGATCACGGCGAATCGCTCGCCTGCATGTCGCACGACACGGTCGTGTTCCAGTCGGCGAAGCTGCCGTTCGGATTGTCCTGCCATGCCCAGACGTGCAGCTCGTAGAACGCGGGCAGGCCATAGCGGTTCGGTTCGCCGACGTAGTGCGTGAGGTGCCCGTCGAGCGCGGGCGTGCCGCCGCCGGGATGCTTCGCCGCCCAGTCGGCGGCGAGCACGATGAACTCCACCCCGACCAGCCGCAGCGCGCCGCTGCCCATCGGCTCATAGATCAGCGCTTCGGGCTCGTTGGGATTCAGCTCGCCGTCGCCTACGCGGCTCGGCATGATGAAGTGCACGCCCATCGCGCCGGCGTCGGGCCCGCTGACGCATGGCGTGCCCGGCACCCAGCCGTCGCTCCTCGCGACATTGACGTTCACGTAGCGGGTGGTCGCCGCGCGCACCTTCTCGACCAGCGGCGAGAGGTTCTGCGCGGCGGCGAGCGGCGCGGCGAGCGACGCGACGACGAGCAATGCTGCACGAGATGGCGTTCGCATGATCTTCTCCTCGGAAGTTGAGCGGGTGCGTCGGACAGGACGCGAATCGCCCGCGCAGCATAGGACGCGTCGAGACGCGCTGGAACGTGACGAGGCGCGATTTCAGAATGTTTAAGCAGCCTTAACGCGCGTCACGACTTACATTTCTCGGCATTCGTTGCAAACGCGTCGCGGGACGAAACGAACGCAACGACACTCGGCGCGCCATGTAACGACGGCTTCATTTCGTCGGCCGTGAAGGCATCCGGTCCGTGCCTGGCGCGTTCCATCGCCATGCCGTTGAACGGCGCGGGGCGGCGAACCTAGCATCCTCGTTCCACTACTACCCGGGGGATCACATGTGGCAGAAGCTCGCGGCAACGTTGATCATTGCGGCAGCCGGCTCGTGGTGCAGCGTGGCCAGTGGCGCCGACAATCTGTCGTCGGTCATTTCGGCGTGCGCGAAGGACACGGGGCCGCCCGACTGTCCCGTGACGTACCAGACCGTCGGCGCAGGGGATTGCCTCCAACCCCAGCCGGAAGGTAACCGCGCCTGCCTGATACGCATGGCGAGCCAGGCCGCGGCGTCGAACGACTGCAGCAAGGCGTATCGACTCGTGTACGCGTGCCAGTGCGAGGCATCGCAGGAGTCCGCCCGCACGGCGATCAAGACGGCGGGCCCGGCCGGCGTGTGCAGCTCGCTGCGCACGATGAAGTAATCGCGCGCGAGACGCGGCGGCGCGCGCGGAGCGCGCCGCCGCGCACCTCAACGGGTCACGCCGTCATCGCGGGCGATCAAGACGGCGGCGCCCGTCACCTGGCCTTGGCGCAGCGCCGCGAGGGCATCGTTGGCCGCCGTCAACGGATAGGTCGTGACGCGTGTCCGGATGCGCGCGCGCTGGGCTTCTGCGATGAACTCGCGCCCGTCGGCGCGCGTGAGATTGGCCACCGAAACGATGCGCCGCTCGCGCCATAGCCACTCGTACGGGAATTGCGGGATGTCGCTCATGTGGATGCCGGCGCATACGACGACTCCGCCCGGCGCCAGTGCGCGGAGCGCAACGGGCACGAGCGCGCCCACGGGCGCGAACAGCAGCGCGGCATCGAGCTCTTCCGGCGCGGGCTCGTCGCTGGCACCCGCCCATGCGCAACCCAGAGCGCGCGCGAAGGATTGCGCCATTGCGTCGCCGGGGCGGGTGAATGCGAACACCGCACGGCCCTGGTGCATGCAGAGTTGCGCGACGATGTGTGCAGCGGCGCCGAAGCCGTAGAGGCCGATCCGCTGAGCGTCACCGGCCGCGCGCAGTGCGCGATAACCGATCAGGCCGGCGCACAACCAGGGCGCGAGCTCGGCGGCGTCGTGCTCGCGCGGCAATGGAAACGCATATCGGCTGTCCGCAACGAGGCAATCCGCATACCCGCCGTCGCGCGTGTAGCCGGTGAACTCGGCCCGCGCGCAAAGGTTCTCGCGGCCGGAAGCGCAGTACCGGCACACACCGCACGTCCAGGCGAGCCACGGAACGCCCACGCGATCGCCCACGGCGAAGCCTTCGACACCCATGCCGATCGCCTGCACGCTGCCGACGACCTCGTGACCGGGCACCAGAGGCAGGCGAGGACGTGCGAGCTCACCGTCGACGACGTGCAGGTCGGTGCGGCAGACGCCGCACGCATCCACTCGGACGAGCACCTCGCCGGGGCCGGCCGCGGGCTCCGGCCGCGTGGCCAACGTCAACGCGCTTCGAGGCGCGCGTAAAACCATCGCACGCATGGTCACTCCGGGTGAAAGCGATTCTACGCGGCGGCTCGAACGCGGCGCCTTGGCGTAGCCAGCGCGTGCCTCCATTCGTCGGTGAATCGCGGGTTCGTGGCGCTTTGTAGGACGAACCCGGATAGGCCGCGCGCCGTCGGGCGCTTACATTGCCCAGCGCGCGACGTAGGCGTTGGACGAAGAACAAAGCTTCGATCGGTGTTCTCCTTTCGATCCAGGCAGGGCGATTTTCGGTTGGTCCGCCGCGCGGGGCGCTGGTACGTCGAGTTCGACGGCCTCGTGTCGCGGACCTTCGACACGGCCGAGCAGGCCGCGGCGGCGGTCGCGCGCGGTCAGTCGGGATTGCCGATCCCGATCTCCGATCCGCCGCCCGAGCGGGTATCCGACTGGCGGCGCGGCGACCTTCCGCCGTTGTGGCCGCC
>DASXAF010000118.1:0-67590 GCA_036406955.1 Casimicrobiaceae bacterium
CTATCTGCTGCGGCAGTGCAATGGCGCGGCGCGCGCGGACGAGCTGTTCCAGGACGTGTGGATGAACGTGATACGCGTGCGCGCCACGTACCGGCCGACGGCGAAGTTCACGACGTGGCTCTACACCCTGGCGCGCAACCGTCTCGTCGACCACTGGCGCACGAACGGACAGGCGTCGCTCGTGTCGATCGACGACGACGACGAGAGCACACGCGACACGGTGAACGAGATTCCCGGCGCGAGGTCCGACCAACCGGACGTTCGCACCGAAGCGCGCGCGTTGGGCGCGCGCCTTCGTGCCGCGCTGTCGGCGCTGCCCGCCGGGCAGCGCGATGCGTTCCTGCTGCACCAGGAGGCCGGCCTTGCGCTCGCCGACATTGCGGCGATGACCGGCGTGGGACTCGAGACGGTCAAGAGCCGTTTGCGCTATGCGCTCGCGAAGCTGCGCAACGAGCTCGCCGACTGGCGCGAGGACGCGACATGACCGACGAACGCGACCTGCACGACCCGGCGCTCGACACGGCGTGGCGCAAGCATCTGCGCGAAGAGCCGCCGGAGCCGCTCGACCGCACGGTGCTCGCCGCCGCGCATCGCGCGGTGCAAAGCGGTCCGCGCGCTGCCGATGCACCGGCGCCGTCGCGGTGGCGCGCATGGGTGCCGCTGGCGGTCGCCGCGACGCTCGGCGCGATTGCCTTCGGTGTGGTGCAGCTCATGCCGCACGAGGCGGACGACACCAACGCGGTGACGAGCGACATGCCGGTGGCCACGTTGCGCAAGGAGGCGGCGCCTGCATCCGAGCCCGGGCCACCGCCTGCGGTCACGGATCAGGTTCAGAGCGCGGCGCCGGCTGCGTCGAGTCCAACCGCGTCAGAGGAACGGGAAGCGGCGCGCAAGGATACGCCGAAGATCGCGGCGAAGGCCGAGCGTGCAAGGGAGCAGGAACAGCGGAGGCAAATCGCGGCGGCACCGGAACCGCAGCCGTTTGCCCCGACAGAACGCGACAAGCTCGATGCGCGCGCGGCGCAGGCGCCCGCACCGGCGGCATCTCCGGCGGCTCCTGCGCCGGCAGCGCCGGCGCCAGCACCGCCTTCATCCGCATTGTCCGACGCGACACCACCCGCGGCACCTGGCGCCGCGCCTGCGCGCCCCTTGTTGCCCGAAGGCCTTGCCCGCAACGGCATCGCAGTCGATCGCGCCGCCGCGGTCGCACGTGCGCAAAGCGAGCCCGGCAAAACTGCGACCGCTCGCACGCCGGACGATTTCGTTCGCGAGATCGAGCGCCTGCGCGGCGAAGGTCGCGACGCCGACGCGGCGCTTGCCTTGTCCGCGTTTCGTGCGGCTTTCACGGACGCGGATTCGCGGCTGCCGGAGTCGCTGCGGGGTTGGGCACGGACTGTGGCGCAGCCTTAGCCATTCACGGCATTGGGCTGCAATCATGAACCGCATCATCCTTTGGTGGTAAAGCGCATCAGTCGGACGCTCGCTAGTCTGCGAGCGTGAAATGCACGCCCTATTTCACGCTGCTGAGAACACGCGCGGATCGGGCCGTGATTCGTGACGAATGGATCGAACGAGCAATAATTGCCCCGGTGCGCGAACAGATTCAGATGGACGGCCGCATTCGGCGCTGGACGCGGGTTCCGGAAATGCAGGATCGCTATTTGCGAGTGGTCCTTCTGCCGGACGGCGAAACGGTTCACAATGCCTTCTTTGATCGACGCTTTCAGCCATGAGAATTCGATACTTCGTCGACACCGATACATTGCTGATCGAGTTCCGTGATGTCGAGGTCGCGGAGACTCGCGATCTGGACGAGAACACGCAGATCGACGTCGATGCCAGTGGCAGACTTTGCGCCATCACGATCGAGCACGCGTCGGACCGCGTCGACATTCCGCGCCTTTCTTACGAACGCATTGCTGCCTGACTGAACACCGTCCAGTCGTTGCTCAGCGGCGTGGTCGAATGCTGATGGACGGTACGGTCATGCCACGCGCCGCAGGACCCAGCCCCCGCAGCACCCGCTTGATCGGCGCCGGCAACGCGGCCGACAGTGCGGCGTCGCGCGTGAGCCACGTTCCGCGCGGCTCGCCCGCCTGCGGCGCCTGATCCACCTCGATCCACTGTGGATGCAGCGTCAAGCCGAAATGCGTGAATCCGTGACGCAGCATCGGCAGCGCGCGTGAGGCGCGCCCGGTCAGCGCGAAGCGCGAGCGCAGGGCGTCGTCGACGTCCTCGTCGAGCGCGAGCTCCGGCAGGCTCAGCAACCCACCCCAGATGCCGACGGGTGGCCGCTGCTCGAAGAGAATTCGTCCCTCACGCTCGAGCACGAGCAAGCGCACCGCACGCTGCGGCAGTTCCTTCCGCGGCCGTGGCGTCGGCAGCACTTGCGTGCGATGCGTCGCACGCGCGACACAATCCTCGGCGACCGGACACACGTCGCAACGCGGACGCGTGCGCAGGCACACGGTCGCGCCGAGATCCATCATGCCCTGCGTGTAGCGCTCGATGTGGCGGTCGGGCAGGCGCGCATGCGCCACGTCCCACAGTTTCGCAGCCACGCGTGGCTCGCCCGGAAATCCGTCGATGCCCGCGTGACGCGACAGCACGCGCTTGACGTTGCCGTCGAGGATCGCGCCGCGCTCGCCCGAAGCAAACGCGGCGATGGCGGCCGCGGTGGAGCGGCCGATGCCGGGCAGCGTCGCAAGCGTCGCGGCGCTCGCAGGGAACGCGCCGCCATGCCGCGCAACGACCGCGCGTGCGGCTTCGTGCAGATGATGTGCGCGCCGGTAGTATCCGAGCCCGCTCCAGTGCTCGAGCACGCGCTCGATCGGCGCGGCAGCGAGCGCGCGCACGTCGGGGAACGATTCGGTGAAACGCAGGTAATACGGCAGCACGGTGGTCACCTGCGTCTGCTGCAGCATCACTTCCGACAGCCAGATGCGATAGGCGTCGCGGGTGTTCTGCCAAGGGAGGTCGTGGCGGCCGTGGGTAGCCTGCCAGGTGATGATGCGCTGCGAGAAAGACGCTGGGCTCCCGCTTTCGCGGGAACGACGGTTCACCGCTGTCCCAGCCGCTGCCTCGCCTTCGTCGCCGCTTCCGATTGCGGATACGTGCGGATCAGCTCCTCCAGCGTGCGGCGGGCCGACGCGTTGTCGTTCAGGTCGGACTGCGCCGATGCGATGTTGAGCAGCGCCTCGGGGGCCTTGGTGCTGTTGGGGTACGCCTGCAGGAGCTGGCGCTGCGTCGCGATCGCGCTCTTGTAATCGCGTCGCGCGTATTGCGCGTTGCCGACCCAGTACTGCGCCGACGAGGCGAGCGGGCTCGTCGGGTACGTCTTGACGAAGGCGTTGAACGAGTTGATCGCGCCGTTGTAGTCGCCCCTCTTGAACTGGTCGAGCGCCGCGTCGTAGGCGCGCTGCTCGGCGACCGCATCGACCGCGCGCGACGGCGCGCCCACGACCGGCGCCATCGTCCCGGCCGTCGGCGGCACGGCGACATTCGGCGCGTTGCCGGGCGCACCCGCAGCCGGCGAGGCATTGCCCATGCCGTCCGCCGGCGCCTGCGACGTCGACGCGGCGACGCCCGACTCGATCTTGCGCAGCCGCGTGTCGAGGTCGACGTACAGGTCCTTCTGCCGCTTCTGCGCCTGCTCGAGCTCGTAGGTGAGCACTTCGATCTGCCCGCGCAGCTTCGCGAGATCGTTGCGCATCTGCTCGCTCTGGTTGAAGAGGTCGACCAGGCCCTGCGCCTTGAGCTGCTGTTCGAGCGCGCTGATGCGATCCTCGAGCGATTTCTGCACCGCCGACAGGCGCTGGTTGGTCGACTCGATGCGCTTGCGCGCTTCGTCGTCCTCGAAGAACGCGGCGTTGGCCGATTGCGCGAACGCCGCGAATGCGAGCACGGCCGCGAGCACGCGGGGATGGATGGATCGGTCGGTGGTCATGGTCATTGCCCCTCACCCTGGCCCTCTTCCCTCAGGGGCGAGGGAAGGTTCCAGGCATCACTGCGCCCGTTCGGCCGCCCCCGCCTCGCCTGCGTACAGGATGTCGTCGCGGCGATTCTCGGCCCACGCGGCCTCGTCGTGCCCTTGCGCGCGCGGCTTCTCCTTGCCGAAGCTCACCGTCTCGATCTGCGAGTCGCGCGCACCGAGCAGCGTCATCATGCGCTTCACGGAGTCGGCGCGCTTCTGCCCGAGGGCGATGTTGTACTCCCGCGAGCCGCGCTCGTCGGTGTTGCCCTGGATCGTCATGTGCGCCGACGGATTCTGCTGCAGGTACCGCGCGTGCGCCTCGATCGTGGGCTTGAAGTCGTCCTTGACCACGAAGCTGTCGAAGTCGAAGTAGACGCTGCGCTTGGACAGCGGGCTGCTCGGATCGCGCAGCGGGTTGGTCGCGCGGTTCGCGCCGGTGTTCGCGCCGCTCACCCCGCCGGTACCGGCGCCGCTCGTCGAGGCACCCCCCGGCACCACGACCGCGTTGCTCTTGTCCTCGACCGGCGCACCGGTCTCCGTGGTCGGCGTGCTCGAGCAGCCGACGATCATGATCGCGCAAAGCGCAGCGAAAATCAGGTTACGCATGGATCTCCTCCTGCCGTGGCGAAAGCTTGAGCGAAAGAAACGAAGGCGTGCAGCGCTTCGGGCGAAGCATCGGTGGAAACATCAGGAGCGGGGGAGCGGGCCCCAGGCGGGCTCGCGCACGTCCGTCGCGGGCGCGACGAGGCGCTGCTTGACGCGGCCATCGCTGGAGACCGCGGCCAATATACCACGCGCCCCCGTCTCGCTCGCGTAGATGATCATCTTGCTGTTCGGCGCGATGCTGGGGCTCTCGTCGCCCGGACCCGGCGTCAGTATCTGCGTCTGCCGCGTCGCGTAGTCCATGTACGCGAGCTGGAAGCGGCTGCCGCCCTCGCGGCGCACGTACACGAAGCCGGTGCCGTCGGGCATCGGCCGAGGTGTGACGTTGTAGTTGCCCTCGAAGGTGAGCCGCTCGACGGCGCCGCTCACCAGGTTCGTGCGATAGACCTGCGGCGTGCCGCCGCGATCGGAGGTGAAGAGCAGCCACTGGCCGTCGGGCGAGAACGCGGCTTCGGTGTCGATCGACTGCGAGGTCATGACACGGGTGAGGCCGCTGCCGTCCGCGTTCATCAGGTAGATCTGCGACGGGCCGTCCTTGGTGAGCGTCACGGCGAGGCGACGGCCGTCGGGCGACCACGCGGGCGCGCTGTTGCTGCCGCGATAGTTGGCGACCGCGCGGCGCTCGCCCGTCGACAGCGACTGCACGTACACGACCGGCTTGCGATTCTCGAACGACACGTATGCGAGCCGCGTGCCGTCGGGCGACCACTTCGGCGTGAGCAGCGGCTCCTGCGAGGTGACGACGACCTGCGGGTCGTAGCCGTCGGCATCCGCGACCAGCAGTTGATAGCGCGGGCCCGACTTGGTGATGTACGCGATGCGGGTCGAGAACACGCCGGCGTCGCCGGTGAGCTTTTCGTAGATCACGTCGGCGATCTTGTGCGCGGTGGCGCGGAACTGCTGCTGCGTCACCGTGAAGACCATCGCGGCGAGCGTCTGCTGCTTCACCACGTCGACCAGACCGAAGCGCACCTCGACGCGCCCGTCGCCGAGCGGCCGCATGGAGCCTACCGCCACGGCGTCGGCGCTGCGCGCGCGCCACACCGCGGGCTGCACGTCGTCGGCACGCCCCGGCCGCGGCGTGACGCCCATGGGATCGACCATGCGGAACAGGCCCGAGCGCTGGAGGTCGGCGCCCGTGATGCCGCTGATCCCCAGCGGGAAGTTGCTCTCGCCCTCGAACGGCACGATGGCGATCGGGATCTGCGTGCCGGCGCCACCGACGATCTCGATGGTGAGTTGCGCGCGCGCCGGGGAAAACGGCAGCAGCGCCAGCGCGCAGCACGCGGCCAGCAAGCGAAGAAGTCGGGTCATCGCGGGAGCGGAAGTGACGGCATGTCGGGCCGCGAAGACGTTGTCCGCGGCCGCAGGTGGAAACTGCGCAAAGCGTTCGATGCGCGAATACGACACCTGCATTATAACGAGGGGACGCGTGCGCCGCGGTCGGCTGCGCATCGTGCTGGCACGTCGAAGCGGATCAGTGCGGCGCGACGGTGGTCGCGAAACCGAACGCCTGCGTGATGCGCTCGCCCACGCGCCGGGCTTCGTCGCGGTCGGCGTACGGCCCGACATAGACGCGATACAGCCCGCCCGACTGGCGAACCTTCGCTTCGACCTGCGCGCTCGTCAATTGGTTCTGGACATGCGCGAGGAAATTCAGGGCGTTGGGATGGCTCGCGAATGCGCCGAGCTGCACCGCATAGCCGCCGTTCGGGGCCCCGTAGGTCGACTGGGTGAACGCAGGCGCCGGGACCGGCACCGGATCGACCTCCGCGGGCGTCGCGACGACCGGCGCCATGGCGACCGGCGGCAACGGCGCCGCAGCCGCGAGCAGCGACGGCTGCGAACCAGGCAGGATCGCCTCGACCTCGACGCGGCCGCTGCCGCGCTGCGCCACGCCGAGCCTGTACGCCGCCGCGTACGAGAGGTCGATGATGCGATCGTGCAGGAACGGCCCGCGGTCGTTGACACGCACGACCACGCTCTTGCCGCTCTCGAGATTGGTCACGCGCGCGTAGCTCGGCAGCGGCAGCGTGGGATGCGCGGCGGTCATGGCGAACATGTCGTACGTCTCGCCGATCGACGTCTTCTGGCCGTGGAACTTGCGCCCGTACCACGACGCGATGCCGCGCTCGCGATACGCCTTGAGCGCGGTGGCCGGAACGTATTCGCGGCCCATCACCGTGTAGGGCCGGTTGGCGGAGCGGCTCAGCGCCTCGACGCGCGGCACCGCATCGGGCACTGCATCGAGGTTGGCGGGCGCGTTGTCGGGTGGACCGTCGTCGAGGTAATAGCGCGTCGACGGGGCGCTCGCAGCCGAAGGCGGGGCAGTTGTCGCCGTCTCACGACGCGACGACGCGCTGCACGCGGCGAGCAGCAGGATGACGATCCCGACGAGGGCGTTGCGCAACGCGTTGCGGCAGTGAAATGACCGGTGCGCAATCTATCACTCCGCGCTCGCGAACGCGAGCCGCTATGCTGCGTGCATGCCCACGTATGTTTTCGCCTGGAACCCGAAGCTGTGGAACTGGCCCGAGCTGCCGGACGACATTCGCAGGCTGCGCCGCCGCGGGCATGTCGACGTCGAATGGTCGAGCGGCCGTACGCGCGTCATCGAGCCCGGCAGCCGCGCGTTCTTCGTGCGCCTCGGCGTGCCGCCGAAGGGCCTGATCGGCGCAGGCCATACGCTCACGGAGCCGCACAGCGGCATTCACTGGCGCCCCGAGAAGGCGGCGATCGGCACGGCGACCCAATACATCCGCCTGCGCCTCGAGTTCCTGGCCGCCCTGCCGCTCATCACGCTGGAGGAGCTCGCGCACCCGCCGTTCTCGCGCTTCCGGTGGGCGGTGCGGCAGTCGGGCACGCGCATGCCGAGCACCATCGCCGATGCGCTCGAGCCCTGGTGGGAAGCGCGCGTGCACGAGTGGCGCAAGGCGCGCAAAGGCCGTGCGCGGCGCTAACATGGGCGCATCCCTCCTCGCGGCCGCACCCTCTTCGACCACCGGCATGGATCTGCAAGCGGCACTGCCGGGTATCCTGCCGCGCGCCATCGAATGGGCGCTCGCGCGCTCGCGCGAGGTGCAGATCCATGGGGCGCGCCTGACCGCGTACGAGCTCGCGTTGGCGCGTGCGGTCGGCGTCGCGCGCCCCGAGCTCATTCGCAAGGCGACGGTGCGCCGCCTCCCGCTGCCCGAGGACGCCGCGCTGCGCGAGGCCGCGTCGCAGACCGGGCTGCTCGGCCCCGAGGCGGTCGGCCTCGCGCTCGGGTACGCCGTCATCGTGGTGAGCGGCAACGAGAGCACGCGCCTGCTGTCGCACGAGTTCCGTCACGTGCATCAATACGAGGAGTCGGGCTCCATCGAGGCGTTCCTGCGCGTCTACCTGAAGCAGATCGTCGAGGTCGGCTACATGGACGCGCCGCTCGAGCGCGACGCGCGGGCACACGAGCTCGCGTCCTGAGCGACGGGCGATCGGTCATCGGAGAACCAAAGTGGCGGCCACGATCTTCTTCAGCATCGTCACCAGCGCCCTGGGCATCGCGTACATGATGTACGGCAGGCGACAGGCCAAGTTCGCGCCCCTCATCGCCGGGCTGGCGTTGTGCGTCTATTCCTACTTCATCGACAGCTGGCTCTGGCTGTGTGTGATCGGCGCGGCGCTGGCCGCGCTGCCGTTCATCGTCGATTTCTGAGCGGGCGACGAGGCTCACCGCTCCCCGCGGGCGTCGCGCGGGTGATGGTATCGTTGAACGCTCTCCAGGATGCCGGATGACCGACCGCTGCGAGCACTTCGAGGCGATCCGCGACGTCGCGCCGCGCACCGACGGTTGCGAGGAATGCCTCGCGCTCGGCGAGCCGTGGACGCAGCTCCGCATCTGCCTCACGTGCGGGCACGTCGGTTGCTGCGAGGATTCGCCTCGCGCGCATGCGCTGCAACACTACAACGACACCGGGCATCCGATGATCTCGTCGCTCGAGCGCGGCGATCGGTGGGGCTGGTGCTACGTGCACCGGTGCTATTTCGACCCGATGCCGATACCTTTGCCGAAGCGGCGCTCGGCGCTCGCGCGGTTGCTGGGCGGGCTGCGCAAGCGCTAGTCGAGCGCGCACCCCGCAATGGCCCGCCGCCGGTGCGCAATAACGGTCCAATCGCGCTATAGTGCCGCGAAGCGCGCGACGCCGCGCGCGCGTCACGAGGAGGCGACGACCATGGGCAATCGGGACAAGCAGCGCAAGGAACCGAAGAAGCCGAAGCAACCGAAGAAGCCGGGCGCATGATCCGGCGGCGCGCAGGAAGACCTCCTCGCGCGCGCCACACGACGACGCGGGGCGATTGAGGCGGGTCGGGCTCATTTCCGACACGCACGGCCTGCTGCGGCCGCAGGCCCTCGACGCGCTGCAGGGCAGCGATGCGATCGTGCACGCCGGTGACATCGGCGCCGCGACCATCCTCGACGCGCTCGCCGCGATTGCGCCGGTGACCGCGGTGCGCGGCAACAACGATCACGGCGCGTGGGCCGCGCCGATTCCGCTGACGAATGTGCTTCGCATCGACGACGTGTCGATCTACGTGATTCACGACCTCGGCACGCTCTCCATCGATCCGGGCGCCGACGGCCATCGGGTGGTGATCTCCGGGCATTCGCACCGTCCCGCCTGCACGGAGCGCGACGGGGTGTGGTACGTGAACCCCGGAAGCGCCGGACCGCGCCGCTTCAGGCTGCCCATCGCGGTCGGCCGGCTGGACATCGACGGCACCGCCGTTCGCCCGCGCTTGATCGAGCTTCGCGTCTGAACGACACTCGCGTCTCGTCCCACACGCGAGCCAGGCCATGGAAACGCTGTTGCCCCCGCTGCCGCTGCTCGGCGCCTTCCTCGTGGCGAGCCTCGTCCTGGCCGTCACGCCGGGGCCTGCCGTGTTCTACATCGTCACGCGCAGCGCGGCACAGGGCCGCCTGTCCGGCCTGGCGTCGGTCGGGGGCGTCGCGCTCGGCAACCTCGGCAACGCCATCGGCGCGTCGCTCGGCCTCGCGGCATTGTTCGCGATCTCCAGCGTGGCGTTCACGCTGGTGAAGTATCTCGGCGCGCTGTATCTCATCTGGCTCGGCGTGCAGGCGCTGCGCGGCTCGCGCGAGCAGGCGCCGGTGCCGCTCGCCGTCGACCGCACTGCGCTCGGGCGCACCTTCGTCGACGGCTTCGTCGTCGCGCTGCTCAATCCCAAGACGGCGATCTTCTTCGCCGCCTTCCTGCCGCAGTTCGTGCAGGGGTCGACCGCGCACGTGCAGACCGTCGCGCTCGGCGTGCTGTTCGTGCTGATCGCCGCCACCACCGACAGCGTGTACGCGGTGTGCGCGGGGGCGCTGCGCCCGCGCCTCGCGCGCGCCTCGCGCATCGCGCGCTACGGTCGCTACGTGACCGGCAGCGCGTTCATCGGTCTCGGCGTGCTGACGGCTCTTTCAGGGCAACGCACGAAGACCTGAGCCATGATCGCGGAGGTCGCCGTCGCGGCCGATCCGGCGTCGATCGGCGCGATGATGACGCCGTATCTGCGCGAGCTCACCCCCGACGGCCCGGCCGTCTATCCGCGGCTCGCGCTCTATTGGGAGGATCGGCAGCGCGTGCCCTACGTGATCCGGCTCGCCGACGCCGACGTGGGCTTTGCGCTGATCCGCGAGCACATGGACGCGCGGCTGCACGAAATGGCGGAGTTCTACGTCGGCCCGGCGTGGCGCCGGCGCGGCATCGGGCGACAGGCCGTGCAGGACCTCTTCGCACGCCATCGCGGCTTCTGGCACCTGCAGATCCTGGAGGACAACTGGGCCGCGCGCGCCTTCTGGCGCAGCGTGGTGCCGCCGCCCGTGGAGGAAACGCATCATGTCGCAGCCAACGGGCGACACTTCCTGGTGATGCAGTTCTGCGCGGCCTGCGCCGCCGATGCGCACGCACGGTAGCTCCGATCCGCCCATGCGAAATCCGCGCTTCTGGTACATACTGCGGAACCGGCGCCGGTCTCGACGGCACTATGCTCTAGTGTCCCGCGGCGGCGGATAGGCGACGCCTGGGTCACCCCTTTCCACCCAGGGACCGCCGACCATGAAACGCACGAGCCTTTACAGCACGTCGAGCCGCGGGCGCATCGCGCAACGGCCGGCGCCTCCGACGCCCGTCGCCGCTGCCGGCGAGCCCACCGCGCAAACGCAAGCTGCCAGCAAGCCCGCACTCGAGCGGAGTCGTTGGCGTCGCGCGCTGGCGCTCGGCCGCAAGCCGCTGATCGTTGTCGCGGCGCTGGGCGTCGTGATGGGCCTGATCCTCGGGCACGCGGCGTTGGTGGAAAAGCCGCAGCACCTCACCCAGGACGACATCGACCAGGCCGTCCGTCATTCGATCGAGCAAAAGCCGCTGCCGAGCTGGGCCGCCAAGGCCTACGACATCGTACGGCCGTCGGTGGTCAAGGTACGCGACTACGAAGCCGGCGAGGACGGACGCGAGGACATCGAGCGCGGCGTCGGTACCGGCGTCGTGATCGTCGACAAGGGCATCATCCTCACCAACCTCCATGTCGTCGCCGGGGCGAAGCGCGTCGGCGTGCTGTTCTGGGATGGCACCGAGTCGGACGCGGACGTCGTCTCGACGCAGCCGGAGAACGACCTCGCGGTGCTGCAGGCGCGAACGCTGCCCGACGATCTGCAGCCTGCCACGCTTCGTTCCACGGCCGACCTGCTGGTCGGCGACGAGGTGATGGCCGTGGGCTATCCGTTCGGCATCGGGCCCTCGGCGTCGTCGGGCGTGGTCTCGGGGCTTCGCCGCGAATACCGTTCGCCGGAAGGAAAGCGTGTGCTCACCAACCTGATCCAGTTCGACGCGGCGGCAAACCCCGGCAATTCGGGCGGCCCGCTGGTGACCTCCGACGGCGAGGTGGTCGGCATCGTCACCGGCATTCTCAACCCGACCAATCAGCGCTTCTTCGTCGGCATCGGTTTCGCGGTGCCGATCGAGAACGCCGCCTCGGCCTTCGGCACGCCGCCGTTCTGAGCCGACTCAACCCGGCACGACAACAACGGACCGCTCATGGACACACGAGAGCTCAACGGCAACCAGATCTCTTCGCTGATGGAGAGAATCCTCTACGAGGTCAAGAAGATCGTCGTCGGGCAGGACCACTTCCTCGAGCGCGTGCTCGTCGCCATGCTCGCCCAGGGGCACCTGCTGGTCGAAGGCGTTCCGGGGCTCGCGAAGACGCTGACCGTCAAGACGCTCGCGCGCACCATCCGCGGCTCGTTCAAGCGCATCCAGTTCACGCCCGACCTGGTGCCGGCCGACCTCGTCGGCACGCGCATCTACAACCAGAAGACGGGCGACTTCACGACGTCCCTCGGACCGGTGTTCACCAACCTGCTGCTCGCCGACGAGATCAACCGCGCGCCGGCCAAGGTGCAAAGCGCGCTGCTCGAGGTCATGCAGGAATACCAGGTCACCATCGCGGGCGAGACTCACCTCGTGCACGAGCCCTTCCTCGTGATGGCGACGCAGAACCCGATCGAGACCGAGGGCACGTATCCGCTGCCGGAGGCGCAGGTCGACCGCTTCATGATGAAGGTCCTCGTCGGCTATCCGACCGAGGAAGAGGAGTTCGTGATCGTCCAGCGCGTCACCGGCATCGGCAAGGAGATCGTTCCGGTCGCCACCACCGACCAGCTCGTGGCGCTGCAGCGCGAATGCCGCAAGGGCTACGTCGACCCCTCGCTCGTGCAATACGCGGTGAAGATCGTCGCGGCCACGCGCGAGCCCGAGCGCTACGGCATCAAGGACCTCGCCAAGTACCTGCAGTTCGGCGCGAGCCCGCGCGGCTCGATCCACCTGATCGAAGGCGCGCGCGCGCTCGGCTTCCTGCGCGGCCGCGACTACGTGCTGCCGCAGGACGTGACCGACCTCATCCCCGACGTGCTGCGGCATCGCATCGTGCTGTCGTACGAAGCGCTGGCCGAGGGGCTGACGTCCGACCAGATCCTCGTGAAGATCATGCAGCAGATCCCCGCGCCCGAGAAGCCGCTGGAGTCGCATGTCCGATTCGCGCCACAGCTCTGACGCGATCCTGCGTCGCCTCGAGTGGACCGTCATCCGCCGGCTCGACGGCCTGCTGCACGGCGACTACCGCACGCTGTTCCGCGGCTTCGGTCTCGACCTCGCGGACCTGCGTGAATACCAGTATCACGACGACGTCCGTCACATCGACTGGAACGTCACGGCGCGCCTGCAGACGCCGTACGTGCGCGAGTTCAACGAGGATCGGGAAGTCACGGCCTGGTTCCTGCTCGACCTCTCCCCGTCGGTCGACTTCGGCTCGCGCAACGTACGCAAGCGCTCACTGTCGATCGATTTCGTGACGGTGCTGGCGCGATTGCTGACGCGCCACGGCAACAAGGTCGGCGCGATGTTCTACGGCGACAGCGTCGACGCGGTCATCCCGGCGAGCGGCGGGCGCCGCCACGTGCTGCACATCCTGCATCGCATGCTCACGCGCCCCGAAATGCCGCGCGCGCAGGCCACCAACCTGCAGGTGTTCCTGACCGCCGCGCAATCGATGATCCGGCGCCGCTCGCTGGTGTTCGTCGTGTCGGATTTCATCAGCCAGCCCGGCTGGGAGCGACCGCTCGCGATGCTCGCGCAGCACAACGAGATCCTCGCCGTGCGGCTCTACGACCCGCTCGAGATGGAGCTGCCCGACCTCGGCATGGTCGTCGTGCAGGACGCGGAGACCGGCGAGCAGCTCTTCGTCGACACGCACGACAAGCGCTTTCGCAAGCGCTTCGTCAAGCTCGCCGAGGCGCGCGAGCAGGCGCTGCGCGGCGCGCTGCGCGCGGCCGCCGTCGATGCGCTCGAGCTGTCCACCGGCGACGATCTCGTCGATTCCATCCTGCGCTTCGCGGACCTTCGCAAGCGGCGCAGCCAGCTCGCGCAGGGCGGGTCGCTGCCGCCGCACCTGACCGCGGCCTAGAACTGCCATGACGTTCCTGTGGCCGCACATGCTTTATCTGCTGGCCGGCGTGCCGGTGGTGATCGCGCTGTACCTGTGGATGCTCCGGCGCAAGAAGGCGCAGGCCGTGCGTTACGCGAGCCTCGGCCTCATCCGCGGCGCGATGGGCATGGGGTCGCGATTTCGCCGCCACGTCCCGCCGGCGCTGTTCCTCGTCGCGCTGATCCTCATGGTGCTGGCGATCGCGCGGCCCGCGGCCGTGATCACCCTGCCCTCGCAGCACGAGACCGTGATCCTGGCGATGGACGTGTCGGGCAGCATGCGCGCCGCGGATGTCGAGCCCAATCGCATCACCGCGGCACAGAACGCCGCCAAGCAGTTCATCAGCGATCAGCCGAGCACGGCAAAGATCGGCATCGTCACCTTCGCCGGCACGGCCGCACTCGTTCAGCCGCCCACGCAGAACAAGGAAGACCTGGTCGCGGCGATCGATCGCATGCAGCTCCAGCGCGCCACCGCGATCGGCAGCGGCATCCTCGTGTCGCTGAAGGCGATCTTCCCCGACGTCGAGTTCGACCTGCGCGGCAACAACCCGCGTCCGGAGGCGAACCGGGCGCCGCGCTCGCTCGACCAGAAGGACAAGGGAGACAAGAAGGCGGAGCCGGTGCCGCCCGGCTCCTACCAGGCCGCGGCGATCATCCTGCTCACGGACGGCCAGACGACCACCGGCCCCGATCCGATCGAAGCCGCGCGCATGGCGGCCGACCGCGGCGTGCGCGTCTTCACGGTCGGCGTCGGGACGGTGAACGGCGAGGTGATCGGCTTCGAAGGCTGGTCGATGCGCGTGCGCCTCGACGAGGATGCGCTCAAGACCATCGCCAACATCACGCGCGGCGAGTACTTCTACGCCGGCTCGGCCGTGGACCTCAAGAAGATCTACTCGGACCTCAACACCAAGCTGGTGTTCGAGAAGAAGGAGACCGAGATCACCTCGCTCTTCGCCGCCGCCGGTACCCTGATCGCGCTGATGGCGGCGATGCTGTCGGTGATGTGGTTCAATCGGATTCTGTAGTGCTCCGTGCTTGGAGAATTGCGCGTTTACCCGGGCCGCCGCATCGAGAGCCTCCGAAGCGCTAAGCACCAAGCATCACGCACCAGGAATCCAGCACGAGGAACCAAGCACCCAGCACCCACCGCGGCGCCGCCGGTCGTCAAATCCCCCTTCCAGGCGGAACAGCGGGCCTGCCGGGCGTGTTGGCTGTCCGGGGCCGGCAGCCCGATGCCGGCGCGGGAGGTCGCCATGAAGTGTGCGTCGATTGCCTTCGTTGCGACCGCTTGCGGGCTGCTTGCGCTGCCCGCGGGCGCGTCGTACCACACGTTCGCGATCGAGCAGGTGTACTCGAACGCCGACGGCACGGTGCAGTACGTCATGCTGCACGAGACGATGGGGTACGACGGTGAGCAGTACCTCACCGGTCACACGTTCACCAGCACCCATGCGGGCGTGACGAAGACGCTCACGTTCGACAAGGACCTTCCCGCGAGCGCGACATCGGGCAGGCGCTTTCTCATCGCCACGCAGGGCTTCGCCAACCTCGCGACCAAGGTCACGATGCCGGGCATGCCCATGCCGATGCCGAGCTACGCGTACCCGCCCTACCCGCCGCCGCCGCCCCCGAATCCGACGCCCCCGGTCATGGCCAACGGCCAGCCCGACTACATCATGCCGGACGCCTTCCTTCCGACGGACGGCGGCACGCTCAACTACGCCGGCGTCAACCAGATGACCTTCGCGTCGCTGCCCACCGACGGCATGACGGCGCTCAACAGCTCTGGCACGACGAGCGCGAACACGCCGGTGAACTTCGCGGGTGTTGGAACCTCGCTCGCGCCCGCCGCGGTGACGCTGGTCGAGTTCTACGACGCCGCGCTCGATCACTACTTCGTGAGCGCGCTCGAGCCCGACATCGACGCGCTCGACAGCGGCCGCATCGCGGGCTGGGCGCGCACGGGCCTCTCGTTCAAGGTGTTCCCGAGCGCGGTCGCCGGCGGCGCGGGCGTGAACGCGGTGTGCCGCTTCCTCATCCCGCCCGAGCATGGCGACTCCCATTTCTTCTCCGCGTCGATCGACGAATGCAACGCCGTGCTGGCCAAGATCGGCGTCGATCCCAATTACAGCGGCTACGTCGAGGAGACGCCGGACGCGTTCTTCGTCGC
This sequence comes from Casimicrobiaceae bacterium, assembly GCA_036406955.1. GTDB lineage: Bacteria > Pseudomonadota > Gammaproteobacteria > Burkholderiales > Casimicrobiaceae > VBCG01. The sequence continues at coordinate 15,827 of DASXAF010000118.1, forward strand.
GCTGCCCGACACCGCGAGCGGCGCATGTCCCGCCGGCACGATCCCGGTCTATCGGCTGTTCAACAATCGGGCCGACGCCAACCATCGCTACACCACCGACCCGACGGTCAAGGCCGCCATGATCGCGCGCGGCTACGTCGCGGAAGGCTACGGTCCGGACGCCACGATCATGTGCGCGCCCGCCTGATCCGGGCGACGCCGCGCGCCGCCCGGCCGCTATACTGAGCAGCAGTCCAGAACCGGTCGGTCGGGCCTCGAGGGCCCGCGTTCCCGTGCAATGAACGAAAGCGCGGAGGTGGCCGCCGAGTCGACGGCCTCCGCGCCGCCACGCGCGCGAGCCCGGGTGCTCGGCGCCGCGTCCATGATCGTCGGTGCGTTTTCCGCGGCTTATGCCGCGGTGCATGCGCTCCTGCCGGTTCCGATGCCGAGCACCTTTCCATGGCCGTGGTTCGGCGCTTCGCTGGCCGGCACGATCCTCGCGATCGTCGCATTGCGCACGCCACAGCGCGGCAGAGTCGCCGCCGTGCTCGCGTTCATCGGGCTCGCGCTCTCGCTCGTGCTGCCCGTGCTGGTCGCGCTGGTCTTCGTCTATTACCTCAACTGGAGCTCCTGAATCGCCATGCGCCGACGCGCGCCCCGGGCATGAGCTCTCGAATGGAACGTTCGCACGCCACCGAGGAGCGCGAGAACGTCTCGCTCGCGCAGGCCGCGCAGCACGTGCTCGACGAATGCCGGATGGTGCTGCCCGGCATCCAGGCGCTGTTCGGCTTCCAGCTCATCGCCGTGTTCTCGGACGGCTTCGACACGAAGCTCACCGATACCGGCCGCGTGCTGCACCTCGCCGCAACGGCGCTCGTCGCGGTCGCCGTCGCGCTCATCATGACGCCCGCCGCGTTCCACCGCCAGACCGCGACGCGCCACGTCTCGGCGGGCTTCCTCCGGCTGTCCTCGCGGCTGCTGCTCGCGAGCATGCTGCCGCTCGCGATCGGCATCTCGCTCGACTTCTATCTCATCGCGCGCGTGGTGGTCGACGACGGCATCGCGGGCACGGTCGCCGGGCTGCTCTTCGCGCTGTTCATGGTGTTGTGGTACGGACTGCCGCACGTCCGCCGGTTGCGCGCGCTCGCCGACGGCGACGACTGACCCATGCACGAGCGTGTGCTCGCCGACGCGCTCGTCGTGCTGCACCTCGCGTTCATCCTTTTCGTGCTCTTCGGCGGCCTGCTCGTCGCGTGGCGGCGCGCGTTCGCAGTCCTGCATCTCCCCGCGCTCGCATGGGGCTTGTACGCCGAGGCGACGTCGACCATCTGCCCGCTCACGCCGCTCGAGAACGCGTTCCGCCACGCGGCCGGCGAAGCGGGTTATTCAGGCGGCTTCGTGGAGCACTACCTGTTGCGCGTGATCTACCCGGCGGGATTGACGCCGGCCATCCAAATGGGCATCGCGTTCTTCCTGGTGGTGCTCAACGTCGGGGTCTATGCGTGGGCGTGGCGCGAACGGGGTCGGAGTACTTTCCGAAAGACGTACTCCGACCCCGATTCCGCAGCTAGCTCGTCACCAGCTTCTTGTGCGCCGACACGCTCATCAGCACGCCGAGGCCGATGAACAGCGAGATGAGCGCGGTGCCGCCATACGACACCAGCGGCAGCGGCACCCCGACCACCGGCAGCAGGCCGCTCACCATTCCCATGTTGACGAAGGCATAGGTGAAGAACATGAGCGTCACGGCGCCGGCGAGCAGCCGCGCGAACAGCGTCGAGGCATTGGCGGTGATGACCATGGCGCGCGAGATCAGCAGCAGGTAGAGCACGAGCAGCAGCGCGTTGCCGATCAACCCGAACTCCTCGCCGAACACGGCGAAGATGAAGTCGGTGTGCTTCTCGGGCAGGAAGTCGAGGTGCGTCTGCGTGCCGTTGAGCCAGCCCTTGCCGATCACCCCGCCGGAGCCGAGCGCGATCGAAGCCTGCGTCGAGTGATAGCCCGCGCCGAGCGGATCGCGCGTCGGGTCGATGAACGTGAGGATGCGCTCGCGCTGGTAGTCGTGCAGATGCGGCCAGATCAGCGGGCCCGCCGCAGCGCCCAGCGCGAACAGGCCGACGATGATCTTCCACGACAGCCCGGCGAGATACAGCACGTAGAACCCGGACGCGCCGATCAGCAGGGCCGTGCCGAGGTCCGGCTGGCGCTTGATGAGGTACACCGGCACGACGATCAGGATGCCGGCGACGACGAAATCCTTCCAGCCGATCCGGCCCTCGAACTTCTGGAAGTACCACGCGAGCATCATGGGCAGCGCGACTTTCATCAGCTCGGAGGGCTGGAACCGCGCGACACCGAGGTTCAGCCAGCGGCGCGAGCCGTTCACCACCACGCCGAACATCGCCACGCCGACCAGCATGACCACGGCGACGACATAGAGCGGCACCGCCAGGCGCGCGAGCGTCTGAGGCGGCACGTTCGCGGCGAGCCACATGAGCACCACCGCGAACCCGATGCTCGCGAGCTGGCTCGTGACGCGTTGCACGTTCTCGTCCGCGGCGGAGAACAGCGTGACGAGGCCCACGCCGACGATCGCCAGTGCGCAGGCGAACAGCATCGTGTCGATGCGGCGCGTGAGCACTTCCCAGATGCGGGAGAGGACGTTCAGCATATCGTGGTCCCTGCGAAAGCAGGGATCCAGTGGCGTTCGAAAGTCGCCGGGCTCCTGCTTTCGCAGGAGCGACGAATGTCAATCGCTTTCATCGTCCGACGCCTTGTCCGGCGAGACGGGCACCGGTCCCGGCTCGTTGCTGCCGAGCAGGTAATAGTCGAGCACCTTGCGCGCGATGGGCGCCGCCGCCTGCGCGCCGAAGCCGCCGTTCTCGACCAGCACGGCGACCGCGATGCGCGGCTTGTCGGCCGGCGCGTAGGCCATGAACCACGCGTGATCGCGCAGGCGCTCGTCGAGCTTGTGCTCGGAATACTTCTCGCCCTTCAGGGAGAACACCTGCGCCGTGCCGGTCTTGCCGGCGCTCGGGTACTTGGCGTCCTTGAACGCCGCGGCGCTGGTGCCTTCCTTGTTCACGCCCTGCAGGGCGTGCTTGATGAACGCGAGGTGCTCGGGCTTGACGTCGATGCGCGACGAAGGCTCCGACGCGATCTCGCGCACCTCGCCCGTACGCAGGTTCTGCACCGACTTCACCAGGTGCGGCGTGTAGCCGACGCCGTCGTTGGCGATCATCGCGATCGCGTGCGCGAGCTGCATCGGCGTGAATGCGTTGTAGCCCTGCCCGATGCCGGCCGAGATGGAATCGCCGAGGTACCACTTCGCATCCCGCGGAAAGCGCTGGCGCTTCCATGCACGCGACGGCAGCGAGCCGGTGAGCTCGCCTTCGATGTCGATGCCGGTCTTCGCGCCGAACCCGAGCTTCGAGAGGAACCGGGCGGTGTCGTCGATGTCCGTCTCGCTCGCGAGCTGGTAGTAATACGTGTCGCATGACACGACGATCGACCTGTACATGTCCACCGCGCCATGCCCGCCGGGCTTGTCGTCGCGGAAGACGTGCGCCTGGCCCGGGATCTGGAAGAAGCCGCGGTCGAGGATCGTCTGCTGCGCGGTCCGCTTGCCCGACTCGAGCGCCGACAGCGCGAGGAACGGCTTGATCGTCGAGCCCGGCGGATACGCGCCGCGAAGCGGCCGGTTGAGCAGCGGCTTGTCGGGCGATTCGTTCAGCTCCTGCCAGTTCGCGGGATCGATGCCGTCCACGAACAGGTTCGGGTCGAAGCCGGGCTTGGACACGAACGCGACGATGTCGCCCGACGTCGGGTCGATCGCGACCAGCGCGCCGCGGCGCTCGCCGAACGCGGCCTCGGCCGCCTGCTGCAGCCTGATGTCGATCGACAGGCGCAGGTTGTTCCCCGACACCGGCGGCCTGCGCGACAGCGTGCGCACCGCGCGCCCGCCCGCGTCCACCTCCACATCCTCCACCCCGGTGATGCCGTGGAGCTCGCGCTCGTAGGAAAGCTCGACGCCGACCTTGCCGATGTAATCGGTGCCCTTGTAGTTCGCGGTCTCGTCCCAGTCGGCGATGCGGTCGAGGTCCTTGTCGGTGATGCGGCCGATGTAGCCCACCACGTGCGACGCGAGCGCGCCGAACGGGTACTGGCGGAACAGGCGCGCCTTGATCTCGACGCCCGGGAAGCGATAGCGATTGACCGCGAAGCGCGCCACCTCCTCGTCCGTGAGACGCGTGCGCAGCGGCAGGCTCTCGAAGTTCTTCGACTCCTCGAGGAGCTTGCGGAAACGCTTGCGGTCGCGCGGCTGCACGTCGACGATCTCGGCGAGCTGGTCGATCGTCTGGTCGAGGTTGCGCACGCGCGACGGTGTCACTTCCAGCGTGTACGCCGAATAGCTCTGCGCCAGCACGATGCCGTTGCGGTCCGTGATGACGCCGCGATTGGGCACGATCGGCACGATGGCGATGCGATTCGTCTCCGCCAGCGTCTGGAAGTGCGCGTGCTGAACCACCTGCAGGTAGAAGAAGCGCCCGAAGAGCCCGCCGAACGCCATGACCACGAAGACCCCGGCGACCATCAGGCGGCGGCGGAAGAGGAACAGCTCGCGCTCGGGATTGCGCAATTCCGGCGAGCCGAAGCCCGACGTGCGATTGCGCGACGCGAACAGAAGGCGCCGGCGAGTCACGCGCTAGACCTCGCTGCGGCGGTGCGGGCGCTGCGGATGCTGCAGCAGCACCGACAGCAGCGGCCACAGGAGCGCACCGACCAGCGGCGGCGCCGCGTACGTCCAGCGCGGCATCGGCGCACCACCGATGAAGCGCACGAGCAGCACGAGCGCGGCGCAGAATCCCAGCAGCGCGGCGACCTGCACGGCCTGCTGCCACAGCGGGAAGCGCAGCACGCGGCGGCGGAAATAATCGGCCGCGAAGGCGAGCACGGCGTAGGCGAGCGCATGCTGTCCGAACAGCGTCGCATCGGCGACGTCCATCGCGAGCCCGACGAACCATGCCGTGCCGACGCCCACCAGGCGCGGCGCCTGGATGCACCAGTAGAGCAGCACGAGCGCGAGGAAGTCCGGCCGCAGCGCGAGCGCGACGCCGGACAGCGGCAGCATGTTGCCGACGAACGCCATCAAAAGCGTGGCGACGACGAACCACGGCTGCGGCGGTCGGAGGATTTCCTCCGGAGTGGCGGGCGTGAAGGAACCCACGTCGGGCAGGACCCTCATCCTCTGCGTCCCTTGCCCTTGCCGCGCTTGGCGGTATCGGGCTCGGCGGGCTCCTCCGGCCGCGGCGGGCTGGCCGCCACCTGGCCGAGGATCAGCACCTGCTGACTGCGATCGATGCCCGCGAGCGGCTTCACCGCGATGCGCGCGAACATCTGGCCCGTGTCGCGCTCGATGTCGATGACTTCCGCGACGGGCAGGTTCGGCGGATAGGTACCGTCGATGCCCGAGGTGACGAGGCGGTCGCCGACTCTCACGTCGGCCGAAGGTGCGGTGAAGCGGAGCTCCGGCGCACGTCCCGTGCCGTTGCCGAACAGCACGCTGCGCACGCGGCTGCGCTCGACCTTCACCGGCACCGCCTGGTCCTTGTCGGTGACGAGCGTGACCTCCGCCATGTACGGAAACACGCGCGTGACCTGGCCCACGACGCCGCGGTCGTCGATGACCGCTTCGCCGGCGATCAGGCCGTCGTGCGTGCCCTTGTTGACGAAAAGCTTCTGCGTGAACGGATCGCGGCCGGTGTACACGACTTCCGCCGCGGTTGCGGCGCCACCGTAGCGCGCCTGGAGGTCGAGCAGCGTCTTGAGCCTCGCGTTCTCGTCGCGGAGCTCCGAATACGCGACGACCGTGGGCGTCTCGGCGGTGAGGCGCGCGCGCAGGTCGGCGTTCTCGTCGGCGAGCCGCGCCTTGTCGCCGAAGTAGCGACCCACCCACAGGACCGCCTCGATCGGCATTTCCACCGCGCGCTGCACGGGATAGAGGACCGAGCCCGCGACCTGGCGGATGCCTTCGAGATAGCGATACCGGGTGTCGGCGAAGAGCAGCGCGAGCGAGAGGATGCCGAAGAACGCGAGGCGCGCGAGCGGGCTCGGCCCCCGGTGGAAGAAGGCCGGCGGATCGACGGGAATCGGGCGCATGTGCTGCTCAGGACGGGGTCAGAGTGACTCTCTTGCCCCGATGCCGGCTCGAACGAGGACGCACATAAATAACTTACTCTGACCCCGTCTTGGAAACCTTGCTCTGACCCCGGTTTGGCAAAACGACCCTGGCCCCGTCTTTCAGTCGCTGGTGAAGATGGTGGACAGCTTTTCCATGTTCTCCAGCGCCTTGCCGCAGCCGCGCACGACGCAGGTGAGCGGATCGTCGGCGACGATCACCGGCAGGCCCGTCTCCTCCATCAGCAGCCGGTCGATGTCGCGCAGCAGCGCGCCGCCGCCGGTGAGCACCATGCCGCGCTCCGCGATGTCGGCGCCGAGCTCGGGCGGGGTGCGCTCGAGCGCGCTCTTCACCGACGACACGATGCTGTTCAGCGGATCGGTGAGCGCCTCGAGGATCTCGTTCGACGACACCGTGAAGCTGCGCGGGATGCCTTCGGCCAGGTTGCGGCCCTTCACCTCCATTTCCTTGACCTCGGAGCCCGGGAACGCCGAGCCGATGGTCTTCTTGATCTGCTCCGCGGTCGTCTCGCCGATCAGCATCCCATAGTTGCGGCGTATGTAGTTGACCACGGCCTCGTCGAACTTGTCGCCGCCCACGCGCACGCTGCCCGAGTACACCATGCCGCCCAGCGAGATGACGCCGACCTCGGTTGTGCCGCCGCCGACGTCGACCACCATGGAGCCGGTCGCGTCGCCCACCGGAAGGTCCGCGCCGATCGCCGCGGCCATCGGCTCCTCGATCAGGTAGACCTTGGAGGCGCCGGCGCCCAGCGCCGACTCGCGTATCGCCCGCCGCTCCACCTGGGTGGAGCCGCACGGCACGCAGATGATGATGCGCGGGCTCGGCGAGAACAGCCGCGAGTCGAGCACCTTCTTGATGAACTGCTTCAGCATCTGCTCGGTGACGGTGAAGTCGGCGATCACGCCGTCCTTCATCGGCCGGATCGCCGTGATGTTGCCGGGCGTGCGGCCGAGCATCTGCTTGGCGGCGAGGCCGACCTCCTGGATGACCTTCTTGCCGTTGGGCCCGCCTTCCTGGCGTATCGCAACGACCGACGGCTCGTTCAGCACGATGCCCTTGCCGCGGACGTAGATCAGCGTGTTGGCGGTGCCGAGGTCGATTGCGAGATCGCTGCCGAAATAGCCTTTGAAAAACTCGAACATTATGGTTTGTTGGGCGGGGCGGGCGGCGAAAGGGCCCGTGACTCGGGGCATGCTCCGGCCGCGCGAAAGAAGTGGCCGGTATGATAACCTAACGCGCTTTGCTTCCGCACTGATTTGACGCGGTTTTTCGGCGTTTTTCCGACGCCGCCCGCGCGCGTGGCGCCGCCGCTTCGACGCAAGGCCGCGCCCGCGTCCCCGACCGCCCGCCCGATCATGGCCCTCACACTGGAAGACGTTCATCGCATCGCCCATCTCGCCCGCATGGAGATCGACGCGGGCGCCGCCGCCGAAGTGCACGCCAAGCTCACCGCGATCTTCGCCATGATCAACGAGCTGCAGGCCGTGGACACGCAAGGCATCGTCCCGATGTCCCACGCTCAGGACGTCGCGCTGCCGCTGCGCGAAGACCGCGTGACGGAACGCGACGAGCACGAGTCGTACCAGCGTGTCGCGCCCGCCGTGGAAGACGGGCTCTATCTCGTGCCGAAGGTGATCGAATAGCCATGCCAACGGTTGCCGAGCTCGCCGCTGCGTTGCGCGCGCGCAAGCTCTCCAGCGTCGAGGTGACCGAGCAGGCGCTCGCGCGCATCGAGCTGGCGCAGCAGGCGCTCAACACCTTCATCACCGTCGACCGCGACGGTGCGCTGGCGGCGGCGCGCGCCGCCGATGCAGCGCTCGCGCGCGGCGACGCCCCGCCGCTCGCCGGCGTTCCCGTCGCGCACAAGGACGTGCTCATGACCGCGGGCCTGCGCACGACGTGCGGCTCGCGCATGCTCGACAACTTCACCGCGCCGTACGACGCACACGTCGTCGAAGGCCTGAAGGCTGCCGGCACGGTGCTCGTGGGCAAGACCAACATGGACGAGTTCGCGATGGGCTCGTCCAACGAGACGTCGTGGTACGGGCCCGTGCGCAATCCATGGGACACGCGCTACGTGCCCGGTGGCAGCTCGGGCGGATCGGCGGCCTCGGTCGCGGCGCGGCTCGTCCCGGCGGCAACCGGCACCGATACGGGTGGCTCGATCCGGCAGCCGGCGGCGTTGTCCGGCATCTGCGGGCTCAAGCCCACGTATGGCGTGTGCTCGCGCTACGGGCTGATCGCGTTCGCGTCGAGCCTCGACACGCCGGGACCGTTCGCGCAGACCGCGGAAGACTGTGCGCTGCTGCTGAACGCGATGGCCGGCCACGACGCGCGCGATTCGACGTCGATCGATCGGCCGAAGGAAGACTACGCGCGCCGCTTGCGCGCGCCGGCGCCGGCGCGGCCGCTGGAAGGCGTGCGCATCGGCCTGCCGCGCGAGTACTTCGGCGAGGGCATCGCGCCCGACGTCATGGCCGCCGCCGAAGCGGCGATTGCCGAGTTGCGCAAGCTCGGCGCAACGACGGTCGACCTCACGCTGCCCGCGGTCAAATATTCGGTGCCGGTCTACTACGTGATCGCGCCCGCGGAAGCGTCGTCGAACCTGTCTCGCTTCGACGGCGTGCGCTACGGTCATCGCGCCGAGCGCTACGGCGATCTCACGGACATGTACTGCAAGACGCGCGCCGAAGGATTCGGCGCGGAAGTCAAGCGACGCATCCTGGTCGGCACGTACGTGCTGTCGCACGGGTATTACGACGCGTATTACCTGAAGGCGCAGCAGGTGCGGCGATTGATCGCCGACGACTTCCAGCGCGCGTTCGCGCAGTGCGACATCATGCTCGGTCCGACGGCGCCGACGCCCGCGTTCGAGCTCGGCGCCAAGACCGACGATCCGGTGCAGATGTATCTCAACGACATCTTCACCATCGCCGGGAACCTCACGGGAACGCCGGCGATCTCGATTCCCGGCGCCCTGTCGCGCGATGGACTGCCGATCGGGCTGCAGCTCCAGGCGAACTATTTCGAGGAAGCGCGCCTGCTCGAGATCGCGCATCGCTTCCAGCAGGCGACCGACTGGCACCGGCGCACGCCGCCTTTCGCGAAATGAATTACGAAGTCGTCATCGGGCTGGAGACGCACGCGCAGCTGTCCACCGCGGCGAAGATCTTCTCGGGCGCGTCGACGCAGTTCGGCGCCCCGCCGAACACGCAGGCCTCGGCGGTGGACATCGCGCTGCCCGGCGTGCTTCCCGTGCTCAACAGGGGCGCGGTGGAGCGCGCGATCCGCTTCGGCCTCGCGGTCGGCGGCACGATCAACACGCGCAGCGTGTTCGCGCGCAAGAACTACTTCTATCCCGACCTCCCGAAGGGCTACCAGATCTCGCAGTACGAGATTCCGGTCGTGCAGGGCGGCGGCCTCACCATCGTCACCGAGGCGGGCGAGAAGCACGTGCGCCTCACGCGCGCGCACCTGGAAGAGGACGCCGGCAAGTCGCTGCACGAGGATTTCCATGGCATGAGCGGCATCGATCTCAATCGTGCCGGCACGCCATTGCTCGAGATCGTCACCGAGCCGGACATGCGCAGCGCGGCCGAGGCGGTCGCGTACGCCAAGGCGCTGCACGGGCTCGTGACGTGGATCGGCATCTGCGACGGCAACATGCAGGAAGGCAGCTTCCGCTGCGACGCGAACGTGTCGGTGCGCCCGATGGGCGAGACGAAGCTCGGCACGCGCTGCGAGATCAAGAACCTCAACAGCTTCCGCTTCCTGCAACATGCGATCGAGTTCGAGGTGCGGCGCCAGGTCGAGCTGATCGAGGACGGCGGCACCGTCGTGCAGGAGACGCGCCTCTACGACCCCGATCGCAACGAGACGCGCTCGATGCGCACCAAGGAAGAGGCGCACGACTACCGCTACTTCCCGGATCCCGACCTGCCGCCGCTCGTCATCGACCGCGCGTGGATCGATCGCGTCCGCAGCGAATTGCCCGAGCTGCCCGAGGCGATGCGCGAGCGCTTCATGGCGCGTTACGGCGTGAGCGCGTACGAGGCGACCACGCTCACGTCGAGTCGCGCGATGGCGCGCTACTTCGAGGACACCGTCGAAGCGTTGGGCATTGCCCACGCGAGGATGGCCGCGACGTGGGTGCTCGGCGAGCTGTCGGCGGCGCTGAATCGCGCGGAGCTCGACGTCACGCAGGCGAAGGTCGACGCGCCGGCGCTGGGCGGCCTGCTCGCGCGGATTACCGACGACACGGTCTCCGGCAAGATCGCGAAGGACGTTTTCGACGCGATGTGGTCCGGCGAAGGCAACGCCGACGCGATCATCGAGCGCAGGGGCCTGCGGCAGATCTCGGACGAGGGCGCGATCGAGCAGCTCGTCGATGACGTGCTCGGTGCCAATGCAGCGATCGTCGCGGAATACCGGGCCGGCAGGGAAAAGGCCTTCAACTCGCTCGTGGGCAAGGTGATGGCCGCGTCGAAGGGCAAGGCGAATCCGTCGCAGGTCAACGCAATCTTGAAGCGCAAGCTGGCGAGCTGACGTGCCGCGATTGCACGATCACGTCGCCGCGCGGCTGCCGGTCCGCTCCCTGAGCCTCGCCTGTCGCCGCGTATCCCTTGCGGCATTGATCGCGGTCGCGGCGTGCGGGCAACTGCCGGGACCCGAGACCGCGCCGGAAAGCGCATCTCCCAGCGTTGGACCGCCGCCGACGGTTGCGCCACCGCCGGTGGTCGGGCCGCCCGCAGCTGCGTCACCGGCCGCGCCGCGCGGATCGGCCGCCGAGCGCAAGCCACCGCTCACCGAGCGGGGCGTCGTGTCGTTCTACGCCATGAGTTTCGCCGGCAAGAAGACGGCGAGCGGCGAGATCTTCGATCCCGACGCGCTCACGATGGCGCACCCGACCCTGCCTTTCGGCACGCGCGTGCGCGTGACCAATCTCGCGAATCATCGCAGCGTGGAGGTGGTGGTGAACGATCGCGGGCCGGCGGTGCCCGGACGCATCGCCGATCTTTCACCCGCCGCAGCGAAGGCGATCGGCCTCACCGACGGCCTCGCCAACGCGCTGCTGGAAGTCGTCGGCTCGAGTGCGGAATAGGCGCGCGGGACTGAAGAACGGGGTCAGGTCATGACTCCGACCCCGTTCGACGACCCAACAAAAACCCCGCCACGCGGGCGGGGTTTTGCCGTGAGGTCGTTCGGACTAGCGTGACCAGCGCCGCGACGCGGCGAGCACGAAGAGCCCCAGGCCGAGCAGTGCGAGCACGCCGGGCTCGGGCAAGCCTGGCGTCGGGACCGGGACGCCGGGGAGGAACGTGTCCGGACCGGTGCCGAACGAGAACTGCACGTTCGAGATGATCGTGTTGGCCGTCACGCCGGAGAGGTCCAGGGTGAACGTTCCGGGACCGATGACGTAGGAGTTGAACTGCTGAAAGCCGTTGTTGACGTTCGACAGCACGCCGCCCGGTGCCGCAGGTGTGATCATCTGGGACGGCTTGCCACCGCCGATGGCCTCGAGCGTGATGGAAGTGCCGCCAATCGAGCCGTTGTCGAACCAGCGCACCGGCGTCGAGTCCCCGGTCCTCGAGTCCGTGGTCACGTTGGTCACGTTGCCCGAGCCATCCACGTTGCCGAACTGTCCCGCGGCCGTGAGCGCGCCGACCGTACCGACGTCGTCGCTCAGGTCGAACGAGATGTCGCTCAACGCCTGGCCGGCGCTTCGAATGACGTCCGCGCCCAGCAGGTTGGTGAGCGTGACGATGAGCTGGCCGTCGGTGACGTTGAAGTCGGCCTGCGCGGACAACGCGCCGTCCGAGCCGCTGCCCGTTGCCGTGAACGAGATCAGCGTACCCCACGCGGTCGACGACGCCAGCGCCAGTGCCAGGGCCACCGGTCCGACAAGGCGGCCTTTGAAGGTTCGTTTTGCTTCGTGCCGATCTTGCATGTGCCCACCCAGGAAAATTGATTTGCGAGAACGCTCTGGCTCCCCTGAAGCAATCGGCGAGCCGTCATCGGTAAGCTCCTCTGCTGCAAGGCGTTTTATGTAGTGGACAGTATGTTGGCCGCGTTGTGTAAGTATTTTCGACAGACCGTGCCGATGCGCCGTCTCGACCGGCGCCCTGCCTCAACCCCGGCGGCATGAAACTGGCGGTGCAAGCCTCGAATCGCGCTCGAACGGCTCTTGTCCTGCCTTCCGCGCACGAAAGCGGCGGTTCGCAACCGATGTTTCAAGGACTTATGGTCAACCCGCCGATCTGTAATGCGGTGCGACAGCGGTACCAGCGATACTGCGTGCGCAGGCTGCTAAGTGCGGTCGATCCACCCGTTCACGGTGAACCGGCTGTCGCGGAAGTCCTTGCTGGGGACGGCGACCGGCACGACCTCGTGCATGATCGCCGCCTGGAAGAACACGATGCTGTTGTGGCGCGGTTCGACCACCTGGAACGAGTCCGCGCGCGCCAGCTTGTTGTTGCGAATGCGATCGTCGTAGATGCGCAGCTCGCCGCCCGTGAAACCCTTCGGCCGGCGGTTGAAGTAATAGACGTAGGTGAGCTGGCGCTTGATCGTTTCGTTGTGACCCGCGTCGGTGTGAACGCGAAAGAACGCCCCGTCGTTGCTCGCCGTGACCTGCGTCTCGATGCGGCCGACCGGGAACGGCGGCATGCGCAGCTGCGACATGACGTTCGGCATCACCGCCCGAATCTTCGCGCTCATCATTGCGACCACGCTCTCGGGGGCGAGCATCACCAGGGACTGGCGATAGTCCGCCTTGCCGTCGCTCACGTCCGAAGGAATGAAGCGCTCCTGCGCTGCGAACACCGCTTCGAGCAGCGCCGTCACTTCGGCCTCCGGGAGGAAGCCGTCGAGCTGAACGACGGGATGGCGCACGATGGGCAGCGCATCGCCCGCCGGCGACGCGTCAGGCAGCGAGTCCGCGGTCGGTGACGAAGCCCCGCTCTCTTCCTGCACGACGACCGCCGGGTCGGTGACGATGGCGACGAGACGATCGCTGCTGAATGCGAGCGACGACTTCCCGCCCTCGATCGGAATCTGGTAGAGCGTGGCGCGCGGCGTGGCGGACGACTGTGGCGACAGCGCGGTGAACAGGCTCGCCAGCAGTGGATTGTCGGCCGCGACCTTGATCGCGACCATCTGCCCCCCCGCCAGCATGAGCTTCACGTTGATTTCACGCACGCCGGGTTGTTGAAGCACGAGCTTCATGGGTCGCAGGACACCGTGAAACGTTCGCCGCAGGCAGTCGCGCTACAGCGGCCTCGTCGCTTCGGGGAAGAGATCGCCCACGGCAATGCGCACGTCCGGCAGCGCGCGCAGCGCTACCTCGCCGCCGACCGCCACGGTACGGGTCGTGCGATATCCGCCGGCCTCCGGTTCACGGTAAACGTGCACGACTTTGGCGTTCACGTCGACGACCCACGCCTCCTGGATGCCGGCGCGCGCGTAGAGCGGCACCTTGATCGACCGGTCGAAGCGCGCTGTCGTGTCGGATACTTCGACTACGAGGAACACGTCGGCGGCCGTGGGGTGCGCATCGGTGTAGCTCGTTGCCCGCGCTCCGAGAACCGCGACGTCGGGCTGCGGTACCGACCGATCGGAGACGATCAGCGGATTCTGCACGGAGACGATGGCACGGTCGCCCGCGAGCAGGACGAACGCCCGGGTGAGGATGTTCACCGTGCCCGCATGCGGGCTGCCGATCGGCGCCATTTCGAGGATCTCCCCCTCGATCAGCTCGACGCGCGCTTCCGGCGGGAATACGCCCGCCTCGCCCATGCGGAAATATTCGTCGGCGGTGAAGGCGTAGCGGTGCGGGTAGTCGAGGACGGCGCTCACAGGACGATCTCCCGTAGGTCGTGAGGACGACCGTTTCATCTTACGCCACGCACGTCTTCGAGTCGTCCAGTGTCCGCGAGGAACCGGATCGAATCCATCGGTCGTTCGGCCGAGCCGGAAGTCCGGCGACGGCGATCGTCTACTGCATCAGCGGCTTGTACCGCGGCCGGTGCGGCCGGGCCTCTTCCTCGCCGAGGCGCCGCCTCTTGTCTTCCTCGTACTGGTGGAAGTTGCCTTCGTAGAACACCCACTTCGAGTCGTCCTCGGCGGCGAGGATGTGCGTGGCGATGCGGTCGAGGAACCAGCGATCGTGCGAGATGACGAGCACGCTGCCGGCGAACTCGGTGAGCGCCTCCTCCAGCGCGCGCAACGTCTCCACGTCGAGGTCGTTCGAGGGCTCGTCGAGCAGCAGCACGTTGCCGCCTTTGAGCAGCGTGGCCGCGAGATGAAGGCGCCCGCGCTCGCCGCCCGACAGTGCACCGACCATCTTCTGCTGGTCCGGTCCCTTGAAGTTGAAGCGGCCGAGATACGCGCGCGACGGCATCTCGAAGCGCCCGACCTGCAGGATGTCGAGCCCGCCGCTGATCGCTTCCCACGCCGTCTTGTCGTTCGGCAGCGATTCGCGCGTCTGGTCCACGACCGCGAGTTGCGCGGTGTGCCCGATGGCGATCTCGCCCTTGTCCGGTTTCTCGCGTCCCGTGATCATGCGGAACAGCGTCGTCTTGCCGGCACCGTTGGGCCCGATGATGCCCACGATCGCGCCCGGCGGCACGCGGAACGAGAGATCGTCGATCAAGAGCCGGTCGCCGTAGCCCTTGCTCACATTCCTGAACTCGATCACCTCGTTGCCGAGGCGCTCCGCGACGGGAATGAAGATCTCCTGCGTCTCGTTGCGCTTCTGGTGCTCGTACGACGCGAGCTCCTCGAAGCGCTGGATGCGCGCCTTGTTCTTCGCCTGGCGTCCCTTCGGGTTCTGGCGCACCCACTCGAGCTCCTTCTGCATCGCCTTGATGCGCCCGGCCTCCTGCTTGGCCTCGGTGGCGAGGCGCTGCTCCTTCTGCTCGAGCCACGAGCTGTAGTTGCCCTTCCAGGGAATGCCGTAGCCGCGGTCGAGCTCGAGGATCCACTCTGCGGCGTTGTCGAGGAAGTAGCGGTCGTGGGTCACCGCGATCACGGTGCCGGGAAACTTCTGCAGGTATTGCTCGAGCCATTCGACGCTTTCCGCGTCGAGATGGTTGGTCGGCTCGTCGAGCAGGAGCATATCGGGCTTGGACAGCAGAAGCTGGCACAGCGCCACGCGGCGCTTCTCGCCGCCTGACAGTTTGCCGATCGTCGCATCCCAGGGCGGCAAGCGCAGCGCGTCCGCGGCGATCTCCATCTGCACGCTGGAGTCGCTCCCCGAAGCCGCGATGATCGCCTCGAGCCGCGCCTGCTCCGCTGCGAGCGCGTCGAAGTCGGCGTCGGGCTCGGCGTACGCCGCGTAGATCTCGTCGAGCTTCTTCTTGGCGTCGAGCACTTCGCTCATGCCCTGCTCGACCGCCTCGCGCACGCTGCTCGACGGATCGAGCCGGGGCTCCTGCGGCAGGAAGCCGATGCGCAGATCGGGCATCGGCGTCGCCTCGCCGTCATACTCCCGGTCCTCTCCCGCCATGATCCGCAGCAGGCTCGACTTGCCGGCGCCGTTGAGGCCGAGCACGCCGATCTTCGCGCCGGGAAAGAAGGACAGCGAGATGTCCTTGAGGATCACGCGCTTGGGCGGAACGACCTTGCCCACGCGGTTCATCGTGTAGACGTACTGGGCCATCGGGAAACGCCGCGGAATGTTGCCGGGGAGCCCGACATTATGACAGGCCCGGAATGTCATCCCGAGGCGCGAAGCGCCGAAGGACCTGCAGCGCGGTCGTGTGACGCTACGACAAACCAGCTGCTTCACCGCCCCCTCAAAAAAACAGCGCGCAAAGTCGCGTCGCCGCGAAGCGGCGGCGCGGGATCGTCTTCGTAGGTTCTTGTGTTACCGCGGCGGCGCGGGATCGTCTAGTTCTTGCCGTTCTGCGTAGGTTCTTGTTTACTCACCGCGATCGCCCGCAGCTCCCGCCACCGTGCCTTGTCGGCGTCGTAGCGGGCCATGACGGTGGCCGCTTCGCGCTTCTTCTCCGCGATGAGGGTGGTTTGCCTGGAGAGCTCATCGGCGATGCTCTCCATCTCGCGCTCGAACGCGGGCGGAGGCGGCTTGTCGCCGAACGACTTGCGCTTGGCCTCGAGCTCGCCGCGCCGCTTGGTGAGCTGGACGCTGTAGGCCTGCGCCGACTGCACCTGCGAGTCGATGGTGCCGAGCGCACGCGAGCGCGCGAGGTCGATCTCCTCCTCGCTCGTGTACGACTCCATGAGCGCACGGTCGCGGCGGTCGACGACCTCCCGCTCGCGCGCGACCTGCTTCTGCCGCTCTTCCTCGGCCGCCTTGGCCCGGCGTTGCTCCACCGTGGGCGCCGGCTCGGTGCGCTTCACCGGGAGGCCCTGCTTGTTGAGCTCGACGCTGCCCTTGTCGACGGCCTCGGGCGGCATCTTGTCGGAATAGTGGACGACGCCCTTGTCGTCGACCCACTTGTAGAGCGCGGCGGTCGCGGACGCGGCCGCGAGCATCGCAGCGATCGCCAGCGTGCTCGACACGATGCGCATCGGGCTCATGTCGCGCGGATCAATGCACGCCGTAGCGTCCGCGGTACTCGCTCACCGCGTGACGCTGTGCCGCGAGCTCGGGGCGCGCGGCGAGGAAATCCATCAGATCGTCGAGCGTTGCGATCGCGACGACCGGCACGCCGTAGCGCTCGCGCACTTCCTGCACCGCGGAAGCTTCGCCCTGTCCCCGCTCCATGCGATCGAGGGCGATCAGCACGCCGGCGACCGTGGCACCGTGCGCACGAATCGTGTCGACCGATTCGCGCACGGACGTCCCGGCTGTGATCACGTCGTCGACGATCAGCACGCGACCGACCAGCGGCGCTCCTACGAGGTTGCCGCCTTCGCCGTGGTCCTTCGCTTCCTTGCGGTTGAAGCTGTAGGGCAAATTGTGACCTTTTTCGGCAAGCGCAATCGCGGTCGCGGCTGCAAGGGTGATGCCCTTGTAGGCCGGGCCGAACAGCCGATCGCACGGGAGGCCGGAATCGAGCAGCGCGGTTGCGTAAAATCCGCCCAGCCGGCGCAGGCTCTCGCCGTCGTTGAACAATCCGGCGTTGAAGAAGTAGGGGCTTTGCCGTCCCGCCTTGGTGACGAATGAACCGAAACGTAGCACTTCGCGTGCCATTGCGAAGGCAAGGAATTCCTGGCGGAAATCGGTCATCGTCCGGGGCGCGCGCCGCTGCGGTTCGGAATTATAGCGATCGGTGTGTCATCGCATGAGAATCATCACCTGCAACGTGAATGGCTTGCGCTCGGCGGAGCGCAAGGGCTTCGCGCGCTGGCTCGCGCGCGCCGAGCCGTGGGACGTCGTCTGCGTGCAGGAGCTCAAATGCCACGCCGACGACGTTCCGCGGAGCCTGCGTGCGCCGCGCAAATCGCATGCGGCGTTCCATCATGCGCACCGCAAGGGCTACAGCGGCGTGGGCCTGTACGCCAAGCAGCCGCACCGATCCGCGAACGGATTCGGCCACGTCGAGTTCGATCCCGAAGGCCGGTACGTGCAAGCGGACTTCGCGGAGCTCTCGATCATCAGCGTGTACCTTCCGTCGGGGTCGAGCGGGCCGCATCGACAGGCATCCAAGTTCCGCTTCCTCGACGCCTTCCTGCCGCATCTCGAAGGGCTCGTGCGCAGCGGGCGCGAAGTGATCCTGTGCGGCGACTGGAACATCGCGCATCAGCCGATCGACCTCAGGAACTGGCGCGCGAACCAGAAGAATTCCGGCTTCCTGCCCGAGGAGCGCGCATGGCTCACGCGCGTGTTCGACGAGATCGGGTTCGTCGACGTGTTCCGCACCGTCGACGCGCGCCCGGAGCAGTACACATGGTGGTCGAATCGCGGCCAGGCGTGGAAGAAGAACGTCGGCTGGCGCATCGACTACCAGATCGCAACGCGGGGCATTGCGGCCCGGGCGCGCACCGCATCGATCTACAAGAACCGGCGCTTTTCGGACCATGCACCGTTGATAATCGATTACGACTACGAACTCCGGGGCTAGGGATCAGGCGTTAGGGCTCGGCGTGCCAGGCGCACGGCGTGGTTGATGGCTGCTCCCTGACCTCCAATCCCTGCCCTTGCTTCAACATGCTCCGCATCACCGACCTCACCCTCGCGCGCGGCAGCCGCAAGCTGCTCTCGCGTGCCGGCCTCACGGTCCATGTGGGACACAAGGTCGGCCTGGTCGGGCCCAATGGCAGCGGCAAGTCGAGCCTGTTCGCGGCGCTGCGCGGCGAGCTCGCGCCGGACGGCGGGACGATCGACCTGCCGCCGCGATGGGTGCTTGCGCACGTGGCGCAGGAAACGCCGTCGACGCCCATGCCGGCGATCGAGTTCGTGCTCGACGGCGATCGGGAGCTGCGCGAGATCGAGCGGGCGCTCGCGGACGCGGGCGCCGCGCACGGGCTCCACACCGCGCACGCGGACGGCACGGTGCTCGCGGAGCTGCATCATCGCTTCGAGGCGATCGGCGGCTACGGCGCGCAGGCGCGCGCCGCGACGCTGCTCGCAGGCCTGGGCTTTCCGGAGTCGCGTCATCGCGATCCGGTCGTGAGCTTCTCGGGCGGCTGGCGCATGCGCCTCAACCTGGCGCAGGCACTGATGTGCCGCAGCGATCTGCTGCTGCTCGACGAGCCTACCAACCATCTCGATCTCGATGCGGTGCTGTGGCTCGAAGACTGGCTGTCGCGCTATCCCGGAACGCTGCTCTTGATCACACACGACCGCGACGTGCTCGACGCGGTGGTCGACACCGTGGTGCACATCGACGCCGGCAAGCTGCGCGCGTACTCGGGCAACTACGCGCAGTTCGAGACGCAGCGCGCGCAGCAGCTCGCGCTGCAACAGGCCACCTACGCCAAGCAGCAGCGGCAGATCGAGCACCTGACGCGCTTCATCGAGCGCTTTCGCGCGAAGGCGACCAAGGCGAAGCAGGTGCAAAGCCGCATCAAGGCGCTCGAGCGCATGGAGGTCATCGCGGCGGCGCACGTCGACAGCCCGTTCGCGTTCGAGTTCGCGCCGACTGCCTTGACGGCGCGGCAGCTGCTTCGGCTCGAGCAGGCGACGCTGGCGTATGGCGACGCGACGCCGGTCCTCGAGAACGTGGACTGGTCGATGCTCGCCGGCGCACGCATCGGAATGCTCGGTCCCAACGGCGCAGGCAAGTCGACGCTGCTGAAGGCGATCGCCGGCGTGCTGGGCTCGCGCACGGGTACGCGATGGACGGCGCAGCAGCTTCGGATCGGCTACTTCGCGCAGCATCAGGTGGACCAGCTCCGCGCCGACGAATCGCCGTTGCGTCATCTGCAGCGCCTCGAGCCCGACACGCGCGAGCAGGACCTGCGCGACTATCTCGGTGGCTTCGATTTCCGCGGCGATCGCGCACTCGCGCCGGCAGGCGAGATGTCGGGCGGCGAGAAGGCGCGCCTCACGCTCGCGCTGCTCGTGCGCGAGCGGCCGAACCTGCTGCTGCTCGACGAGCCGACCAACCATCTCGACATCGAGATGCGCGAGGCGCTGACCGAGGCGCTGCAGGACTACGACGGCGCGCTGATCGTCGTCGCGCACGACCGTCACCTGCTGCGCGCCACGACCAACGAGCTGTGGCTCGTTCACGAAGGGCGTGTCGCGCCGTTCGACGGCGATCTCGACGACTATCGCAGTTGGGTGCTGGGCCTGCGGCGACGTGCGACCGTGGCGCGCGACGAAGAGCAGGCGAAGCTTCGCGGGCCGTCGGCCGATCGCAAGGAGGCGAGGCGACGCGAAGCGGCGGCGCGCCAGCAACGTGCCGATGCGCGCAAGCCCTATGTCGCGCGCCAGAACGCGATCGAATGCGAGCTCGCGACGCTCGGCGCCGAGAAGCAGGCGCTGGACGCGTGGCTCGCGTCGCCCGAGGCGTACACGGACGAAGCGAGGCCGCGGCTCGTCGAATCGACGGAGCGCAGCGGCGCGCTCACGTGGTCGCTCGCGCGGCTGGAATCGGAGTGGCTGGAAATTGCCGAGGCGCTGGAGCGTATGGACAGCGAGCGGGCAGCGGAGGCGTGAAGCCTTATCCGATGGTCGCGCCCGGCCGATAGAAGAGATACACCGCGAACCCGAGCGTGTCGCGTCCCCAGCGCAGATACGCGTCGCGCCAGCGGCGGCTGCGCTCGAGCATCGCGGCGGCGTCCGGATCGTCCGGCTGCTGCCGCACGTAGCGCTCGATCGAGCGGCTGTATTTCCACTCGTACTCGTCCCATTCATCGGGCGATGCGGTGGTGGCGTGCATGGGCACGAGCCCCGCGTCGATGCCGGCCTGAACGTTGCCGCGGTGGTCGAGGAACTGCGAATCGGGGCCGCCGAGGAGCGCGAGATATTCCGCGTTGGGACGCGCGCGCCAGTAGCCTTCGCCGATCAGCACGTAGCCGCCGGACTTGGTCCAGGTCTTGAGCTGCCGGCAGATGCCCGGCATGCCCCCGGGAATGCCGCCGCCGCCCAGCATGACGGAAAGGTGGAACGTCTCGGGGTCGGCCTGGAAATCGCGGATGTCCGCGTCGTCGAGATGCAGCTTGCCGAGCGCGCCCGTCCACTCGGCACGCTCGCGCGCGGCATCGAGCATGTACGAGGAGCTGTCTATGGCGACGACGGTCGAGCCGAAGCGCTCGATGATGCGCAGGCTCAGCTCGGCGCGCCCGCAACCGAGGTCGAGCACGCGCGACGTCTCGTCGAGCGGCAGGAGGTCGAGCATGCGCTCGATCTTCGCCGCCGAGATCGGATTGCAGTAGTCGTGATCGCGATGCGCGATCGCGCTGAACTTCTGGGGATTCATGCGCCTCCTGCCGAGGGCCCCGCCGGCGCCGCCGTTTCGGCGGGCGGCGTGCGCTCGCGCCACGGCGCGACACGCAAGAGTAATGCCATTCCCGGCAACGCGAGCAGGGTGCACAGCAGGAAGAAGTCCAGCCAGCCGGTGCGCTCGACGATCCAGCCGGTGGAGGCGTTGACCAGCGCGCGCGGCACGACGGCGAGGCTCGTGAAGAGCGCGAACTGCGTCGCCGTGTAGCGCGGATCGGTGGCGCGGGCTATGAACGCGGTGAACGCGACGGTGCCGAGACCGACGCCCAGCGCCTCGAATGCGATGACGAGCGCGAGCAGCAGGCGGTCCGGCTCGTGAACGTACGCAAGCCACGCGAAGCCCAGGATCGCGAGCACCTGCACGATGCCGAAGACCCACAGCGCGCGATTGATGCCGATCTTCACCATCCACAGCCCGCCGAGCACGCCGCCCACCAGGCTCGTCCACAGGCCGGCGTTCTTGGCGACCACCCCGATGTCGGTCTTGCTGAACCCCATGTCGAGGTAGAACGGGGTCGCGAGCGCGGTGGCCATCGAGTCGCCGAGCTTGTAGAGGAAGATGAACGCGAGCACCAGGACCGCCCCGCGCAAGCCGTTGCGCGTGACGAACTCGTGGAAGGGCTCGATCACCGCTTCGCGCAGCGTCGCGGGACGGCCGTGCACGAGCGCCGGCTCGCTCACCAGCAGCGTCATGGCGATGCCGGGCAGCATGAACAGCGCGGTGATCAGGAAGACCGTCGGCCACGGCAGATGATCGGCGAGGATCAGCGCAAGCGCGCCGGGCACGAGGCTCGCGATGCGATACGCGTTCACGTGGATCGACGTGCCGAGGCCGAGCTCGTGCTCCGGCAGGATCTCGCGGCGGAACGCGTCGAGCACGATGTCCTGCGACGCGGAGAAGAACGCCACCGCCGCGGCCAGCGTGACCACGCTCCACACATCCGCGTTCGGGTTCATCGTGCCCAGCAGCGGAATGGCCCCGAGCAGCAGAAGCTGCGTCACGAGCATCCAGCCGCGCCGCCGGCCGAGCAGCGGCAGCGCATAGCGATCGACCAGCGGCGACCAGAGGAACTTCCACGTGTACGGAAGCTGCACCAGCGTGAAGAAGCCGATCGTCTTCAGGTCGACACCTTCGGTGCGCAGCCACGCGGGAAGCAGGTTCACCAGCAGCCACAGCGGCAACCCGGAAGAGAAGCCGGTGAACACGCAGATGAGCATGCGCCGGTTGAACAGCGCCTGCCGCCACGTGGGGCGTGGGGCCTCCGTCACGCGCGGCGGAAGTGGTAGATCGCGAGCTCGCCGCGCACGTTGGGCGCGAACGTCACCGGGCGCGCATTCGACAGCACGACGCGATCGACGACGTGGAGCCCGCGCGCGGCGAGGAAGGCGTCGAAGTCGGCGACGGTGCAGAGATGAATGTTCGGCGTGTCGTACCACTCGTACGGCAGCGACCTGGACACCGGCATGCGGCCGCCGAGGATCTGAAGCCGATGCGACCAGTGGCCGAAGTTCGGGAACGTCACGATGGCCTCGCGGCCGACGCGCAGCATCTCGGCGACGATCTCCTCGATGCGTCGCATCGCCTGCAGCGTCTGCGACAGGATCACGCAGTCGAACGCGCCGTCGTCGAATCCGGCGAGGCCGCGCTCGAGGTCGCTCTGGATGACGTCGACGCCGTTGCGAACGCTGGCGAGCACGCCGGCGTCGGCGATCTCGATGCCGTAGCCGGTCGCGGCGCGCGTGCGGCGCAGATGCGCGAGCAGCGTTCCGTCGCCGCAACCGAGGTCGAGCACCCGTGCGCCGTGGCCGATCCAGCTCGCGATCGTCGCGTAGTCGGCGCGAAGGCCGTTGTCCTGGGGCTTCGGACCGGCCGGCAGCACGCCGCCCGCGTCGGCGGTCGCGATGCGTGCGGCGAGCGCGCGCGACGTCGGCGGCGATACCGGCTCCTGCGCGAGGCGGTCGAAGTAGCTTCGCACCACCGCATGGTATTGCGGATTGTCGAGCAGGAATGCGTCGTGGCCGTGCGGCGCCATCACCTCGGCGTAGGACACTTCGTGGCGCCGGCGCACGAGCGCGCGCACGATCTCGCGCGAGCGCGCCACCGGAAAGCGCCAGTCCGTGGTGAAGCCGATGACGAGGAAGCGGCAGCGCGCGGGCGAGAGCGCCTGCGCGAGGTCGCCGCCGGTCGTCGACGCAGGATCGAAATAGTCGAGCGCTTTGGTGATGCGCAGGTACGTGTTCGCGTCGTAGTACTCGGCGAATTTCTCGCCCTGGTAGCGCAGGTACGACTCGATCTGGAACTCGGGCGCGAACGAGAAGCGCAGGCCATCGCGCAATTGCCGCCCGAAGCGGGCGTCCATCTGCTCGTCGGAGAGATAGGTGATGTGACCGATCATGCGCGCCACGCGCAGGCCTCGACGAGGCTTGGCGCCGTGGGCGTAGAAATGACCCTCGTGGAATTCCGGGTCGGTCATGATCGCCTGGCGTGCGACCTCGTTGAACGCGATGTTCTCGGCGGAGAGGTTCGGCGCGGCCGCGATGACGAGCGCGTGGCGTATGCGCTGCGGATAGCGCACGGCCCAAGCGAGCGACTGCATGCCGCCGAGGCTGCCGCCCATGACCGCGGCCCATTGCCGGATGCCGAGGCGATCGGCGAGTCGCGCCTGCGCGTCGACCCAGTCCTCCACCGTCACGAGCGGGAAATCGCTTCCCCACGGCCTGCCCGTACCGGGATCGATCGATTGCGGCCCGGTGGATCCGAAGCAGCTCCCCGGATTGTTCACGCCGACGACGAAGAAACGCTTCGTGTCGAGCGGCTTGCCGGGGCCGACCATGTTGTCCCACCAGCCGACGTTGCCCGGCTCGTCCGCGTACACGCCCGCCACGTGATGCGATGCGTTGAGCGCGTGGCAGATGAGGACGGCGTTGCTCGCATCGGCGTTGAGCGTGCCGTACGTCTCGTAGGCGAGGTCGTAGGCCGGAAGCGTGCGGCCCGAGGCGAGCGCAAGCGGGTCGCTGAAATGCGCGACGCGCGGCTCGACGATGCCGACGGAATTGTCGGCGACATAGGCCGAGTCGGCACCCCCCGTGGTGGCAGCAAACGACGCCATGGCTCAATAACAAAAACCCGACCAGCTTCGAGGCTTGGTCGGGTTGATGCGGCTTCGCCGCGACAACACCGCTTTAGCCGCATTTGTCGGGCGGAAAACGGCCCGCCCCGCGCCCGCAAGCTGGCTCAAATCGCCGCGTCGAGCCTCATTCTACTCCGTGCGCCGGGAGGGGTTCCGTGCGCCTCGCCGCCCTTTCCGTGCGCTTCGATCCGCCGACGAACGGCCCGCCGGCCTTCATGACGTTGGAATAATATGCCGCCGTCATGGCGCGTCCGGCAGGCGGGAGGGCGCCCGTGCCTCTTCGAAGCAGAACAACAATTCGCGCGGAGCGTTCATGGCGGTGCGGCGGATCATCGGTAGCGTCTTCGGCGTGCTGCTCGCGACGCTCGCGCTCGGCAGCGCGCACGCGCAGAACGCGACGCGCGGAGGGCAGATCTACTCGCAATCACCGTACGCGTGCTCGGATTGCCACGGCGCGGATCCTCGAAAGGATCCTGAAAAAAACGGCCAGTCCGGCGGTGTGAGGCAAGGTACGGAATGGCAGAACATCCTGCTCGGGATCAACGGTCCGGTCGGTGGCAAGACGGACATGACGGAGCTGCTGAAACCGTTCTACGACCAGCAGCTCATCACGGACAGCGACCTTCAGGACATCTCGGCATACCTGCAGAACGTGTTCGGCGGCAGCAGTGGCGGCGGCGGTGGACCCGGCAGCATTTCGGCGCCCGCATCGCTCGCGTTCGGCACGGTCGACACGGGCACGAGCAGCCTGCAAACCGCGACCGTAACCGTCAGTGCGTCGGCCGTCACGTTTTCCTCGGTGAGCGTTTCCGGTGCGAACGCCGGCGACTTCACCGTGTCGAGCAATGCCTGCACGGGCTCGGTCGGTCCCGGCTCCTGCCAGGTCGGCGTGTCGTTCCACCCGTCGGCCGCAGGTGCGCGAAGCGCGACATTGACGATCGCGAGCAACGCGAGCAACGGCACTGAGACCGTCGCCTTGAGCGGCACGGGGCACACCGCGGCATCCGCGGGGCAGCTCAGTGTGCCGTCGCACGTGACGCTCCCCGACACGGCGGTCGGCGCGCAAAGCGGCGCGTCCACCGTCACGATCACCAATGCCGGCGGCCGCGCGGTGACCGTGTCGAGCGTCGCGAGCAGCAACGGCAGCGAATTCCCGATCGTGAGCAACGGTTGCGCGGGCTCGGTCATTCAGCCCGGCGGCAGCTGCCAGTTCGGGGTGGCGTTCAGGCCTGCGACTGCGGGTGCGCGCAGCGCGACGATCGTCGTGTCCAGCAGCGGGACCGGCAGCCCGCAATCGGTGAGCGCAACCGGCAACGGAACCGCGGGCAACAGCGGCGGCGGTGGGGGCGGCGGCGGCACGAAAGTGCTCGCGGTCGAGTATTACAACGCCGGCTTCGACCACTACTTCGTCACCGCGATCGCCGACGAGATCGCGAAGCTCGACAACGGCACGTTCGTCGGGTGGCAGCGCACCGGGCTGTCGTTCAACGTGTACGCAGTCGCGGGCGCACCGGCGGGCAGCTCGACGGTGCACCGCTTCTTCAGCACGAGCTTCGCGCCGAGGAGCTCGCATTTCTACACCGCGAATCCCACGGAATTCGCGGCGGTGCTCGCGAACCCGAACTGGCAATACGAAGGCGACGTGTTCAACGTGCCGATGCCCTCGGCCGACGGGTCGTGTCCCGCGGGGACGCTTCCGGTCTATCGCCTGTACAACAACGGCCAGGGCGGCGCGCCGAATCATCGGTTCACCAGCGACCTCGTCACGCGCAACGCGATGCTCGGGCGTCCGGCGGACAAGGCGTGGGTTGCCGAAGGAGCTGGGACCGGCGTGGGGATGTGCTCGCCGCAGTAGGAGCAAGAAGCCCCTCACCCGCCCTGTCGGGCACCCTCTCCCCGCGTGCGGGGAGAGGGCTAAGGTGAGGGGTGAGGGTCAGAACACCTTCTGCACGCCGAGCTCGAACCACCGCGCCGAAAAGTCGAGCAATCCTTCGCTGCCGCTGCCGAAGACGCGCCAGCTCGACTTCTGGCGGTAGAAGCTCATCGCCACGTCCGCGCTCCAGCCATCGGCGAACTGCTTGTCGAGTCGCACGCTCGGCGTGAAAGCGCCGAAGGCGGAAAGCCGCGGGTCCGCGCTGTACGGCTGGCCGGGCTTGAGTCCGTTGCCGAGCGGCGGGCCGTAGAAGAAGAACGCATGGTCCTGCGTGATGTAGCGCAGCCCCGGCGTGAGCGTGAAGCCCTGCGGCAGCGGCTGCACCCATTCCACGCCGAGCGTATGCGAATCCGCGTGCCACGAGTCGTGGATGTACCGATACGACAGCCGCAGGGTTGCATCGAACGGCTCGATGTACCGGTTGTAGCGCGTGAGCCATGCCCACACGTTGCGCGTATCCGGCCTGCGGTCGAGCGGCTTGTACGGGTCGTTGTAGTAGCCGCGCCCGTCCGAATACGTGACGTTCGACTCGACGATGGCGCCGGCGTTGAGCACCTGCGTGACGCCCACCAGGAAATCGTACGTCTCGCGATGCACGCCTTCGGCCGCGCCGTTGGTGGGATTGACGTCGTCGTGCGCGCCCCCGATGCCGAACGCCCACGTGCGATTCTTGTCGGGCGTCCAGGTGCGCACGTCGAGCGACGCGGCGCGCGAGATGTAGTCCCGCTCGTTGGAATATGCGACACCGGCGCCGATCGCCCAGCGGTCGAAATACTTGGTCAGCTTGAGATCGCCGGCCTTGCGATAGTCGGTGACGCCGAGGCCGGAGGCACCCGACAGCGTGTTGAAGTACAGCGGCGAGGCGCCCGACATCGCGTCGTACACGAGCGAGCCTTCGAGCGACAGCGAATCGGTGAGCGGCGCGAGCACGTACAGCGACGGGCTGCGCACGGTCATGCGATCCGCCCCGGGCTGCCAGTCGCGGTAGTCGAAATAGCGCAGCGCGATCACGCCCTGGTCCGGCGCGGTTTGCGCGTGCGCGGCCGCGGGGAGGATGCCCGGCAATGCGAGCGCGGCGGCGAGCAGCGCATTGCCCTGTCGTCCCTGCGCGAGCAGGGACCCAGTGTCTTTATCGTTACGCCGCTGGGTCCCCGCTTTCGCGGGGACGACGAGCGACTCGTCAGTTGCAGCCACAACCGCCTCCGCCGACGCCGTAACCGCCGCCGGCGGCTTCCTTGCTCTGGTAGATGTGCTGCGTGCCCTTCGCGCCGAGCGGATTCGTGTCGAACTGCATCGCCGGCTTCGCGAGCTGGCCCTTTTCCCACGGCTGCGGCGGCGCGTACGCGGCGCATCCGCCGCAGGCGACCGCCAGCGCGATCATGAGGCCGTAGCGCCCGCGCATGCGTCGGTCAGCGCGCCGCGAGCAATTCGCGGATGCGACTTTCGACGGTCGCCTTCTGCTCGTCGCGGAATCCCTGCTCGACCATCACCACGCGACCGCTGCGATCGACGAGAAACGAGCTCGGCATGCCCTTCACCTGGTAGGCGGCCGGCGTCGTGGCGGCGGCGTCGTACACCACGGTGAAACGCGCGGGCGTTGCCGCGAGGAAGCGCTGCGCATCCTCGGCCTTCTTGTCGACGTTGACCGCGACGACGGTGAAACCGTCCTTGCCGTATTTCGCGACCAGCTCGTTCATCCACGGAAACGAGCGCTTGCACGGGCCGCACCACGAGGCCCAGAAATCGACGTACACGACCTGGCCGCGCAGGCGTTCGAGCGACACCGTTTCGCCCTGCGCGCCGGCGAGCGAGAACGCGGGCGCGTTGTCACCGACACCCACGGCGAGCGCGCCGGCAGTCCAGGCCGCGGCCACGACAGCGGCGACCAGGCGAATGGCGGATCCGGGGTTCATGACAATGGCATTATCGCAACAGCGCGCGAACGGGCTCAACAGCCGGCCGACGACTGGCATGCGCGCTGTTGGGCAAACAGCATGGCGGTCGTGCCATTCCGGCGAAAGACGCTGGGGATTTCAGGCGTTGAGCTTCTCGAGCAGCGCCGCCATGCGCGCCGGATCGTCGGTGCGCTTCATGCGCTCGACGATGGGCATGACGTCGCCGAGGTCGGTGTGCAGCACCTGCTGCTTCACGTTGAGCAGATGCGCGGGGTGCATCGAGAAATCGCGCAGGCCGAGCCCGAGCAGCAGGCGCGTCATGGCGAGCTCGCCCGCCATCTCGCCGCACACCGCGATGGGCACCTTGGCCTTGTTCGCAGTCGCGATCGCGAGGCCGATGAGCCGGATCACTGCCGGATGCATGGGATCGTACAGGTGCGACACGCTGTCGTCTCCGCGGTCGACGGCGAGGGTGTACTGGATGAGGTCGTTGGTGCCGATCGAGAGGAAGTCGAGCTTGCGCAGGAATGCGCCCATCGCGAGCACGGCGGCGGGAATCTCGATCATGCCACCCACCGGCACGTCCGCGTCGAACGGCACGTCCTGCTCGCGCAATTGCTCCTTGGCGCGCTCGAGCAGCGCAGTCGTCTGGTCGACCTCCGCGACCGATGCGAGCATCGGGATGAGGATGCGCACCTTGCCGTAATGCGAAGCGCGCAGGATCGCGCGCAACTGCGTGAGAAAGAGGCGCGGCTCGGCCAGGCAGAATCGCACCGCCCGCAATCCCAGCGCGGGATTGGGCGCCACGCGCGCGAGACCCTCGAGACCTTCCTTGTGCTTGTCCGCGCCGAGATCGAAGGTCCGGATGGTGACCGGCTTGCCGTCCATGCCCTCGGCCACGCGCCGATACGCCTCGAACTGCTCGTCCTCGGTCGGAAGGCCCTCCCGGTTCAGGTAGAGGAACTCCGATCGGAAGAGCCCGACGCCGCTCGCGCCGTTCTCCACGGCCTGCGGCAGGTCTTCGGGCAGTTCGATGTTGGCATTGAGCTCGACGTGCACGCCGTCGAGCGTCTGCGCGTGCTTGGAGCGCAGGCGCTTCAGTTTCTGGCGCGCGAGGTCGAGCTCGTTCTGGCGCAGGCGGTATTCCTGCAGGACCGCGCGGTCCGGATTGACGATGACGACGTGATGCTGGCCGTCGACGATGAGCATCTCGCCGTCGCGGATCAGCATGCGCGCGTTGTGCGTGGCCACCACCGCCGGCACGTTGAGGCTGCGCGCGACGATCGCCGTGTGCGACGTGACGCCGCCCAGGTCGGTCAGGAACGCGGCGAAGTGATGATGCTTGAACTGGATGATGTCGGCGGGCGAAAGATCGTGCGCGACGAGGATCGTCTGCTCCTCGGCGGACGCCGCGCGCAGCGCGCCGGGACGGCCCATCAGGCGCTTCAGCACGCGCTCCCCCACCTGGAACACGTCGGCTTTGCGCTCGCGCAGGTACGGATCCTCGATCTGGTCGAACTGCTCGACCAGCACGCCGAGCTGCTGCGTAAGCGCCCACTCGGCGTTGCAGCGCTGCTCGGCGATGGTCTTCTTCGGCACCTCCGACAGCGTCGGGTCGGTGAGGATCATCCAGTGCACGTCCAGGAACGCGCCGAACTCGCCGGGCACGTCGCCGGAGGTCATGGCGCGATGCAGCGCTTCGAGCTCGACCTGCACGTCCTTGACCGCGGCGTCGAAGCGCGCGACCTCGGCCGGGACCTGCTTCGCGGAAATCGTGTAGTGCGCGACCTCGAGCATCGCGTGCGAGACGAGCTGCGCCCGCCCGATCGCGATCCCGGCCGATACGCCGATGCCGTGCAGCGCGAAGCTGACGTTCATCGGCCGGCGCCCGCGCTCAGTTGCGCACGTCGAGCCCCCGATCGAAGAGCTGGACGAGCGCGCTCATGGCCGCCTGCTCGTCGGGGCCGTCCACCTCGAGCCGCACGGTCGAGCCCATGGCCGCTGCAAGCATCATCACGGCGACGATGCTGCGCGCGCTCGCGCGCCGTCCGGCCACCACGAGCGATACGTTCGCATGGAATCGTGACGCGAGCGCCACGATGCGTGCGCAGGCGCGGGCGTGGAGCCCGTGCGGATTGGTCACCGCGACTTCGCGTATCTGCATGGCACGGCTCCGGGAGACGAGGCGTGTTATGGAGCCGCGCCGGTGCGGATAGGTTCCGCACCGTCACGCAAACATCAAATTGTGGAACGGCACGCGGCATGCGCATGCCGCGGCTCACTGCGCCTCGCCGAAGCAGTCGCCGATGAGCGCGCAGAGCGCGTCCATCGCCTGCTGCTCGTCGGGGCCCTCGATTTCAAGCGTGATCTTGGAGCCCTTGCCGGCCGCCAGCATCATCACGCCCATGATGCTCTTCGCATTCACCTTGCGGCCGTTGCGGGCGATCTGCACGTCGCTCTGAAAGCGCGCCGCAAGCTGCGTCAGCTTCGCCGACGCGCGCGCATGCAGCCCGAGCTTGTTGACGATCTCAACCTCGCGTTGCTGCATAGACCGGGTCGATCTCGACGTGCAGCACGCCTTCGCACCCGCCGGATATCGCTTTCTTGACCAGCGTGTCGAGGCCCTTGGTTCGATAGGTGAATGCGCGCACGAGCATCGGCAGGTTCACGCCCGAGACGACCTCGACGCGGCCCGGCTGCGCCAGCTTGATCGCGAGGTTGCACGGCGTGGCGCCGTAGAGATCCGAGAAGACGAGCACGCCGTCGCCCGTGTCGAGCGCCTGCATGGCCGCGCGCGCCTTCGGAAGCAATGCCATGGGGTCGTCGCTGGCCGCGACGTCGAACACTTCGAACTGCGCCGGTCGCGCACCGAGCACGTGGCTCACGGCCTGGATCAGGCTGTCGCCGAGCGAGCCGTGCGCGATGATGAGCACACCGATCATGGGAAATTTCCGCGCGCCAGATGTTAGCACGCACTTTCATGGTCGTCCCTGCGAAAGCAGGGATCCAGCGCCGTCGCAAGAGCCGCCGGATTCCCGCTTTCGCGGGAGTGACGGCCGCTCACGCCGACGATTTCGGCGCGCCGGCGACCGCCGCCAGCAGCGCGTCGGCAAACAGTCCGGGGACGTCGAAACCCGACTGCTGCGCAATCTCCACGAAGCACGTCGGACTGGTCACGTTCACTTCCGTGAGATAGGGGCCGATCACGTCGATTCCAACGACGATCAGGCCGTCGCGCCACAGCTGCGGCGCGAGCGCCTCGCCGATCTCGCGGTCCCGCGCGGTGAGCGGCCTCGCGACGCCGCGCCCGCCCACTGCGAGGTTGCCGCGCGTCTCGCCCGGCTTGGGAATGCGGGCGAGGCCGTACGGCACGACCTGGCCGGCGATCAGCAGGATTCGCTTGTCGCCCTCGACGATCTCCGGGATGTACTTCTGCGCCATGACCGTGCGCGCGCCGTAGAGCGACACGTTCTCCACGATGGCATTTCGATTGGGATCGTCGTGCCGTACGCGGAAGATCGACGCCCCGCCCATGCCGTCGAGCGGCTTGACGATCACGTCGCGCTGCTCGTCGACGAACGCGCCGATGCGCGCCATGTCGCGCGTGGCGAGCGTGGTCGTGACGAACTCGCCGAACTTCGCGATCGCCATCTTCTCGTTGTAGTCGCGGATCGCGCGCGGCTTGTTGAACACGCGGGCGCCCTGCGCCTCGGCCGCCTCCAGGAGATACGTCGAATAGACGTACTCCATGTCGAAAGGCGGGTCCTTGCGCATGATCACTGCGCCGAAGTCGCGCAGCGGCCGCTCCTCGGGTTCGCCTTCGCGATACCAGTCGTGATCGTCGTCGAAGAGCTCCAGCGGCCGGCTGGTCGCGCGGGTTACGCCGTCGCGCCAGTACAGGTCCGGCTGCGCGAGCGCGAAGATGCGATGCCCGCGCGCCGCGAGCGCACGCATCATCGAGATGCTCGTGTCCTTGTAGGCCTTGAGGAGCGGCAGCGGGTCGAGGATGAACGCGAAGTCCATGGCGCGACGGTGCGCCCGCGAGCGCGGGCGGATCGGGCATCGTACCCGATCGTGTCGCGTCGGGCGGAGGCGACCTTACGCGAGCGCAGCGATCGGAATGGACGCACTCACCGAGGCCGGTCACGTCCGGATCGTCGCGGGCACCAGGCGCACGATGCACCTGGCGACGCGACCCGTGCGGGGTCGAAACGCCTAGCGCAGGAGGCGTTGCAGGGCACGGAGCTCCGCGGCTGCGGCCCTGGCCGCGAGCCGCTCGCTTTCGCGGTAGCGGCGCACGACTTCCTCGCCGAGCGCGGTGAGGCGCGTCCCGCCGCCGCGCTCCCCGCCCGCTTCGGCTTCCACGACCGGCTGCCTGAAGCAGCGGTTCATCGTGTCGACCAGCAGCCACGCGCGCCGGTACGACATGCCAAGTGTCCTGGCCGCCGCGGTGATCGAGCCGGTGTGCGCGATCGCTTCGAGCAGGTCGACCTTGCCCGGTCCCACGGCGATGGCCTCGCCCTTGGTGAGGCGAAGTCGGAAGTGGATGCGCGCGTCGGCCATGTTCGCTCCGCCGGCGCTCCCTTCAAGGCGCGACGGGCGCCGCGGCAACGCCGAGCGCCTCGAGTCTTTGCGCGACGTCGACGAGCCAGGCTTCCCGGTGAGGCGGCCCGAACAGCTGCACGCCGATGGGCAGACGTCCCGGCCGCGCGATCGGCACGGTGAGCGCCGGGCAATCGGTTCCGGCGAGCGGCTGCGTGAACCATCCAAGCATCGGGCCGGTCGGCAGATCCATGCCGTCGACGCGAATGCTCGGCGTGCCGATGCGCGGCGCGACGCACGGCGTGGCGGGCATGATCAGCACGTCGACGTCGTCGAACAGCCGCCGGACTTCGGCGTTGTGCCAGCGGCGGAAGCGCTGCGCCG
The DNA here is from genome assembly GCA_036406955.1 of Casimicrobiaceae bacterium. GTDB lineage: Bacteria > Pseudomonadota > Gammaproteobacteria > Burkholderiales > Casimicrobiaceae > VBCG01. The sequence continues at coordinate 48,747 of DASXAF010000118.1, forward strand.
CGAAGTACCACTGCGCCGGCAGCAAGGCATGCGCGAGAAAGCGGTCGCGCGTCGCCGGATCGAAATCCTCGAGCCGCGTGCGGAGAAGGTCCAGCTTGTCGGTCGCACTTTCGCTCGCGTTGACGAGTGTCGACGCGGCGCGGGCGCGCCGTGCCTGCGGAAAGTCGGCGACGCGCGTCACGCCCAGGGCCCGCAAGGCGCGTTCGAGCGCGTCGAGCGCGTCGGCGTCGAGCCGCTCGCGAAAATAGCCGCCCGCGGCTGCGAGGCGCAACCCGCGTCCATTCGCGCTGTCGAGTGTTTCGCTCAGCACGTCGTGGCACAACGCGATGTCGGCCGCGCTGCGGGCGAGCGGTCCGAGCGTGGTGATCGAGCCCTGGCTGCCGAGCACGCCGTGCGCGTCCACCGTACCGCGCGTGGGACGCAGGCCATACACCCCGCACAGCGAGGCCGGCAGCCGAATCGAGCCCAGGGCGTCGCTGCCGATCGCGAGCGGCACCAGCCCCGCAGCGACCGCCGCCGCGCAGCCGCCCGACGAGCCGCCCGGCGTGCGCGCGGGATCGTGCGGATTGCGCGTCGTGCCGAAGCACGCGTTTTCCGTCGTGCCGCCCATGCCGAACTCGTCCATGTTGAGCGTGCCGACGCAGATGGCGCCTTCGGCTTCGAGGCGGCGCACGACGGCGGCATCGCGTTGCGCCGGGGGCGCGTAGCGATGAATCGCCGAGCCGGCGGTCGTGCCGATGCCCGCGAAGTCGATCATGGCCTTGACGCCGAACGGGACGCCGGCGAGGCGGCCGAGCGTTTCGCCGCGGTCGCGCGCGTCGTCGAGCGCATTCGCCCTGCCGCGGGCGCGCTCCGCGGCGACCGCGGTGAAGGCGTTGAGCAGCGGATTGCGTGCAGCGATGCGATCGAGCGCGGCATCCACCACCGCGCGGGCGGAAAGGCCTTCGCAAACCGCGCGTGCAACCGAAGCCGCCGTCGCGTCGGCACGCAGCGCGGCGTTCATGCGTCCGGGTCGCGCGAAGGCGAGTCGGGCGGCAGCGCGAATTCCAGGACTTCGTGCGCCAGCGCGAAAAGGCGGGCGAGATTGGCGGCGACGGCGTCGCGCCGATCGCGCGGGACGTCGAGGTCGATCGCCGCGGAGGCGGCGTCGAGGTAGGCGTGCGGGTCGAACGTCACGTCAATGCCGCTGGGCCGGCGTACGGGCCGGATGTCTCATCCGCTTATACGCGGGCGCGCCGGCTGCGCACGTTGTGAACGTGCACCCAGCTCCCGCGCGCGATGGGCGCGCTCGCCTCGCCGATGCACTCGCCGTACTTGACGACGGCATCACCGGGCGCGATGTCGGCGAGTGCGATCTTGTGACACAGCGCGATCGCTTCCGTGGCGCGCACCTCGCGCATGCCCTCGGCACCTTTCACCAGCACCGTGTCGCCGGCCGCGACCGGTTGCAGCACCACCGCCACGTTGTCGGCGGCCGCGAGCGCCGTCGCATGCCACTTCATAGTGCGGGCCCGAGGCGGCTCACCACGTCCTCGCCTTCGTCGAGGACTTCGCCCCACGTGAGCATGCCAGATGCGACGTCGAGCACGACGTCCTGCAGACGCCGCGCGGCGTCCTCGAGCGTTGCACGCCCTTCGAACACGTCGCCCGCGTCGAAATCGAGCTGCTCGGACAGGCGCCGCGTGGTGACCGGATTGGCGGAGATCTTGATGGTCGGCGCGATGCCGCTCACGAAGCTGTTGCCCACGCCCGTGGTGAAGAGCACGAGCTGGGCGCCGCTCGCGACGAGGCCGCCGACGGATTCGGGCGCGTAGGCCGGCGCGTCCATCAGGTACAGGCCCGATCCCGGCACGGGCTCGGCGATGTCGATGACCCCGCGTATGGGTGAGCGGCCGCCCTTCGCGATCGCGCCGAGCGACTTTTCCTCGATGGTGGAGAGGCCGGCCGCGATGTTGGTCGGCCCGGGATTGTTGCCGAGCAGGTCCATGCCGGACGCGACGGCGGTCCGCTCCCGCTGCAGCACGGCCCGCTCGATCGCACGCGCGACTTCCGCATTCGCTGCGCGCGCCGCGAGCAGGTGCTCCGCGCCGAGCCATTCGACCGTCTCGCCGAACACGGCGCGCCCGCCGGCAGCGACGAGCGCGTCCACCACGACGCCGACCAGCGGGTTCGAGACGAGGCCCGACGAGGGATCGGAGCGCCCGCATTCCATGCCGAGGAAGAGCTCGGCGAATTCCGCGCTCGTGCGACGCATGCGCGACGCTTCGCGCATCATGCGCGCGGCGAGGCGCATGCCGCGCTCGGTCATGGTCACCGCATCGTGGTCGCATTCGTCGAAGATCAGGGCCTCGACCGGGCGGCCCGTGGCGCCGATGTCCTGCGCGATGCGCTCGACCAGCGGCGGCGTCGCGCCGATCACCAGCACGGCGCCGACGTTCGCATGGCAGCCGAATGCCGTCAGCGCACGCTCGTGCAGGCGAGCGTCGTCGCCGAGCAACCCGCTGCCGTAGGGCGTCGTGATGACGCGCGCGCCCGCGACGCAGCGGCCGATGCGCCGCGCGGTCGGGCTGGTCAAGCCGGTGACCGACAGGATCACGACGTGATTGCGCACGCCCACCGACCCGTCGGCGCGACGGAATCCTTCGAAGGTATTGGCGCTCATGCGGTAGCCGGTACGGGGGCGTCCGCGGGAATCAGCCGCTCGTGCTTGAGCTCGTCCCACAGCGGATCGGGTATGGGAATCGTCGACCATCGGAGATTGGTGTCCACTTCCTGGCGTGCGCGATAGCCGCACACCGCGGACACGATCGCGGGATGGGCGAGCGTGAACTGAAGCGCTGCAGCGCCGAGCGGCACGCCGTGACGCGCGCACACCGCCTCGAGCTTGCGCGTGCGCTCGACGATGTCCGGCCCTGCCTCGGCGTAGAAGAACGTGGCGCCCGGCACCGCGCCGGTCGCCAGGATTCCGGAATTGAACGGCGATGCGACGACGACCGCGATGCCGTCGCGCTCGCAATGCGGAAGCAGCTCGCGCAGCGCGAGCTCGTGCTCGAGCAGCGTGTACCCGCCGGCGAGCATGAAGCAATCGAAGTTCCCCGCGGTGGCGAAGCGCCGGCAAACGTCCGCGCCCTTCACGCCGACCCCGATCGCGCGCACGATTCCCTCGCTGCGCAGCCGGTCGAGCGCGGGATAGGCGCCTTCCATCGCTTCGGCGAAGCGCTCGTCGTAATCGTCACCGTGCCAGCGCGGATTGACGTCGTGGATGAACGCGATGTCCACGCGGCACAGCCCGAGGCGCTGGAGGCTGTCCTCGAGCGAGCGCATGGCGCCGTCGTAGCTGTAGTCGTACGAGATGTCGAACGACAGGCGATCCTCGGGCGCCGGAGTGACGCAATGCGGGCGCAGTCGGCGGCCGACCTTCGTCGACAGCACGAACTCGTCGCGGCGGCGCTGCCGCAATGCCGTGCCGAAGAAGTGCTCTCCGAGCCCGCTCGAATAGAGCGGCGCCGTGTCGAAATACCGGAAGCCGCGGTCGTACGCATACGCGAGCAATTGTGTCGCGTCGCGCTCGGTGCGCACGGTGAAGAGGCTGCCGCCGCCGTAGCCGAGGCGCGGCAACGCCAGCGCGCGGTCCGCGTTCGCGTCGACGGTACGGACGATCTTCACTTCAGCTCCGGCAGGCGGCCGGTCTTGCGGCCGCTGCGCGCGACGAGCTGCTGCACCTCGGCGGCGGCGCGGTTGAGCGCCTCGGCAGGCTGGGCCTTGCCGATGATGCACTCGTTCAGCCGCAGCGAGACGATCGACGACATCTGCGCCGCTTCGGGAATGACCGCGTACATCTTCGCGACCTTCGAGTTCTCGCTCTGCGCCGCGAGGAAGCGGAACTTCGGATCGCGCGCGAGCGGCGTCTGGCCGAGATCGGTGCGCACGGGCACCGCGCCGTAGCGCGTGTAGGCGAGCTGGTGGTCGAGCGTCTGGAACCACGTGAGGAATTCCAGCGCGGCCTTCTGCCGCTCCCGCGGCACGTTGCCGGCGATCGCGCCGATCCAGTGGCCCGCGCGGCTCGCGTGGTGCCCGCCCTGGCCGCGCGGAATGAGCGCGGCGTCGATCCTCCCCACGACCGCCGACTTGGTCGGGTCCTCGAGCTGCGCCCACGCGCCGACGATTCCGATCGCCTGCGCCGCCTTCCCCGTCGCCATGAGCTGGATCATCTGGCTCTGGCCCACCGAGCCCGGCGTGGGATAGCCGCCCGCCTTGCCGAGCCTCAGGTAGAACTCCAGCGCGCGCAGCGCGGCGGCGCTGTTCAGCGCAACCGTGAAGTCGCCGGCGGGCGCATCGACGAACACGTCGCCGCCGAAGCTGAAGAGATAGTTCGAGAAATCGGCCAGCGCGGAATCGCGATCGTCGCGGTGCACGAAGCCGTACACGCGCGATCCGTCGTCGAGCTTCTGCGCGTTCGCGAGCACGTGGTCCCATGTCTCGGGGACCTTCAGCGCGTGCTTGTCGTAGAGGTCCTTGCGGTAATAGAAGACTTCGACGTTGCCGTTGATCGGCACGCCCATGAGCTTGCCGCCGTGCGGGTCGAACGTGTGCAGCTTCTCGTTCCAGAAGATCGTCCCGCCATACGTGCTGACGTGCGGATCGAGCTTGTAGCCGGGAACGATCTCGCCGATCGGCGTGAGGAAGCCGCCGTCGAAGAATTCGACCATCCAGTTGTTGTCGATGGCGAGCAGGTCGTACGAGCCGCTCGATGCACGCAACGAATTGCGGATCTTGTCCAGCGCGCCCGCATACGGATTGACGTCGAGCTCGATCTTGTTGCCGGTCTCCTTCTGATACTGCTCGACGAGCTGGCGAAAGCCCTCGAACCACGGCGACTGGTTGATGACCATCGTGATCGGCGCGACGCGCATCGGCGCCTGAGCACGCGATGCGCGCATCCCAAGCTGGGTCAGCGCGACGGCAGTGCCCGCGGCGCCCATGCTGCGCAGGAATTCGCGTCTTCGTCGGTGCGGCATGCTTCCTCCGTCGTCGCTGTGCCGCGCAGGCATCGCGCGCGGGTCGATGATTGCGCAATCATGGAAATCTTGCTACCGTCGCCGGCGGCCTGTCAAACCGCTTCGCGACTCGGTGACCCGCTTCCATCGCCGCCCCGCGACCGCCGATCCCGTGGTGCGCGCACCGCGCCTGGTCGACGTGGCGCGCGTTGCGCAGCTCTCGCCCATCACCGTTTCGCGCGCGCTGCGCGAGCCGCACAAGGTGTCGCCGCAGGCGCGCGAGCGCGTGGCCGCGGCGGTCGCGCAGACCGGCTACGTGCCGGACCTCGTCGCGAGCAGCCTCACCAGCCGGCGCACGCGTCTGGTGGGACTGGTGATCCCGACGATCACGGCCTCGATCTACGCGTCGACCGTGGCCGGCCTCACGGAAGTGCTGCGTGCCCGCCATTTCGAGGCGCTGATCGGCGACAGCGGCTACGCGCTCGACGGCGAGCGCAAGCTCGTCGCGGCGTTCATCGGCCGGCGCGCCGACGGCATCGTGCTCTCCAACGTTCAGCACGCCGACGCCACGCGCACGCTGCTCGCGCGCGCGGGCGTGCCGGTGGTCGAGACCGGCAACCTCACGTCCAACCCCATCGACATGGTGGTGGGCTTTTCGAATCGCGCGGCGGCGCGGGCGATGATGGAACATCTCGTCGGACGCGGCCACCGCACGATCGGTTTCATCGGCGCGGCGACCCACGGCAATCCGCAGGCGACGGACCGGCGTCGTGCCTATGACGAAGCGGTCGCCGCGCACGGGCTCGCCTGCGCGCCTACGCTCGCCGTCGAATGCGCGTCCGAATTCGACGCCGGCGCGCAGGCGTTGCTGCAGATCGTCGAGCGGCATCCCGATGTGACCGCCCTCTTCGCCGCGAGCGAGGTCCGCGCGATCGGAGCGCTGCTCGAATGCCAGCGCCGCGGCTGGCCGGTGCCCGAGCGCATCGCGATCGCGGGCTTCAACGACGCCGGCATGGGCGCATGGCTCGTCCCCGCGCTCACCACGGTGCGCATCCCGCGGCAGGAGATCGGGCGGCGCGCGGCACAGATGATCCTCGATCGCGTGGAAGGGCGGCCGGTTCCCGAGCCGGTGGTCGACCTGGGCTACGAGGTCGTCGTGCGCGCGAGCGCATGAAGTCCACCGACGTTGACAAGAGCTCGGGCCGCCTTCGGGCGGCCGGGCGGCGGCCGGATCCTGACAAGAGCACGGCCGCGCGCTGGTGGACGCTGGCGCCGGCATTGACGCTCTTCGCGCTGGTCGCGCTGCTGCCCATCGGCGAGCTCGTCGCCATGAGCCTCGCGCGCATCGACTGGATCGGCGGCAAGGCGCACTGGCGCTTCGTGGGGCTCGACCAATACGCGCAGGTGATGCGCGACACGCTCTTTCGCGCGGGCGTCGCGAACACGGCGATCTTCGCGGTCGGCGGCGTGCTGGTGCAGATGGTGCTGGGCTTCGCGCTCGCGCTGATGACCACGCGCATCGTGCGCGGACGCGTGCTCTATCGCAGCGTCTTCATCCTGCCGATCCTCGTGCCGGGCATCGTGATCGGCGCCATCTGGAAGCTGATGTACAGCTTCGACTTCGGGGTGCTCAACCAGGTCACCGGTGTCGTCGGGCTGCCGGCCGTCGACTGGCTCGGCAACGGCGCGACCGCGCTCGCCGCCGTCATCGCCGTCGATGTCTGGCACTGGACGCCGTTCGTGTTCCTGCTGATGCTCGCCGGCCTCGAGAGCCTGCCGCAGGACGTGTTCGAAGCCGCGCGCGTCGACGGCGCATCGCTCGTCGACGAGCTGCGCTACGTCACGCTGCCGCTGATGCTGCCGACGATCGTCGTGACGCTGGTGTTCCGTATCATCGTCGGCGTCAAGGTGTTCGACGAGATTTATCTCCTGACCGGCGGCGGCCCGGGCACCGCCACGGAGGTCGTGAGCTACACGATCTTCCGCCGCTTCTTCACCGAAGGACAGACCGGCTACGGCTCGGCGATGTCGGTCGTGGTGCTGCTCGCGCTGGCACTGCTGTTCATCGCCGCGCGCGCCGCGACGCGGCAGCGCGGGTCGATGGCGTGAAGCAACGGTTGCACGCGCCGCTGCTGCACGCGGGGCTGATCGCCGCCGCGGTGATCGTGGTGTTTCCATTCGTCTGGATCGCGTCCGCCGCGTTCAAGACCCAGATCTCGCTGCTGACCGGCGAAATCGCGTTCACGCCGACGCTTGCCAACTTCAACGAGCTGCTGTTCTCGACGACCTCCGACTACGTCGCGAACTTCGCCAACAGCCTCGTCGTGGCGAGCGTCAGCACGCTCATCGTGCTGGTGGTGTCGACGCTGGCCGCGTATTCGATCGAGCGGCTCGCCTGGCCGCGCACGGCGGTCCACGCGTTCCTGCTCGGCGCCGCGCTCTTCAACGCGATACCGGCGATCACGTTCGTGGGCGCCTGGTACGTCATGTTTCGAGCGCTCGGCCTGTACAACACCTACGCGGCGGTCATCCTCGCGCATGCCACGCTCAACCTGCCCATCGGCATCTGGCTGATGGCGACGTTCGTGCGCGAAGTGCCGCGCGAGCTGGAGGAAGCCGCGCGCATCGACGGCGCCGGGACGCTCACGCTGCTGTGGCGCGTCGTCGTGCCCGTCGTGATGCCGGGCGTCGCGGCTACCGCAATCCTGGTGTTCATCCACAGCTGGAACGAGTTCGTCGTCGCCCTCAACCTCACCGCACGCCAGACCGCCACCGTGCCCGTCGCCATCGCCAAGTACGCGCAGGAGAACGAGACCAAGTACGGCGCGATGGCCGCGGGAGCGGTGCTGTCGACGCTGCCGGCGTTGCTGCTGCTCGTCGTCGCGCAACGGCACATCGTGCGCGGCCTCACGGCGGGGGCGGTCAAGTAGCGCTTCCTCGCTCGGGGTCAGGTTACCGACTCCGACCCCGAGTCGGGCGAACGACTCTGACCCCGAGCTAGAATCCGCCATCCCGGTCGCCGGCGAATCGAATGAACGCATTGGACAACAAGCTGCGCACGCTGGCACCCGCACTGCCGGCGCTTTTGCGCGGCATCGAAAAGGAGAGCCTGCGCGTGCGCCCCGACGGCACGCTGGCGCTGACACCGCATGCGCGCGGTCTCGGCTCGGCGCTCACGCACCCGCACGTCACCACGGATTTTAGCGAGTCGCAGCTCGAGCTGATCACCGGCGTTCACACCACCGTTCGGAGCCTGCTGGCCGAGCTGAGCGAGCTGCACAAGTTCGTCTACCGCGAGATCGGCGACGAGGTCATGTGGTGCGCGAGCATGCCGTGCCAGCTGCCCGACGAGCCGTCGATTCCGCTCGGCCGATACGGCACGTCGAACGTCGGCCGCGCGAAGTTCGTGTATCGCACCGGCCTGTCGCATCGCTACGGCCGGCGCATGCAGCTGATCTCGGGATTGCACTACAACTTCTCGCTGCCGACCGAGAGCTGGCCGCTGGCCGGAATCGGCGACGCCAATCAGGCCTACTTCGCGCTGATCCGCAATTTCCGCCGGCACGCGTGGCTGCTGCTCTACCTGTTCGGCGCATCGCCCGCGGTGTGCGCGTCCTTCGTCGAGGGGCGCCCGCACGCGCTCGCCGAGCTCGCGCCCGGCACGCTGCACCTGCCGTACGCGACGTCGCTGCGCATGGGCCGCCTCGGGTATCTCAGCGAAGCGCAGGACGCGCTGGCGGTCAGCTACAACGACCTCGACAGCTACGCGGCGTCGCTCGCCGACGCGCTCACGACGCCGTACCCCGCCTACGAGAAGATCGGCATCCGCGACGGCGACGACTATCGCCAGCTCTCCACCGCGCTGCTGCAGATCGAGAACGAGTTCTACAGCACGATCCGTCCCAAGCGCGTGATCCTGCCCGGCGAGCGGCCGCTGCACGCGCTGCGCGCGCGCGGCGTCGAATACGTCGAAGTGCGCGCGATGGACCTCGATCCGTTCGCGCCGGTCGGCATCGCGCCCACGACCGCGCGCTTCCTCGACGTGTTCCTGCTGCATTGCCTGCTCGCCGAGAGCCCGCCCGACACGCCGCACGAAGTCCAGGCGATCAATCGCAACAAGCAGCGCGTCGCTTCACGCGGGCGCGAGCCGGGCCTGACCCTCGATCGAAACGGCCACGAGGTCGAGTTGCGCTCGTGGGCCCGGGAGATCGTCACGCAGTGCGCACCGATCGCTTCGGCGCTCGACGACGCTCACCGCGAGAGCGGCTACGCCAAGGCGCTCGCGCACGCGGCCGTGGGCCTGGCGGAGCCCGACTCGCTGCCGTCCGCGCGCATGCTGCGCGAGATACGCGAGCAGTACCGCGGCTCCTACGTCGACTTCGTGCTCGCCCATTCCGTGCGGCATCGCCAGGCGCTTGCGGCCGAGCCGCTGTCGCCCGCGATCGAGGCGCGCATGATCGACGCGGCGCGGGCATCGCTCGAGGAGCAGCGCCAAATCGAAGCGTCGGACGCGGTCCCGTTCGAGACGTTTCGCGAGCGCTACCTGTCGCCGGATTCGCTAGTGGTTCGTTAGCCAACGCCTCTCGGGACCGAATAGGTTGCTGCTCTGCCTGCGGCGACTAGAGTCGTCAGGCGCAGTTCCAACTACTCCTTCAGCGATAGTGACGATAACGTGCCATCACGGTGAATCGAGTAGACGACGGGTCGATCGCGATGCCTCCATCGCTCGAAAATCCGCGGCAGCGCCTTCACGAGAGTCTCGGCGGTCGCGGTAGCGCTGAGGTTACCGCTCGTGAAAACGCAGATCATCGCTTTCGACGCACGAATCATCGCGATCTCATTGGCCCTCGTTCGGATGTTCTTGTCGCGGGTGATTCCGATCCAGCCTTCAGCACTGACGCGAGCGATCCACTCGACGTCCTTGCTGTCGTCGGCAAAGACGTCCTTGTGTGCAACGAATTGGACCCCGTTCCCGCGCAGCGCTGCATCGAGTGCGTTGCTCCACGCATCCCGATCGATAAAAAGTGGCGCAGGCTGCTCAGGCGGCGAGGCGGTATTCAAAGCGAACCGCTTCGAGGATCTCCGCCTCCGTTACACCATAGTCCGCGGCCATCTCGCTCGGGCTGTCGCCCGCTTCGAAACGGTCGATGATCACTTCGGTGCGCACGCGCGCTGGCACGACGATAGGGCGGCCGAATCCTATCTGCGGGTCGATCGCTATGATGCGCGGCTGCTCTGCAGCCTTGGCGATAGGCCGAGAGAACGGGAACAGGCGAATAGGACGGCCAGCTGCGCCGCCTCGCTCAATTCGATCGAGAGCAGCCTCCAGATCTCCACGGAGGGCAACCTGGCCGCCCCGCGACACGTTGATGAGCTGCCCCGCGTATGTCAGAAACAGACTTATGCCGTTCGTCTGAAAGTCGCGCTCGAGCAGCGGCCTTTCGATGCCGAGCTGCTCGCGCACGTACTGCAGTGCCGGGCGGACCTGCTGCAGCGGAATTCGGTACGACCGCGTGATGGAGCTCAGCACGTGCAGTTCGCAGAGGTTTGCGAACGATAGGAGGCGTCGCCGGTAATCGGCGGGCCTGATGACCGGCTGGAACGTCCTGAGATCGCCTTCCTTAGTCGTGTAACCCTGGCCGAAGCACCAGGCGTTCACGGTGGAAGGGGGGATCACCAAAATGCGAGCCGCCTCGGCGGCTCGATAGCTTGGCGCCTCGTACACGTCGATCTTGTCGTGCTCCAATTCTTTTGTTTCCTCCACTTGCATGGCCAGCACCTTGGAGCTTTGCCGCGGACTGTAGCATGATGCCAAGGCGCCTCGGATCAGCCGGACGAACGAGCGTTCCACGTTTCTGCGAGGCGGGACGCCGCCGAGAGTGGCATTGCTCAACCTTTCGTTGCCGTACTGACACGCTAACCCACGAGGTCACGCGTGAGCTGCGCCGCCGGGACTTCCCTGCAGCCTGTCGCGTTCTGACCGCTCCACAGCGGCGAGAAGTCGCCCGAGCCACCGGCTTCCGCTTTGGCGCGCAACGGCGCCACGGCAGCGGTGCACAGCGGAAACGCGGGGGCCTTCGCGCTCATCGGGCCCACCTCGCGCATGATGCGATTGACGATCCCGCGCGCGGGCCGCCCCGTGAACACGTTGGTCAGCGCCGTGTGGCGCGCTGCGTCGCTCTTCAGCGCGGCACGGTGAATGGCCGTCGTCGTGGCTTCGGGGCAGAGCAGATAGGCGGTGCCGACCTGCACGCCGGCCGCACCGAGCGCGATCGCGGCCCTGACGCCGCGCGCATCCGCGATGCCGCCCGCGGCAACGACCGGCACGCGCACGGCGCGCACGACCTGGGGCAGCAACGCGAGCGTTCCGACCTGCGTGGTGAGATCGTCCGTGAGGAAGTTGCCGCGATGACCGCCGGCCTCCAGCCCCTGCACGATGATGGCGTCCACACCTTGCCCTTCGAGCCAGCGCGCTTCGTCGACGGTGGTCGCGGACGCGAGGATCTTCGAGCCCCAGCCGCGGACGCGGCCGAGCAGAGCCGGCGACGGCAAGCCGAAATGGAAGCTCACGACCTTGGGTCTGAATTCGGCCAGGATGCTGGCGGCTTCGTCGCTGAACGGCGCGCGCCCCGGTCCCGACGAGATCGTCGATGCGTCGAGGCCGAGCTCGCGGTAGTACGGCGCCAGCGTTGCCTGCCACTCCGCTTCGCGTCGCGCGTCGGGTTCGGGCTCGACGTGGCAGAAGAAGTTCACGTTGTACGGCTTGTCCGTCTGTGCGGCGATCGCGCCGAGCTCGCGGCGCATGCCGTCCAGGGTGAGCAGCGCGCACGGCAGCGAGCCGAGCCCGCCTGCGTTCGACACGGCGACGGCCAGCGCACCGGCCTGCACGCCGGCCATCGGCGCCTGGATCACGGGGAACGACGTGCCGATCAGGTTCGCGAGCGTGCTCATGAGGGCCTCCTGCTGCGTAGACTAGCCGCATTCGGTGCCTTCGGGGCGCTGAATTCCTCGACGACGATGCAATCGTCTTCACCCATGGTGCTCGTCTGGCCTTCGATGGAGCACCTGCACAGCTACGCCGACGCGCTCGCGCGCGGCTGGTCGCCCGACAACGTGCGCGGCGAAGCGGCGGCACGAGAAGAGCTCGCGCGCATCGAGGAAGATCGGGAGCGGTTCGTGGCCGCAATGGTTGATCGCGAAGCGCGAGGCGGTCCGATCACCTTGCCCGACGCAACCGTGGTCGCGCGACTGCCCGGCTACCGGCTGTGGATGTGGGACGGTGCGATGTGCGGCGTCATCGGCCTGCGCTGGCAACCGGGCACCGGTGCGTTGCCGCCGTACTGCCTCGGGCACATCGGCTACAGCGTCGTGCCGTGGAAGCGCCGGCTGGGCTATGCGACGTCGGCCTTGCGGCAGGCACTGCCGTTCGCGCGATCGGAGGGGCTGCCGTACGTCGACGTCACCATGGACGTCGACAACATCGGCTCGCGGCGCGTCGTCGAGGCCTGCGGTGGCGTGCTGGTCGAGGCGTTCGTCAAGCCGGCCGCGTTCGGCGCCAGGCCGGCGCTGCGCTTCCGGATCGCGCTCGACTGATCCGGCGCGTCTTCGTCACGCGCCGATCGCCGATTCGATCTCGGAGAAGGTGAGCGCGATGTGCTGTCCCGGCTGCGGCGCGACGCCGAGCTGGCGGGCGATCTGCGTCACCGAGAAAATGCCCCGGACCGCTCGCACGTGCGACGCGGCGTCGCTCGCGCTGTCGGTCACCAGCGCGTGCTGGCGCCCCGATCGGCGCAGGCTCGCGACGATGTCGCCCACGCGCGCGCGGCGCACGTCCTCGAGGTCCATTGCTTCGAGAAGATCCGCTGGCGTCATGACTTGCCGCACCAGGACCTCGTCGTGGCGCATGCCGCGCTGGTACGCGACCTGGACCGGTTTCTCGCCCAGCACGTCCGTCGCGGTGATGATTCCCTGGACGACGCCCTCGTCGCCGAGCACGAACAGCGCGCGCACGCTGTGCGCGATCATCGCCTGTTGCGCCTCGCGAACCGTCGCGTCGGCGCGCGTGCACACGGCGGCGACGCGCGTCAGGTCGGTCATGACCTCCAGCGCAGGCGAATCGGCGTGCACGCGCGTCGCGGTCGGCGGATGCAGGCGATAGGTCGCGCCCGGTCGCGCCTTCGACTGCTCGAGCGGCCGGTACACGGCTTCGAGCGAACGGGGCTCGCGGGGCGGACGATGAGGGCGCTCGCTCGCGTGCCCGAAGCCCGAGAACATGCGCTCGACGAGCTGCGGGCCGGTCGTGCTCTCCTCGTCCGTTTGACGTTCGTGTCTGGCCATCGCTCGCTCCACGGTAGTCTCGAAGGGTTGGACCGCTTCCCTTGCCTCGGGTTGCGCCGCGACGCTTACTCGACGGTCACCGACTTCGCCAGGTTGCGCGGCTTGTCGACGTCGGTGCCCCGGATCACGGCCGCGTGATAGGCGAGAAGCTGCAGCGGGATCACGTGCACGACAGGTGACAGCAGGCCGCGGTGCTCGGCCACGCGCAGCAGATGGATGCCGTCGCCGGGCGCCAGGCTGCTGTCCAGGTCGGCCACGACGTAGAGCTCGCCGCCGCGCGCGCGGACTTCCTGCAGGTTCGACTTAAGCTTCTCGAGGAGCGCGTCGTTGGGCGCGATGGCGACCACCGGCATGTTGGCGTCGACCAGCGCCAGGGGGCCGTGCTTGAGCTCGCCTGCGGGGTAAGCCTCGGCATGTATGTACGAGATCTCCTTCAGCTTGAGCGCGCCTTCCAGCGCGATCGGATAGTGCAGCCCGCGCCCGAGGAACAGCGCGTGCTGCTTGCGCGCGAACGCCTCGGCCCAGGACATGAGATGCGGCTCCAGCGCGAGCGCGCCGCGCACCGCGGCCGGCAGGTGGCGCAATGCGTCGAGATGCGCGTTCTCCTGCTCGGGCGTGAGACGGCCGCGAAGCTTCGCGAGCGTCATGGCGAACAGGAACAGCGCGAGGAGCTGCGTGGTGAACGCCTTGGTCGACGCGACACCGACTTCCGCGCCGGCACGCGTCAGGAACACCAGGTCGGTCTGCCGCACCATCGAGCTCGTCGCCACGTTGCACACGGCGAGCGCGTGCTTGTGGCCGAGCGACTTGGCGTGCTTCAGCGCGGCGAGCGTGTCCGCCGTCTCGCCCGACTGCGAGACCACGACGACCAGGGCATCGTCCTGCGGCACGCTGTCGCGATAGCGATATTCGCTCGCGATCTCCACGGTGCAGGGAACGCGCGCCATGGTCTCGATCCACTGCCGTGCGACCAGGCTCGAGTAGTAGCTCGTCCCGCAGGCCAGCACGAGGACCGACTTCACGCGCGGCAGCACGTCGGCCGCGGCCGCGCCGAACAGGGCCGGCTCGACGGCGGTGATTCCGTCCAGCGTGTCGGCGAGCGCGCGCGGCTGCTCGAAGATCTCCTTCTGCATGTAGTGGCGGTAGGGGCCGAGCTCGACCGAATCGCCGGACCCCGACACCTCGACGATGCCGCGCGTCACCTGCGCGCCCGTTGCGTCGAAGACCTGGTAGCGCTCGCGCCGTACGTCGGCGAGGTCGCCCTCCTCCAGGTACACGACCTTGCGCGTCACCTGCAGCAGCGCCGCGGCGTCCGACGCGAGGAAGTGATCGTGCTCGCCGATGCCCACGACCAGCGGGCTGCCCTGCCGTGCGCCGACCATGCGTCCGGGCTCGCGCGTCGAGATGACCGCGATCGCATACGCGCCCTTGAACTCGCTCACCGCGAGCCGCACGGCGGCCTGCAAGTCGCCGTCGGCGGCGCCGTGCCAATGCGCATGCACGAGATGCGCGATGACCTCGGTGTCCGTTTGGGTGCGGAAGGTGTACCCGCCCGCCTTGAGGCGCTCGCGCAGCTCCTCGTAGTTCTCGATGATGCCGTTGTGGACCACCGCGATCTCGCCGCCGGACAAGTGCGGATGCGCGTTGTCGGGGGTCGGCGCACCGTGCGTCGCCCACCGCGTGTGCGAGATGCCGGTGGTGGCGTGCAGGTCCCGGGCGCTCGCCTGGGCGGCGAGGTCCGCGACGCGCGCGGTCGACACGAGGCGCTCGAGCGCGGGGCTCGCGCCGCCGTTGATGACGGCGAGACCCGTCGAGTCGTAGCCGCGATACTCGAGCCGCCGGATGCCTTCGATGAGGATCGGGACGACGTTGCGATTCGATGTTGCACCCACGATTCCGCACATGCGTCACCGCCTTTCGATCAACCTTTGGGCTCCTTGCGCGGCCGTTTCCAGCCGGGGATCGTCACCTGCCGCGCACGCGCGACGCACAGCGTTCCAGGCGGCACGTCCTCGACCACCGTGCTGCCGCCCCCGACGGTGGCGCCCGCGCCGATCGTGACGGGCGCGATCAACACGCAGTTGGAGCCGACGTGGACGTTGTCGCCGATGACCGTCGGGTGCTTGTTCGCGCCGTCGTAATTCGCGGTGATCGACCCGGCGCCGTAGTTCACGGCCGCTCCGACCTGCGTATCGCCGATGTAGGCGAGGTGGTTCGCCTTCGCGCCGCGCCCGAGCGTGCTCGCCTTGATCTCGACGAAGTTGCCGACGTGCACGCCCGCCTCGAGCGTGGCGCCCGGCCGAAGGCGTGCGAACGGTCCGATCTCCGCATCCTCGCCGATCTTCGCGCCGTTGAAATGGCTGAACGCCACGATGTGAGTGCCGCGCCCGACCGTCACGTCGCGCAGCACGCAGTAGGGACCGACGTGCGCGCCTTCCTCCAGGCGCACGTGGCCCTCGAACACGCAGCCGACGTCGATGGTGACGTCCCTCGCGCACTCGAGCGTGCCGCGGATGTCGATGCGCGCGGGATCCGCGAGCGTCACGCCGGCGGTCATGAGCGCATGCGCGCGTCGCTGCTGGACGAGGCGCTCGGCAGTCGCGAGCTGGACCCGATCGTTGATGCCGCCGACCTCGCGCTCGTCGGGTGCGATCTCCGCCGCCACGTCGATGCCTTGCCGGCGCGCGAGCGGCACGATGTCGGTAAGGTAGTACTCGTTCTGGGCGTTGTGCGGCGTCAGCTCCCGCACCCAGCGCGCGAGCAATGCCGTCGGCGCCGCCATGAAGCCGGTGTTGATCTCGTCGATGGCGCGCTGCGGGTCGGTGGCATCGCGATCCTCGACGATCGCCTCGACCTGGCCATCATTGCGCACGATCCGCCCGAGGCCCGAGGGATCGCGCATGCGGACCGTCAACAGTGCGAGGCGCCCGTGGCGCGCCTGCGCGACGAGCGCCTGGAGCGACGCCGTCGGAACGAGGGGCACGTCGCCCAGACCGACCAGCGTCACGCCGTCCGCCGGCAGCGCAGACAGCGCGACGCGCGTCGCATCGCCGGTGCCTCGCGGCGGGTCCTGCCGCACGAAGCGGAGGTCGGGCGCGGCGAGCGCCTGCTCCACGGCGTCGGCACCGAAGCCGACCACGACCACCATGGCGCGCGGCGAAAGCGTGCGCATCGCGTCGATCACGTGCTGCACGATCGGCCGCCCTGCCAGGGCATGCAGCACCTTGGCCTGCGCGGAGTGCATGCGCTTGCCCTGGCCGGCGGCAAGGATCGCGACGTTGAGGGGAGACGACACGGCGGCTGCGAACGCGAGCGGAGACGGCGATGATACGCCAGCGTCCTACGCCTGCCGGTGCCGTGCGTCGCCGCGCGCGCCACGCGCTTTCGCGGCGCCGCTGCGTCAGTGCGTGCCGGTCTTGAGGCGCGGCGTGCGGACGACCGAGAATTCGATCACGCGGCCGAGTTGCGCCGCTGCGATGCGCGGTTGCGCCGCTTCGATGCGCGGGCGCACGACCTGCTCGCGGTAGGCGAGGATTTCGCACTGCAGGTACATCTGGCGCAGCCGGCGCTCGGCGTCGGCCAGCGATGCAGCGACGATGGAGATGTTCTCCACACGCTGTCCTGTCCGGGTCTTGATGCTGAAGCCGTATCGAGTCATGCCGCTCCTCCGCACAGCGTCGCCGGCTTCGTCGCCGGGAAACGACGCGATGCAAGAGGTGTACCGAACGGATTGACTGGCCGATGGACGTTGCGGCGACCACACGTCTTCCTGATGACAGAGCTCGTGATTGGCCGGTACATGCGTCATTGGCAGATAGTGAGCGCCCACACAAACCCGCGGTACGATCCGCCGCGGCGCATCCGACGATCAGCCGATCTGCCGATTCGCGTCGTGCGCGACAAGCATGCGTCGTCAACATGAAGGCGACGGCGCGCGCGTCGACACACCCTCCGGCGTTCGGGCGGATGCGTCAACACGCTCGACCCAAGCGCGGCGCAAGCCGTCGCACGCTCGTCGGCGGCCCGACCTTTTGCATTGTGACAACGCCGGCCGCGACGGCAGAATTGCGGGCTCGACGCGCAACAGGCGCGTGAGATCGATCAGGGAGGCCCGAGTCCGATGTTCTGTCCACAATGCGGTAAGCCCGTTCAGGAAGGCGCGCGCTTCTGCGGCAATTGCGGCGCCACGATCACCGCCGCCAGCCCGCCGCCGCGCGACGCCGCGCCACGCGCCGCGGCCGGTGGCGCGGGAGCCGCCGCGCCGCGCATCGACACAGGCTCCTCGCCAGGCGCCGTGCCACCCTCGGGCGCTGCGATGGCGGGGCTGGTCGAGCGCGTCAAGCGGATCCTGCTGACGCCCCGAGCCGAGTGGCCGGTCATCGCCGCGGAGCCGAAGACCGCGCGCGACGTCTACCTCGGATACGTCGCCCCGCTCGCCGCCATCGGCGTGATCGCGTCGTTCATCGGCGCCACGACGGTCGGCGTGAGCGTGCCCTTGCTCGGGACGATGCGCACGCCGCTCGTGCCCGCGTTGCTGGGTGCCATCCTGCACTACCTGCTGACGTTCGTCGGCGTGTTCGTCGTCGCGCTGATCGTCGACGCGCTGGCGCCGACCTTCGGCGGGCAGAAGGATTCGCTGCGCGCGCTCAAGGTGACGGCGTACAGCTTCACCGCGGCATGGGTCGCCGCGGTGGTCACCGTCATTCCGCTGCTGGGCATCATCGCGCTCCTCGGCGCGCTGTACGGACTGTACCTGCTGTACCTGGGCTTGCCGGTGCTCATGCGCAATCCGCCGGACAAGTCGATCGGCTATACGATCGTCATCGTGATCTGCACCTTCGTGCTGATGTTCATCATCAGCATCGTCAGCAGTGCCGTCATCGGGATGATGGGCTACGGCGCCGGGATGCTGGGACACGCGAGCGGGACGTCGCAGGAGCAGAGCGCCGACGCCGCCGCGGCCATGATGTCGAAGGTGCTCGGCGGCCAGACGAGCGGCGACCAGGCGCGCATGAAGGATGCGATGGCGACGCTGCAGAAGATGGGCGAGCAGTCCGACAAGGCCGACAAATCCGCGCGCGCGGGCGGCGGCGATGCCGCCACCGCGGCCAACGCGGCCGACATGAGCAAGGCCATGAACGCCATCGGCACGATGATGGCGGGCGGCAAGAACGTCGAGCCGGTCGATTTCCACCAGCTCAAGGACCTGCTGCCCGCGTCGCTGCCGGGAATGACGCGCACCGAGGCGAGCGGCCAGAGCGGCGAAGCGATGGGCGTGAAGGGATCGAGCGCGAACGCGAGCTACGGCGACGGCGCCCATGCCGGGATCACGATCGAGATCGCGGACATCGGGTCGCTGTCGGGCCTCGCCAACCTCGCCGCGCGCTTCGACCCCAAGATCGAGAAGGAGACTGCGACCGGCTACGAGCGCACGCGCAGCGTGAGCGGCCAGCTCGTGCACGAGCAATACGACCGGCAGTCGAAGAGCGGCGAGACGAGCGTGCTCGTGA
>DASXAF010000119.1:0-25829 GCA_036406955.1 Casimicrobiaceae bacterium
TCGCTGGTGCCGTCTTCCGCGGGAAGCTGGTCGGCGCGCAATCCGTACGCCGACGCCGCATTGTCCGGCGTGCTGGCCGTCGTGATCGCGTCGCCGTGCACGGCGCCGTTCATGGGCGCGGCCCTCGGGTATGCGATTGCGCAACCGGCGCGCGAGACGCTCGCCATCTTCGTTGCACTGGGCATCGGCATGGCGTTGCCGTTCCTCGCGCTGAGCGTGTTTCCCGGCTGGCGTCGCGTGCTGCCGCGCCCGGGTGCCTGGATGGAGCGCCTGAAGCAGCTCCTCGCGTTTCCGCTCTACGCGACCGTTGCCTGGCTCGCGTGGGTCGTGGGCGCGCAAGTCGACAACGATGCGGTCATGCGCCTGCTCGCGACGCTGGTCATCGTTGCCTTCGCCCTGTGGTCGTGGCGCGCGTATCGCGGCGGCGGTACCCGCGTGTGGAGCGCGTTGGCACTTGCCGGTGTCGTCGGCGCGGCCGTAGTGGCGTGGCCGCTGATGACGGCGGGCCGTGCAGGCGACGCATCGTCGACCATCCGGACGGTCACCGATCCCGCCTGGCAACCGTTCTCACCGGCGCGCGTGCGCGAGCTCGCGTCCGATGGGCGTCCCGTCTTCGTCGACTTCACCGCGGCGTGGTGCGTCACATGCCAGGTCAACAAGCGCCTGGTGCTGAACGACGCGGAGATCCGCAAGGCGTTCGAGGCGCGCGACGTGGCGCTGGTGCGCGCGGACTGGACGCGCCGCGATGCGACCATCACGCGGGCGCTCGCCGAGCTCGGCCGCAACGGCGTCCCGGTGTACGTGCTCTACCGTCCCGGCAAGGAACCGTTGCTGCTGCCGGAAGTGCTGCGCAAGCAGACGGTCCTCGACGCGCTCGCGTCACTTTAGCGGCGACGTTTTCGTCGCGCCCGCCGCCTGCTCGGCGCGCTCGATGCGCTCCTCCGTCGCGGGGTGCGAGCTCAGATACTGGAGCAGCGGATCGTTCGGCGCCGCGGTGCGCCGATCGTTCGCGAAACGCCGCATCACGTCGGCGAATACCTGGGGCGAGATGCCGTGCCGGGCGAGCAGCGCGAAGGCGTACGTGTCGGCCTCGGCCTCGAAGGCACGCGAATAGCGCGCATCGAGCAGCATCGCGGGGAGCGCCGCCGCGAGGAACGTCATGCCGACGGCGTCGCCCGCGAGCACCGTGGCGAGCACCGCCACGCCGGATTGCTGCAGCACGAGCCGCACGGCGTGATGCCCCTCGAGATGCCCGAGCTCGTGCGAGATGACGGCGAGGAGCTCCTCGTCGCCATGCACGAGGTCGACGAGCTCGTCGGTCACCACGATGATGTTGCCCGGCAGCGCGAACGCGTTCGGGCCGCCCATGCGGCGGAACTCGAGCTGATGGCTGCGGAGCGTCGGCTCGTCGCGCAGGAACGCGCGGACGAGCGCGGCTATGTGCCCGCGCTGCGCTTGCGGCAGCGCACTGGGCCTGGCGAAGATGCGGTCGATGGTGGCGAGCGCACGCACGCCGATCGCATGCTCGACCTGGGGGCTGAGCGAGCGTGCGACGGGATCCGCGGCGCGGGGAAGCACGTAGGCCACGACCATCCAGACGGCGACGGAGCCGAGGCATGCGGCCAGTGCCGTCGGCAGCCAGCGCGACTCCAGCCAGTACGCGAGGCGCGCGACGACGCCCCGCATGGGGCGCATGGCGTCGAGCGGGGCGCTCGCGTCCGCCTCGATGACGGCGCCGTCGGGCGTGCGCAGGTGTCGCCCGACACCGGGAATGCGCGCGTCGATCGAAATTGCGCTGCGCGGGTAACGCATGATCGAGTCGGGCGCGATGACCGCGAGGTCGTCGCCGTCGACGGCGAGCGTCACCGCCTGCCCCACGGGCGCGCGGCCATCGTAGCGGATGCCCGTGAACGTCGTCACAGCGCCACGTCCACGTCGAAGAGGTCGCTCACTTCCGAGCCGGTCGCGGACACGTCTGCCGCCGCGGCGGCAGGCAGCGATTCGAGCGGCGCCGCGGCGATCAGCGTGAGCGTATGCGCGCGATACCTTGCGAGCCTCACCACGGCCCATGGCGTGAGCAGCCCCAGCGTGCCGAGCACCGCGACGATGTTGCTCACGTACAGCCATGCGAGCCGTGTGCCGCGCAGGCGGCTCTCGAGGCGCAGCGGGCCGGCGACCGTGCCGTTCGCGACGAGGTTCTGCGTGCGCGCGCGCACGAACGCATACACGACGATGTAGGAGGCGTAGAACAGCGCGAGCATGGCGTAGAAGCCGACCGGCGGCTGCGCATTGCCGCCGCGTGGCTCGTGCGCCATCGCGAGGCCCGCCGTGGCGACGATCAATGCGACGAGCGTGCCCACGACGGCGACCGTCGCGAGCAGGTACATCAGGAAGAAGTCGCCGGTCTCGACGGTCGACGCGAACTGCGTGCCGCCATAGCGGTGGCCTTCGACGAGGAAACGTGCCCGGCGCGCGCGAAACCACGGGTAGGCGAGGCCCAGCGTGATCGCGGCGAGCGCGCCGAACCCGAGAAAGACCTTCACCGCCGTACCGAGGCGGCCGTCGAAGTCGAACGCGACGTTGCGATAGAACGTATTGCGCGCGTTGAAGCGCGCCGAGGCCACCGCGATCCACGGCGTGAGGAGCACCAGCACCACGATGAAGCCGATCTGCAGCTCCAGCAGCACGTGCCGGCCGAGCGCGATGCCGCCGAAGAGCACGATCGCGATGATCCTTCCGCGCAGGATGGCGAGCGGCGCGCCGCGGAAATCGAAGCCGTCGCCGGCGACGCGCGTGTGGTGGAACAGATAGCGCTTCTTGCGAACCTTGCCCCACGCGGAATAGATGCCCAGCGTGAGCACCGACAACGCGAGCGACACGATCCAGATGCGGAAATACTCGCTCGTGCGGCCGGTGAAGGCGAACGGTATCGATGCCGTCGAAGGCGCCGATTCGCCTGGCGCCGCGGCGCGCGCTTCGACGGCCGCGGGCGCACGTGGTGCGACTGCCGGATCCTCGGGCGCTGTCACGTCGACAGCATAGCGGCGTCCTTTGCGTGTGACGCAGCGTCGCGCTCCATCTCCCGACGAACGTGAATCGCCTCGTTGCTGGCGTCGAACGCGACGTCGCTCCAGCGCACGACGTGGTGCGCGGGCACGGGTCGCTGCAGCCGCAGCCCGTGCGCGAGGCCGAGAGGCAGCCCGCCCAGCGCCAGCGACGCGGATGCGACCATCAGCTTGCCGTACACGGTGTAGCCGCCTTCGCCATCCAGGGTTTCGCCGGCCGCCAGCGCGCGCTTGGCGGTCGCGACGACGTCGGCGACGAACGCCTGCGGCGCGCCCGTCGGCTCGCGTCGCAGCCCCACCGACGCGACGCTGATGCCGAGCTCCAGGCCGATGGCGTGGTACGGCTTGTACATCGCGCTGTAGCGCCCCGCCGGATCGGTGGAGAAGCCGTATTCGCGGAAGCAGCGACGGACGTAGTCCTCGCCGGAGAGGTCGCCCGCGCGAAACGTCACGTACACCCCCCAGCGCAGGTCGCGGAACACGGGACGGCCGTCGCGCTCGACGCTCGAGACGACTTCGACCTGGCCGGCGTGGTGCAAGAGGCCGCCTTCGTCAGCCGGACGCAGGATGCGCGGGAGGTCGTCCACGCCGCACGGCGGAAAGCCCAGGCCCCCCGGCGCGGGCGCGAGGCCGGTCGCGTTCGCGACGGCCGCCATCTCGATGGCGCTCTTGGTGCCGTCGAGGAACGAATTGAACATCCGGGCGTTGAAATCGCCCGCGGCGACCATCTCCGGCGTGAAGCCGTAATGGGGCCACACCGTGTCGGGCGTCGATTCGTGATACGCGGGCAGGTACTTGGTGCCCTTGCCTGCGGCAACGACCTCGAAGCCCGCGGCGCGGCACCAGTCGACCAGCTCGCAGATCAGCGCCGGCTGGTCGCCGTAAGCGAGCGAATAGACGACGCCTGCCTCGCGTGCGCGCCGGGCGAGCAACGGGCCGGCGAGCGCGTCGGCTTCGACGTTGACCATGATGACGTGCTTGCCGTGCATGCAGCACGCGAGCGCGTGGCGAATGCCCGCGGCGGGGCTGCCCGTCGCGTCGATGACGATTTCGACTTCGGGCGCGGCGATGACGCCCGGCGCATCGTCGGTGACGAACGTCGTGCCGCCGCGTGCAGCATCCGCGAGCGAGGGCGCGGCATGGCGCTCCGCGGGCCAGCCGACGCGCGCAAGCGACGCACGCGCGCGCGACGGCGCGAGGTCGGCAATCGCGACGACGTGGATGCCGGGCGTGTGCTTGGCCTGCGCGAGGTACATCGCGCCGAACTTGCCGGCGCCGATCAGGGCGACGCGCAGCGGGTCGTCGCGGCGCGCGAGCAGGAGGCGATGCAGATTCATCGTCAGCGGCGCCGGGTCGCTCTCATCGCAATGCGAGTGTCAGCCCGATGGGCACGAACACGATCGACAGCATGTTGCCGATCAGCACGATCGACGCGACGCGGCCCGGCTCCTGGTGGAACTGCTCGGCCACCATGAAGTTCAGCACCGCGGGCGGCAGGCAGCCGAAGAGCACGAGCAGGCCGCGCTGCAGCGGCGTCAAGCCGAGCAGCGGCGCGAGCACCTCGGCCATCACGATCCCGGTCACGGGACATACGATGCCACCGACCACGCCGACGCGCCAGTCGCTCCAGTGGACTTCCGCGAGGCGCACGCCGAGCGACAGCAGCATCATGGGGACGAGCGCGTCGCCCACCATGCGAATGCTCGTCGCCAGCCAGTCGGGCAGGGGCGGATGAACGATGGCGAACGCGAAGCCCACCACGGTCGCGACGACCATCGGGCTTTTCAGCAGCGTGCCGAAGCGCGCGTGATGGTCGACGATCCAGATGCCGACGGTGAAGTTGAGCAGGTTGAAATGGTGAACAGCGCCACCATGGCCGGAAAGCCCGCATCGCCGAACGCGAGCACCGCGAGCGGCAGGCCCATGTTGCCGCAGTTGTTGAACATCGCGGGCGGCACGAAGGTGCGCCCGCTCACGTTCAGCCAGCGCGCGACCGGCCACGCGAGCAGTCCCGACCCGAGCACCACCCCGACGCTGCCGAGCATCAGCGCCTTGCTCGACGCGACGTCGAAGGACTTGCTCGCGAGCGCCGAGAAGATCAACGCGGGCGCGAGGATCTGCATGCTGATGCGGTTGACCCACGTCATGTCGGGCCGGACGCGCCTCGCATACGCGAAGCCGAGCAGGACGACGGCGAGGACGGGAAGGAAGATGGCGAGGACGCGGGCTAACAAGGGTGAGGGGCGAGCTCTCGAGGGCGAGCGGGGGGCGCTCTGCTGCCGCGCGCATTCCGCATACCGCGTGCAGGTTACAGCGCTCCCCGAGCCCTGATCCCCGGCCGCCGATCCCTACAAGATGTATTTGGCCAAGTTATCGTCCCCCGCGATCCCCGCCAGCTTGTCGTCGACGAACGCCGCGTCGACGGCGATCGTGTCGCCGGTGCGGCGCGCGGCGTGGAACGACACGTCCTCGAGCAGACGCTCCATCACCGTGTAGAGCCGACGGGCGCCGATGTTCTCCTGCTTCTCGTTGACGGCGAACGCGATCTCGGCCAGGCGGCGGATGCCGTCGGGACGGAAGTCGAGGTGCACCTGCTCGGTGACGAGCAGCGCCTCGTACTGGCGCGTGAGGCACGCGTCGGTGGACGTGAGGATGCGCTCGAAGTCCTCCACCGACAGCGGCGACAGCTCCACGCGGATCGGCAGCCGGCCCTGCAGCTCGGGAATGAGGTCCGAGGGCTTCGACATCTGGAACGCGCCCGAGGCGATGAACAGGATGTGGTCGGTCTTGATCATGCCGTACTTGGTGGTGACCGTCGTGCCCTCCACCAGCGGCAGCAGGTCGCGCTGCACGCCCTGGCGCGAGACGTCGGCGCCGTGCAGCTCGCCGCGCGACGCGATCTTGTCGATCTCGTCGATGAACACGATGCCGTTCTGCTCCGCGGCCGCGACCGCGCGGATCTTGATGTCGTCGTCGTTGATGAGCTTCGCGGCTTCCTCGTCGGTCAGGTGCTTCACCGCGTCGGCCACGCTCATGCGCTTGACCCGGCGTCGTCCGCCGCCCATCTGCTGGAACATGCCCTGGATCTGCGACGTGAGCTCCTCCATGCCGGGCGGCGCCATGATCTCCATCTGCGGCGGAAGCACCGAGATCTCGACGTCGATCTCCTTGTCGTCGAGCGTGCCCTCGCGCAGCATCTTGCGAAACCGCTGCCGCGTCGCGGAATCGGTCGGCTGCATGTCGCTGAAGTTCACCTCGCGCGCGGGCGGAATCAGCACGTCGAGGATGCGCTCCTCGGCGGCGTCGGTCGCGCGATCGCGCACCTTGCGCGTTTCCACTTCGCGCGTCTGCTTGACGGACACTTCCACGAGGTCGCGCACGATCGTGTCGACGTCGCGCCCGACGTAGCCGACCTCCGTGAACTTCGTCGCCTCGACCTTCACGAACGGCGCGTCGGCGAGGCGGGCGAGCCGCCGCGCGATCTCCGTCTTGCCGACCCCGGTCGGCCCGATCATCAGGATGTTCTTGGGCGTGATCTCGGTGCGCAGCGGCTCGGGCACCTGCTGCCGGCGCCATCGATTGCGCAACGCGATGGCCACCGCGCGCTTGGCCGAGTCCTGCCCGACGATGTTCTTGTCGAGCTCGGAAACGATCTCCTCGGGTGTCATCGGGAGGGACATGGCGGCAGCGAGCGGCGGATGAAACGGCTGCGCGATTTTACTCCGCCGGCTCGTCGTCCCCGCGGACGCGGGGACCCGGCGACGTCGCAGACCTCGCGCAACGAAACGGGGGCCCTGCTTTCGCAGGACGAGGGCTGCGCTGTCGGTTGTATCATCCCGGCTCGTCACCGCGCTCGCATGTCGCGAGCACGAAGGGAGGCCCATGAATCGGTCACTGCAGGGAATCGCGCTGGCGATGCTCGCTGCCGGTTGCACGTCGATGTCGCCGTCGACGTCCGGGCCGCTCGCGCGCGCGACGCTCGCGCCGACCGCGGGCAACGACGTCAACGGCATCGTGACGTTCGAGCCGCGCGGCGACAAGGTGCGGGTCGTCGCCAGGGTCTCCGGCCTGGCGCCGGGCGGGCACGGCTTTCACATTCACGAGAAGGGCGATTGCAGCGCGCCCGACGGCATGAGCGCAGGCGGGCATTTCAATCCGGGCGGCAAGCCGCATGGCGATCCCGCGCGGCCCGATCATCATGGCGGCGACATGCCGATGCTGGTCGCGGATGCCGGCGGCAACGCCACGCTCGACGCCACGATCGACACCGTGACCCTCGGCGGCGGAGCAGCCGACATCGTGGGCAAGGCCGTGATCGTGCACAAGGATGCCGACGACTACCGCACGCAGCCGACGGGGAACTCCGGTGCGCGGTTGGCCTGCGGCGTGATCGCGCGCGCGTGATGCCGGCGCGCGTGCCACTCGCTGCGATGTTGACGGCCGTCGCGCTCGCGGCGTGCTCGTCCTCGCGCGCGCCCGATCCCGCACAGCCGACTTCGCCAACCCGCTACGGGTTGTTCTCGCAGCTGAAGGCATTGGGATCGGGGATCTGGGGACGCGCGCGCGTGGTCGACCGTGGCGACGGCGTCGAGGTCACGCTGACGATGGTCAATTTGCCGATGGGTCCGTTTCGCGTGGCGTTCACCGAAACGCCCAATTGCAGCTCGCCCAATGGCTTCTCGGCCGGGCAGCCCTGGGCGCCGGCGGGCCGCGATCCGCGCACGCTGGTGCAGCCGCTGTACAACGCGAAGGAGGGCTCGACGGAGACGTCGGTGTTCGTCCGCGGCGTCCACGTCGCGGGCCCGGACGGCGTCCAGCAGCGCAGCATCACCATCTACGCGGGCGACCAGGTCACCGACGCGCGGCCCGACGTGCCCAACAATCGCGTCGCCTGCGGCACGTTCGACCCCGTTCAACCGTTCTTCTGAGCGACTTCGATGAGCCTCCTCGCGGACAAGAAGCTTCTCATCACCGGCGTGCTTTCGAATCGCTCGATCGCCTACGGCGTCGCGAAGGCGTGCAAGCGCGAGGGCGCAACGCTCGCGTTCACCTACGTCAACGATGACCTGAAAGACCGCGTGACCCGGCTCGCCGCGGAATTCGGGCCTTGCCCGGTGCTGCCGTGCGACGTGACCTCCGACGAGCAGATTCCGGCGCTCTTCGACGCGCTGGGACGCGAATGGGGCGGGCTCGACGGCTTCCTGCATTCGATCGCCTTCGCGCCGCGGGAGGCGTTGTCGGGCGACTTCCTGCAGGCACTCACGCGCGAAGCGTTCGCCACGGCGCACGACATCTCGAGCTACAGCTTCGCCGCGCTCGCACGCGGCGCACGCCCGCTGCTACAGGGCCGCAACGCGTCCCTGCTGACGCTGACGTATCTCGGCTCGGTGCGCGCGGTCGCGAACTACAACGTGATGGGGCTCGCCAAGGCGAGCCTCGAGGCGACGGTGCGCTATCTCGCCGCTTCGCTGGGACCGGAGGGCGTGCGGGTGAACGCGTTGTCGCCGGGCCCCATCAAGACGCTCGCGGCGGCAGGCATCGGCGGCTTCTCGAAGATCCTGCACTTCGTCGAGAAGAACGCGCCGCTGCGGCGCAACGTCACGATCGACGAGGTCGGCAACGTCGCCGCGTTCTACTTCTCGGACCTCGCGAGCGCGATCACCGGCGAGATCACGTACGTCGACGCCGGGTTCAACACCGTCGCGGCCGGTCTCGACGAATAGCCGCCGGAGGGCGCATCGGCTACGACGTCGCAATCGTCGGCGGCGGGCACAACGGGCTCGTGTGCGCCGCGTACCTGGCGGCGCGCGGGCTGTCGGTGTGCGTGCTGGAGCGCCGCGACGTGGTCGGCGGCGCCGCGGTCACCGAGGAGTTCCATCCCGGCTTCCGGAACTCCACGGCGAGCTACACCGTGAGCCTGCTCGACCCCGCGATCATCCGCGACCTGCGCCTCTCCGAGCATGGCTTGCACATCGTCGAGCGGCCGTTCTCGAACTTCCTGCCGCTGCCGGGGCCGGATTACATCGAGGTCGGCGGTGGCGTTGCGGCAACGCAGGCCGAGATCGCCCGCTTCTCGAAGCGCGATGCCGAGCGGCTCCCCGCGTACTACGCGATGCTCGAGCGCGTGGCGGACGTGCTGCGCGAAATGCTTCACGTCACGCCACCGAACGTGCGCGAGGGGCGGCGCGATCTCGCGACGTTCGTGGAGCTGCTCAAACTGTCGCGGCGTTTTCGCGCGCTCGATCTGGCCGCGCGGCGCGACGTGGTCGATCTGTTCACGAAGAGCGCCGGCGAGATTCTCGATCGCTGGTTCGAATCGTCGCCGATCCAGGCGGCGTTCGGCTTCGACGCGGTGGTCGGCAACTTCCAGAGCCCGTATGCGCCCGGCTCGGCGTACGTGCTGCTGCATCACGTGTTCGGCGAGGTCAACGGCAAGCGGGGGCAGTGGGGACACGCGCGCGGCGGCATGGGCGCGATCACCCAGGCGATGGCGCAGGAATGTGCTGCGCGTGGCGTCGTCATCCGCACCGGCGCACCGGTGACGCGCGTCGTGGTCGAGGGCGGACGTGCGCGCGGCGTCGCGCTGTCGTCCGGCGAGGTCGTCGCGGCGCGGCGCGTCGTCGCCAACGTCAACCCGAAGCTGCTGTTCGAGCGGCTGGTCGCGCCGGGCGATGTGGACGACGACTTTCGCGCGCGGATCGCCGCGTATCGCTGCGGCTCGGGCACGTTCCGCATGAACGTCGCGCTGTCGGAGCTGCCGGATTTCGCCGCACTGCCGGGCACGCGCGTGCAGCCGCATCACGCGAGCGGCATCGTCGTCGCACCCACGCTCGACTACATGGAGCGCGCGTATTTCGACGCCCGCACGCACGGCTGGTCGCGCGCGCCGATCGTCGAGCTGCTGATTCCCTCGGTGGTGGACGACACGCTCGCGCCGCCGGGTCGGCACGTCGCGAGCCTCTTCTGCCAGCACGTGCATCCCGACATCGCATCGGTCCATCCAGGCCGCACGTGGGACGATTTTCGCGACGAGGTCGCCGATCTCATGATCGCGACCGTGGATGCCGTCGCGCCCAATTTCGCGCGCAGCGTCATCGCGCGGCGCGCGTTGACGCCGCTCGACCTCGAGCGCGAATTCGGCCTCGTCGGCGGCGACATCTTCCACGGCGCGCTCGCGCTCGACCAGCTCTTCTCCACGCGCCCGGTGCTCGGCAACGCCGACTATCGAATGCCCATTCGCGGCCTGTACCTGTGCGGCTCCGGCGCGCATCCCGGCGGCGGGGTAAGCGGCATTCCGGGGCGAAATGCGGCGCGCGAGATCCTGCGCGACGTGAAACGGCGGCGCGAATAGGAAGCCCCCGCGAAACCGGTTTGCAGGAAGCCGCCGAAGCCCGGTTTGGCAAGGAGGGCGCCGCCGCGCATGACCGAACGAGTCCGCGCAGCGGACTCTGAGCGATGCGCCCTCCAGCTTTTGCCGTGAGGCGGGCGCCGGGCCGCCCCAAGCCCGCCGAACACTTCAACCGGCGCAAAGTATCGTGCGACCGCTGGCGCGAGCGAAGCGACGCGCCCTCGAGTCGCGAAACTTTGCGACGTGCAACAGATGAAGCTCAGCCGATAAGCCGGGTTCTGTTACGGCGCGGTGATGAGCCGCGCTATGACCGTCATTCCTCTAGGCGCCGCGTTGCCGGGGCGCTCGAGCCGCCTACCCGCGGACTCGGCGAGCAGCGTCGTCGTCCGCCTATTTGGCGTTGCTCCGGATGGAGGTTGCCGCGTTTCACCCGCTTGCGCTCGCGCGCAAGCGACTCGTCTCTGTGGCCCTGTTCCTCGCCTTCGTCGACGCTCTCGCGGCGACTTATAGCGGCCGGGCGTTACCCGGCATCCCGCTCTGTGGAGCCCGGACTTTCCTCTCCCCCCGAAGGAGCAGCGGCGGTCTGGCTGGCTTCCAGCCTCGGAATATAGCGTCGCGGGCCGCGTTACTCAAACCACTCGCCAGCGCATCGTCTCGCCGGCGCGCAGCGGCACCACGGTGCCGGAGCCGAACGGGTACTCGGACGGCACCGTCCACGGCTCGCGCGCCAGCGTGACCGTGTCCTCGTTCGCCGGCAAGCCGTAGAAGCGAGGACCGTTCTCGCTCGCGAACGCCTCGAGCTTGTCGAGCGCGCCGGCGGCCTCGAACGCTTCGGCGTAGAGCGGAAGCGCGAGCGGTGCCGAATAGCACCCCGCGCCGCAGCACGCCGCTTCCTTGGTGCTGCGAGGGTGAGGCGCGGAATCGGTGCCGAGGAAGAACTTCGCATCGCCCGACGTCGCGGCTGCAATCAACGCCTGCCGGTGCTCCTCGCGCTTCAGGATCGGCAGGCAGTAGAAATGCGGCCGCAAGCCGCCCGCGAAGAGCGCATTGCGCGACCAGGTGAGATGCTGCGGGGTGATGGTCGCGGCGACCGTGGGCGGCGCGGCGCGAACGAAATCCACGGCCTCGCGCGTGGTCACGTGCTCGACGACGATGCGAAGCGAGGGGAAGTCGCGCACGAGACGCGAGAGATGGCGCTCGACGAACACGCGCTCCCGATCGAACATGTCGACGCCGGGATCGGTGACTTCGCCGTGCACGGCGAGCACCACGCCTTGCCGCTCCATGGCGGCCAGCGCCGGATACGCGCGGTCGATCCGGGTGACGCCCGATTCGGAGTTCGTCGTCGCGCCGGCCGGGTAGTACTTGATCGCATGGACGAAGCCCGACGCGCGCGCCCGTTCGACCTCCTCGGCGCTCGTCGCGTCGGTCAGATACAGCGTCATCAACGGCGTGAAATCGAGCTGACGGTCGACCGCTGCGCGTATGCGATCGCGATAGGCGGCCGCGGCCGCGACGTTCGTCACCGGCGGCCGCAGATTCGGCATGATGATTGCTCGCCGGAACACGCGCGCCGTATCGTTCACGACTGCGCCGAGCTCGGGCCCGTCCCGCAGGTGCAGGTGCCAGTCGTCCGGCCGGCGCAGGGTGCGCCGTTCGTCCGGTGGGGTCATCGGAACTCCTTGTTTCCGTGCGATTGTACGGGTTGCGCTTGGCCTGCCGGAGGGCTTCACGCGGGAAGGCGGCGCGAGTGGCGCCGGAGAGCATCGGCGGGCTATAATGTGCAATTTAGTGCGCGCCGCGCGGGCGGATTTACCAGTGGAAATCGGCGCCTGGGACCGCCCGCCCGAGGGGACGCGAAATGAGCACAGAGCAGGATAGGACGGAACGAAGCATGGCCTCCAAAAACGCAACCGCCGTCAAGAAGCAGCAGCCGCGCGAGCTCACCGAGGACGACATCCTCAAGGCGCCGGAGAAGGACTACATGAACGAGGGGCAGCTCGCTTTCTTCAAGAAGCGCCTTCTCGACATCCGCGACCAGATCCTGCGCAACGCCGACGACACCGGCGAGCACCTGCGCGAGAACGAGATCACGACCGATCCCTCGGATCGCGCCACGCTCGAGGAGGAATACACGCTCGAGCTGCGCACGCGCGACCGGGAACGCAAGCTGCTCAAGAAGGTCGAAAAATCTCTGCGCATGATCGACGACGGCTCCTATGGTTACTGCGAGGAGACCGGCGAGCCGATCGGCATTCCGCGTCTGCTCGCGCGCCCGATGACCACGCTTTCGATCGAGGCGCAGGAGCGCCGCGAGCGCGTGCAGAAGCTCTACGGCGACTGACGTCCGGTCCGCTTCGCAAGTCGGCGGAAATCGGGGTCAGAGCACGTTTCGGCGGTCGGGGTCAGGGTAAGTCGACTCCGACCCCGATCCGGTCATTGTCCGATCATCGAAGGAGCATCCCACCGCCATGTTCACGCTTCCGCCGCTGCCGTATCCGGAGAACGCGCTTGCGCCGGTCATCTCCGCCAACACGCTGAGCTTCCACTACGGCAAGCACCACAAGGCCTACGTCGACAACCTGAACAAGCTCGTCGCGGGCACGGAGTACGAAGGCGCGACGCTCGAGAAGATCATCGCCGACACGGCCGGAAAGGCCGACAAGGCGGGCATCTTCAACAACGGCGCGCAGGTGTGGAATCACACGTTCTACTGGAACAGCCTCAAGCCCAAGGGCGGCGGCAAGCCGACCGGCCGCGTCGCGCAGATGATCGACTCCGATCTGGGCGGCTTCGAGCAGTTCAAGAAGGACTTCGCGCAGGCGGGCGTGACGCAGTTCGGCTCGGGCTGGGCGTGGCTGGCGCTCGAGGGCGGCAAGCTCAAGATCGTCAAGACGGGCAATGCCGACAATCCGCTCACCAAGGGGCAAACCCCGGTGCTGACGCTGGACGTCTGGGAGCATGCCTACTACCTCGACTACCAGAACCGGCGCCCGGACCATCTCAACGCCTGCATCGACCAGCTCCTCAACTGGGATTTCGCCAACGCGAACCTGGGCAAGTCCTAGAAAGTCGGGGAGCGACTCACGACGTTCCCGCCTTTCCCCGTGGGAGGGGGGGATGGGTGAAGGCAATCGGCACCCATGGGTGAGGAGAAGCGCGACGGCGGCGCACGCCAGCAAAGTTTGCCGTTGCCTCTCTGCGGACCCATAATCGGCTCTCGTCTGCCTCATCTCCCCTGACGTGGCGCTGTTCTCCAAGCCGCCGGCCAAGAAGCCGGATCCCAAGACCGATACACGCCGTGTAGCCGGCCCCCGTCCCGTTTCGGCGCGCGAGGTTGCCGCGCAGGCGGCGGGCCGCCAGGCTGCGCCGGCGCCCGGGCCCGTGCGCGAGCCGACGGCCAGCGACATCAGCGTGACCGGTGCGAGCCTGATGGAATGGCCAAATGCGCAGAGCGCGATCGAGGTCGCGCAGGCGAACCCCGGGCTGTGCACGGTGCTCGAGAACGCGGCCCTCATGTACGCGAGCGGACAGGCCGCGCACGCGCGCAAGCTGCTCGACGACGGCATCGCCAACGACCAGGACACGCGGCTTTCGAGCCTCGCCTGGCTCGCGCTGTTCGACCTCCTCCAGCGCGCCAACGATCGCGCCGCGTTCGATCAGCTCGCATTGCAGTACGTGGTGCAGTTCGAAAGCTCGGCGCCGGCGTGGGACGAACGATCGGCGCCCGTGGCACGCACGCTGTTGTCCAAGCCGATGGCGGGCGGCTATGTCGCGGTCGCGGGCAACCTGACGGGTGGCGCCGAGCCGAGCGCCCTGGAGGGATTGCGCCGCGCGCTCGACAAGCACGTCGCGAAAGCGCGCGTGGACGTGTCGCAGGTGACCGGCTTCGACGATGCGGGTGCGCGCGAGCTCGCGGACCTGCTGGGTCGAGCGCGCAAGCAGAAGATGTCGCTCTCGCTGCAGCGGCCCGAGAAGATTCGCGCGGGCGTCGAGGCGGCCGTCGCGAAGGGCAAGGAAGGTGGCGAGGGCGCATGGCTGCTGTCGATGGAGCTCATGCAGTGGCTGCACGAGCAGGCCGCCTTCGACGACAGGGCCGTCGAGTTCGCCATCACGTTCGAGCTGTCGCCGCCGTCGTGGGAACCGCCGCCGCAGTCGGAGCCCGCGACCCCCGAGCCCGCCGCGGAGACCGGGGACGCCGACACCGTCACGCCGCACAAGGACATGCTGGTGTGGACCGGCGTGCTGACCGGGTCGAGCGCGCGCCCGCTCCTCGCGCTCGGCGACTTCGCCGCCGCGCGCCCTCACCTGGCGATCGACATGACGGATGTCGAGCGCATCGATTTCGTGTGCGCGGGGGCGCTGCTCAACACCCTCAACCGCATCGAATCGCAACGCAAGTCGGTGCAGATCGTCGGCGCGTCGCCGATCGTACGCGCGCTGCTTCTCCTGATCGGCATCTCGCCGCGCCATTTCGTCCGCAAATCGTCCTGACCGCCGCGCGTCGCGCGGTGCGTCCGATCCGCATGGGAACGTTTCACGGCACGACCATCCTCTCCGTTCGTCGCGACGGTGCCGTGGCACTGGGCGGCGACGGCCAGGTGACGCTCGGCCAGGTCGTCATGAAGGCCACGGCGCGCAAGGTGCGGCGCCTGTATCACGATCGCGTGCTGGCGGGTTTCGCCGGCGCGACGGCCGATGCGTTCACGCTGTTCGAGCGCTTCGAGGGCAAGCTCGAGAAGCACCAGGGCCACCTGACGCGCTCCGCGGTGGAGCTCGCGAAGGACTGGCGCTCGGACCGCGTGCTGCGCCGGCTCGAGGCGATGCTCGCGGTGGCCGATCGCACGGCGTCGCTGGTCATCACGGGTACCGGCGACGTGCTGGAGCCCGAGCACGGGATCGTGGCGATCGGATCCGGCGGCGCGTACGCGCAGGCCGCCGCGCGCGCATTGCTCGCGCACACGTCGCTGCCCGCCGAGAACATCGTGCGCGAGGCGCTGCAGATCGCCGGCGAGATCTGCATCTACACCAACCAGCAGATCGTGGTGGAGACGCTCGAGGCGTGATGGAGTTTTGCGCGGCCCTCACCCCTCTCCCTTCTCCGCGGGCGAGAGGGCAATTCGAGTCTTGCGTGGCCCTCACCCCTTCGCCTTCTCCCGAGGTGAGAGGGGAAATGGAATGAGCGCTGGCGCGCTGGGCAGGTTCGATGTCGTCATCGCCGGCGCCGGTCTGCCGGGACTCGCATTGGCGCCTGCGCTGGCGCGTGCCGGGTTGCGCGTCGCCCTCGCCGATCGCTCGCCGATCGCGTGTCCCGAGCCCGCGGGCGATACGTGGGACACGCGCGTGTACGCGATCAGCCCCGGCAGTGCGGCGTTCCTGCAGCGCATCGGCGCCTGGCAGGCTTTGCCGGGCGATCGCATCGCGGCCGTGGAATCGATGCGAATCGAAGGCGATCGCGACGGCCGTCTCAACTTCTCCGCCTACGATCTCGGCGAGCGCGCGCTCGCATGGATCGTCGAGGAACGCGCACTGCGCGCCGCGCTGCTGCGCACGGTGCATGCGAGCGGGGTCGCGGTGCATGGCGGCGTGGCATTCGGGTCGATCGCCTGGTCGACGGAGTCGGCGACCTTGGTGCTCGCCGACGGCCAGGCGCTCGAGGCGCGCCTTCTCGTCGGCGCCGACGGCGTGCGGTCGTGGGTTCGCGCGGCAGCGGGACTCCTTGCGCTGCCCAAGCCCTACGGCCAGACCGCGGTCGTCGCCAACCTCGCGTGCGAGCGCGCTCACCATGGATGCGCCTATCAGTGGTTCCGGCCCGACGGCGGCGTGCTCGCCTGGCTGCCGTTGCCCGAGCGGCGCATCTCGATCGTCTGGTCGGCGCCCGATGCGCTCGCCACGGAGCTCCTTGGAGAGCCCGTCGATGCGCTGGCGCAGCGCGTCGCGCGCGAGGGCGGCGAGGCGCTCGGCCGCCTGACGCCGCTCGGGCCCGCAGCCGGCTTTCCGTTGCTCTACCTTCGGCTTCCCACGTCCGTCGCCCATCGCCTGGCGCTCGTCGGGGACGCCGCGCACGGGATCCACCCCTTGGCGGGACAAGGTGTTAACCTCGGCTTCGGCGACGCCGAAGCGCTCGCGGAGGTGTTGCGCGAGCGCGGGCCGCTGGACGATCCGGGCGCGCCCGTGCTGCTGACGCGTTACGCGAGACGGCGCGCCGAGCCCGTGCTCGCCATGCAGGCCGTGACCGACGGCCTTGCGCGGCTGTTCGGCGCATCGGCCCCGTGGTTGCGCGTGCTGCGCAACGCGGGCCTTTCGGCGGTCGACCGCCTGCCCGCGGTGAAGCGCGTGCTGGCGCAACCGGCGCTGCGTTGAGCGGTCCAATCGCGACCGCGCGTTCAACTGGAGAATATGAAATGCCTTTCCCGCTGACTGCAACCCTGCGCCAAGGCGCGGCCACGCTGGCGCTCGGATTGGCGCTCGCGTTGCCGTCCGCGCAAACGCTCGCCGACGAGCCGAAGCCCACGAGCGACGCGGCGGCCGTCAAGAAGGCGCTGGAGCAGAAGTTCCCGGGCGCCACCATCAGCAACGTATCGAAGACCAGCTACTTCGGCGGGCTGTACGAGGCGATGGTCGAGGACAAGCTGGTCTACACCGACCGCAAGGTCGACTACGTGATCGTCGGCGCGATCTACGACGCCAACAGCAAGACGAACCTCACGGAGGCGCGGCAGCGCAAGCTCAATCGCGTGGCGATCGACAAGCTGCCGATGGACCTCGCGTTCAAGCGCGTGAAGGGCGACGGCTCGCGCAAGCTGATCCTCTTCTCGGATGCCGACTGCCCGTTCTGCCATCGCCTCGAGGAGGAGATGAAGAGCGTCGACAACGTGACGATCTACACCTTCCTGTTCCCGATCGACCAGCTCCATCCGGACGCCGCGCGCAAGTCGAAGCAGATCTGGTGCGCGCCCGACAAGCAGAAGGCCTGGAACGATTTCTTCGCGAATGGCACGGTCCCCGACAATGCGGGCGACTGCGGCGACCCGGTGGCGAAGACGCAGGCGCTCGGCGCGTCGCTGCACATCGCGGCCACGCCCACGCTGATCTTCGAGGATGGCTCCATGCAGCCGGGCGCGCTGCCGGCCGCGCAGATCGAGCAGGAGCTCGTCAACGCGAGCGCCGAGGCGAAGAAGATCGCGGCCAATCAGGCAGCGTCGGGCGCCGCGCAAACGAAGTAAACTGACGCGGCCGCGCACCGGCCGCGATGGAACACAGCGGCGGCTCCTTGCGGGAGCCGCCGTTTTTTTGACGATCGAATGCCCCTCACCCAGCCCTTCTCCCGTGGGGAGAGGGAGTCAGCGGGAGACACGCAATGGCCATTCTCGACTTCCTGTCCCGGCAGTTCATCGACATCATCGAGTGGACCGACGACTCGCGCGACACACTGTCGTATCGCTTCCCCGACGAGGACCGCGAGATCAAGAACGGCGCGCAGCTCGTCGTGCGCGAGTCGCAGGTTGCACAGTTCGTGTATCTCGGCCAGTTCGGCGACGCGTTCGGGCCCGGCAAGTACACGCTCACGACCGAGAACATCCCGATCCTGACCGACCTCAAGGGCTGGAAATACGCGCTCAACAGCCCGTTCAAGGCCGACGTGTACTACGTCGTCACGCGCGTGTTCACGGGCAACAAGTGGGGCACGGCGAACCCGGTGATGATGCGCGACCAGGACTTCGGCGTCGTGCGCCTGCGCGCTTACGGGACCTACGATTTCCGCGTGAGCGACGTGCAGAAGTTCCTGCGCGAAGTGGCGGGCACGGACGATCACTTCCGCCTCGACGAGTTCAACGACACGATGCGCTCGCGCATCGTGAGCGTCTTCTCCGACGCGCTGGCCAAAGCGAAGGTGCCGGCGCTCGACGTCGCGTCGCGCTATTCGGAGCTCGGCGAGGCGCTGCTGCCGGTGATCAATCCCGTCATCGGCGAGAAGTACGGGCTCGCCATGACGTCGTTCGTGCTGGAGAACGTGTCGGTGCCGCAGGAGGTCGAGCAGGCGATCGACAAGCGCTCGAGCATGGCGGCCGTGGGAAACCTCAACGACTACGTCAAGTACCAGATGGGGCAGGGCATGGCGCAGGGCGGCACCGGCGTGGCCGGCGTGGGTGCCGAAATGGCGGTCGGCATGGGCATGGCGCAGCAGATGATGAGCCAGCCGGGCGGCATCATGGCGCAGTCGACGCCCGGCATCGGCGCAACCGCTTCGGGCGGCAACGGCGGCATCGAGCTGCTCAATCCCGCGCAGGTGGCGCAGATTCTCGGGGTCGCGGAGTCCGATGTGCTCGCGAGCCTCGAGGCGGGCGACCTCAAGGGCAAGAAGATCGGCACGCAATGGCGCGTGACGCGCAACGCCGTCGACACGTTCCTGCGCACCTGACGCCCGATCGCGCCAAGACGTGAACGACGCCGTCAGCGAAACCTCGGCGCTCGCGAAGTTCGCCTGCCCCGCCTGTGGCGGCGAAGCGGTCTGGGTTCCCGCGAAGCAGAAGCTCGTCTGCCCTTTCTGCGGCACCGAGTCGCCCGCGAAGATCGACGTGAGCGGCACGATCGTCGAGCACGATCTCGCCGCCGCGCTGCGCGCATTGCCGGACGACGCTCGCGGCTGGCGGGCGGACGTCCGCCAGGTGCGCTGCCAGAGCTGCAACGCGATCTCCGTGCTCGACCCCGCACGCCAGGCGCAGACCTGCCCGTTCTGCGGCTCCGCGCAGCTCGCGCCCTACGCCGAAACGAAGCCCGCGTTCCGGCCGGAAAGCGTGCTGCCGCTGCGCGTCGACGAGACCGCCGCGCGCGACGGCATGCGCAAGTGGTACGGGCGTCTCTGGCTCGCGCCGTCGGCGCTCAAGCGGCGTGCTTTGACCGACACGGTCGAGGGCGCGTATCTGCCGTACTGGACCTTCGACGCGAAGGTCGACGCGCGCTGGGCCGCCGAGGCGGGGCACTACTACTACACCACCGAAACGTACGTCCAGAACGGACAGACGCGCACGCGGCAGGTGCAGCACGTCCGCTGGGAGCCTGCGGCCGGGCAGCTCTCGCATTTCTTCGACGACGACCTCGTGTGCGCGTCGGTCGGCGTGCGGGCCGACCTGGTGCGCGGCGTCGAGCCGTTTCCCACCGACGCGCTCAAGCCCTACGATGCGGCCTACGTCGCCGGCTGGGTGGTGGAGCGCTACCAGATCGACCTCGTCGGCGCGGCGCAGCGCGCGCGCGCCGACATGGAAGCGCAGCTGCGCATGCTGTGCGCGCAGCAGGTTCCCGGCGACACCTACCGCAACCTGCAGATCGACGCGCACTGGTCGGGACAGACGTTCAAGCACATACTGGCGCCCGTATGGCTGCTCACGTATCACTACGGCACGCGCGGTTTCCAGTGCGTCATGAACGGCGTGACGGGGGCGATCCGCGGCGAGTATCCGAAGAGCCCGTGGAAGATCGCGCTGCTCGCGCTGGCGGTGATCGTCGTGGTCATCGTGCTCGTCTCGCTGCAAGGAAAATAGGATGAACGACCCCCACGCTCGCTTCGCTCGCCGGCCCCGAAAGGCGGCGAAACCGACATGATCAAGGTCGCAATCGTGAGCGGCACCTCGCGCGGCCTCGGCGAGGCGCTCGCCGCCGACCTGCTCGCGCGCGGCTGGGAGGTCATCGGCATCGCGCGCCACGATGCCAGGCCGCTCGCGCACGAGCGCTACCGGTTCGTGCGCGCCGACCTCGCCGATGCTGCCGACGTCGACGCGGCGCTCGAAGGCGCGTTCGCGCGCGCCGCGGCGCGCTACCCCTCCCACGCGGTGCTCGTGAACAACGCTGCCATGGCAGGGCCGACGGGCGTGCTCGGCAAGCTGTCGTCGGACGACATCACCAGGGCGATGCTCGTGAACCTCGCCGCGCCGGCGGCGCTGGCGAACCTGTTCTGCCGCACGTTCGTCGACGCGGCGTGCGATCGGCGCATCATCAACGTCTC
Source organism: Casimicrobiaceae bacterium (assembly GCA_036406955.1). Taxonomy (GTDB): domain Bacteria; phylum Pseudomonadota; class Gammaproteobacteria; order Burkholderiales; family Casimicrobiaceae; genus VBCG01. The sequence continues at coordinate 20,417 of DASXAF010000119.1, forward strand.
GTCCGGCGCGGCGGAGAGCACGATTCCCGGGCTCGGAGCCTATTCCGTCGCGAAGGCCGGGCTCGAGATGCTGACGCGCATGCTCGCTGCCGATCACCGCGAATCGACGCTCCGCGCGATCACGCTGCGCCCGGGCATCATCGACACCGAGATGCAGGTCGAGGCGCGCAGCCAGCCACGCGAGCTCTTTCCGAGCGTCGACCTGTTCGTCGGCTTCCACGACAGCGGTCAGCTCGTGCCGCCGGCGACGGTCGCGCGTAAGACCATCGAGCGGCTCATCGAAGGCCCCGTCGAAAGCGGCCGCACGTACAGCTACGCGGAGCTGTGAGCCCGCCCCCAAGGGCGAACGAGCGCCGGCGCGCGTAGCGCGAAGGGCAGTCCACGAGCCGCGCCGCTACCGGGGGCGGTGCACCGCAAGGTGCAATTCGACCGACGCGGCCTCGGCGCCCGCTTCCCACGCGAGGCAGTAGTGCTGCGCGGTTGCCGCCTGGTAGATGCCGCTGTCGGCGTACACCGCGTCGCGCGTGATCGGCATGACGACTGCGTTGCCGTTGCGGTAGCGGATGTCGAACTTGAGCCCCGCGGTGCTCGTGAACCGGTAGTCGAGTCGATCGCCGGCGGCGAGTGCGCGGCATTCCTCGTGCGACGCGTACGCGGCGAGCGCGAACGTCTTGGCCGCGCCCGTCTCGTCCACCGCCGGCGTGGCGGTGGCGCAGCCTCCGAGCGCCAGCGCGATGGCAAGCAGCGCGCGAGTCACGCGTGAGCCCGTCGGCGCAGCGTGCGCCAGTCCTCGGCCAGCATCGCGAAGCGCACGTGATCGCGCCAGCGCTCGCCGATGCGCAGGTAGCGGCGCGAGAAGCCTTCGCGCGTGAACCCGAAGCCGGTCACGAGGCCGATGGAGCGCGCGTTGCCCGGCTGGATGTTGACCTCCACGCGATGCAGCGCCAGCGGCCCGAACGCGGCGTCGAGCGCGATGCCGAGGCCTTCCTTCATCAGGCCACGCCGGGTGTTGCCGCGAAAGCCGTAGTAGCCGAGGTACGCGCTCTGGAACGCGCCGCGCACGATCTCGGAAAAGTTGAACACACCCACCAGCGAATCGTCGTCGCGTCGCAGCGCGAGGAACCCCACGTGGGATCGGCCGTGCGTGCTGCGCCCGCCGAAGCGCGCGCGATAGGTCTCGAAGGCATCGAGCGCGAGCGGTGCAGTCACCCACCGCCCATGCAGTCGCCGGCTGTCCCGTGCCGCGGCGACGAACGCTTCCGCATCGCGCGCGCGGGGCGCACGCAGGTAGACACGCTCGCCAACCAGCGGGGCTTGCGTGGGGCGGGTTGGCATAATGTCATTTTATCGTGGAGCTGCGAGCCCGCGTGCACGTGGATCGGGTATGACGAGCTGGGTCGAAGGGCGCGTCGCCGGCGTTCGAAGGTGGACCGACGAGCTGTATGCGCTCCAGGTCGACGCGCCCGAGGTCACTTTCGTCGCGGGGCAGTTCGCACGCCTCGCGCTGCCGGCGCCGGCGGGCAGCAAGGAGCCGATGCTCGGCAGGCCGTACTCGTTCGTGAACCCGCCGCATCGCGGCCCGCACGAGTTCTATTTCATCGTCGTGCCCGAAGGGCCGTTGTCACCGCGCCTGGCGACGCTGCAGGTCGGCGACGCGGTGTGGCTGGGGCCGCGCGCGAACGGCTTCTTCACCATCGGCGAAGTGCCCGCGGCCGAGGCCCTGTGGTGCATGTCGACCGGCACCGGCATCGGGCCGTTCCTGTCGATACTGCGCACCGACGAGCCCTGGGACAAGTTCGGGCGCGTCGTCCTCGTGCACGGCGTGCGCTTTGCGCGCGAGCTGACCTACCAGGACGCGATCGGCGAGATTCGCACCGCGCGACGCGGCGCGTTCACTTACGTGCCGATGGTCACGCGCGAGGCGCATTCGCCCGCGTTGCCGGGCCGCATCACCGCGGCGATCTCCGACGGCCGTCTCGAGGCGCGCGCGAGCCTCGCGCTCACCCCGGAGAACGCGCACGTCATGCTGTGCGGCAATCCCGACATGATCGACGAAGCGCAGAAGGTGCTCGCGCAGCGCGGCATGCGCCGGCATCGGCGGCGGGAGCCGGGGCAGGTGACGCTGGAGAGCTACTGGTAGAAAAAACGGGGTCAGAGTCGTTTTCGACCGCCGGCGACGCCATGGCCGCAGCGCTGCTCGAAAACGACTCTGACCGCGTCTTTTGCCGCGTCAATCCTCCAGCGTCCGCATCACCACCTCCCTCACATCCGGCGACAGCCCCGGCGTGCGGGCGATGCGCGTCAGCGCGCGCTCCATCGCGCCGCGCCGGGGGTCGGGGAAGCGCTTCCACAGGTTGAACGCGCCCGCGAGCGCCGAGGCGAGCTGCGGGTTCGCGGGGTCGAGCGCGAGGACCTGATCCGCGGTGAAGGCATAGCCCGCGCCGTCGCGCGCGTGAAACCGCGGGAAGTTGCCGAGCGCGAATGCCCCGACCAGCGAGCGCACGCGATTGGGATTGCGCACGTTGAACCGCGGGTGCGTGAGGAGCGACTTCACGCGCATCAGAGCGTCGTCGCGCTGGCTGCGCGCCTGCAGGGCGAACCACTTGTCCAGCACCAGCGGCTCGTCGCGCCAGCGCGCTTCGAAGCGTGCGAACAGATCGTCGCGGTCGGATGCGGCGCTGTCCTTGACGGCGGCCAGCGCGGCGATCGCGTCGGTCATATTGCCCGCGCGATCGTAGCGCTGCGCGGCGCGCCGGCGCGCGGCCGCGTCGTCGATCGCACCCACGTAGCGCAGGCACGCGTTCGCGAGGCTCCGTTGCCCGATCTGCGCTTCGCTCGGCGCATACGCACCCGCGGGCCTGCGTGACGATTCGGTGCGCTCGAACAGCGCGCGATGGCGCAGCGCGAGCTCGCGCTGCAGCCGGTGCCAGGCGGTCGAGACGCCGTCCACGTCGAGCACCGGCTCGAGCGCGGCGACATAGGCGGGATCGGGCAGGGTCAGCGCCATCGCGAGCAGCGCCGGCTCGCTCGCGGTGTCCTCGAGCAGGCCCGCGACCATCGCGCTCAGCGAGTCCGGCACGACGAGCGGCGCACCGGAGCGTGCGGCACGCGCAAGGCGCAGGATCGCGTGCGCGAAGGAGCGCTGCGCCGCGTCCCAGCGGTTGACCGGATCGCTGTCGTGCGCGGCCAGGAACGCGAGCTCGTGCTCGCTGTAGTCGAACTCGAGCTTCACCGGCGCCGAAAAGCCGCGCAGCAGCGACGGAACCGGGTTCGCCTGCACGTCGACGAAGCGGAACGTCTGGCTCGCCTGCGTGAGGCTCAGCACGCGGGTGCCGTGGACCGGCGCTGCTTCGCCCGCCAGTCGCAGCGGCAGGTCGCGGCCGTCGGGGCCGACGAGACCGACGTTCACCGGAACGTGGAACGGCAGCTTGCGCGGCTGACCGGGAGTCGACGCGGTGCGTTGCGCGAGTTCGAGCACGTAGGTTCGATTGCGCGCGTCGTAGCGGCCCCGCGCGGACACGACCGGCGTGCCGGCCTGCGCGTACCAGCGCCGGAACTGCGCGAGGTCGACACCGGACGCGTCCTCCATCGCCTGCACGAAATCGTCGCACGTGACCGCATGCCCGTCGTGGCGCTCGAAGTAGATGTCCATGCCGCGGCGGAACGCCTCCGCGCCGAGCAGCGTGTGCTGCATGCGAATCACCTCGGCGCCCTTCTCGTAGACGGTCGAGGTGTAGAAGTTGTTGATCTCCTGGTACTCGTCGGGGCGCACGGGATGCGCCATCGGCCCCGCGTCCTCGGAGAACTGCTCGCGCCGCAGATACTCGACCGCGGCGATGCGCTCCACCGCGCGCGACCCCATGTCGCTGCTGAACTCCTGGTCGCGAAAGACGGTGAGCCCTTCCTTGAGCGAGAGCTGGAACCAGTCGCGGCAGGTCACGCGATTGCCGGTCCAGTTGTGGAAATACTCGTGGCCGATGACGCCTTCGATGGCGTTGTAGTCGGCGTCGGTGGCGACCTCCGGATCGGCGAGCACGAGCCGGCTGTTGAAGATGTTGAGCCCCTTGTTCTCCATCGCGCCCATGTTGAAGTCGTCGGCGCAGAAGATCATGAACGTGTCGAGGTCGTACTCGCGGCCGAAGCGCACCTCGTCCCAGCGCATGGCGCGCTTGAGCGAGGCCATCGCGTGGCCGCAGCGCGCGAGATTGCGTTCCGTCGAGTAGATGCGCAGCTCGACGGTGCGGCCGGAGCCCGTGGTGTACGTATCCGTGAGCGCCGTCAGGTCGCCGGCGACCAGCGCGAACAGGTACGAGGGCTTGGGGAAGGGATCGTGCCACGTCGCGTAGTGGCGTCCGCCGTCGAGCGACCCCGATTCGACGAGGTTTCCGTTCGACAGGAGCACCGGGTAGCGCGCACGGTCGGCGCGCAAGGTCACCGTGTATTGCGCGAGCACGTCGGGCCGGTCGGGGAAGTAGGTGATGCGACGGAAGCCTTCCGGCTCGCACTGCGTGCAGAACACACCCGACGAGAGGTACAGGCCCTCGAGCGCGACGTTGTGTCCCGGCGCGATGCGCGAGCGAACCGTGAGCACGCCGTGGTCCGGCGTGTCCTCGAGCACGAGCTGCGTGGCGGTGACGCGCACGCGCGAGGCCGGCAGCGCGACGCCGTCGAGCGCGGCCTGGACGCTGCTCTGCTGCTCGCCCTCGAGCACGAGCGGCGCGCGGCGATCCTGCGCGGCCGCCTCGGGATTGCGGCGGAACGCAAGCGTGGCCGTGACCTCGGTGGTCTCCGGATCGAGGTCGAACGCGAGGGCGACCGTTTCGATCCGGAACGCGGGCGGTCGATAGTCGACCCGCCGCTTGGTGGGCGGACGACCTTCGCGCGGCAGCATCATCGGCCGGGAGTCCTGCGACGTCGGGTCACTTCACTTCGAGCAGTTGCACGTCGAAGATCAGCGTCGCGTTCGGCGGAATGACACCGCCCGCACCGCGTGCGCCGTAACCCATGTCGGGCGGAATGATCAGCGTGCGCTCGCCACCGACCTTCATGCCCGCCACGCCTTCGTCCCAGCCCTTGATGACCTTGCCGGCGCCGAGGATGAAGCCGAACGGCACCTTGCGATCGAGCGAGCTGTCGAATTTCGTGCCTTTGCCCCCCGGCTGCGCAGGGTCATAAAGCCACCCGGTGTAATGCACCACGACCGGCTTCCCCGGTTGCGCCTCGGCGCCATTCCCTTGTTTTACATCTATTTTCTGCAGTGTCGTGACTGTGGCACTCAACTTGCTCTCTCCAGTTGCGGCGGGGGTGGCGCCCTGCGCGAGCGCAACGTCGGCATGCACGCCAAGCATTATGACCATTGCAACGGCAAGGCAGTGCAACGGCCGAAGAACGGTCGAAAAGCATCGGAGCAATC
>DASXAF010000120.1:0-21495 GCA_036406955.1 Casimicrobiaceae bacterium
GTGCAGTCGTTCGCCAACGGTGCGATCCAGGTCAACGGCGCGGGCGTGCTGTCGAACTACGGCGGCAACTTCGTCCACAAGGGAACGCGCTTCATCGCGTCGCCGATCCTGGCGCCAGCGACGGAGTAAGGGCCGCCCGACGGTCTGACGCAGTTGAGCACTATGTGACGAAAGGCGGGACCTCCGGGTCCCGCCTTTTTTTGCATCGGCCCGGATAAGGCTTGAAGAAACAAAAAAATATGCCGCTGTACTGGACTGCAGCACCGTCCGTCAGCGACAATCGCGCGTCCGGCGACGCCCGGCGACGTGTGATGCGCGTTACGGAATGGATGGATCGGATCTTGCGTTTTCGAGCTGGGCACTTCATCGCTGCAATGTCGAGGTAATACATGCATATCGTTCGTACGATCACCCGCACGCTCGCCGCGGCGGCTTCCTCTGCTTTCCTGTTCGCGCCGACTTCGTCGAGCGCACTTACGATCACGGTCAACGGCAGCGCGTGCACGTCGTCGGTCGACGGCGCGGGCAACGTCACGATCAACTGCGGCGGTGGCGACGGCGGCGGCGGCGGGCCGGCCTGCACCGTGTCGGCGAACATCAGCAACATGCCGACCAATGGCGGCGCGGTCGTGCTGACTGCCAGCAACTGCGGCACGAGCGGCACGTGGTCGTCGAACCGGCCGAACTTCGGTGGGTGCCTTCCGGTCGGCGATCCTGCCACCAAGTGCACCGACGTCGTACCGGCCAACACGACGTCGAACACGCAGTCGTTCACCTACACGTTCACGGGCTCGGGCACGGGGATCAAGACGCTGACGGTCGCAGGTGTCGGCAGCACGCCTCCGCAGGATCCGCCCGGCGGCGGCGGTGGCGGAGGCGGCACGATCTCGTGCTCGAACATCCCCGGCATCACGAACACCAAGGTCATCGCGCTGCCCTGGACGTACAAGGCCGGCGTGCACGTCACCAAGGACTCGGGCGGCTTCGGCCCGAACGACGCCATCGTCTTCACGATCACGCCGTCTTCGAGCACGAACGGCAAGCGAAGCACGTTGTGGTTCCTGCCGAGCGACCAGTTCGCGTACAACGATCGGGTGATCTCCATTTCCGATACGCCGTGCGACTTCTCGGGCAAGCTCGGAGCAGGGTCGGTCTGGTCGAGCGGCAATAGCGCCACGTTCTTCTTCAGCGCCGGCGGCTATCCGTTGAACGCGTTCGGTCAGCCGAAGACGGACAATCCGAATCTGGACGTCGGCAAGCAGTACTTCATCACGGTCGTCCACCGCAACGGCCTGTCCGGCGGTTTGCCCAAGGGCGGCTCGACGTGCAACTACTCGCAGTGCAACATCGACTACAACTTCACGCCGCAGCAGTGATGTAACATTCGCGGCAGCGCTGGCGCGCAAAGGCCCTGCGGGAGCAGGGCCTTTGTGCTTTGTTGCATTCTCCCTTCCGATCGCCGCGGACAGCTCCGCGAGCGATCAAAAGCTCCGCGAGCGATCAAACCCTGCGAGTTGTGTCGATGACCCGTGCGTCCCTCTGCCTTGCAATCCTCCTGCTGTTGCCGAGCCTCGCCGCGCGGGCCGAGCTGCCGCCCGACGTGCTGGTGAAGAACCGGTGGGTACAATTGACCAGGGCCGACTGGGACGCGGCGATGGAGCGCATCCCCGCGAAGAACCGCTTCGAGTTCGCGATGGGCGCCAAGCGCGTCCAGACCATGCTGAACGGGCTGCTGCTCGACAAGACGCTCGCCGTGCAGGCGAAGATGCACGGCACGACGCTGCCGGAGAGCGAAAAGGACCTGACCGGCCTCGCACGCGAGAAGGCGCTGGCCAAGGCGGAGCTCGCACGCGTGGAATCGAAGGCGGAGGCGTCGTTCGAAGCGCGCAAGGCGGAGTTCGAGGCGAGGGCTCGCGAAATCTGGAAGGCCAACCCGGAGAACTACCAGGTGCCCGAGGAAGTCCGTGTGTCGGACATCACGATCCTGTTTCGAGGCAGGACCGACGACGCCGCCAAGGCGCGTGCGCAGGAGGCGCGCGCGAAGGTGCTCGCGGGCAACGACTTCGCCGCAGTCGCGCGCGAGTACTCCGAGGACAGGACGACACGGGACAAGGGCGGCGCGCTTCCGTTCGTCACGGCCAAGCGCCTCGTGCCGTCGTTCGCCCGGGGCGTGTTCGCGCTGAAGAACGTGGGTGACGTGTCTCCGCCGATCAAGACGCCGTCCGGGTATCACATCGTACGGCTGGAGGAACGGAAGCCGGCACGAACCAAGACGTTCGAGGAAGCGCACGACGAGATCATGGCCGAGCTCGAGAAGTCGTACGTGGCGCAGGAGCGACAACGCTTCGTCGACGCGATCTTTGCCGATCCCAGCACGGAAGTGAACCAGGCGTCCGTGGACGCCCTGGTCAACCGCGTCGACCCGAAGGTCCTTCGGCAGACGCATCGCACCCCGGTACCCCTCACGAAGTGACCGGTACGGCCGTTCGCCCCTCCACCGACGTCCTTCACAACGCGCGCGCGAAGCTCGCGGCCGGCGATATCCAGGGAGCGCGCGCAGCCTGCGCGCCCGTTGCAACCTCGCGCGATCCCCGCCTTGCCGCCGTGGCGCACCTCGTGCTCTCCGCGTGCGCGAAGCGCAGCGGTGACGCGGCGGGCGCGCGCCAGCACGTCGAGCACGCGCTGCAGCTCGACCCGCAGAACGCGCTTGCGCATTACGCGTGGGCGGAGATCATCGAGCGCAGCGATGCGCACGCCGCAATCGAGAGCCTCGAGCGCGCGATTGCGTTGCAACCGGAATTTGCCGCGGCCTGGCAGCTTCTCGGCATCCTCCATGGCGAAAAGGGCCATGCGCTCGAGGCTGCCGATGCATTTGCGCGCGTCGTCGCGCTCGATCCCGCCAACGCGCGCGGTCACAACAATCTCGGCAACGCGCTGCGAACGCTCGGACGCCTGGCCGAAGCGCAGGCCGCATTCGAGCGCGCGCTCGCGCTGAAGCCCGATTACGCGCTCGCCGCCGCGAACGTCGCCGCCGGCTGGCGCGACAGCGGCGAGCCCATGCGGGCGATCGCGCTGCTGCGCCCGGTCGTCGAGGCGGGCAGGCCGCCGCTGCGCGAGGCGGTCGTGATGCTGGCCGGCCTGCTGCGCGAAGGCGGCGCACTCGACGAAGCCGAGCCGCTGTACCTGCGCAGCATCGAAATGGCGCCGCTGAAGTGCGCAGGCGAATGGTTCAACCTGGCGCGCGTGTATGCGGAGCGCGACGAGCTCGATCGCGCACGCGATGCGTTCGCGCGGGCCCATGCGATGGACGCCACCGATTTTCGCGGCGCGCTGGGTGCGCGGCTGACGCTGCCCACGCTCTACGACGATGCTGCACAGGTCGTGGGCGAGCGCGAGCGCTATGCCGGCGGGATGCGCGAGCTCGTCGAGGACGCGGATCGACTGACACGGGGCCTCACCCCGGATCAGGTGCTCGACTCGCTGCGCTGGACCAATTTCCTGCTCGCGTACCAGGGACGCGACGATCGCGATCTGCAGGCCGCCTACGGAACGTTCGCCTCACGCGCGATCGAGCATGGAGCGCCCGAATGGCGAGCGCCATTCGCGGCACGCGTGCGCGGCGAGCGCCTTCGCGTCGGCTTCGCGTCCGCGTTCTTCCACACGGGCACCGCGGGACGTTATTTCCGGAGCTGGGTCACCAGCCTGCCGCGCGATCGCTTCGAAGTGTTCGTCTATCACCTGCATCCGGGCATGGACGAGGTCGCGCGTGAAGTGAAGGCGCGCGCCGACAGGTTCGCGGAGTTCGGCGGCAGCCGGGCGCGCCCCTCCGTCGTGGCACCGGTCATTCGCGCCGACAAGCTCGACGCGCTGGTATTTCCCGAGCTGGGAATGGATCACGTGACGTTCGCGCTCGCGGCGCTGCGGCTCGCCCCGCTGCAGCTCGCCGGCTGGGGACACCCCGTGACGAGCGGACACGCGACGATCGACGCGTTCGTCACGTGCGATGCGATGGAGCCTCCGGGCGCGGAGCGACAATACACCGAGCGCCTGTTGCGGCTGCCCGGCATCGGAACCGATTACCGTCGCCTGGCGATTCCCGGGCGCGCGACACGCGCGCAACTCGGCTTGCCCGACGATCGCGTGCTGCTGCTGTGCCCGCAATCGCTCTTCAAGGTGCATCCCGACAACGATGCGCTGTTCGCCGAGGTGCTCGAAGCCAATCCGCGTGCGAGCCTCGTGGTCTTCAACAACCAGCACGCGCGCGTGGGCGAGCGTTACCTGCAGCGGCTCGCGCGCACGTTCGAGCCCCGCGGCATCCCGGTGCACGAGCGCGTGACCATGCTGCCGCTCATGGGACACGACGACTACCTGCGCGTGAACCTCGCGTGCGACGCCATGCTCGACACGCTGTACTGGTCCGGCGGCAACACGAGCCTCGATGCGCTGACGTGCGCGCTGCCGGTGGTGACGCTGCCCGGCGCGTCGATGCGCGGACGACAGAGCATGGCGATGCTTGGCATCGTCGGTGTACCCGAGCTGGTTGCGAGCGATGCGCAGCAGTACGTCGCGATCGCCTCGCGCCTCGCGCAGGACGCCGCGTGGCGGCGCGACGTCGCGCACAGGATCGCCGACGGCAACGGCGCGCTGTTCGACCGTCCCGAGCCGACGCACGCGTTCGCGCAGTTGCTGCTGCAGGAGTGCGGATGGCCCAGCTGACCGCGACCGAGCCGGTCTCGCGCGGAGAGCCGGCCGCGCTGTCGCCGGCGCACGTGCACGCGCGCAACCGCGCATTGTTGCGCAATTTCTACCTCCGCGAGCTTCGCTCGCGCTACCTGGGCAGCGTGACGGGCTTCGCCTGGGCGCTCCTGCATCCGCTCGCGCTCCTCGCCGTCTACCACTTCGTGTTCACGACGGTGTTTCGCGCCGGCGCGTTTGCCGGGCACAGCTTTCTCGCGTTCGTGGCGGTCGCGCTGTGGCCCTGGCTCGCCGCGCAGGAGGCGCTGCAGCGCGGCGTGACGTCGCTCGCGGGCTATGCGGGATTGATCCGCAAGGTCGCGTTTCCGCACGAGCTGGTCGTCTACGCGTCGGTGCTCGCGACGCTGACGCTGCATCTCGCGGGTTATGTCGCGGTGCTGATCGTCCTGCGCGCGATGGGCGAGCCGATCGACCTCGCCGGGTTCGTGCTCGCGCTGCCGATGTGGATCGTCATGGGGGTGGCGGTGGCCGGGCTCACGCTCGCGCTCGCGTCGCTGCAGGTGTTCCTGCGCGACGTCGAGCACGTGCTCATGCCGCTGCTCATGATCCTGATGTACCTCACGCCGATCCTCTATCCGCTGCCGCTCGTGCCGGAGAGCATGCGCGCATGGGTTGCGGCGAATCCGTTCAGCTGGCTGGTCGGCCGCCTGCGCGACGCCATGCTGGACGGGAAGATCGCGCCGCGGTTCGAGGACGCGCTCGCGCTCGCCGTTGCGTTGCTGCTCTTCGCCGGCGGGCGGTGGATGTTCCGCCGCCTGTCGCCGCACTTCGAGGATTTCCTGTGAGCCAGGCGCTGGTGCGGCTGCGCGACGTCGGCAAGGACTACGCCAAGGTCGAAAGCCGTGGCGGCCGACTGCGCCTGGTATTCGACCTGCTCCGCGGCCACGGTGTGGCCGACGCGTTTCGCGCGCTCGACGGTGTGTCTCTGGTGCTGGAGCGCGGCGCGTCGCTCGGCATCGTCGGCGAGAACGGCGCCGGCAAATCCACGCTGCTGAAGATCATCGCGGGCGTCATACCGCCCACGCGTGGCGTCGCCGAGGTGAGCGGACGCGTGGGCGCGCTGCTCGAGCTCGGGTCGGGGTTCCATCCGGAGTACACGGGGCTCGCGAACATCGACCTCGCCGCCGCGCTGCTCGGCCTGACGCCCGCGGAGATCGACGCCAAGCGCGACGCCATCATCGCGTTCGCCGACCTCGGCGAGCACATCCACGATCCGATCAAGCACTATTCGTCGGGCATGGTGGTGCGCCTGGGCTTCGCGGTGGCCACCGCGCTGACGCCCGACATCCTGATCACGGACGAGGTCCTGGCGGTCGGTGACGAGTCCTTCCAGAAGAAGTGCATCGCGTGGATGGAACGGTATCTCGCCGATGGCGGAACGCTGCTGCTCTGCTCCCACAGCATGTACCACGTGCAGAAACTCTGCCGCGACGCGCTGTGGTTGAGGAACGGCCTCGTCGAGCGCTACGGCGGTTCCGCGGAAGTCACCCAGGCCTACCTCGCGTATCACGAGGAGAAGAGCCAGGCGCAGAAGAGCGGCATTCCGCTCGCGGAGGCGACCGTGGCGGGCGTGTATGCGCTACAGGGCTTCGCGCTCGAGCCCTTCGGTTCGCTGCCTCACGGCAGCGCGCTTCGCGCGCGTGGCACGGTGTATTCACCCGACGCGCGCGTGCCCGTCGTGCTGGTCGGCATCGTGCGTGCCGACGGCACGCCGGTCTACGGTGTGGCCACGGACATGGACCGCGTGTCGCCGGTCGCCACGGCGCCCCACCAGTTCTCGTTCTCCCTGGACTTTCCCGAGGTCCCGCTCCTGCCGGGCAAGTACTTCGTGCGCGCGCATGCCCTCGACCCGGAGGGCGTGCGGCTGTTCGACACCGTCGAGCTGCCGCTCGTGATCAGCGGCGACACGCGTGAGCTCGGCATGGTGCGCATCCCGCACCGATGGAACGACGAGGCGGCCGTCGCCGATCGGCTAGAATAACGTTCGGCCGCCTGCCAGTCCCTGCAGATTCCTGCGGCACTTCCGGTCCTGCATGTCCTCCGAGCTCCAGTTCACGGGCGAGCGTTTCGTGCCAGGCGTGCCTGGCGGAATCGCGCACGAGCACCGTCATCGCTACGCGTTCGCGCGGCGGTTCGTGGGCGGCCGCAGCGTCGCGGACGTCGCATGCGGGGAGGGCTATGGCAGCGCGTTGCTCGGCGAATCGGCCGCAAGCGTCGTCGGCGTGGACATCGACGCCGCGACGATCGCGCATGCGCAGGAGCGACATAGCGGCCCCCGTGTCCGCTTCACCGTCGGGTCGGCCGCGCAACTGCCGATTGCCGATGCGTCGATCGACGTGGTGGTCTCGTTCGAGACGATCGAGCACCTGCCCGCGGACGCGCAGCCGGCGATGCTGCGCGAGTTCGCGCGCGTGCTGAAGCCGGATGGCCTTCTCGTCCTGTCGTCGCCCAACCGCCCCGAATACTCGGAAGCGACCGGCTTTCGCAACCCGTTCCATCTGCACGAGCTCGATCGCGCCGAGCTTCGCGAGCTGCTCGACGTGCACTTCGGCGCACAGCAATGGTTTCGCCAGCGGCGCTATCTCGGCTCCGCGCTATGGGCCGAGGACCGGGCCGATGGCTACGAGGCGTTCGCAGGGGATGACCGGCACACGGCCGACGCCACGCTTCCCGAGGCCATGTACTTCATCGTCGTCGCGGCGCGGCGTGCCGAAGCGCTTCCCGTCGCGCGCGGGCTGTCGCTGCTCACCGACGCTGACGACGCGGAGTGGCGGCGACTGGACGACGAGGCGCGCGAAGTGCTTCGCCTCGATGGGTTGCTCAAGGATCGCGACGCGGCGCTCGACCGGCAGACCGGCCACATCCGGCACCTCGAGACGCTGGTCGCGGAGCGCGACCGCGTCATCGAGGGACACGACGCGGTGCTGCGCACGCACCTCGAAGCGGTGAGCGCCTGCCGCACCGAGCTGGGGTCGGTGCGGCAGCGCGCGGAGGCACTGGAAGTCGAACGGCAACGCCTCGACCGGGCGGTCGCGGCGCAGGAGCGCATCATCGCGTATCGCCAGAGCGTGCGCTGGTGGCTGCAACTGCCGTGGCTTCGCATGCGCGCTCTGTGGCGGCGGTTGACATGAAGCCTGCCGCGCCCGTCGACGTGGTCGTGCCGGTGTACGACGCGCTCGACGACGTGCGCGCCTGCATCGCGGCCGTGCTCGAGCACACGGAGGACGATTACCGGCTCGTCGTGATCGACGACGCGTCGACCGATGCGCGTATCGCCGAAGAGCTTCGTGCGCTGGAGCGACGCGCGCTTCGTCACGTCGTCGTGCTGCGCAACGAGCGCAACCTCGGGTTCACCGCGACGGCGAACCGGGGCATGGGGTTGTCCCGGGCCGACGTCGTGCTGCTGAACTCCGATGCGATCGTCGGCCCTGGTTGGCTCGATCGGCTGCGCCGGTGCGCGAGCAGCGACGCTTCGATCGGCACCATCACGCCGTTTTCGAACAATGCCGAGATCGCGTCGTTCCCGCGTTTTTGCGAGAACAACCCGGTGCCGGACGACGTTCGGGCGCACGCGATCGGCGCAGCGTTGCGTGACAGTGCGGTGCCCACGTATCCCGAGCTGCCGACCGGCGTGGGCTTCTGCCTCTACATCCGACGCGCGCTGCTCGACGCGGTGGGCTCGTTCGACGCCGCGTTCGGGGCGGGCTACGGCGAGGAGAACGATCTCTGCCTGCGCGCGGCGCGTGCGGGTTGGAAGAACGTGCTCGCCGACGACGTGTATGTCAGGCACACCGGCGGCCGCTCGTTCGAGGGCCGCAAGCTCGAGCTCGGTGCGCGCAACATGCAGGTGCTGCTCGAGCGTCATCCGCACTACCTCGACATGGTTCGCGCCTACATCGGCGCCGATCCGCTGCGTCCGCTGCGCGACGCGGCGCTCGCGCAGCTCGCCATCCGCACGCCCGGACGCGGCGTGCTGCACGTGATCCACGACCATGGCGGCGGCACCGAGACGCACGTGCGCACGCTCATCGACGCGTCGACGCAGGGATGGCGGCATTACCTCGCGGTCGCGGTCGGCGACGACTGGCAGGTGGAGGAGCATCGGGCGGACCGTACGAGCGTCACCTACGCGTTCGTACGCCGCACGGACGAATCATGGAGCGCGTTCATCGGCGCGATGTGCTCGACGTTCGCGGTCGACCTCGTCCATCTGCACAACATCTCCGGGTGCCGCGAAGGGCTGCTCGCCGGCATGCCGCAGATCGGCGTCCCGTACGGCTACACCGTGCACGACCTGAACTTTGCATGCCCGACGATCACGTTCCTCGACGAGCGCGCCATGTATTGCGGCGCGCAGACCGACATCGCGCGCTGCGTGCGCTGCCTCGCCGCGCAACCGGCCTTCGCCGGTCACGACATCGCGGACTGGCGCGTGCGCCACGCGGCGCTGGTTTCGCAGGCGGCATTCGTCGTCGCGCCTTCGCAGTGGGCGGCGCGGACGTTCGCGCATTACTTCGCCGGCCGTACGCCGGTGATCATTCCGCACGGCCACGAAGCGATGCCACGACGTGGCCCGTTGCCGCGCGCGGCGGTCGTGCTGCCGGACGACGACGTGCCCACCGTCGCCGTGCTGGGGGCGATCGGCCCGGACAAGGGTGCGCGGCGCCTGGAGCGTCTCGTCGATCTCGCGCGACGGGAGCACGCCAACGTCCGCTTCGTGCTCATCGGATATCTCGACGTCCAGCATGCGCCCTGGCAGAGCGACGACGCGCGCTTCACCGTGCATGGCGAGTATGCGCCGGGCGACCTGCCGGATCTCCTCGCGCACTATCGCGTGAAGCTCGTGCTCTATCCCTCGGCAGGCCCCGAAACGTTCAGCTATACGCTGACGGAGGCCTGGAACGCGGCACGCCCGGTGCTCGTGCCGCCGTTCGGCGCGCTGAGCGAGCGCGTCGCGGCGAGCGGCGCCGGCTTCGTGATGACCGACGACGAATGGACCAGCGAGCGCGCGATGCTGGCGCGCATCATCGCGGTCCTCGACGGCGCGCACGAGGGCACGCTGGCTGCGGCTGCGCGGCGCGCGCGCGACGTCGCGACTCCGTCCTTGCGTGACATGGCGGACGCGACAATGCAGGTCTACGAAAATGCGCTGCGGCACGCGACCCGCGCATCGAAGCATCCGGCGTTCGACGCGGCGCGCGTGCGTGACGCTCTGGGATACCGGGCCTGGCATCCGCCGCAGATTCCTGCCGCGCCTGAACCGGCTCCGTCGGCCCATGCCGAAGCGGTGTCCTGGATCACGCGGCTCGCGCGTCGAGCGCTCGCGATCCGCCACACGGCGGTCGGACGCGCGCTCTATCGCATGACGCCCCGTCCCGTGGTCGACGCGCTGAAAGACCGGTTGTCCGCGTGAGCGAGTCGGTGTACGTGCAATGGCTGAAGCGGGGTCGCGCGCATCGGCGCAACGGCCAGCCGCTCGACGCGCTGCAATGCTTTCGCCGGGCGATGCGCGAGCGGCCGCCACAGCCCGAGGCGGCGTTTCTCGCGGGAGAAATGCTGTGGCATCTCGGCCAGCTCGACGACGCCATGCGCACCTGGCGCGACACGGCGGAGGCGCATCCGCGCTTCCTGCCCGCGGTGCATGCGCTCTCCGAGGCAGCGGTCGCACGCGGCGATTTCGAAACGGCGGCGGCCGCGAGCGAGCGCATTCTCGCGCTCGCGCCGGACGACGGCCGCGCGCAGGTCGTGCGCGCGATCGCGCTCTATCGCAAGGGCGGGTCGCAGCGCGACGAAGCGCGCGATGCGCTCTCGGCGCTCGCCGCGGCCGACGCCTCCTGGCTCGGCGTCCAGGCACTTGGCGGATCCGTCGCATTGCTCCTCGACCAGACCGAGGACGCCGCGTTGACAGGCCGACTGGCCGCTGCGGTCGGGTCGGCCGGAATCGCCGCCCGCATCGACGCACGTCTTCATGCGCACATTTGCGAATGGGCCGCGTCGTCGGGTCGCGACGACGGATGGTTCGCCGCAATGCTCGCGCGTACGCTCGCGGTCGACGAGCACGACGCGCTTCGGCGTGCTGCGCGCGCAGCGGCGAGCTCGGCGCTCGCAACGGCCGAGCCGCTCGCGCTCGCGTATGCGCAGCTCTGCATCGGTGCGTTCCGTGCCGGCGTGCCGCTGCAATGGCCTCTGCGTACGGCCGGGCGGCCGCGCGTGGTGTTCGTCGCCTGCAGCGATCGGCAGCTGCGGCTTGCCGAGCACGTCGCGCGGGCGTTGGCATCCTCGGTGGACGTGGCCCTTGCCGGCCTCCAACTCGGCGCAATCGATTCGAAGGTTTTCAGCCGTACCATCGCGCTCGCCGAGATGCCGGGGAGCGCCGATGCACGCGCGATCGCGGCGTTCGACCCCGATGCGCTGGTGGAGCTTTGCGGCCTGGATGCGCCGCTTGGGCCGATGCTCGCACAGCGCCCAACGCGCCTCGTGTTGACGCTGTCGAACCTGGAAACGCGCCTGCCGACGCCGCTCGTCGACGAATCGCTGGAAAGCGAAGACGCGCTGATCGCGCGTTTGCGCGCGCTGCCGTGCGAGGCGACATCGTCGCCCGATCTGTCGACCGTGGACGCGGCGTGGCACGACGCAGTCACGTCGCATCAGGCGGGCGATGTTGAGCGGGCGAGCGCGGGGTATGCCCAGGTGCTCGCCTGGCAGCCGCAATACGTGCCGGCCCTGTTCCTGACTGCTGCGCTCGCGCGCGAGCGGGGCGACCTCGAGCACGCGCGTGCGGCGCTCGCTACCGTGCTGGCGAGTGCGCCGCAGTACCACGATGCGCGAACGGCTGCGCTTGGCGTCGCCACGAGCATGCGCGACGCCGACGCGGTCGCTGCGCTCGCGGCGGCGATCGAGCCGGGTGCGCCCGCCTCGTTGTGGCGCGCGGCGGGTGAGGCGTGGCTCGCGCTGGACCGGCCGGAGCAGGCGGTCGAGTGCTTCCGTGGCGCGCTCGAGCGTGACCCGTCGCACGCGGATACGCACTACAACGTCGGCGTCGCGCTTCAAATGATGCGCCGCCCGGACGACGCGGCGCGCTCCTACCAGCGTGCGCTCGTGTGCAACCCCGAGCTCACGGCGGCGCACTTCAACCTCGGTGTCATCTTCACCGACGGCGGCAACCATGCGGCGGCCATCGCAGCGTTCGGCGAAGTGGTCCGGCGGGATCCGACGCACGTCGCGGCGCAGAAGCATCTCTGCGAGGCGCTGCGCAACGCGGGCCGCATCGACGAGTGGCTCGCACAGTTCCGCCGCTTCGAGGCCGCCTGCCCGTCGTCGCTCACGATGGCGGTGCACGCCCTGGAGGCGTGCCACTACGCCGGCGATGCCGCGGCGATCGACCGTTATCTAGCGGGTCTTGCCGAAGACCGCTATGCCGTCGAAAGCGACGTGGAGCTGGTGGACGCGCTCGAGGAGCTGCTCTATCTCCTGCTCTATTTCGACGTCGATCCTTCGGTGATGCTGCGTCTGGCGGAAACGTACGACCACGCGGCAACGCATGTCTACGGCGAGCCGCTTCCACGGGCGGTCACGCGCAGTCCCGGCCGCATTCGCATCGGCTACCTCTCCGCCGACCTTCGCAACCACGTCATGGGCAAGATGATGTACCAGGCGATCGCACGGCACGATCGCTCGCGTTTCGACATCAGGCTGTATTCGACGTCGAGCGTGAGTGACGCGTGGACGGAGCGCTTCATCGCGGCGGCCGACGCCTTCGTTCCGCTCGCCGGCCTCGACGACGCGGCCGCGGTCCGCCGCGTCGCCGCCGACGACCTCGACATCCTGGTCGACCTCAATACCCATACCCGCGGCGCACGGCCGGGCATCCTGGCGCGCAAGCCCGCGCGGTTGGCGATCACGCACGTGGCGAGCGCGGGCACGCTCGGGCTTCGGGCGATCGACTTCAAGCTCACCGACGCGTTTGCGGACGTTCCCGGCGCATCGGCGTACCAGCTCGAGCCGCTGCTCGTCATGGATGGTTGCGTATATCCGTACCGGTCCATTCCAGCGGCACGCGAGCACGTCTATCGGCGCGAGACGCTCGGCATCGCGGCCGATGCGGTGGTCATCGCCGCATTCGTGAACCCGCTGAAACTGTCGCGCCGCTGCCTCGCATTGTGGCGCGACGTCATGAAGCAGGTGCCCAAGGGCGTGCTTGCGTTCTCTCCGTTCGACAACGCGCTACGTGGCGTTTATCTGCGCCTCACCGCCGCGGCCGGCATCGAGCCGCGGCGGATCGTATTCGTGCCGGCATCGGCGGACGACGCCGTGAACCAGGCGCGCTATGCGGTCGTCGACATGGTCCTCGATCCGATGCCGTTCGGCGGCGTGAACGGGACGCTGGAAGCGCTGGACGCGGGCGTGCCGGTGGTGACGCTGGCGGGCCAGCGGCACGGCGAGCGCAGCACGTTCTCGATCCTGTCCAATCTCGGCGTGACCGAGACCGTCGCAACGACCGGCCGCGAATACATTGCGATTGCGGCGCGGCTTGCGCACGACGCCGTGTTTCGCGATCACGTCAGGAACGCCATACGCGCGGGTGTCGCGCGCTCCCCGCTCACCGACATGGATTTGCACACGCGCAGCCTCGAAGCCGCGTACGTCAGGGCGCTGGAGGAGCGGGCCCCCGAGGCGCTCGCGCAGTCGTAAGGATCCGCGAATCACCGACGATGCCGTGCCGGAGTGATGTCGCGGCTGCGACCCGGTCCGCCCATTCGAACCGCGCGTCGACGTCATCGAAGCTCATCGAGCGCGCGGCCGACTGCGTCGATCACCGCGGTCCAATCCCCCGTGCGTGGTTGGCGGAAAAGCCGGGCCGTGGGATACCACGGCGTGGATGCGCCGCTCACACCCCACCGCCAGTCCGGCGCAAAGGGCAGCAGTATCCATACCGGCCGCGCCAGTGCGCCGGCCACGTGAACCACGCTGGTGTCGACCGAGATCACGAGGTTGAGCACGTTGATCATCGCCGCCATGCCGTCGAAGTCGATCCGCTCCTCGATTCGATGCAAGGCCGTCGCGTCCGTCACCACGGCGACGGCGTGCTCGTCGTCGTGCTGAAGCGAGAACCACGCGATATCGGGTCGTGCGAGCAGCGGTGCGAAGAGGCTCAACGGCGCCGAGCGGCGCCGATCGTTGGCAT
The DNA here is from genome assembly GCA_036406955.1 of Casimicrobiaceae bacterium. GTDB lineage: Bacteria > Pseudomonadota > Gammaproteobacteria > Burkholderiales > Casimicrobiaceae > VBCG01. Next base: position 13,940 of record DASXAF010000120.1, read on the forward strand.
TGTCAGGCGACCCCGCCCACGCGAGCCCGATCGAACGCCTCGTCCCGGCTCGCGCGCGTACCGCGTGCTCCGCCGCGCGTCGTTTGCCCGTGTCGACCGCCATGTATGGAATCGGCGACGGAACCGTTTCGCGTGTGACCTTCAGCGCACCGGGAACCGACATGATGCGGATCTCGGCGTCGACGGCGGGCCACGGCTCGTCGTCGCATGAGACGTCGGCGATGCCGGGAACGGTGCGCACGAGCCGCTCGAGCTTGCGCGGGATGCGAGCGAGCACGCTCATGCCTGCCTCGTGCAGGTCGCGTGCGAAGCGAACCGCCTGAATGGTATCGCCGAGGCCCTGTTCCGCGCGCAGCAGGATGCGTGCGCCCGCAATGGGCTCGCCCTTCCAGCGTGGTGCGCGCGGAGCGGTCGCAGCATCGTTGAAGTCGCGCACGGCGAGGCGCCACTCGTATTCCGGCCAACCGTCCTCGTAGCGGCCTGCGGCGAGCAGCGCGATGCCGCGGTTCCAGTGTGCCGCCGCGAATCGGGGCTCCAACGCGATCGCACGGCTGAACGCGGCGTCCGCCTGCGCAAGCTCGTTCTGCGCCGTGTACGCGAGTCCCAGATTGTTCCAGGCGGTGGCATGCTGGTCGCGCAACGCGACGGCGCGTCGATAAGCTGCCACGGCATCGTCGACACGATCGACGGCCGCCAGCGCGAGCCCGAGATTGTTGTGGAACTCCGCTTCGCCCGGCACTGCCGCGGCGGCACGCTCGAGCATGGGCAAGGCGCTGTCGAAGCGCTTGCGCTGGTACTCGATGACGCCGAGGTAATGAAGCGCCAGCGGCTGCTCCGGCTCGGATTGCAGGGCCGCACGGTAGGCGTTCTCCGCGGCGGCGACGTCGCCGCTGCGGTGCAATTCGACGCCCTGCTGTGCGAGCGCCAGCGCATCGACAGCGGGACGCGCCGCACCTGGGGTCGCACCCAATGCGCCGTGACACTGCTTGTAGCGCTTGCCGCTGCCGCACGGACACGGATCGTTGCGGCGCGCAGCCGGGACGCGGACGGCGCCTGCCTGCGCCTGCGTCAGCAGCTTCGCGGCCGCGGCGTCGTTGGGGAGGACCTGCAGGCGACGCGTCGCAAGCGCCGCGACCGCGGACCATTGCCCCAGCGCGGCGCAATTGCGCAGCAGTTGCCCGTATTGCAGCGAGCGCGCGATGTCGTCGCTGAAGGCATCGGCGAGATCTGCGACCTCCGCAGGCGGCACGACGCGCGCGAAGTTGAAGAGGCCGTGGAACCCGAACGGCGCGCCCACCGGATACGCGGCCTCGAACGAAAAGCGATCGGCCAGCGCCTCGCTGCCGAAGCGTATGCCATGGTCGCGCTCCAGCATCGGACGGAAGATGCGACCGATGCAGATGTCCTCCGCATCCTCGACCTGGACGCGCGCGTCGGCGAGCGCCTCCAGCAAACGGCGCGAGCGCAGCGAGAACCCGCCGTTGCCCACGCGCCCGCCGTCGGTGTACCAGAACCATTTGGCGCCGAGGTAATCGCATTCGAGGAACTGCGGGTCCCAGGCGCCCGGATTCACGACGTAGCCGTCCCATTGCACGACGAGCACATGGCTCGTATGCACGTGCTCGACGAGGCCCTTGAGCATCAGCCGCGAATACGCGTCGCGCGCGGGAAGCGCTTCGATCGGCACCACGTCGATGTCCGGCGGCGCAACCGTGCCGCCGGGCAGACGATCGGTCAGGAACGCAACGCGGCCGAACCGGATGTCACGCCGTGAGCGCTCGAGCGCGCGCAACGCGAGCGCGTGGTTGACGGTATCGGCGCAGAGCAGCGTGACGTTCGGCAGCTCAAGCATCGACGCGCGCGACCGCCGGCAGCGGCTCCTCGGCCGCGGGCGCGACGGGCGTAGGCGAGCCGGAGGGCTGCTCCGACAGCAGCGCGCGTTGCATCAGCAGCAGAAGCCAGGTGGCGAGCAGGGGTGCGAGATGAAGCGTCGCCCGGTTGACCGTGGACTGGTCCTCGACCCAGACCCAGGCGTTGGTGAGCGAAAAGCCGAGGAAGAGGAACATCACGCCCGAGATGAGCACGACGGTGAGGGGCGCGATGTCCCGCGCGAGAAGCCAGCGCCGCGCGACGATCACGACCGCCGGCAGCAGCCAGAAGAGCATGTGCCAGTTGGCGAAGCTGAGATAGGCCTCGACCAGGCCGCGCCACGGCAGCTGCAGGTTCATGTGGAGCTGATAATTGAAAAGCCTCACGTCGAGGCGGCTCAGTATCACCACGACCACCAGGCCCGCGATCCAGCCGGCGACCGTGATGCGCAGGCCGTAACGCGGCACGAGTGCAACGATCACGGCAGGCGCGAGCGTGGCGAGCCATACCCATCCGGGCGTCTTGATGAGCGGCAACGCGGCGAGCAGCACGATCGCCACCACGGCGTGCGCGACGCTGCGGCCGTTCAGCGCCATGTAGCCGGCCAGCGCGCCGACGCCGAAATAGCAGGCGAGCGGAAGATCCGCATAACCTGCGAGCGCGACGTGCGCATCGAGGATGGGCATCGAGGAGACGAGCCACGTGCCGACGAGCGCGAACAGCGGAGCGAAGCCCTGCATGCGCAGGAAGCCGTACAACGCGAGAACGAGCGCGACGAAGATCAGCCACCATGGCAGGTTCATCAACGCGTCGTCCCAGCGGCCCATCGCGACGCACGACCACACCTGCCAGAGCGGAACGGTCGCCGGATATGCAGGCGCCGCGTCGTAGTACACGCCGGGCCCTGCGTTGATCCAGGCTTCGAACGGCGCGAAGGGCGCCATGTGGCCCACGGCGAACCAGACCTTGGCCTTGGTCGCCCATTGCGTCCATGCATCCCACGGATACAGCGGTATGCGCATCGCTTCGAGCAGAAGCAGCATCGCGCGTGCGGCCATCCACGCCAGCAGCGCGAAGAACGCGATGCGCGTGATTCCGCGCTCCTGCAATCCGAGCGTCCGTGCGGCGGACGCCTTGTGGCTGCGCCACGCTCGAAGCTCGGGCCACGCGAGCGCGATGGTCGCCACGAGCAGCGGCACGCCAATCGTCAAAAGACCGAACGATCCGCCCAGCCACGAAACGGCGCGCATTTCGAGCGTGAGCACGAAGGCGCCGGCCAGGATCCCCGTGCCGACGATCCACGTCCCGTGCGGTGCGTGAGGCAACGGCCAGCGCACGTACGCGCGGCGAACGAGCGCGATGCCGAGCAATGCGGGCAAGGCCCAGCCGGCGAAGAGTCGTATGAGATCCATCACAGGAGCCTGAACAACGCGCCGCGCGGCCCGACGAGCTTCAGCTCCGCGGCGTGCGTCTGGTCGCCGTTCCAGCGCAGCATCTGGTGCGCGCGGTCGTACTGGATGCCGACCCTTCGATAGACGAACAGCCAATCGCCCGCGCGCATGACCGACGCCGGCGGAATCGTGTCGGCGCGCGGATCGAAGTACACGTTCTCGGGATAGAAGTGGTAGGCCGCACGGCCGCGGAAATAATGAGCATCCGCAACCACGAACACGCGCACGGGCTCGCCGGGCATCGCGGCCTTGGCCTTCTGCACGAACTCGTAGAGCTCGGCGTCCTCCGCCGCATCGTGGCGTTCGGTCGCGTCGCGGCCACCGTACAGGCTGGATGTCACGGCCGACTGGCGTGCGAGCGCGATCGACCATCGCAGGTCGAGGATCGCCCACGCGAGCACGCCCGCGATCGCGAGCGTCACCACCGCGGCGCTGTGCGGCCGGTTGTGCCACCGCATCAACACGCTGGCGATGACCGCAACCGCGCATGCGATGGCGAGAACCCACGGCAGCGGGAAGTCCTGCACGTCGGCGCCGCCGACGACGGTGTTGATCGACGTTCCCGTCCAGCCTTCGAACGCGAGCCATTCACGCACGCGGTCGCGCAACACCGACCATGCGCCCATGGGGCGCGCCGATACGCCGCGAATGCGCAGCGGCTCGGCCAGCGGGCCGCGGATGACGAGTGCGACGCCGGTGATGGTGCCAATCCACGCGGGATCGTCGATCACCGCCAGGCGCAGGCGCCCGGCCTCAACGACCATGCGCCGCGTGTTGAGCTTGCCGGGCTCGTAGTCGTTGCGCCACAGGAGCGAGGCCTCGGCATTGGCGGGCACGCCGAGGGCGACCCATTGGATCGCGCGGTAGTCCGACGACCTGAAGTTGGTCTGCGTGGACAGGAGCACGATGCCGGATGCATCCGGCGCGCGGATCACCCACTCGCCGTTCTCGACCGATCCGCTGCCGCGCGCGAGCGCGATGTTGTCCGCGGACCAGCTGCGCTCGGGCTCCGAAGGGAACCAGCTGCCCGGGACGGTCGCGACGAGGTACGCCGCGAGCGTCAGCACGATGGCGGCGATGAAGATGGCGAGCACGCGCATCACGTCGCGCGCGGTCGCGTGCAGGGAACCGCCGTACGGCGGGGGTGACGCTAGTGAGCGTTCCGACTCGTCAGGATGTGCCACAGCGTCAATGCCAGGATGCGCAGGTCGAACCACATCGACCAGTGCTCGATGTAATACAGGTCATAGTTTATCCGTTGCGAAAGGTCGCTGTCCCCGCGAAGATCATTGACCTGGGCCCAGCCGGTGATGCCTGCCTTCACCAGGTGCTTCTGCATGTACCCGGGGATCTCGCGTCGGAATTGCTCCACGAACTCCGGCCGCTCGGGGCGGGGCCCCACCAGCGACATCTCGCCGCGAAGCACGTTGAAGAGCTGCGGCAGCTCGTCGAGGCTGAATCTTCGCAGAAGGCGCCCGAGCGGCGTTGCGCGCCGCTCTCGATGCGTGGACCAGACGGGTCCGCTGTGCGCCTCCGCGCCCATCGGCATGGTTCGGAATTTGAACATCCAGAAGCGCTCGCCGTTCCAGGTGACGCGTTCCTGCCGGTACAGGACGGGGCCGGCCGAGGTGAGGCGAATGGCAATCGCGATCACTGCGAGCAATGGCAGCGCGACGAGCAGTGCGGCGGCCGAGATGATGTAGTCCTCGACGGTCTTCAGGATCCGATTGGTCCCAGACATCGGCGTCTCGGTGAGCGAGATCACCGGAAGGCCGGCAATTTCCGTGAACGAATGGTTGAGCAGATGAAAGCCGTAGATGTCGGGCACGAACCGGATCTCGACCGAGTGCTCGCGCAGCTCGGTGAGGATCGCGCGGATCCGTGCCTCGGCGCGCAACGGCAGCGCGATCCAGACCTGGTCGATGTCGGCGTTCTGCACGTAGGCTCCCACGCGCGACGAATCGCCGAGCACCGGCCTGCCCGCGACCAGCGAGCCGGCCTTCGCGGCGTCGTCGTCGAAGTAGCCGACGATGTTGAAGCCGGCCCACGGCGCTGCGCGCAGGCGCTCGGCGAGCGTTTCGCCCAGCGACCCGGCGCCGACCACGACGATATGGCGCAGGTTCCAGCCACGCCGGCGCACCGCGCGCAGCACGAGCCGCATGACGATGCGCAGCGCGGTGGTGCTGAGGAAACTGGCGGCGAGCCACGCGACCACCCACACGCGGGAGAACGCAGCACCGGTCTTGGTCGCGAACAACGCGGCTGCGACCATCGCGCCAATCGCCATCCACGCGAGCAGCAGCGCGCGCAGCTCCTCCGCGAGCGTCACGCCGCGCTGCGGCGTATACAGATCGAACGCCGGGAAGACGACCAGGATCGCGAGCGCGGCCACCGCCAGGAACAGGATGTAGATCTCGATGCCCGCGTCCGGCTGATACGCGGCGAAGCACACCAGACCCGCCACGACCGCGACGACGGGATCGAGCGCGCGCAGGAGCATCGACAGCAGCGGCGCGTGCTGCTTGAGCAGCGGTCCGGCCATCGTGTCTATCCTGCCTCGTGCGCAGGCATGGCGATCGGCATCAGCCGCTCGAGGAATTGCGCGCGGAAGCGGGCGGCCGAGAAGCGCAGGGCGTTGCGCCGGCACGCGTCGGCCGAGAACGACGGGCGCGCTTCCTCGAATGCGCGGACTGCGCCCGCGATTTCGCCCGGGTCCTGCTCGTGGAAGAACAGGCCGGTCGGCGATTCGGTATCCGTGCGTATGGTCTCGAGCGCGCCGCCGCGACCGAGCGCGATGACGGGGATGCCGCACGCCTGCGCTTCCAACGGCACGATTCCGAAATCTTCCTCGGCGGCGAACAGGAACGCGCGTGCGCCCTGCATCAGCGCGCGCAACCGGCTGCGGTCGACTTCGCCGACGAATTGCACGTTGCCGCCCGCAGCGCGGCGGATGCGGGCGGCGTCGGGTCCGTCACCTGCGACGATCAGCCTGCGATCGGGCAGCGCGCCGAACGCGGCGACGATCGCGTCGATCCGCTTGTACGGGACCCAGCGCGACGCGGTCAGGTAGTAGTCGCGAGACCCTTCGTCCGCCGGCGGCTGGAAGTAATCGACGTCGACGGGTGGATAGACGACCTCCGCGTCGCGCCCGTAGGCGCGCTTGATGCGATCTGCAACGTAGTGCGATATCGCGATGAACGCGTGCACGCGATCGCTCGCTTCGCGGTCCCACGATTGCAGCCGATCGAGCAGCCGGTCGGCGATGCGACGGCGCGGCCCGGACGATGCACCGACCGACGACAGGTACTGGTCGCGCAGGTCCCACGCGTAGCGCATCGGCGTCAGGCAATAGCAGACGTGGCGTTGATGCTCGGCCACACGGACGTTCTTGGCGACGGCATGCGAGATCGAGACGACGATGTCGTGTCCTGCCACGTCGAGCGATTCCACGGCCCGTGGGAACAGCGGCAACAGCATGCGGAAATGGCGGCGCGCGAGCGGCACGCGCTGCAGGAAAGACGTTCGGGCCCGCTTTCCGTGAAGCAACGCCCGAGTGGCCGGCGGCAGGAAATCGACCAGCGCGTAGAGGTCGGCACTCGGAAGCAGATCGACGACCTGCGCCAGCACGTTCTCGCCCCCGCGCCAGGTCACCAGCCAGTCGTGAACGACCGCGACGCTCAGCCGGGTCGGGGGATTGGGCGACAAAAGACGAGGCGACGGGGCATGACGGCGAAATTATGCGCTGCGGTACGCGGCCGGGGCGGTGCTCGGCGCCGCACGCGCACCGGCTCGGCGCTTCGGCCATTGTTGACCGGCATCGGAAACGTTGTATAATCGCGCCTCTTTGCCGGTGGTTGGCCGATAGGGCCTCCACCGCCCGCTCTTTAACAATTCGCAACCGATAGGTGTGGGTGCTGGGGTGAGGGTAGCCCCGGGGCCGGGTGGGTGTTCGTCCTTGCGGACGGATGCTGGCCTGGGTCCGTGGGTGTGTCCCAAAAACTTAGGTGCTCACACGACGCTAGTGCGGTCGTGGCGCTCAGGCAACTGGGGGCTCACGGCCGTCCGCTGTCTCGTTCTCGTCAAGGGGGCGCGATGGCAAGTCAAGTGAGTTAACTTGCAGAGATCGAAAGCTTCAAGTTTCAACTGAAGAGTTTGATCCTGGCTCAGATTGAACGCTGGCGGCATGCTTTACACATGCAAGTCGAACGGGGTGAGGGGGCAACTTCTCATTCAGTG
>DASXAF010000121.1:0-38688 GCA_036406955.1 Casimicrobiaceae bacterium
CCGAGCGCTCGAACGACTGCAGGATGCGGCTCAGGTAGCCGGTGTCCAGGTCGAGGTCGCGCGCGAGCTCGGCGGCGGTCGGCGCCTTGCGATGCGCGAGCTCGTAGAGCACGCGCACGTCGGTGAGCGACAGCGCGCTCCTGTACATGCGCCGCCGCAGCACGCCGATGCGCTGCGTATAGAAGCGATTGAAGCGGCGCACTGCCGCGATGCGCGCTTCGGCGGCGGAGGCGGGCCGTGCGGACATGGTTGACAATGTCAGCCATATTGTTGACTTTGTCAACGGTAGGTCCGCGGCGCTTCGCGGGGGGGGGCGGCGATGCCCCGGACACCGGACCCGAGGCACTGCGAGCGAGCTCAACCGGTCGTTCGCCAACCGCGTGATGCTCGACCGGCTCGACGACTCCCTCGACGCCGGGAACTGAGCCGTCAATACCCGAGCGCCAGCCCCGTCCCGCGCCTCGGATCGTTCGCGCCGTAGTATTTGTAACTGCCGCGCGGCTTGCCGCCGAGCGAGGGCGCACCGACGAGGATCGCGGCGACGTGATTGGCGGGCTGGGCGCCGACGAACTTGTGCCCCATGCCCTCGAGGATCTTCTGGGTGTCGGGGCTCAGCGCGAACGGCTCGAGGTTCGTCGTCTCGGGCAGCCATTGCTGATGGAAGCGCGTCGCGTCGACCGCTTCCTGGATGTCCATGCCGTAGTCGATCACGTTCAGGATCGTGTGCACGACCACGGTGATGATGCGGCTGCCGCCCGGCGTGCCGACCACCATCACCGGCTTGCCGTCCTTCGACACGATGGTCGGGCTCATCGACGACAGCGGACGCTTGCCGGGGGCGATCGAGTTCGCCTCGCCCTGCACGAGGCCGTAGAGGTTCGGCACGCCCGCCTTCGCGGTGAAGTCGTCCATCTCGTCGTTGAGCAGCACGCCCGTTCCCGCGGCCGTGACGCGCGCGCCGAACCAGTCGTTGAGCGTGTAGGTGACCGCGACCGCATTGCCCTGGCCGTCGACGATGGAGTAGTGCGTGGTGTTGGTGCCTTCGTGCGGCGGCGTGCCCGGCTTCATGTCGCGCGAAACGCCGGCCTTCGCCGGATCGATCGCCGCGCGGATCTCGCCGGCGTACTTCTTGTCGAGCAGGCGGTCGAGCGGGTTCTTCACGAAATCGGGATCGCCGAGATACGTGTTGCGATCGAGGTACGCATGGCGCATCGCCTCGATCTGGTAGTGCACCGCCTGCGCGGAGCGGAAGCCGAGGTCCTTGAGCGGATAGCCTTCGAGGATGTCGAGGATCTCGCACACGATCACGCCGCCCGAGGATGGCGGCGGCGCGGACACGACGTGGTAGCCGCGGTAGTCGCATTCGATCGGCGCCAGCTCGCGCACCTTGTATTGCGCGAGGTCCTCTTTCGTGATGATGCCGTTGCCGGCGGCGCTCGACGCCGCGATCGCCTCGGCGACCCGGCCGCGATAGAACCCGTCGGGCCCGCGCTGCGCGATCAGGCGCAAGGTTCTCGCAAGGTCCTTTTGCACCAGCCGATCGCCGACCTTGTACGGCTGTCCCTTGTTGAGGAAGATCGCCGCGGTCGCCGGATCGGCGCGGAAGTCGTCGGTTGCGGTGGAGAAAATCGCGATGTCGCCTTCGTCCAGCACGAATCCGCGCTCGGCAAACGCGATCGCCGGTGCGATGAGCGTGCCGCGCGCGCGGGTGCCGTATTTCTCGCGTGCGTATTCCATGCCCGCGACGCTGCCCGGGACGCCCGCCGCGAGGTGTCCCTTGGTGCTCGCGTTCTTGATCACGTTCCCGGCGCTGTCGAGGTACATGTCGGGCTTCGCGGCGAGCGGCGCGTTCTCGCGAAAGTCGATGAACGTCTTGCGCCCGTCGGCCATCGCGATGGTCATGAAGCCGCCCCCGCCGAGATTGCCCGCGGCGGGATACACCGCCGCCAGCGCGTATCCGACCGCGACGGCGGCGTCGACCGCATTGCCGCCGCGCTTCAGCACGTCTACGCCCACCTTGGTGGCGAGCTGGTGCGCGGTCACGACCATGCCGTGCTCACCGCCGACGGGCCATGCCGACGCCGCCGGGGCGACTGAACAGTGGAGCGCGGCCGCTGCGGCAACGAGCGCCGGCACGAGGCGAAACTGCGAAACGGATGGGAATTTCATGGCGCGCCTCGAAGGGATCGACTTCGCCAGCTTGGTCGCACGGGCGACGGGCGTCAACGCTTGTCGCACCTCCCGCGGGCGAGGAACCGCGTCCGGGCTATCCTGACCAACTCATCGCCGCGCGTTCGCCTGCCTCGCCGCATGCCGAGCTTCCGTGCGGTGCGCGCACATGCACTGGACCGATCCCCCCCAGCAGAGGCACGACGTCATCACGATCCCGATCCTGTGGGTCGCGATCCTCCTGTCGCTGCTCGTTCACGTCGCGGTGCTCTGGCTCGCGTGGCCGCATCTGCACCTGCTCGCTCCCGACCAGGGCAATCCTGCGCAGCAGAGCTCGCTCGCCGTCCAGCTCACGCCGCAAACGCGCGAAACGCCCCGGAGCCCGGCTGCCGCGCCGAGCCCGCCGCAGGTCGCGCGCGCAGCCCCACGCGAACTGCCTCCGCCGATTCCGCGCAAGCCGCAACCGCCGCGCAAGAGCGCGCCCAAGCCCGCGCAGCCGCCGGTGATCGCATCCAACCGGCCCGCGCCGCCGATGCTCCCCGAGCCGCCGGTCGTTTCGCCGCCGGTCACACCCGCCCCGCCGGAGCCGACGCCGGTGCCCGAGCCGCAGACGCCGTCACCGCAACCGCCGCTCGAGAGCGATCTCGCGTCGTATGTCGAAGCACGCCGGCGTGCGCGCGGCGAAGCGCCTTCGGACAGCGCCGCGAGCGCACCCTCCGCCGAAAGCGAAAAGGATCGGCTGAATCGCATCGTGGCGGCGAACCTCGGGCTCAACCGCACGCCGACGTTCGGCTACGACCCGAAGAGCGCGGGCGGCATCTTCCAGATCACGCACGTCGGTTACGACGACGCGCAGTTCTGGTTCTTCGGCATGGACCGCGACATCGGCCGCAACGCCAAGCAGATGATCGACGTGCGCAAGGGAACGGATCCCGACATCCGCGTGGCGATCGTGCGCAAGATGATCGAGATCATACGGCAGAACGTGTCGGGCGATTTCCTCTGGCAGTCCAACCGCCTGGGCAGGAACGTGCGGCTGTCGGCGCGTCCCGAGGACAACGCGGGCCTCGAGGACTTCATCATGCGCGACGTCTTTCCCGAAGCGCGCGGAGTCGCTACGACGCCTTAGCGGGAAAACAGCATGGTGGTCGGACCGCCATGCTCATCGCCGGTGCGCGAGCGCGGTCCACTTGCTCGCTTCGACGCGCGCTACCGGTGTGCGGGTGCCGTCGCCGTGGGGCTCGGCCCCGGCGGAACTATTTCCCGACGGCGGGCATCCGACTCACGAGGCTGCCACCCGAGAGCACACGCGGCCGCACTCGAGAAAGGCCGAATGCCCATGCCCGAAAGCTCCGACGCGTTCGTCTTCTTCGGAGCGACCGGAGACCTGGCCTACAAGAAGATATTTCCTGCGCTTCAGGCGCTCGTGCGCGACATCCATCTCGACGTGCCGATCATCGGCGTGGCGCGCGGCGGGTGGACGCTGGCCAAGCTGCGCGAGCGCGCGCGCGAAAGCGTCGAGCACAACGGCGGCACGGATCGCGACGCGTTCGCGAAGCTTTCGGAACGCTTACGATACGTCGGCGGCGACTATGACGATCCCGCGACGTACGAGCGCCTGCGCAAATCGCTGAACGGCGCGGCACGCCCACTCCACTACCTCGCGGTGCCTCCGAGCTTGTTCGGGACCGTCGTCCGAGGTCTCGCGCGCGCGGGCTGCGCCACCGATGCGCGGGTGATCGTCGAAAAGCCGTTCGGCCGGGACCTCGCCTCGGCGCAGGCGCTCGATCGCACGCTGCACGACGTGTTCCCCGAGTCGGCGGTGTTCCGCATCGACCATTACCTCGGCAAGGAGGCGGTGCAGAACCTGCTGTACTTCCGCTTCGCCAACGCTTTCCTGGAACCGGTGTGGAACCGCAACTTCATCGACAGCGTGCAGATCACGATGGCGGAGAGCTTCGGCGTCCAGGGTCGCGGCGCGTTCTACGACGAGGTCGGCGCGATTCGCGACGTCGTGCAGAACCACCTGCTGCAGGTCATCAGCCTGCTCGCGATGGATCCCCCGGTAGGCCGCGATGCGGACGCGATGCGCGCGGAGAAACTGCGCCTGTTCCGCGCCATGCGCCCCCTCGATCCCGCCCAGGTCGTGCGCGGCCAGTTCAAGGGCTATCGCGAGGAGCCCGGCGTCGCCGCGGACTCCCAGGTCGAGACCTTCGTCGCGCTGTGCCTGCACATCGACACGTGGCGCTGGGCCGGCGTGCCGTTCTACATCCGTACGGGCAAGTGCATGCCTTTGACCGCGACGGAAGTCATCGTCGAGCTCAAGCGCCCGCCGGTGGCGATCTTCGACGCGGTCGACGCATCGCGATCGAACTACTACCGCTTCCGATTGAGCCCGGAAGTCGTGATCTCGTTGGGGGCGAGGGTCAAGCGGCCGGGCGAGCACATGATCGGCGAGGCGGTCGAGCTCGTCGCGCACCACTCGGGGACGGGCGAAAGGCTCCCCTACGAGCGACTGATCGGGGACGCGGTTCGCGGCGACCCGACGCTCTTCACGCGCGACGACGTCGTCGAAGCGGCGTGGCGCGTGATCGATCCGGTGTTGAGAAACGCGCCGCCGGTGCAGCAATACGCGCCGGGAAGCTGGGGTCCCGCCGAGGCACGCGAAGTCGTGTCCGGCGGCGAGGGTTGGCACGATCCGACGCCCGAGGCGAGTGCGCCGTGCTGAACCGCGGCGGCGCCCCGCTCCTGCATCAGGAGCAAGCATGAACGCGACGCAAGCGCTTCACCGACTCGGCCAGAGCCTGTGGCTCGACGCCATCACGCGCGACATCCTCGACAACGGCGCCCTGCGCCGCTACAGGGACGAATTCTCGGTCACCGGGCTCACGTCCAATCCGACGATCTTCGACGAAGCGATCGGCGGTTCGGCGGCCTACGACCGCGACATCGCAGAGAAGTCGGCGGCAGGACGATCGACGGAAGCGCAGTTCATCGAGCTCGCGCTCGACGATCTGCGACGCGCCGCCGATCTCTTTGGCCCGGTGTACGACCGCACCGATGGGATCGATGGCTGGGTGTCGATGGAGATATCGCCGCTGCTCGCGTACGACACGTCGGGCAGTATCGCGGCGGCGGCGAGCATCCATCGGCTCGCTGCGCGGCCCAACCTGTACGTCAAGATCCCGGGCACGCCCGAAGGCATCGCCGCCATCGAGGAATCGATCTTCGAGGGCGTGCCGATCAACGTCACGCTGCTCTTCTCGCGCGAGCAATACCTCGCGTCGGCCGAAGCCTATCTGCGCGGCGTGGAGCGTCGGATCGCGGCGGGACGCGATCCACGCGTCGCCTCGGTGGCGTCGCTGTTCGTGAGCCGCTGGGACAAGGCCGTGGCCGACAAGGTGCCCGCGGAGCTGCGCAATCGTCTCGGCATCGCGATCGCCGGCCGGACCTACCGCGCGTATCGCGAGCTCCTCGCATCGCCGCGCTGGCGGCGCCTCGCCGCCTCCGGCGCGCGCTCGCAGCGCCTTCTGTGGGGCAGCACGGGGACCAAGGATCCGGAGGCGTCGGATACGTTGTACGTCGAAGCGCTGGCGGCACCGGACACGATCGACACGATGCCGGAGAAGACGTTGCGCGCATTCGCGGACCACGGCACGCTTCGCGGCGCGATGGCGGAGGACGGCGGCGATGCCGACGACGTCCTGGCGCGCTTCGCCGCAGCCGGCATCGACGTCGTCGCGCTCGCGCTGCAACTGCAGCGAGACGGCGCGCGCGCGTTCGTGACCTCGTGGAACGAGCTCATGTCGCGCATCAGGGCGAAAGGCGAGGCGCTGGCGTCGACCGCGAAATGACGATGCCGAATCGGTCCAGCATGAAGCGCCCGCAGCCTCGGTGACGGAAGACGCGAACGACTTCGACACGCTCGCCGCGCTGGCGCTCGACTTGCGGTGGTCGTGGAACCATTGCACCGACGCCTTCTGGCGGCAGCTCGACCCGCAGCTGTGGCGGCGCACGCGCAACCCCTGGGCGATCGTGCAGTCTGCGTCGCGCGACCGGCTCCGGGCGGTGCTGGGCGACCCGTCGCTGGCCGACACGTTGCGCGCGCTTGCCGCATCGCACCGGGACGCCGTGGAATCGGCGACCTGGTTCGACACCGCACACGGTGCGCAATCGCTGTCGTGCGTCGCCTACTTCAGCATGGAGTTCATGCTGTCCGAGGCGCTGCCCATCTACGCGGGCGGCCTCGGCAACGTCGCGGGCGATCAACTCAAGGCCGCGAGCGACCTCGGCGTGCCGGTGGTCGGCGTCGGCCTTCTCTATCAGCAGGGCTATTTCCGCCAGATGATCGACGGGGCGGGCGCGCAGCAGGCCCTGTACCCGTACAACGATCCGGACCAGCTTCCGATCGTTCCGTTGCGCCGCGCGGACGGTGAATGGTTGCGAGTCGAGATCAATCTCCCGGGTCACGCCATCTGGTTGCGCGCGTGGGAGGCGAAGATCGGGCGTGCCAGGCTCTACCTGCTCGACAGCAACGACATCGGCAACTTTCCGCTCTACCGCGGCATCACGAGCGAGCTCTACGGCGGCGGACCGGAGTTGCGCCTGATGCAGGAAATCGTGCTCGGTATCGGCGGCTGGCGCCTTCTCGGCGAGCTCGGCATTCGTCCCGAGGTGTGCCATCTCAACGAAGGGCATGCGGCGTTCGCGGTGCTCGAGCGCGCACGCGAGTTCATGGCTGCGACCCGGCAACCGTTTCGGGCCGCGCTCGCGGCAACACGTGCGGGCAACCTTTTCACGACGCACACCGCGGTCGACGCCGGATTCGATCGCTTCTCGCCCGTTCTGATCGAGCACGCGCTCGGCGACTATGCACGCGACTACCTCGGCATCACGCTCGAGGAGCTCCTCGCGCTCGGCCGCAGCGACCCGCTCGACAGCGCCGAGCCCTTCACCATGGCGTACCTTGCGATCCACGCCAGCGGAGCGGTCAATGGCGTGAGCCGGTTGCACGGCAATGTGAGCCGACGTCTCTTCCAGCCGCTGTTCGCGCGCTGGCCCGAAGCCGAAGTGCCCGTGGAACACGTGACCAACGGCGTGCATATGCCGACGTGGGACTCGGCGGCAGCGGACACGCTGTGGACGCACACGTGCGGCAAGACACGCTGGCTCGGCGAGACAGAGGCCCTGGAGCACACGCTTCGCGGCGTGTCCGACGCGGCGCTTTGGTCCATGCGCACCGAAGGCCGTGGAGCGCTCGTTCGATACGCGCGCGAACAGCTCGCGGCGCAGCTCGCCGTTTCGGGCGCACCGCCGGAGATGATGGAAGACGCGATGGGCGGACTCGACGGTGGGCTCGATCCCGACGTCCTGACGCTCGGTTTCGCACGTCGTTTCGCCACCTACAAGCGGCCGACCCTTCTGCTGCTGCAGCAGGACCGATTGCTGCACCTGTTGTCCGACCCGGATCGTCCCGTTCAGGTCATCGTGGCCGGCAAGGCGCATCCCGACGACGCCGGCGGACAGGCCCTGATCCGCCAGTGGACGTCGTTCACGCGACGGCCGGAGGCGCGTGGCCGTGCGGTATTCCTGCCCGACTACGACATGCTGATGACGCAATACCTGGTCCAGGGCGTGGACGTGTGGCTCAACACGCCGCGCCGGCCGTGGGAAGCGAGCGGCACGAGCGGCATGAAGGTGCTCGTGAATGGAGGGCTCAACGTGTCCGAGCTCGATGGGTGGTGGGCCGAAGCGTTCTCGCCCGACGTCGGGTGGGCGCTGGGAGACGGGCGCGAGCATGGCGACGATCCGTCATGGGACGCGGAAGAGGCCGAGGCGCTGTACGACATCCTCGAGCGCAACGTCGTGCCCGATTTCTACACGCGCGACGCCTCGGGCATCCCGGCGGCATGGCTCGCGCGGGTTCGCGAGAGCATGGCGCGGCTGACGCCGCGTTATTCCGCCAATCGAGCGGTTCGCGAATACACCGATCGGTGTTACGTCCCCCTGGCGGCGCGCTACCAGCGGCGCGCCGCGGCGAAGGGCGCGCTGGGTCGTGAGATCGCCGATTGGGAGCAGCGCATCGCCACGCACTGGAATGCGTTGCGCTTCGGCGACATCGCGCGCGAGACGCGCGGTGGGCATCATGTCGTCGACGCGCAGGTGTTCCTGCCGGGGCTCGATCCCGACGACGTGCACGTGGAGCTGTACGCCGACGCGATCGACGGCGGCGAGTGCGAGCGGCATTCGATGAAGCGCGACCGCGCCGTACCCCGCGTTGCCGATGCCTGGATCTTCCGCGCCGAGGTGGCGGCTACCCGTCCGGCCGGCGACTACACGCCGCGCGTGCTGCCGCGCCATCGGACGGTCTCGGTTCCACTCGAGGCAAGCGAGATCCTGTGGCCGGGATGACGAACATGCATCCGCTCGCCGGCGACCGAGCGCCTCGCTCGATGCTGATCGACGTCCCGCGGCTCGTCACGGCGTACTTCGTCGAAACGCCCGACCCGGCCATCGCATCCCAGCGCGTCGCCTTCGGCACGTCGGGGCATCGCGGGTCCTCGCTCGAGAAGAGCTTCAACGAGGCCCACGTGCTGGCGATCAGCGAGGCGGTGTGCCGCTATCGCGCGTCGCACGGCATCGGGGGCCCGCTGTTCCTCGGCATCGACACGCATGCGCTGTCCATCCCCGCGTCGGCCACGGCGCTCGAGGTCCTCGCGGCACACGGCGTCGACGTCATGGTGGCCGGCGACGAGTACACGCCGACGCCCGCGGTGTCGCACGCCATCCTCGTGTGGAATCGCGACCGCGAGTCCGGCCTCGCCGACGGCATCGTCGTGACCCCCTCGCACAATCCGCCGGACAGCGGCGGCTTCAAGTACAACCCGCCGCACGGAGGCCCGGCGGATCTAGCCGTCACACGCTGGATCGAGGCCGAGGCGAACCGGTTGCTCGAGGCCGGCATCGACCATGTGAAGCGCGTGCCCTTCGAGCGCGCAAGAGGCGCCGAAACCACGCATCGCTACGATTTCCTCGGGACCTACGTGGGCGACCTCGCGAGCGTGATCGACCTCGAGGCGGTGCGCGCGGCGCACGTTCGCATCGGCGCGGACCCGCTGGGTGGTGCGGGCGTGCATTACTGGGGCGCGATCGCGGAGCGCTACGGGCTCGATCTGACCGTCGTCAACGATACGGTCGATCCGACTTTCGCCTTCATGCCGCTCGATTGGGACGGTCGCATCCGCATGGACCCGTCCTCGTCGTACGCGATGCAGGGCCTTCTCGCGTCGAAGGACCGTTTCGACATCGCATTCGGTTGCGACACGGATCACGACCGGCACGGCATCGTCACGCGCACCGCCGGCCTGCTTCCGCCGAACGACTACCTGGCGACGGCGATCGACTACCTCGCTCGCCATCGCCCGCAATGGCGCGCCGACGTTTCCATCGGAAAGACGATGGTCAGCAGCGCCATGATCGATCGCGTGGCGTCGAGCCTGGCGCGCAGGCTCTACGAGGTCCCTGTCGGCTTCAAGTGGTTCGTCGATGGCCTGCTCCACGGTGCGCTCGGCTTCGCGGGTGAGGAGAGTGCAGGCGCGTCGTTTCTGCGCCGGGACGGAACGGTCTGGACCACCGACAAGGACGGGATCGTGGCGGCATTGCTGGCAGCCGAGATCACGGCGCGCCTCGGACGCGATCCGGGCGAGCGTTATCGCGAGCTCGCCGATGCACTCGGCCGCGCGGCATACCGGCGCGTCGACGCACCCGCCACGCGGGCGCAGAAGTCCGCGCTGTCGCGGCTGTCGCGAGATGACGTGCGCGCGCCCGAGCTCGCGGGCGAGCAGATCCAGGCCGTGCTCACGCAGGCTCCCGGCAACGGCGAGCCGCTCGGGGGCATCAAGGTGATCGCGCGGAGCGCCTGGTTCGCGGCGCGGCCCTCGGGCACGGAGGACGTCTACAAGATCTACGCCGAGAGCTTTCGAGACGAGCATCACCTGAACGACGTGGTCGAGCAGGCCCAGGCCATCGTCGACACCGCGCTCGCGTCGCAGTAGCGGCACTGACCGCAACGAGCCGAAAGCGGCGGGCGCCGACGCCGGCGCCGGTCGCGTTCGCGCACCGCGCACTTCGAAATCGGTAAGCGATCCGCATGCCGCCTCCCGGCATCGTCCGGCGGGCTGCGGTCGGCCGTCGGTCCCGACCGTATCGATCGTCACCGGACCTTCCGGAAAGGAGCGTCAGATGCATGCGAGTAGTCGGAGAATGGCTTTCAACGCCGTCCTGGCGATGTTGCTGGTCGCCGCCCCGTTCGGTGCTCTCGAGGCCGAGCCGGCCGCGCGAGGTCCGCAAGGCTTGCCGCGCGCCCCGCTCGCGTTCGAAGCCAATCGCGGCCAGGCCGACGCGCAGGTGCAGTTCGTGGCGCGCGGCGCGGGATACACGGCGTTCCTCACCGCCACCGAAATGGTCCTGCGGCGCGGCGCCGCTGCCGTCCATCTGAAGCCTGTCGGGACCGCTCCGGCAGTGCGAATCTCGGGAGACGACGAGCTGCCGGGTGTCGTCAATTACTTCCGTCACGGGCCGTCGACGCCGATCAGCGCGCCGACGTACCGCGCCGTGCGTTATTCCGAGATCTATCCCGGCATCGATCTCGTGTACCACGGAAGCTCGGGCCGGCTCGAGTACGACTTCATCGTCGCGCCCGGCGCCGATCCGGACCGGATCGGCATCGACATCGACGGCGCCGAGCGTCTCGAGCTGGACGCGGACGGAACGCTCATCCTGCACACCGCGAGCGGTGACATCCGTCAGCCGCGGCCTTTCGCATACCAGCGGATCGACGGTGTGGCGCGTCCGGTGACTGCGGACTACGTCTTCGCCGCCGGGGGCGGCGTGCGGCTTCGGCTCGGTGAGTACGACCGGTCGCGACAGCTCGTCATCGATCCCGTCGTGACCTACGCGACCTACCTCGGCGGTAGCGGCGACGAGGCCGAGGAGAGTCTGCTCGGCGAGGTGCACATCGCGCGCGACGGCGCCGGAAACATTTATATGACCGGTACGACGCAGTCAGTCGATTTTCCGACCACCGCCGGCGCGTACCGCAACATCAGCGGCGGCGCCGATCTCTTCATCACCAAGTTCTCCGCTGCAGGCGCGGTCCTCTACTCGACGTATCTCGGCGGTCCCTGCGAGGATTACGGCAACGCCATCGCAGTCGACGCAGCGGGAAATGCGTACGTCGCGGGCGAGGTGAACGGCGGAGGCACCTGCTGGTACACCCCGGGCGTGCTGGTCGCGAAGCTCGATTCGGCTGGCCGCCTGGTCTACGCGACGCGGATGGGCGGCAGCCTGCTCGACTCGTCCTACGGAACCGCAATCGCCGTCGACGCCGCGGGACACGCGTACGTCACCGGCGTCGCGAAGACATCCGACTTCCCCACGACGTCGGGGGCCTACCGGACGGTGGGTTGCGTCAAGGACAATCGATTCGCGGGCGACGGATTCGTCGCCAAGCTCACCGTCGACGGCAGCGCGCTCGTCTACTCGACACTGCTCTGCGGCAAGGGCGACGACGCGCCGGCGGGCATCGCGATCGACGCGGCCGGGAACGCTTACGTCGCCGGAGCGACGGGGTCGAGCAACTTCCCGCTCGTTCATCCGATCCAGACGACGCGCGGCGGCGGTGTCGTCGGCTTCAGCGGGTTCGTGTCGAAGCTGAACGCGAGCGGCTCCCAGCTCCTTTACTCGACGTATCTCGGCGGCTCGGGAAGCACCGTGATCAACGCCATCGCGCTCGACGGCCAGCTCAATGCCTACGTGACCGGCGAGACCGATTCGGTCGATTTCCCGACCACGCCCGGCGTGATACAGCCACTGCCGGGCAAACGGCACTGCATCGAGGGCTGCACCGACGCATTCGTCTCGAAGATCGCGCCGAGCGGAGCGGCGCTCGTCTATTCGACGTATCTGTATGGCGAGGGCGACGACGCGGGCAACGCGATCGCGGTCGACGTCGCCGGCAACGCGTACGTCGTGGGACAGACGGTCTCCCATCTCTTCCCGATCGTCGACGCGTTCCAGTCGAGCAACCGCGGTCTCGACGACGCCTTCGTCGTCAAGCTGAATGCGAACGCGACGCGGCTCCTCTACTCCTCGTATTTCGGCGGCAGCAAAACCGGGAAGAGTCCGTCGACCGGGTCCGACACGGGGACGGGCATCGTGGTCGACGATGCCGGGAATGCGTACATCGCCGGCTACACGCTGTCGTTCGACCTGAGGACGACATCGAACGCGTTCCAGCGGAGCATCGGCGGCGGCGTATGCGACTACTTCGGAGCGCCCTGCGGCGATGCGTTCCTCGCGAAGATCGGCGCGGGTGGCCCCGGCGTGACGCCGGCCATTCACCTGACGGTCAGCCCGACCGATGCCTCGCCCGGCGCGACGATCACCGCCACGTGGGCAGGCAACCCGACGCCCACGTCGCGCGATTACCTGCGCCTGTTCGCGCTCGGCTCGGCCGGCGACGAGTTCGACGATCCGGTGATCTGGTGGCCGACGCCGAATGCCTCCGCTGGCGCGCGTTCGGTCCCGCTGCCGGCCAGCCTGCCGGCCGGCTGGTACGAGATGCGGCTCCTGAGCCCCGATGCGTCCGGCGTGATCGGCGTCATCGCGCGAAGCGCGCCGATCCACGTGGGACCGCACGCGGATGTCGTGGTCACCGCGGTCACCAATCCGCCCGCAGCCGCGTCGCCCGGCCGCAGCTTCACGGTGACGGATACGACGGCCAATCACGGCATGCAGTCGAGCATGGGCTCGGTCACGCGCTTCTACCTGTCGCTCGATCGCGCGCGCAACACCGGCGATCGCCTGCTGACGGGCAGCCGCAGCGTGGGTGCACTGGCCCCGAACGCAGCGTCGACGGGTACGACGACGGTCACGCTGCCGACCGCGACGCCCGTCGGAAAGTACGTCCTGCTCGCGTGTGCCGACGACACCGCCACGAACGGCGAATCGAACGAGGGCAACAACTGCATCGCATCGGCCGCCTCGGTGTCGATCGTTGCGCCCGACCTCGTTTCCACCGCCGTGAGCAATCCCCCGGTCACGGCGCGCCTCGGCGGAGCGTTCAAGGTCAGCGACAGCACGGCCAACCGCGGCAACGCCGCGAGCGCCGCGTCGGTGACACGCTACTACCTGTCGCTCGATCGCGTGAAGAGCACAGGCGATCGGCTGCTCGGCGGCAGCCGCAACGTGCCGGTCCTCGCGCCGAACGCCGTGTCCGCGGGCGCAGCGACCGTGACGGTACCGACGACGACGCCGTTGGGCAGCTACTTCCTGCTCGCCTGCGCCGACGACACGAAGGTCGGCATCGAGTCGAACGAAACGAACAACTGCGTGGCGAGCGCCAGCGCCGTCAAGGTCGGCCCGTGATGAAGCCGGGTTGATACTCGCAAGAAAAACAGGCGCCCGGTGGACCGTGCCCGCCGGGCGCTGCGCTTCGACGGAATATCGGCGTCACTTGCAGAACTGCTTGATCGTCTGCGCCTTGTGCGGGTTCAGCCACGCCGGATCGTTGACGTCGAAGACCTCGGGCTTAAGGACGTCCGTAGGATCGGTGTGGTTGCGCACGATCGGCCATTCCTCATGCGGAAATCCCGGCCATGCGTTCCTCGGCGCTTCCATGAGCTTCAACTGGCTCAGAAATCCGGAGTAGTACTGGAGTGCTGCGCCGATCGGCGCATGCCCGGTGGTCATGATCTTCGGCTTCAGCGCCTGCGCCCAGTACACGTGGTCGCGCCAACCGTTGAGGTCGGTGTTTCCCGATGAAAGCGTCGAGAACGCGAGATCCGTGGGCGGCAGGCTGCGAACCAGGTCCAGGATTCTCTGGCCGTCGGCGGGCGTTCCATTCGGCCAGTTGCTGCCCTTGCCCTCTTTCATGGCGCCGACCGAATTGTTGAAGAACAGCGTGAAGTTGTGCCCGCCCCGCATGATGATCTGGAAGTTCAGCTCGTCCGCGCCACCCGGGCCGCTTCCCTGGCGCAGGTCCTGCTGACCTGGCTGGCGCGGGTTCGTCGGCGTCAACGGCACGCCCGGAGGAAACAGCGTCGGATCGCGCGGATCCGGCGTATCGACCACGGCATTCAAGCCCCAGTCGGGATCGACGGGTACCGAGATCGAATGCAGCGCTCGAAATCCGACGATGCACGCGACCGGTTCCAGTTGATCGATCCTGACGACCTGCGTACCAGGCGTGGATCCCGCGGTTGTGATTCCAACGCAGTCGATGGTCGTTCCCTGCGGGATGGCGTAGAAAGGATCGGCCTGCATGAACGGGTCGTTCTTCATGCGTGTGAGCGCCGTTTGAGCCGTACCGCATGCCTCGGGCGTCATGTACAGCGTCATCCCCGTCTTTGCGGCAATGAAGGCGGCATTGTCGGCATGATCGCTGTGGCCATGGCCGATGAACGCCGCTTCGGGCTTGATGTCGACGAGGTCCTTGATCACGAACGGTGTCCGTCCCGGCGTGACCTCGAGACGTGGGACGTAAGTGTCGAGCATGATGACGCGGCCGCCGATCGACACTGCACCGCTGATGTGTCCGAGCCACGAGAACACCACTTTGCCCTTGTCGACTTCGCCCGTCCGGGGGTCGACGTTCTCGAACCCGAAGATCTTTTGTCGCGCGGCGATCATGGCGGGGTCCGCGGCCGCGGCGACGGCGGACGGCCCTGCCGACACCAATCCCAGTGTCGCTAGCGCAACTGCCAGTGCTTTTCGCTTCATTGCCGGTCTCCTATGTCGAACCCGTTCAAGGACGATCCGGCAGGAGGCGCCGGAAGCGCTCCGAGTGACTCGATCGCATCGCTCCTCAGGCGCTTGCGCGGACGCGGCCTGCCGGTCAGGCGCACCGGCCTCGTGGCGAGGCGGGCGGTTTCGCACGTTTCATGCAGCTTGCGATCTCACCGATCCACGACGGAATCATCGCGGCGGTGCGCAATCCCCGCGTTGACGCAAAGTTACCCGCGCGCGCGCGCACAGGCATGGCGCAATGCAGCGCGCAGCGAAAAATCGCAGGATTCGACAAGTGCCCGGCAATTTGTCGAAAGTGCCGCTGCATGAATTACCTCATGCTGTCGAGTGCGTGCTCGAGCGGGCGTTGCGAGCGATCGGGCGCCGACACGGCTACGGCAGGGAGGCATCATGATGAGGCAGGAACGAGCCAGCGCATTCGCAATTGCGGCCATCGCGTTGCCGGGATTGTTGCTCGGCGCTTCCATCGCATCGGCAAAGGAGGTTTCCGGCCCGTTGACCGGGTCGGTGCCGAGGGCCACTTGCGGTCCCGGCGATCACACCGAAAGCGGATTGCAAGGCCAGACCACGCCGCAGGAGCGACTCAGCGGCGATTCCGAGCGAGCGTACAACTGCAATCTGGAGCTCGTCGGGCAATACCAGGGCGAGGGCAATTATTCGCAGGATGGCCCGGCCTATGCAGGCGACTGCGCCTACTATGCAACGGACCGCGTCACGCCGCTGCAGCAGCACCTCGGCGTAACGGTGATCGACGCCTCGGACCCGCAGCACCCGATCGCGACCGCGTACCTCGACGACACGCCCGCGGCGCTGGATCCGCACGAGACCCTGAAGCACAACGATCGGCGCGATCTGCTCGCGGTTGCGCAAACCAACGGGCCGAATTTTGCGGTTTACGACACGTCCGACTGCAGCCATCCGGTCCTGAAGGGCAGCATCGACCTGCCGGGCAGCGCAGCTCACATGGGCAACTTCACGCCCGACGGGCTGACGTATTACCTCGGTCAGGGCTTCGAAGGCATCGGCGGGTTCGTGCAGATCGTGGACCTCGCCGATCCTTCGCATCCGAAGCAGCTTCCACCCTGGCAATACCTCGGCAACGGGAGGCCGCACGGGATCTGGTTCAACGCCGACGGGACGCGCATGTACGCGGGGCAAGCCGGGCAGTTCGGCAACGTCGGCAACACCGCGTTCGGGACCGGGCCCGACGGTCTGGTGATCGAGGACGTCAGCGACTACCAGTTTCGTCGTCCGGATCCGCAGATCCGCATCGTCAGCACGCTCTTCTGGGACGACCAGGGCACGGCGGAAGAGATGTATCCATTCCGCAGCAAAGGGCGCGACTACGTCGTCAGCTCCGACGAGTCCGGCGGCAACGGCGGCGTCGGCGGTGCCCCGGCCGCGTGCGCGCGGGGAGCCTCACCGCACGGTTATCCGAACATCATCGACATCACCGACGAGACGAATCCCAGGATCGTCGCCAAGCTGAGGCTGGAAGTGAGCGACCCGGCCAATTGTGCAGTGATGCTGAACGACCCGGCGGAAATCGGCGGCGGGATTCCCGCCTACAACGAGGAACGATGCGTTGCGGATCGTCCGAACAATCCGACGATGCTCGCTTGCGCGTTCCAGTATGCCGGCTTGCGCGTATTCGACATTCGCGACCTTTCCCATCCCAGGGAGATCGCGTACTACAAGCCGCCGGCAATGCGAACGGCTTTCCTGCCTGGATCATCGATATGGAACGCGAGCGCCGATCGAACCATGGATCGGCTGGCCGGCTACCCGCGTTTCTACACGCGCGTGCCCGGCAACGATCACGGCCATGGCACCGGCAACGGGATCGGTCACGGGCACGGCAACGGCGCGCAGCTCGAGATCTGGGTCGTCAGTGCCGACAACGGCTTTCAGATCCTTCGCTTTACCGATCGATTCCAGGACGCTCACGAGGACCTTTTCGACGCGGCGCTTGCAAATCACTAGACCCGAATCAAATTCGTCGCAATGAGCGCAAGCGCGCGGGCGCTTTGACCAGCGAGCAGGAGGAACGATGAACGAACGGCACGTGGCTCGGGCATTCGCAATTTCAACGGTCTCGGTGGTCGGTCTTTTGCTGAGCGGCTCGATCCTGTCGGCCGATCTTGCCGGCGACCGGGGCAGGCGAGCCAACGAGGTCGGATCGATGGGGCCGGTGCCCAAGGCCGAATGCGGCCCTGCGGATCACACCGAAAGCGGATTGCAGGGCCAGACCACGTCGTGGGAGCGCTCGAGCGGCGATTCCCAACGCGGCTACAACTGCAATCTCGAGCTCGTCGGCCAGTTCAAAGGGGAGGGCGCCTTTTCGCAGGATGGGCCTTCGTATTTCGATCACTGCGCCTACATGGCCACTGAAGACGACCCGATGCAGGCGCACCCGGGCATCGTCGTCATCGATGTTTCGGATCCGAGGAATCCACGGGCGACCGCGTACCTCGACGAAACTGCGGCAGGGCGCAACCCGCACGAGAACAACAAGGTCAACGAGGCGCGCGGGCTCCTCGGGCTCGCACAGAGCAACGGGCCCAATTTCGCGGTTTACGACCTGAACGAGGACTGCGCCCATCCGAAGCTCGCGTCGACCTTCGACGTGCCGAACAGCTCGGGTCACATGGGCGGCTGGTCGGAGGACGGCAGGACCTACTACATCGGGCAGAGCTTTCGCGGCGTGGGCGGCATCCTGCCCATCATCGACGTGACCGACCCGTACGACGCGAAGTGGCTCCTCAACTGGACGTTCACCGGCGATGGGCGACCCCACGACCTCTCCACCAACAAGGACGGCACGCGGCTGTACGCAGGGCAGCCCGGCAACTTCGGCGCGGCGCCGACCAGCTCATCGTTCGGGCCGGATGGCCTGGTGGTCCTGGACGTGAGCGACATCCAGTTCCGTCTGCCCAATCCGCAGATCCGCATCGTCAGCAGGCTCTTCTGGGACGACCAGGGGCAAGCGGAACAGATGCTGCCGTTCTTCTCGCACGGGCGCTCGTACCTCATCAGCACGGACGAGTCCGGCGGTCAGGGAGGCGCCGGTGGCCTGCCGACGGCATGCGCACGCGGGGCCTCGCCGTACGGCTATTCGAACGTCATCGACATCACCGACGAGACGAACCCGAGGATCGTCTCGAAGATCATGCTCGAAGTGCACGATCCCAGGAATTGCACGCTGTTCCTGTCCGAGCCGCCGGAAGTCGGAGGCGGGCTTCTCGACTATTCCACCGAACGATGCACCGTGGACCGTCCGAAGAACCCGACGCTGGCCGCCTGCGGCTCGAGAGGCACGGGCACCCGCGTCTACGACATCCGCGATCCTCTGCACCCTGCAGAGGTCGCGTACTGGAAGGGACCGGCTCCGCGAACGGCGTTCCTTCCCGGATCAGGCAGCTGGTCGCCGGGCGTCGATCGAACCGTCGAAAAGCAAGCGGGTCTGGCGCGCTTCGTCAAGGTTCGCGCCGCCGACGGGAAAGGGCACGATCTGGATCTCTGGATCGTCGGTGATGGCAACGGTTTCCAGGTTCTCCGCTTTACCGACCACTTCTGGAAGACGCAGCGAGGCAAGGGCATCCACGCCGAGGCGCTGGGGGACGACTAGGTGGTGGAGCCGGTCAATCCGGCACCTGCACGTCCAGCAGCGGCGCGTACTGCTGCGACCCGAAGATGTCCGGGTCGCCCGGGCTGCCGCTCGGCTGCAGTCGATAGATCGTGAATTTGATGGCGTTGGCGGGATCGAACTCGACGAAGTCGCAAATGCGCGCGGGATCGATTCGATAGAGCTTCGCGACCGCGTCGCGCGTCAGCACGCCGGCACGCTTGACCCGCTCGTAGGCCGCCCGCTCGGCGAAGATCACGTCGAAGGTGATCTTGTCGACGCCGGCGTTCTTGCTGCGCACGGTCTTGGCGAGATCGGACAACGTGGTCATCCGACACCCGCCGCGGTCATGTGCGTCGCGAACAGCTCGAGCGGATCGTCGCAGCGCAGCGTGTGGTTGAGCGTCCAGCGATAGGCGGGGCTCGCGCGCAGCACCTCGTCGAGCGCGAACGCAACCGAGCCGGCCGAGCCCTTCACCTGCGGCAGCCGCGCATAGAACATCTGGCGCGTGCCGATCATGCACACTTCCTCGGCCATCTCGGCGGTCGGCGCGACACCCTGCACGAGGATGCAGAGCTCGTGCGCCGGGCGATCGCGGTTGGGCTCGAGCGATCCCATCACGCCGTCGCGGCCGTAGACCGTGTAGTGCAGCTCGTAGCCCGAGCTGCCGAAGCGCTCGCGCACCTGCGTGCGGGCCCAGTCCATCACGTCGTCGACGTGCGCGATGGTGTACGGATCGCGTATGCCGACCATGCCGACGTAACGCTCCCCGACCTTGCCCGCGCCTTCCAGCTTGACGCGAAATTCCCTCGCAGGCTCGAATCGCGCGCCGGTGATGCGCGTGGTGCGCGCGTCGACCTGCTCGTAGCGGCATTGGGACATGTCGAGCGTGCCGCCCGCCACGTACTCGTAGTACGGATTCGAGCGTTCGTACATCGCATGGCCGGCGACGGACGCGACCGTGCAGCGCTGTGCCGGATGCATCGCGGTGACGCGCACGTCGCCCGCCGTGGCCTCGCCCAGCACGGTCTCCTTGCCGCCGTAAGGCTCGGCGCAGAACGACGCGCACTCGAGCACCTTGCCGAGGTAGTACGCCTGGCCCTCGGGAATGCCGGCGTGGATCGCGGGGCCCGCGAAGACGCAACTGTCGCTGCTGCGCCCGCCGATGATCACGTCGGCGCCACGCTGCAGCAGGTCGATGAACGGGTGCACGCCCGCCATCGCGACGATGCGCTCGGTCGCGTCGAGCTCCGCTTCCGTGAGCGCTCCATGCGCATCGAGGCCCGCGACGGTCTCCCCGGCGCGCATGCGCGCGCGCAGGTCTTCCTTCGCGATCTCCGAATAGAAGTAGCCGAGGCGAAAGCGCGGCAGGCGATGCTTGCGCGCGAGCTCTTCGATGATCGATACGTAGAGGTCGACCCGGCTGTTGGAGCCGGTGTCGCCCGACGAGCCGATGATCATCGGAACGCCGAGCTTGCGCGCGGCGAGCAGCATCTGCTCGAGGTCGTGCGTCTGCCACCCGAGCGGGCTGGTCGACGTGTCGCTGCCGAGCGGGATCGGGCCGACGTCGTCGCTGCCGGAATCCGCGGCGATGCAATCGGGACGTGCTTCCACGCCGATGCGAAAGCTTTCGACGCGTAGCGGTGCGAATCCCAGGTGCCCGTTCGGGCAGATGACGCGGAAGGACGGCATGCCGCGGCGATCATAGCAGCCGCACGCTGCGTCGCGTGGACGATGGCCTCGAACGCCGCTACGATGCCCGTGTTTCGACGACGCGTTGGAGGCATCGTGGCTCTCTGTCGACGCGCATGCGCGCTCGTTATCGTCCTGCTCGCGGTCGCGGCGTTCCAGTCGCTCGCCGCCGCGCAGGCCATGCCGAAGGTCGTCAAGATCGTCGTGCCGTTCTCGCCGGGGGCGAGCAACGACGTGATCGCGCGCGCGCTCGCGGCCGGCCTCGCGAAGCGCCTGGACACCACCGTGATCGTCGAGAACCGGCCTGGCGCAGCGGGCGTCATCGGCGCCGATCTCGTCGCAAAATCGCCGCACGACGGCTCGGTGCTGCTGCTCACCTCGTCGAGCTTTCTCACCGCGGCAGCTACACAGGCTCACGTTCCCTACGACGCGGCGGTGGCATTCGCGCCGGTCGCCATGATCGGCCAGGGACCGCTCGTGCTCGCGGTGTCCGCATCGTCGCCGTACAAGTCGACCGGCGACCTCCTCGCCGCGGCGCGCGCGAAGCCCGGCGAGCTCACGTATGGAACCGCGGGCGTGGGATCGGTGGCACATCTTGCGACCGAGCTCTTCGACGACGCCGCGAAGATCCGCATGACGCACGTGCCGTACAAGGGCGCCGCCAACGCGGTTGTCGACCTCGCGTCGGGACAAATCGACGTGATGATCTCGAGCTACAGCACGCTCGCGCCGATGGTCAAAGCCGGCAAGGTGCGACCGCTTGCCGTCACCTCCGCGCAGCCGCATCCCGCATTCACCGAGCTGCCGACGGTGGCGAGCGTGTTGCCGGGCTACGCGCTCGACATCTGGGTCGCAGTGCTCGCGCCGGCCGGAACGCCGCCCGCGCTGGTCGATCGGCTCAACAAGGCCATCAACGAGATCTCTCCCTCGCCCGACCTCGCGCCCATCCTCGAGCCCGATGGAACGGTGCCGTCCGCGGTCACTCCGGCCGCGCTCGCCGCGCGCTTCAAGGACGAGCTCGGGCAATGGAAGCGCGTCGCGACCAACCACAAGATCGTGGCGGAATGACGCCCGGCGGTGCGTGATGTAGTGCACGCGGCGTCGTCCCCAACCCTTTGGTACGGAGCTTGCATCGCCCCGGGGATGACTCCGAACAAGACAGACGCAAAGCCGCTGACGCTGCAGCTCGTCGAGGATGTCCCCGCCGGGACTCCGACCCCATCGCCCGAGGCAGGCGCCGAGGGCGCCAAGTCCGGACGCGATCTGCGCATCACGACGTCCGACGAGTTCCTCGCGGCGGCGGCGCACGAGTACGAAAAGGGTCAGGTCGACCCGGCGCTGTGGGCGCGCAGCGCGTCACAGGCGGGCGGCGACGAGTCGCTCGCCATTGCCGCTTATCTGAAAGCGCGCGCGACCGCGCTGCAGCTCGCACGCCGCGAGCAGCGCGCGGAAAAGCCGGTGGACGCGGCACAGGAAACGAAGCCGGCGGAGACGCCGCGCCTCGCCGGCGTGACGAAGGACGCATCCGTTCGCCGCAAGTCACCGCGCGCGCAGCTCGATCCGCGGCTGCTCTACGGCGCAAGCGCCGCGGCCGTGCTCATCGTCGTGTTCGGCGCGTGGCTCGTGCTGTCCTCCGATCGCGACGACACGCCGGCCGCCGCGGCCACGTCGCCAGCGGCCGGACCCGCAGCCGCTGGCGCCGCCCCGCGCGCGCCGGCCGCCCCGCTGGCGGCGCCCGACACAGGTCCGTCGCTTGCCGAGAAGGTGGCCGAGCTGCAGAAGGCCGGCAACTGGAACGTGCTGGTGCTCTACGCCGTGGAATGGACGCGCAAGGAGCCGGCCAATGCCACGGCGTGGACCGCTTTGAGCGTCGGATACGGCAACTTGCGACAGTACGACGAAGCGCTCGACGCAGCCAACAAGGCCGTGAAGCTCGTGCCGAACGATCCTGCGTCGCTGCGCAATCTCGCGCGTCTGGACCTCACGCTCGATCGCCTGCCCGAGGCTGCCGCTGCGTTCGATCGCCTGCTCGCGGTTTCCGGCGAAGACGTCGAAGGCCTGTGCGGCGCGGCCGAGGTCGCGCAAAAGCAGAGGCGTCCCACTGACGCCGACGCCTTCCTGCGCCGCGTCGCGGCGGCGAATGCCCGCTGCGATTCCGGCGATCGCCCGGCGTTTGCGCCGAGCGCCGCCGCGCGCAAAGCCGCGCGCTGACGTCTCACCGGAATATCAGGTAAAGCACGCCGCCGATCAGGAGCCACTTCAGCGTGTAGTGCGCGAAGCGGCTCTTCTTCTTGATCCGCTTGCCGATCAGGCGCACGCGATACGCGCCGTTGAAGACGTGGTTCAGCAGGCCCACGCGGTCGCCCGGCGCGTTCTCGGTCTGGCTCGCGCGGATCACCGTCATCTCGACGAGGTGGTTGAGCCACTTCATGACGCGAAGGCGCAGCGGCCGCTCGACGTCGCAGAACAGGATGAGCCGCGTGACGTCGCTCCTGTTCTCCGCGGTGTGGATGAACGTCTCGTCGAACATCACCGGCTCGCCGTCGCGCCAGAAGTAAGGCTCCCCGTCGACGACGATGCGGCACGTGTCGTTGTTGGGCGTGACGAGGCCGAGGTGATAGCGCAGCGAGCCCGCGAACGGGTCGCGATGCGCGCCGAGCTTGCTGCCGGGCGGCAGCAGCGCGAACATCGCGGCATTGACCGTCGGAATCGACTGCACGAGCGCCACGGTCTTCGGGCACAGCGCGAGCGCGGACGGCAGCGGCTCGTCGTACCACTTGACGTAGAAGCGCTTCCAGCCCGTCTTGAAGAACGAGTTGAAGCCGAGGTCGTTGTACGTCGCCGCGGCGCGGATGTGCCCTTCGTCGAACAGCGAGAGCGCCTCGTCGCGGATCGCCTGCCAGTTGTCCTCGAGCGGCGCGAGCTCGGGAAACTGCGACACGTCCACATACGGCTTGTTCGGCACCGCGGAGAACAGGTACATCAGCGCGTTGTACGGCGCCATCAGCGTCGAGTGATCGGTGATCTGGCGCATCGCACTGTGCCGCACGCGGCCGCGGTAGTGCACGTACACCGCCGATACGATGAACAGGTACAGGACGATGAACTTGGGCGCGAGGAGGGTCTCGAGCATGGGGTTAGCTTACCGCGAACGGCCCTCTCCCCGCTCCGCGGGGCGAGGGATGCCATCTGCGACTCCCTCTCCCCGCGTGCGGGGAGAGGGTTGGGGTGAGGGGCGCGGGCGACCCGGTCGTGCCTGCCGGAACCGCCGATGCACCCACCACCACTGCTCCGGATGGCGCAGGATCAGCGTCTCGAGCGCCGCGTTGTAGGCGCGCGTGTTGCGCCGGATCGCTTCGCTGGTGTCCTCGTGCTCGATGGGCGCGAGCGGCGGCTCGAAGCGCAGCACGTGCGTGCCATCCGCTTCGCGCCAGCTCGCGGCCGGCATGACGGCGGCGCCGGTCGCGAGCGCGAGGATCGCGAGGCTCTTGAAGGTTCCCACCGCCTGGCCGAAGAACTCGACGTCGATGCCGTCGGGGCGGCCGGCGAACTGGTCGAAGGGAAACACCACGACGTCACCGGCCTCGAGGCGCTCGACGATGGTGTCGAGCGAGCCGCGCTTGCCGATCACGCCGAAGCCCGCGCGATCGAAGCGACGCGTGACCCAGGCGTCGAGCCAGCGCGGCTTGATCGGCCGGCGCACGAAATGGAAGCGCCCGTGCACCTCGGGGTAGCTCCGAATGCCCGCCACCGTGGCGACTTCCCAGTTGCCGAAGTGGCCGGTGAGGATCAGCACGCCCTTGCCCGCGCAAAAGGCCTGCACGAAGGTGTCGAGATTCTCCACCCGCACGAGCGCGCGCTTGCGCTCGGCGCGCATAAAGCGGAAGCGCACGAGCTCGAGGGCGAGTCGCCCGAGGTGCGCGTAATGCGCCTGCGCGAGCCGGACGATCGCGGCGGCCGGCGCCCGCTCGCCGAACACGTGGCGCAGGTTCTCGTGCACGATGCGCCGGCGGATCGGAAGCAGCGCGTGCAGGATGCGCCCGGACAGCGGCGCATCGGTCGACAACGGCAGCGCCAATGCGACGGCGACGGCGCTCGTGCGATCGTGGGTGAGCGACACGCTGATTCCGGCGAGCCGGTGCCGCGCGAACAGCTCGGCGAGCTTCGGCGTCACGACGACGTGCGGCGCGCCGTAGCGATCGCGCGAGAGCGAAAAATCGGCGAGCTCGACGGCACCGCGCGCGAGCTCGCGCGCAAAGAGCTTCGCGCACGCTTCCTTGGCCGCGAAGCGGGCGCCGAGATGCGCGATGCGCGCGGGTCCCTCGCCGCTCTCGTCGAGCTCGGCGGGGGAGAAAAGACGCAGGAGCTCTTCACGGCTCGCGTCGCCGACCAGCCGTTGCACGCGCGCGAGCTCGACGCTGTCGATGCCGCAACGCGACGCGTGCGCGGGAATGACGGGCTTCACCGCCGCGCGCGAACGATCAGCGCGGAGTCCGTGGCGGCGAAGCCGCGGCAGACGATCAGTGCGATGTCGCCGCGCGGCTTCTGCGCCTGCGACGACAAGCGCATGCCGGCGCACGCCGGATCGGGATCGCGCAGCGTCGCGATGCCCGGCACGACACCTGCGCGCAGTGCCTGCAACGCGATCACCATTTCGAGGATGCCGGCCGCCGCAATGAGATGGCCGAAGGACCACTTGAAGGCAGTCGCGGGCGGCATGCGATCGCCGAAGATGCGCGTGAGCGCCGCCGCTTCGCTCGCATCCGAAAGCCGCGTGCCGTTGCCGTGCCCGACGATCATGCCGATGTCGTCGGGCGAGACTTGCGCGTCGGCGAGCGCGGCGCGCACCGCACGCTCGACACCGTCGCCGTCCTCCCGGATGGTGAGCAGCCCCGCGGCTTCCGCCGCATGGCCGCCGCCCAGCACCTCGCCGATGACCGTCGCGCCGCGCGCCTCGGCCGCCGCCGCCGTCTCCAGCGCCAGCGCGGCAGCGCCTTCGCCGAACAGGCTGCCGTCGCGCTTCGCGTCGAAGGGACGAATCGCCTCGCGGGCGAGCAGTCCGCACTGGCTGTAATACAGCACGTTCTGCGGCTCGATCGGCGTGTCGTGGCCGATCGCGACTGCGCGATCGGCTTCGCCGTTGCGCAGGCCCTCCATCGCCTCGATCACCGCCAGCGCCCCGCCGCAGCTGTGGTTGGTGATGCAGGCGTTCGCGCCCTTCAGGTCGTTGCGAATGCCGACGTGGCACAGCACGTTGTTCGGCAGCGTGCGCAGCAGCCACATGGGATTGACCACGTTGCCGAGCTCCGCGCCGAATCTGCCGAGATCCGCGCCCGCCTCGGTCATCAGCGGGAAGTAGTCGTACTGGTTCTCGAACGCGCCGCCGCCCGAGCCGACGTACACGCCGGTGCGATCGCTGAACTCCGCCGCCGCCTCCGGCGACAGCGTTTCGCGATGCGCGACGAGGCCCGCCTCGGCCACCGCGCGATCGCCGGCGTAGATCCCGAAGAAGTCGGTGCGCCGGATGAACTTGTGCAGCTTGCGATCGTCGACCAGCGCGCGCGCGTTGAACGACGGCATCTCGGCCGCCTGGGAGCACGGCCAGCCCGTCGCGTCCCAGCCGCGTATCGGACCGATCAGCGAGGCTCCCGCGTTCACCGCGCCGAAGATCGCCGATGGCGTGTCGCCGGCGGCGCACACCGCGCCGGTTCCCGTGATCACGATGGGCGGCTGCTTCATCGCACCAGTTCCGGATTGCGCAGCGCGACGCAGCTGTTCGAGCCGCCGAAGCCGAACGAATTCGAAAGCGCCATGCGCACCTTGCGCTTGCGCGGCCCGCCGACGACCAGGTTCAGGTCGCAGTCGGGATCACGATCCTGGTAGTTGGCGTTGACCGGCATCTCGCCGTGACGGATCGCGAGCGCGCACATCACGACCTCGACGGCGCCGGCGGCCGCGATGAGATGCCCCATGGTGCTCTTGGTCGAGCTCACCGAAACGCCCTTCGCGTGCTCGCCGAAGACGGCATGGATCGCGGCGCTCTCGCTGCGGTCGTTCATCGGCGTGGACGTGCCGTGCGCGTTGATGTAGTCGACGTCGGACGGCGCGGCGCCCGCATCCCTCAACGCCGCGCGCATCGACTGGATCGGTCCGTCCCCATCCGGCGGCGAATCGGTGATGCGATACGAGGATAGGGAGTTGCCGTCGCCCGCAAGCTCGGCGTAGATCCGCGCGCCGCGCGCACGCGCCGCTTCCCATTCCTCGAGCACGAGGAATCCGGCGCCTTCGCCGAGCACGAATCCGTTGCGCGTGGCATCGAACGGCCGGCTCGCGCGCTGCGGAGCGTCGTTGTCCGCGGATACCGCGGACAGGAGACAGAAGCCCGCGAGCCCGACCGGGCTGATCATCGAATCGAAGCCGCCGGCAAGCGCGCGATCCACCGCGCCGCGGCGAATGAGCTTGAGCGCCGTGCCGATGGCCTGGCCGCCGGAAGCGCAAGCGGTGTGCACGGATGTGGTGTAGCCCCGAATGCCGAAGCGGCGCGTCAGCAAACCCGCACCGGCGGTCGATTGGCTACGGCAGAACACCATCGGGTCGGTCGCGATGGGATCGTCGAGCAGCTTCGCGGGCTCGAGCTCGCCGCCGGGCGCGGAATGTCCATGCAACGCGGCGAGATCGCCAAAGTCCACGCCCATCATGCCGGTGCCGACCGAGCAGCCCCAGCGATCGCTGTCCCGCTCCGTGGGCGCGATGCCCGCGTCAGCCATCGCCTGCTCGGCCGCCGCGAGCGCGAAGCGGTGCGACCGATTGGCGAACTTCACGAGCTTCCGCTCCGCCGTGATGACCGAGGGATCGAAATGTTTCACTTCGGCGGCGATGCGCGTGGAAAACCCGCTCGCGTCGAACAACGAGATGGGCGCAGCGCCGCTGCGGCCCTCGAGCACCGCGCTCCAGGTCGCCGCCACGTCGTTGCCCACGGGCGTGACGAGCCCGACTCCGGTGATTGCGACGCGGCGCTTGCGATCATTCATGACTCACCCGCATTTCCAGCCGTGCAGTGGCGACGGTGCGTCCGTCGACCGCCGCCTGCATCGTGCTCCTGGCGATGCCGTCGACCGGCGGCTTCACGTCGATCAGCAGGTGGAGCGCCTGCCCCGGCGTTATGAACGCCCGCATCTTGACGTGCGTGACCTTGAACGGCGTCACGTCGCGGTTTCGCGCCCATTCGGCCCGTCGCGCGAGCTCGAGCGTTTGCGCGATCTGCGTGTCGAGCAGCAGCGTCGCCGGAAACACGGGCCGGCGCGGGAAATGATCGTTGAAAAAGGGCGCGGACTGCGGCACGTCCAGTCGCGCGCGCGTCGATTCGCCCGGTGTTTCCTCGACGAGCGTGACGGGCGGCGACGTCACGCCGCGAAACCGGGCGGGCGACGCGCCGGCGCCGCGCAGCAGCGCGAAGCGCGCGCGCAGCGCGTCGGGATCGTCGAATTCGGCAACCGGAAGCATCGGCCCGAGGCAATCGACCAGCTCGACCAGCGACCGTCCCTGTGAACGCGCCTCGCCGCTGTACGCGACCGTTTCGTCGTCGCAGTGATCGATCGTCGCCGACAGCTCGAGCGTCGCGCCCGGGTGGGCTTCGCCGATGAAGCGAGTCTCGGTCGCGAGCGCGGCGACCGGCCGCCCGCGAAAATCGCTGCGCTCCATCGACACCCACGCCGCGAGCTGCCCGACCGCCTCCGCGACGAAGCACGACGGAAAGCCGGGCAGGTGCGGCGGCACCGCGAAGGTCGCGTGCGCCGCGCGACCCGGCTCGAACGCGTCGATGCGGTCGATGAACGAGTAGGCGCTGAAATGATCGAGGGTGGACATCGGGCCGGAATGCCTTTTGCTGCGCGGGGTCACGGTCCCTATGCCGAAACCTCTCTTTGCGCCCTGATCACCAGCTTGCAAAACGTCTCCGGCGTGAACAGCTTCGGGATGTCGGCGGCCTTGAGCGGCGTCTTGAAGCGCTCCGGCGGCACCTCGGAGAGATACGCCTTGAGCTGCTCGAGTCCCTTCTCGGTCACGACGCCCTTCTGCTCGAAGTCCGACTCGGGCAGGTCGCCGCGCGCGTTCTCGACGATCTTGCCGCGCGGGATCTTGATCTTGAAGGCGCGCTCCAGGCGAAACACCATGTCGAGGAAGTCGATCGACTCCGCGTCGAGCCCTTCGATCAGCGACACCTTGGGCTTGATGTCCTCGACGTCGCAGCCGAGCGCGTCGGCCATCGTCTCGGCGACCTTGGGAAACACCGCATCGATCTCGGCCTGGGTAATCGGTTGCTCAGCAGCCATCGTCGTCTCTCCGTTCGTATTCGTCATGCCATCTTGAAACCGCCGTCGACGTGGAACACCTGTCCCGTCACGTAGCTTGCGTAGTCCGACGCCAGGAACCAGACGGCGTACGCGACTTCTTCCGGCCTGCCGTAGCGCTTGAGCAGGATGCGACCCTTCACCTCGTCGCCCGCGAGCTCGCGGACTTCCTGCGACATCTCGGTCTCGATCACGCCGGGCGCCACCGCGTTCACGCGCACCTTGCGCGGCGCGAGCTCGACGGCGAGCGCGCGCGTGAATGCGTTGATCGCGCCCTTGCTGGCGGCATAGTTGGTCTGGCCGCGCCCGCCCTTGTCGCCCGCCACCGAGCTCAGGTTGACGATGCATCCTGCGCGCTGCACGATCATGTGCGGCACCACGGCGCGCGTCATGTTGAACACGCCGCCGATGTTCGTGTCGAGCACCGTGTCGACGTCCTCGTCCGACATGGCGGCGAGCTGGTTGTCGCGGATCACGCCGGCGTTGTTGACGAGCACGTCGATGCGTCCCGTGCGCTCGGCCACCTGCTCCACCACGCGCGTGCAGGCACTGAGATCGCACACGTCCGTCTGCACGGCATGCACGGTGTGCCCTGCGCCCCGCGCGGCCGCAACCGCCGACTCGGCGGCTTGCGCGTTGCCGCGGTAGAGGAACGTGACGTCGCAGCCTTCGCCCGCGAAGAGCTCCACGATCGCGCGGCCGATGCCGCGGCTGCCGCCCGTGACGACGACCGTCTTCCCGGCGAGCCCCGAATCGATCTTCATCAGCCGGAGATCGCGAAGCCGCCGTCGACGATCAGCGTGTGGCCGTTGATCATCGCGGCTTCGGGCAGGCAGAGCAGATACACCGCGTCGGCGACGGCCTCGGGCGTCAGCTCGACCTGCGAAGGATTGCGGCGCTCGAAGTCGGCGAGCACTTCGGCGCGGTTCGGAAAGTACGCGAGGGCGTCGGTGTCGACCACCCCGGCGCTCACCGTGTTGACGCGAATCCCGCGCGGCCCGAGCTCCTGCGCGAGCGCGCGCACGAGCGCTTCGAGCGCCGCCTTGGACGCGCCGATGAAGCCGTAATTGGGCATCGCACGCTGCGATCCGAGGGACGATAGGGCGACGATACGCCCGCCGTCGCGCATCATCGGCACTGCACGCTGCGCGAGCAGGTTCAGCGCCAGCGCGTTGGTCTCGAGACACCACCGCCAGTGCTTGAGGCCCATCTCGAGCGTCGGCTTGAGCACACCCGACGCTGCGTTGCTCACCACGATGTCGAGGCGGTCGAACGTCTTGCCGATCGCGTCGAACATCTCGTCGACGCTGTCGGGAATGCCCACGCTCGCCTGCACCGCGATCGCGCGGCGTCCGGGCGCGGTCAGCTCCCTGCACAGCGCATCGGCGTCGTCCGCGCTGTTGTAGTAGTTGACCACGACGTCGCACCCCGACGCAGCCAGCTTGCGCGCGATCGCGCGGCCGATGCCGCGCGCGGCGCCGGTGACCAGCGCGACCTTGCCTTCCAGCGGCTGTGGCATCGTCGGGTTTGCGGACGCGAAACCCACTATTTTAACAGTCAACCGGGGGCAGGCTCGGTCAACGCACGCGGTTGCGTGCCGCCAGCGACCGCCCGCTGCGCGCGAACGAGCTGCTGCAGCTGCTGCACCCAATGCTTCTTCACGCTGTACCAGACGTCGGCGGCCCACAGCGCGCCCGTCAGCTTGTCGTCCTCGAGCCCCGACTCGCCCCCCTTGCCCGGCGCATACGCGTTGAGCTTCGCGCGCGTGTGGGGATCGTGCGCGAGATCCTGCACCGCGGGCAGCATGACGTGGCTGTACGTCCCGGGCAACTCGAGGTTGCGCACGTGCGCGGTGCCGTTCGGCTTGAATACGTCGCTCTCGTTGCCCGGAAAGCTCCAGGCGATGAGATCCACCGCGATGAAATAGCCCGTGAAGTCCTGCACCGTGTCCGGTATCGAGCGCAGCTTGTCGAGCATGTCCCATTGGTTGGGCAGCAGGAATGCCGCGCCGCCTGCGCCGACGACGGAGACGTACGACGTCGACACGCCGACCACGGGCCGCGTCTTGCCCGTCAGCGGATCGACGATGGTCGTGCGGTCCTCCTGCTGCTGCGTCGCCGGGTTCCACACCGGCAGCGACTTCTCGAAATGCCCCGCGAGCTCGTGCAGGATCTTGATCGCCTGCATGCCGCCCTGGCTGTGGCCGATCAGCATGGGATGCATGCCTTCGTGCTCGTAGTGCCATGCCACGATGCCGGCGAGCTTGGCGCCGTTCTCGTAGGGGCTGTACGACCAGTCGCGCGTGCCCGGGTCGCGGATGCTTCGCTCCGGGTAACCCATGCCGACGAGGAAATGCCCGAAGGAGACCATGATCAGGTGCACGGGATAGATGCCGCCGTGCAGCAGCATGACGTACGGCGCGGGCGCCTTCGCGAGCGGACCGCGGATGTCGGCTTCGGTGACGTGCTCCGGATCGATCGCGAGGATGCGATCCTCGGTTTCGCGGTCGAGCGACAAGCGGGACAGCACCGCGCCAGGCGCGGGTTGTCCCGCGAGCTCGGGCGACGTGGGCGCGAGGGCGCAGCCCGAGAGCATCAGCGCCGCCGCGACGAACGTGAACAGACGGCGACGGACAAGGTCGGTCATGGCAAATCATCCAGCCGGCGGGTGAGGCCGGACCACATGTTGTCGATATCGTCTCGCGCGAACGCGGCCGTGCGATACGAGATGCCGGCGTAGAGAACGTCGCCGACGGTCGTGGTCGCGAGGACGAGTGGCGCGATGGGCCCGGTGGGCACCCCGCGAATATATACGGGCGGCGGGACGGCCATGTCTTCCCGCATCCACAAGGCATTCAGATTGAGCGCCGAGACACCGGCCCAGATCGGATAGCTCTTGACGTAGAAGCCGGCGCGCTGCTGCGGGCTCATCATGCGCCACGCCGCCTGCACGTAGCGCATGGCCAGCAGCGTCTGCAGGTACAGCTTCTCGCGCTTGACCTGCGACGTGGCGGCGTGCACGTCGCGCGCGAGCGCCTCGAGGGTGATCCCCGGCGGGACCCGATGCGACACGCGCAGCGAGCCGAGGAACTGTCCGAACGCGCTCTGGCTCGCGTCGCCGAATTCGCCGCGCAGGTTCATGATCGAGGCAACCGCCAGCTCGCGCCGGCGCGCCGCCTGGTGGCGCTTCGGCGCGAAAGGCTCGACGGCGAGCAGCAGCAGCGCGAGGAGCACGTCGTTCTGCGTGACCGTCCAGCGCTTCGCGGCCCCCGCGAGCCGCCGATAGCGGCCGGGGGCGAGTGCGTACAGCGCGTAGCCGTTGTGCCCGTCGGTCACGTCGCGGAACCGCGGGCGTGCCGTGGTGCGCGCGCTGCGGATCAGCGCCGGAAGACGCGCGAGCCCGATCACGAGCCGCGGCAGGTTGTGCACGAAGAGCGAGGTCTGCGTGGGCGGGTAGAGCAGCGGACGCGGCGTGTCGGGTTGCGTGCCGTTGCAGCGCGCGACGATGGCATGCAGCAGCGTGACGATGCAATCGCCGCCGGCGACGAAATGATCGTAGGCGAGGCCCAGCATCGCGCCGTCGGGGGCGTGCACGAGGAAGAAGCGGAATGGATCGAGCGGAGGCGCATCGGCGAAGGGCGCGTTGAGCTGCACCTCGATGGACTGTGCGAGGGCATCGAGCACGCGCTCGGCGCGCGTGACCGTGAGACTCACCTTCGCAGGCCCGCCGCGATACTCGTAGCGCCCCCGACGCCGATCGAGCTCGAGACCGGTGAGGCCGCAATGCGCGAGCTCGGCGGCGATCGCGCGCTCGATCGTCGCCGCGTCGAGCCCCGCATCGATCGCGACCGCGTGCACCGCGTTGTACGCGTGCAGGTCGCGCCAGCGCAGCATCGTCTGCTGGAAGAGGTTCAGGCGGCCCTTCAGCTTGCGCCTCCGCGCTGCGCGCGCGCCTGGGCGGAGCGACACCACGCGCGCTTCACGCCGTACCAGATGTCGGCCGCATGCAGGATGTTGGTCGTGTCGTGACCCGCCGGTGGGGTCTCCGTGCTGCCGGGCCGCCACGCGTCGATCCATGCACGGGTCACCGGATCGGCGGCGAGATGCGCGGTACGTGCGGCCTCGATGTGGCTGTAGCCCGACGGGAGCGTTACGTTGCGCACGTGCGCGCTGCCCTGCGCGACGTAAGGATCGTCACCGAAGTCGCCGGCGATGAGATCGCCCTCGATGCGAAAGCCGGTGAAGTCGCGGACGGTGTCCGGAACGACGCGCAGCCGCGACAGCATGGACCACTGGCCTTGCAGCAGGCGCGGCAGCTTCCCGGTGGCGATCGCCGCAGCATAGGGAACCTGCACGCCGGTCGCCGGCCGCGTGCGCCCCGTGTACGGATCGACGATCGTCGTGCGCGCGAGCGACTCGTCGCGGTCGGGATCGAATACGGGAACGCTGTCGT
Source organism: Casimicrobiaceae bacterium (assembly GCA_036406955.1). Lineage (GTDB taxonomy): Bacteria > Pseudomonadota > Gammaproteobacteria > Burkholderiales > Casimicrobiaceae > VBCG01. The sequence goes on from DASXAF010000121.1 coordinate 33,094, forward strand.
GGAATGCGCCGGCAAGCTCGTGCAGCGTTCGCAGGACCAGCATTCCGCCGCGGCTGTGGCCGATGAGCACCGGCGCCATGCCGTCGTGCTCGTAGTACCACGCGACCATGCCTGCCAGCTTGACGCTGTCCTCGTAGCCGCTGATCGACAGGGCACCGCTGCGCGGGTCGCGAATGCGGTCTTCCGGATAGCCCATCGCGACCAGGAACCGCGCGAAGGGCTCCATGGTGACGAACGGCAGGCTGCCCGCAACGAGCATCACGCGCGGCGCGGGCGCATGGGACAGCACGTCGCGCACCGCAGCCGCGTCGACGTTGTCGCAATCGAGGCGCGCGACGGCGGGATCCCCCGCGCGCGCGACCGCAGCCGGCGCTAGCGCGAGCGCCAGCGCGAGGAACGCGACGACGATGCGGTCACGATCCACGCGCCGTGAGCCGGGGCACGAAGCGCCCGGTTCGCGCCGCGTAGCGCGCGTACGCCTCGCCGTGCACGGCGGCGAGATGCGCCTCTTCGTTGCGCGCCTTCACGTGCATGAGCACGACGTGGACCGCCGCGATGACGAGCATCGGCAGCGTCGGCAGCACGATCGCCGAGCACACGATCAGCAGGATGCTGAATGCGTAGATGGGGTGGCGGATGCGGCGGAAAGGGCCGTCGGTGATGAGCGCGGTGTGGTCCGCGCTCACGTCCATGCGCCAGTCGTCGCCCATGCGCTTCCAGCAGCGCGCGGTGGCGACCAGCGCGCCGAGCGCGCACGCCGCGGCGACGACGCGCACGGTGAGGAAAGCGCTCTCGCCGTGGGCGATCGCGGGCAGACCGAGAAGCCCGCCGGTGCGCGACAACGCGAGCCACGGCAGGGCGATCCACAACGCGACGAGCGGCACCCAAAGCAGCCACATCGCGCGCTCGCGCGCCTGCTGGGGCATGAGGCCGGCGTCCCGATGACGATGGCGGCGCACGCGCACGATCATCCTGCCGACGCCGATCCAGTATGCGGACACGGTGAGCGCGAGGACGAGGAGCGGGAGGTCGGGCATGGGGATTGGGTGGCCCGGTCCCCTCACCCTGCCCTCTCCCCCAAGGGGGGAGAGGGTGCCCGTCAGGGCGGGTGAGGGGGTTTCTAGACGCGCTCGATGATCGCCGCGATTCCCTGGCCGCCGCCGATGCACATCGTGATCAGCGCGTAGCGCTTGCCCGTGCGCTGCAACTCGTACATCGCCTTGACCGTGAGGATGCAACCCGTCGCGCCGATCGGGTGACCGAGCGCGACCGCGCCTCCGTTGGGATTGACCTTGGCGGCATCGAGGCCGAGCTCCTTGTTGACGCCCAGCGCCTGGGCCGCGAACGCCTCGTTCGACTCGATCACGTCGATGTCCTTGAGCGAAAGCCCTGCCTTTTGCAGCGCGTTCTTCACCGCGCTGACCGGGCCGAGGCCCATCACGCGCGGCTCCACGCCGGCGTGGCCGTAGCTCACCAGCCGCGCCATCGGCTTCAGTCCCTTCTTCGCGGCGACGCCTTCTTCCATCAGCACCACCGCCGCGGCCGCGTCGTTCAGGCCGGAAGCGTTGCCCGCGGTGACCGTCCCGTTCTCCTTGAGGAACACGGCCTTGAGCTTCGCCATGTCGTCGAGCGACGCGTCGCGACGCACGTGCTCGTCGGTGTCGAACGTCGTCACGCCCTTGCGCGTCTTGAGCTCGATGCCGACGATCTGGCTCCTGAAATGCCCGGCGTCGATCGCGGCCGTCGCGCGACGGTGACTCTCGACCGCGAAGGCATCCTGCTCGGCACGCGATACGTTGCACTGGCGCGCAACGTTCTCCGCCGTGACGCCCATGTGGATGGCCTCGAACGGATCGGACAGCGCGCCGGCCATCATGTCGACGATCTTCGCATCGCCCATGCGCGAGCCCCAGCGTTGCGTGAGATCGGCGTACGGGGCGCGGCTCATGCTCTCCGCGCCTGCGCCGATGGCGGCGTCGGTGTCGCCGAGCAGGATGTACTGTGCCGCGGTCACGACCGCCTGCAGGCCGCTGCCGCACAGGCGGTTGAGCGTCAGCGCGCCGCTCGTCACGGGCAGGCCGCCCTTCACCGCGGCCACGCGCGACATGTACATGTCCTTCGGCTCGGTGTGGATGACGTTGCCGAAGACGCACTGCCCGATGGCGTCGGGATCGACCTTCGCACGCGCGACGGCCTCGCGCACGACCGTCGCGCCGAGTTCGGTGGGCGCGACGTCCTTGAGGCCGCCGCCGAAGTCGCCGATGGCCGTGCGCACGCCGCTCAATAGAACCACTTGCCGTCCGTTCATGGGTCGTCCCTCCAAGGCTCGCAAGGCAGCACAGGCGTGCGCCCGACGTCCATTGTCGCTCCACGCCCGCCCGGGCGCCGGCATGCTTTAAACGGCGCGACACCGGCGGGTGCACGCCTCACGTGCCATCGTCGCCGATGGTCGGGATGCGGATCATGAACCGCGCGCCCTTGCCCGGATACCGGTCCGCGACGATGTCGCCACCCTGCGCGAGCGCGATGCGACGCGCGATGTACAGGCCCAGGCCGACGCCGCCCGTCTCGGTACGCGAGGAGAAGAACTGCTCGAACAGCCGGGGCAGCAAGGCGTCGGGTATGCCGGGGCCCTCGTCGACGATCTCGATGATGCCCCACGATCGGCCGCCCTCGCGTGCGTCGGTCACCGTGACGTTCACCGGCGCGTTGCGTGGGGAATGCGCGATCGCGTTCGACAGCACGTTGTCGAGGCATTGCCGCAGCCGGGTCGGATCCGCCGCGACCACGACGGGCTCCGCCGCCTTGACGATGATCTCGTGCTCGGCCGTCGACAGCGCGGCCGAGGCGTCGCGCGCGAAGGTCCCGAGCTCGATGGGTTGCAGCGTGATCGTAAAGGCGCCCGCGTCGAGGCGTGCCGTGTCGAGCAGGTCGGAGATCAAGGCGTTGAGGCGTGCGAGGCCGCGCAACGCGGCGTCGGCATCTGCGACGTCCGCCGGCCGCTCCTCGGTCTGCGCCCTGCGGCGCAGCTTGTGGAGCCGCAACGTCACCGGCGACACGTAGTTGCGCAGGTCGTGTGCGAGAACGGCCAGAATCTCCTCGGCGCGCGTGCTGCGGCCCTGCTCGAGGGCGTTGCGCTCGATGCTCTGGACGATCTCCGAATGCTCGACGATGCGGCCCACCCATTGCGCTGCGCTCGTGACGAACGCCACGTCGAGATCGCTGTAGAAGTCCGGCCGCAGCGATGCGAGCATGAGCATCCCGCGCCGCTTGCCCGCGATGTCGAGCGGCACGCCGATCTGCGACTTGACGCCCAGCCCCTGCTTGATGCCGCGCAGCTCGTCGGGGTCGCTCTGCAGATCCCCGGTGCGAACGGTCTCGCCGGTGTTGTACACGTGCACAACGCGTCCGCCATTGGACAGCGGCAGCACGTCGAGGCCCAGTCGGCGTTCGAGGCGCGACAGCGGCTGCGTGCTGGTGCCGACGGCAACGAGGGAATCGCGCGCCTCGTCGTAGAGGAATGCGTCCACCTTGTCGGAGCTGGTGGCCTCTGCCAGCGCATCGGTGGCGCGCGACAGCGCGGTGGGGAGATCGGCGGCCGGTATCGCGAGCAGCTTCTGCAGCGTGGTGAGGAAGCGCTCCTGGTTCCCGGTAGAGGGTGCGGTCATCGTGGCGGCCGGCCGCCATGGAATCGCGCGACGCGGCCCGCATGTGCGACAACGCCGCGCCGGCGAAGTGTCTCCTGGAGTGTCGGCAGCCGAGCGGCGGCGCGCGCCGCCAAGGTATGCTAAAGATGCCGCTGCAGCCCCGGGAGGCCGCCATGGCAACGCCTTCGAAGTGGAAGCATCACGGCGTGCGCGTCGTCCACGCCAGCGAGCTCGATCTCAACACGCCGCAGACACCGGGCATGAACCGGGCAGCGGCCATCACGCACGCGCGCGCCGGCGCCGACAAGCTGTGGGCCGGGACGGTGGTGATCCATCCCAAGGCGCGCACCGGCGCGCATCACCACGGCCCGGTGGAGAGCGTGATCTACGTGGTGAGCGGCCGGGCGCGCATGCGCTGGGGCGATCGCCTCGAGTTCGTGGCCGAGGCCGGTCCCGGCGATTTCATCTACGTCCCGCCCTTCGTGCCGCACCAGGAGATCAACGCGAGCGACGACGCCCCGCTGTCGTGCGTGCTGGTGCGCAGCGGCCAGGAGCCCGTCGTGGTGAACCTCGACCTGCCGAACGTCGAGCCCAATCCCGAGGAGGTGCACTGGGTCGACGACATTCACGCGGAGCCGCCGCGCAACGATCCGCGGGAGTGCGAAGGGTAACCTCAGGGCCCTAAGCCGCGAGCGCCTCGCGCGCCGCATGCGGATATATGCGCGCGAGCTCGCGCCCGAGATACGCCGCGATCGCGCGCATGCCGTAGCGGCCCGCCTCGCCCTCGGCGGCGCTGTTGTAATTGGTGTTGGTGTTCACGTCGTAGGTGTAAGCCTCGCCCTTCGCATCGCGGATGAACTCGATGCCCGCGATGCCGATGCCGTTGGCCGCGATGAACCGCTGGTAGCGCTCGACCAGCGGGTCGGCGAATCCTTCGACGATGCGAAAGCGCGGCGCGGCGGCCGCGGGCGCTTCGCCGACCGGGCAGAACCGGTCGTCCGTCCGGCAGGCGTCCGCCGGGCACAGCTCGAAGCCGAGCGAAGTGTCGACCTCGACGGCGTACAGGAACTGGCCGCCGACGAACTCGACGCGCGTGATGACCGGTTGCGGCGCGCGGATGTATTCCTGCACGAGGGTGATTCCGTCGACGGAGTCCTCGAACGCGTCGCTGCCGACGTACGCCTCGAGGGCATCGACGCTCTGGAACAGGCGCACGCCGAGTCCCTTGCCCGCGCGATTGTGCTTGGTGATGAACGGCGTCGGCAGGCTCCGCGCGGCTTCCACGACGTTCGCCTTGCCGACCGCGGCCAGCGTGCGCGGCGTCCGAATGCCGTGCGCGCGAAGCGCCTCGTATTGCGCGACCTTCGACACCTCGAGCTGCAGCGCCCGGCCGTTGTTGATCACGCGCCGGCCGTGCGACTCCAGCCATGCGAGCGTCGCTGCGGTGAGCTCGGGGCCGTAGCGATGCCCGCGCGTGTGCGACGACGCGCTCATGCGGTTGTAGAAGACGCCCTGCGGCGGCGGCGCCGCGAGGTCCAGCCGGCCCTCGCTCAGGAACCATTCGCGGAACGGCAGGCCGCGCTCGGCGAAGGCCGAGCGCAGCGGCTCGACCCAGGCGTCGTTCTCGTGGATGACGTAGATGTGCGGCACGGCAGCGTCCTTCATGCGACTAACTTAACGGCGGCTGCCGGCGAAGCGAAAGAACTCTTCGCTACATGCTTGTGACCGGTTGGATGCTCCGGGCGCCGGAAGCTGAAAGACGCGCACGGACGTCCCGCGGCGCCGACATGGCGCCGCCGCGGCCGTCGCCGCGCGCCTCGAGCCGGATCAGGCGAGGAAGCGCAGCCGAGCCGGTCGCCGCCCGGCGCACGCTAGGCGCGAGTGAACATGCGCAGGAGCCGCGAGCGCGGCCGAAGCTCGACGTGCGCGCGGCCGCGACGCACGTCGA
>DASXAF010000122.1:0-16311 GCA_036406955.1 Casimicrobiaceae bacterium
CACGGCAGCCCCGCCGCGCTGCGCATTCTCCTCGCGCGCTGCATCGATCTCGGTGCGCGCCTCGCCGAGCCCGGCGAATTCACGCGCCGCGCGTTTCTCAACGGCAAGCTCGATCTCGCGCAGGCGGAAAGCGTCGCCGACCTGATCGAGGCGGCCAGCGCCACGGCCGCGCGCGCCGCGGCGCGCAGCCTCACCGGCGCGTTCTCCAACGAGATCCACGGCATCGTCGACGCGGTCACCGAGCTGCGCGCGCTGACCGAAGCGTCGCTCGATTTTCCCGACGAGGACATCGACTTCGTGCGTGCCGCCGACGCCGCTGCGCGGCTCGACGAGCTGCGCCGGCAAGTGGCGTCGCTGCTCGCGCGCGCACGCGCGGGCGCGAGACTGAACGAGGGCCTCGCCGTCGTGCTGATCGGGCGGCCGAACGTCGGCAAGTCGAGCCTGCTCAACCGCCTGGCGCGTGACGAAGCGGCGATCGTCACGGAGATTCCCGGCACCACGCGCGACCCGGTGGAACGGCCCATCGAGATGAGTGGCATTCCGCTCACCGTGGTCGACACCGCAGGGCTGCGCGAGGCCGGCGATGCGGTCGAGCGCATCGGCATCGCGCGCACGTGGTCGGCGATCGAGCGCGCCGATCTCGCGCTGGTGCTGGTCGACGCGCGCGAAGCGGGGGACGCGCTGCACGCCGAAGACGTTGCGATCCTCGCGCGCCTGCCCTCCGCGCTGCCGCGCGTCATCGTCCACAACAAGAGCGATCTCGCCGGACAGCGCGCGCGCGCGGAGCGCCGCGATACCGGCATGCACGTGTGGATCTCGGCGCTGACGGGCGAAGGCCTGCCCGGGCTCGAAGCCGAGGTGCTCGCGGTCGCGGGCGTCGATGCCGCGGGCGAGGACGCGTTCATCGCGCGCGAGCGCCACGTCGTCGCGTTGCGCGCGGCGCAGCAGCATCTCGACGCGGCCGCCGGGCACCTGACCGCCGATACGCCGCCGCTCGAGCTCTTTGCCGAGGAGCTGCGCGAGGCTCAGGGCCGGCTGTCCGCCATTACCGGCGAGTTCACCGCCGACGACCTGCTCGGCGCGATCTTCTCGCGATTCTGCATCGGCAAGTGACGCGCTAGACTGGGCGCGCTGGGAGCAGCACGATGTCGGCCCGCTTTGGCATTGCGCTTTTGACGTTCGTCGCCACGTTCGCGCCTGGCTCGCAGGCGCAGACCGTCGTGCCGCCGCTGCCGATCGCAGGGCCCTATCCGGTGGGCTGCACGAATGTCGAGCAGGACTTCGGACGCGTGCCGCAAGGCGAGACGGCCGACATGTACTGGCGCGGCGCCGCGAGCGGCGGCAAGGAGCGCTACGTCGATGCGCTCCTGGTCGATCCGGCGAATGCGCTCGTGGCGACCTTCGTCGCGCCGGGCGACAGCGACCTGTACGATCGCTGGGCCGGCACGCCGGTCACCGACGTCTTCCTGGCCTGTTACCCGACCAGCCCCGACAACGCGCGTGCCGACTACGCGTTGCCTGGCGGTGCGGTGGTGCCGCGGATGCAACGCGGGGCAGACGCGCCGATACTTCCCGCCGGCGCCGCGCGCCTGCCGGTGCTGCTCTACTCGCACGGCTACGGCGGCAGCCCGCTCGAGGACAGCTACCTCCGCGCGCTGGTCGCGCTGGCTTCGTGGGGCTACGTCACGGTCGCGCCGTTCCACGGCGACCTGCGCTACTCGGTGTTCGGGCCGCAGTCGGGCGCGCTCGCCAAGCTCTACGTTCCGATCTGGAGCGAGTTCGTCGCGATGCAGGCGCTGCGCCCGCTGTCGATGTCGGCTGCGCTCGACACCCTGCTCACGCGCGCCGACTGGCGTGATCGCATCGACGTCGGCCACGTCGGCGCATTCGGCATCAGCCAGGGCGGCGAGACGCTCATGCTGCTCGGCGGAGCCGAGCTCACGTACGACGTGTTCCACTTCGACCACAAGCGCGTCACCCTGGACACGCGCGTGCGCGCGGCCGTGGGCTACGTGCCGTACTTCGGCGTCGAGAGCGTGCCGGCGTTCGGCAGCGGCCAGGCCGGCGCGCAGGGCTTGACGCTGCCGTATCTCGCGATCTCGGGCACCGCCGATCCCATCGCCCCCGCCGACGTCGCGCGCACCGCGCTCGACCGCATGGCCGGTCCGCGCGGGCAGGTGCTGCTCGAAGGGCAGGGCCACGACCTCGATCCGTCGAGCGGCGCCGACATCCTGACGTGGACGCTGGGCTTCCTCGCGGCATGGGTGAACGACGACGCGGCCGCGCGCAGTCGACTGAACGAGGTCGAGAGCGTCGACGGCGGCCTCGACGACCGCAAGGTGCTCTACGTCGATCCGACCGGCGGCGGCACGCCGGGCGAGGTCGTCGACACGATCGAGTTCTACAACGCGTCGCTCGATCACTACTTCATCACCGCGTTTGCCGACGAGGCCGCGTCGCTCGACGCGGGCGTGCCCCCCGGCTGGACGCGCACCGGCTACGCGTTCCGCAGCTGGAAATCGGGGACCGGTCCCGGCAACGAGGCGTGCAGGTTCTTCGGCACGCCGGGCCTCGGGCCGAACTCGCACTTCTACACGATCGACCTCGCCGAGTGCGACAAGGTCAAGGCCAACCCCGACTGGACGTTCGAAGCCTTCGCGTTTCGCGCGGTCGAGCCGCTGGCGAGCGGCTGCGCGCCTGAATACGCGACCGTCACGCGCCTCTACAACAACGGCATGGGCGGGGAAGCGAATCACCGCTACCTGACCGACCCGGCCGCCATCGAGGCGACGGTTGCACGCGGTTGGTCCATCGAGGGCCCGGTGTTCTGCGTTCCGCGCTAGCGCCCGGAAAAATTTGCCGGGGCGCTTGCGTAAGGATGGCTTCCGGGCGTCCGGTACGCGCGAGCTAACTACCTGACGGCGAAGCGCATTTCGCATGGTATGTCTCTTGCGCACCGTGGTCGCATCAGCGGTACCGACGATGCCCTGCATGCGACAGCCGCGTTCCCGCTCTGCGTTGCGACATGTGGTGCTCGCGGCGCTGCTCGTGACGAGTGTCGATGCGGCCGCCGCGATAGCCGGCACGGGCGACGGCGACTGGCCCATGCCGGGACGCGACTACGCGGCGACGCGCTTCTCACCGCTCGGCGACATCACGGCGGCGAACGTCGCCACGCTCAAGCCCGCGTTCACGTTCTCGACCGGCGTGCTGCGCGGCCACGAAGCTGCGCCGATCGTGGTCAACGGCACGATGTACATCGTCACGCCGTATCCCAACATCGTCTATGCGCTCGACCTCGCCAAGCCCGGCGCGCCGGCGAAATGGAAGTTCGAGCCGCATCCGAGCGCATCGGCGCAGGGCGTCGCGTGCTGCGACGTGGTGAATCGCGGCGCGACGTGGGCCGACGGCCGCCTCTTCTTCAACACGCTCGACGGCCAGACGATCGCGCTCGACGCGGTCACCGGCAAAGTCCTGTGGCGCACCCAGCTCGCCGACATTGGCCGCGGCGAGACGATCACCATGGCGCCGCTGGTGGTGAAGGGTAAGGTGCTGGTCGGCAACAGCGGCGGCGAATACGGCGTGCGCGGCTGGCTCACCGCGCTCGACGCGGGGAGCGGCAAGCAGGCGTGGCGCGCGTACAGCACCGGTCCCGACAGCGACGTGCTGATCGGCGCCAAGTTCAAGCCCTACTACCCGGGCGATCGCGGCAAGGATCTCGGGACGCAGACGTGGCCCGGCACGTCGTGGCAGCTCGGCGGCGGCACGGTCTGGGGGTTCGTCACCTACGACCCGCAGGTCGACCTCATCTATTACGGCACCGCGAACCCGGGCCCCTGGAATCCCGAGCAGCGCCCGGGTGACAACAAGTGGACCGCGGGCGTGTTCGCGCGCGACCCCGACACCGGCGAGGCGCACTGGTTCTACCAGTGGAGCCCGCACGACATGCACGACTACGATGGGGTCAACGAGAACATCCTGATCGACGTCGGCGAGGGGGGCAGCGCGCGCAAGGCGCTCGTGCATCCGGACCGCAACGGCTACGTTTACGTGGTCGATCGCACGAGCGGGCAGGTCGTCTCCGCGACGCCGTACGGGCCGGTCACCACGTCGACCGGCGTCGATCTCGAGAGCGGCAGGATCCGTTACGCCCCGGACAAGATCCCGCAGGTCGGCAAGGTGATCCGCGACATCTGCCCATCCTCCGCGGGTGCCAAGGACTGGCAGCCCGCCGCGTATTCGCCGCGCACCAGGCTCGTCTACATCCCGCACCAGAACCTCTGCCAGGACGCGGAGACGTCGCAGGTCAGCTATATCGTGGGGACGCCCTACGTCGGCGTGGAGGCAGTCATGAAGCCGGGACCCGGCGGGCACCGCGGCGCGTTCAGCGCGTTCGACCCGGCGACCGCACGAATGGTGTGGAACGTCGACGAGGATCTCCCGGTGTGGAGCGGCGCGCTCGTCACCGCCGGCGACGTCGTGTTCTACGGCACGATGGACGGCTGGTTCAAGGCCGTCGATGCACGCAGCGGCAAGCCGCTGTGGCAGTTCAAGACCGGCTCCGGGATCGTCGGCCAGCCGGTTTCGTATCGCGGTCCGGACGGCAAGCAATACATCGCGGTGCTGTCCGGCGTCGGCGGCTGGGCCGGCGCGATCGTCGCCGGCGACCTCGATCCGCGCGACGCCACGGCCGCGCTCGGCTTCGCGCACGCGGTGGCCGATCTCAAGGACAAGACGACCAAGGGCGGCATGCTGTATGTCTTCGCGCTTCCGTGAGCGTGACTTCGCCCGTCTCGCCGCGCTGCTGCTGGCGGGCGCGTCGGCGATCGCGCTCGCAGGCCTGCCGTCCGCATTGGGCAGCGGTGCGCTGCGCGTCTGCGCCGATCCGGACAACGCGCCGTTCTCCCGCCGCGACGGCAGCGGCTTCGAGAATCGCATCGCCGCGCTGACGGCCGACGCGCTGGGCGCGCAGTTGCGCTACTACTGGTGGCCGCAGGGCCGCGGATTCCTGCGCAACACGCTCGCCGCCGGCGCGTGCGACGTCGTGATCGGCGTGCCGGCACGAAGCGACGCGGTGCTGACGACCGCGCCGTATTACCGCGCGGGCTACGTGTTCGCGTATCGCGCCGATCGCCTGCCCGGCCTTTCGAGCTACGACGACCCGCGCCTTGCCAGGCTGCGCATCGGCGTGCCGCTGGTCGGCAACGACATGGCCGCCACGCCGCCGGGCAACGCGCTCGCGCGGCGCGGCATTGCCGACAACGTGATCGGCTACGTGCCGCTCGGCACCGCGCCCGTCGCGCAGCGCATGATGGACGCGCTCGCCGACGGCACCCTCGACGTGGCGCTGTTGTGGGCGCCGCAGGCCGGGTATTTCGCGCACCGGCAGCCGTTCGAGGTGCGCCTGGTCTCCGCGATCGACCCCCGCGGAAACGAGCCGCAGCTCTTCGACATCGCGATGGGCGTGCGCCGCAACGACGTCGCGCTGCGCGACACGCTTTCGCGCACGCTCGACCGGATCCGCCCGCAAATCGACGCCGTTCTGCGCGAATACGAGGTGCCCGTCGAATCGCGCGACCGGCTGTCGGACGCGCGGCGAACGCCATGAACGCGCGCACGGCGGCGGTAGCGATAGTAGCGCTCGTGGCGATCACGGGATGCGAGCGCGAGCGGCGCGATTTCGGCGCAACGCCGTCCGGTGCGACGACGCTCCAATCGCTTCGCATGTCCGCCGTCATGGCGGGCGGCGCCCCCAGCTTCTCGCACGTGGACGATCCGTACGACGACAACGCGTACGCGCTCGCGCAGGGCAAGCGGCTGTTCCATTGGTACAACTGTGTGGGCTGCCACGCGGAAGGCGGCGGCGGGTCGGGTCCCGCGCTGATGGACGACGTGTGGATCTACGGCAGCGATCCCGCGAACATCTTCGCCACGATCGTGCAGGGCCGTCCCAACGGCATGCCGGCGTTCGGAGGCCGCATCCCCGAGAAGGAAGTGTGGGAACTCGTCGCGTACGTGCGCTCCCTGTCGGGGCTCGCATCGAAGCAGGCCGCGCCCAACCGCGCCGACGCGATCCACGCGAAGGAGCCCGAGAGCAACGTCGACACCCAGCCGCCCGTCGACGTGTCGACGCCGAAGCCATGATCGAGGCCTTGCACGACGTGCAGGCGCCGGCCGGCGTGCAGGCGCAGGCGCTGTATCACCTCTGGCTCGTGCTGCTCGGCGTGTGCTCCGTCGTGTTCGTCGCCGTGATGGCGGCGCTCGCCGTGGCGCTGCGGCGCGCGCCGCGCGGCGGCCCCGACACGCCGCCGCGCATCGAATTGCTGGAGCGTCGCGAGCCGGCAGTCGCGCGCCCCGTGATGATCGCCGTCGCGGTTTCCACCGTGCTCCTGCTCGGCTTGCTGGGCGCGAGCGTGTACACCAGCCGCGCGCTCGCCGGCATGCCGCTCACCGATGCGCTGCACATCGACCTCACCGCGCACCAGTGGTGGTGGGAGGTGCGCTACGACGATGCCGAGCCGTCGCGCGTCTTCGTCACCGCGAACGAGCTGCACGTGCCGGTCGGGCGACCCGTGCTGCTCACCCTGCGTGCGAGCGACGTGATCCACAGCTTCTGGGTGCCAAGCCTCGTCGGCAAGAAGGACCTCATCCCGGGCCGCGAGGCGACCGTCGCGTTCCGTGCCGATCGCGCCGGCGTCTATCGCGGCCAGTGCGCGGAGTTCTGCGGCTATCAGCACGCGAAGATGGCGCTCTTCGTGATCGCCGACGCGCCGGACGCATGGCAGCGCTGGGCGGAGCGGCAGCGCGCGCCCGCCGCGGCGCCGCGCACGTCGCAGGAGGCGCGCGGGCGCGAGCTCTTCGAAAGCGGCACGTGTGCGATGTGTCATGCCGTCGCGGGCACGCGCGCCGGCGGCCGCCACGCGCCCGACCTCACGCACGTCGCGAGCCGACGCACGCTCGCCGCCGGTGCGATCCCGAACGACGTGGCGGCACGCACCGCCTGGATCGTCGATCCGCAGGCGATCAAGCCCGGCGTCAACATGCCGGCAACGCGCCTCGCGCCCGAAGACGCCGCCGCGATCACGGCGTTCCTCGGCGGCCTGGAATGACCACGGCCGGCTCGCTCGGTGCCATGCTGCCCGGCGGCGGTGCGCGCCGTTCGACCGAACGCGACGATGCCCGGCGAGCCGTCGGCGGCCGTGCGCCGATGATCCTCGACGGCGCCGGCTGGGATTCCGCTGCGGCGCGCGCGCTCGAGCGCACGTGGTCCGACGAGCCGGGCGTGCTCGGCTTCCTGCGCACCAACGATCACAAGCGCATCGGGCGGCGCTTCGTGGTCACCGCGCTCGTGTTCTTCGTCGCCGCCGGCATCCTGGCGGCGCTCATGCGCGCACAGCTCGCGCTGCCCGACAACCACCTGGTCGGGCCGGACCTGTACGACCAGCTCTTCACGGTCCACGGCACGACGATGATGTTCATCTTCGCCGTGCCGATCATGCAGGGACTGTCCGTGTATTTCGTGCCGCTCATGGTCGGCACGCGAAACACCGCGTTTCCGCGCATGACCGCGTGCGCGTACTGGCTGTACCTGCTCGGCGCGGTTTCGCTGTATGTCGGATTCGCGTTCAACGCGGGCGCCGACGCCGGCTGGTTCGCCTATGTCCCGCTCGCGGGCCCGCAGTACGGCGTGGGCAAGCGCTCGGACATCTGGAACAACCTCATCAACTTCACCGAGGCGATGGGCCTCATGGTCGCGGTCGACATCGCGACCGTGATCCTCAAGATGCGCGCGCCCGGCATGTCGCTGCGCCGCATGCCGCTGTTCGTCTGGGCTTCGCTGGTCGCGTCGATCATGATCATCTTCGCGATGCCGTCGGTGATGCTCGCCGCAAATCTCGTGCAGTTCGACCGCACGTTCGGCACGCATTTCTTCAACCCGGCAGAGGGCGGCGACGCGCTGCTGTGGCAGCACCTGTTCTGGTTCTTCGGCCACCCGGAGGTGTACTTCATCTTCATCCCGGCGCTCGGCTTCGTCTCCACGATCATCCCGACCTTCGCGCGCCGGCCGCTGTTCGGGCACGACGCGGTCGTGCTCTCGCTCATCGCCACGGGCTTCCTCGCGTTCGGCCTGTGGGTGCACCACATGTTCGCCACCAACCTGCCGGAGCTCGGCAAGAGCTTCTTCACCGCGATGAGCTTCATGATCGCGGTGCCGACGGCCGTGCAGATCTTCTGCTGGATCGCGACGTTGTGGACCGGTCGCCTCAACCTGCGCGTGCCGCTGCTCTTCGTGCTCGGCTTCTTCTTCATCCTCGTGCTCGGCGGCCTGACCGGCATCATGGTCGGCTCCGTGCCGTTCGACCTGCAGGTGCACGACACCTACTTCGTCGTCGCGCACCTGCACTACGTGCTGCTCGGCGGTGCCGTGTTCCCGCTCTTCGGCGTGCTGCACTACTGGTTCCCCAAGATGACCGGGCGCATGCTCGGCGAGCGTCTCGGCCGCTGGCAGTTCTGGCTGTTCTTCGTCGGCTTCAACGTCGCGTTCTTCCCGATGCACCTGCTCGGGCTCGAGGGCATGCCGCGGCGCATGTACACGTACGGTGCCGAGACGGGATGGGGCGCGTTGAACCTGGTCGCGACCATCGGCGCAGCGATCATCGCGGTCAGCGTGCTGCTGTTCCTGATCAACGTCGCGCGAAGCCGCCGTCATGGCGAGCGGGCGGGCGACGACCCGTGGGGCGCGAGCACGCTCGAATGGGCGACGCGCTCGCCGCCGCCGCCTTACAACTTCGTCGCGCTGCCCGTGGTCGCGTCGCGCGAGCCGCTGTGGGTGCCGCCGGCGCCCGGCGCGCCGACGCACGTGAGCGGCCTCTCCGCGGAGGATCGCGAAGGCCTCGCCACCACGGTGCTCGACGCGCTGCCCGACGTGCGCTACTCGTACCCCGCACCGACGATCTGGCCGTTCGCGGCGGCGTGGGGCGTGCTGATCTGGCTCCTGTGGTCGAGCTTCTCCACCTCGGGAATGTTCTGGGGCCTCATCCCGCCCGCGATCGCATTCATCGGCTGGTACTGGCCGTCCGAGAAGGAGACGGCGCGGCAGCTCGCGCTGCAGAAATCGCCATGAGCCGGCACCGCCGCGGGAATCGGGCAAGAGCACCGGCCGCCTTCGGGCGGCCGTGCGGCGGCCGGTGGCGCGAATCAGCCGAGAAGCGCGCAGCGCGGAGGCCGGCTCAATGAGTCTTTTCACGCGCTGGTTCACGCCGCTCGAAGGCGGCCGCCGCGAAGCGACGCCGGCCAGCGTGCCGGCCGTGCGCGCGGGCGATGCGCTCGACGTGGCGAATCTGCCGAGCTACGGCTTCGGCACGCGCAGCCTGATGTGGTGGGGCACCGCCGGCATGATGACCATCGAAGGCGTGGGCTTCGCGCTGATGGTCGGCGTGTATTTCTACCTGCGCGGCATGAACGCCGTGTGGCCCAACGAAGGGCCGCCCCCGGATCTGTCGTGGGGCACCGTCAACGTCGTGCTCGCCGTGCTGACCGGCGTGCCGAACGCGATCGTCGATCGCTACGCCAACGAGCAGGACCTGCGCAGCGTGCGCATCTGGCTCATCGCGTTCGCAGTGCTGACGCTCGCGCTGCTGCCCGTGCGCTGGATGGAGTTCACCGTGCTCAACGTGCGCGGCGATGCGAGCGCGTACGGCTCGTGCGTGTGGGTGCTCCTCGGCCTGCACACGTTCAACCTCGTCACCAACGTCGCGGACACGCTCGTCGTCTCCGCCGTGATGTTCAAGAAGACGGTCGACGGCAAGCGCTTCGTCGACGTCGCCGAGAACGCGGGCTACTGGTGGTTCATCATCGGATCGTGGATCCCGATCTACGCGGTGGTGTACCTCGCGCCGCGACTGTAGCCGGTGGCCGGATGGCGATCTGGATCCCGCTGCTCGTCGCTCCGTTGCTGGCGCTCGCCGATCAGGCGATCGCGCTGTCCATGACGGCATGGGCCTGTCGCGGCCAGCACGAGCTCGCGCTGCACGTCGTGCACGTCGCGTTCGCGCTCGTCACGGCGCTGACTGTTTTCGCCGCCTGGCTCGGCTGGCGCCGAACGCCCGTCGCAACGGCGACGGAAGCCGCCGCGCGCCGGCGCTTCTTCGCCGGCATGGGCATCGCCAGCTCGGCGCTCGCGCTGCTCGTGATCCTCACGATGTGGATGCCTACGTGGCTGCTGTCGTCCTGCCTGCAGTAGCGTTGATCCTCGCGTGCCTGCCGCTCGATTCGGCTGCGCACGGCGAATGGACGGCGGAGAGCGGGGAGGCGCTCGGATGGACGCTCGCGCTCGTGCTGTTGCTCGCTGCAAGCGCGATGCTCTACGCGCTCGGCGTGCGCCGGTTGTGGCGCCGCGCGGGCGCGCGGCGTGGCGTGCGCGGCGCCCACGCATTGCGCTTCGTGCTCGGCTGGCTGGTGCTCGCATGCGCGCTGCTGTCGCCGATCGACGCGCTCGCCGATCGCTCGTTCGCGCTGCACATGCTTCAGCACGAGCTGCTCATGCTCGTCGCGGCACCGCTGCTCGTGCTCGCGCGGCCGGTCGAGGCGTGGACGTGGGCGCTGTCGGCGCGCGTGCGCCGCCGCGCGGCCGACCTCGCGCATCGCGCGAGACGCGGATGGCGCGCGATCACCAGCCAGCCGGGCGCATGGAGCCTGCACGCAGGCGCCGTCTGGATCTGGCACGTGCCGGTGCTCTTCATGGCTGCGGTTGCGCATCCGTCGCTGCACGTGTTCCAGCACGCCTGCTTCCTGGTCTCCGCGCTGCTCTTCTGGTGGAGCGTCTTTCGCTCGCGCGCGGGCTTGCAGAGCGCGGGCGCGATGGCCTCGCTGCTGACCACGATGCTGCACACCAGCGCCCTCGGCGCGCTGCTCGCGCTCGCCGCGCGGCCGGCGTACCTCGCGCCGGGACAGTCGACGATCCTCGGCCTCACCGCGCTCGAGGATCAGCAGCTCGGCGGCCTCGTCATGTGGGTGCCCGGGAGCCTCGCGTATCTCGTCGCGGCGCTCGTCATCGCGAGCGGGTGGCTCGCACCCGCGCGCGCAGCACGTCACGATGTTGCGTGACACCGCATCGATGCGATGGCGCACGGCCGTTGCGCTGACGCTCGGCGCGGTGCTCGCCGCGTGCAGCAGCGGCTCGCGACCGCCGCCGCCGCAAGGCGACGCCGCACGAGGCCGCGTGCTGCTGCAGCGATACGGCTGCGGCTATTGCCACACCATCCCCGGCGTCGAGGATGCGCGCGGCAACGTCGGCCCGCCGCTCGACGACGTGGGCCGTCGCGTATACCTCGCAGGCTCGCTGCCGAACACGCCGCAGCAGATGGCGCAGTGGATCCGCTTTCCGCAGAGCTATCGCCCGGGGACCGCGATGCCGGACCTTCACGTCAGCGCCGAGGATGCGCGGGACATGGTCGCGCATCTTTATCGCCTGCGCTGAAGGTGACGCCATGAAGCGCGTTGCGATCACGCTCGCGGTGGCTGCGGCAGGCATGCTGGTCGTCGCCGCTGCGTTCATCGCTTCGGGCGTGTACGACATCGCGGCGACCGAGCAGCATACGCGTCCCGTGTACGCGCTGATCGAAGCGACGATGCGCCAGTCGATTCGCTTCCATGCGCGCGACATCGACGCGCCGGCGCTCGACGACGCGGCGCGCGTCGCGAGCGGCCGTTCGTCCTATGCGCGCAACTGCGTGCGCTGCCACGGCGCGCCGGGTGTGGCGCCGGAGTCGTTCGCGCTCGGCATGACGCCGTCGCCCGCGAACCTCGCATACGCCGCGCGCGAGTGGCCGCCGGAGCAGCTGTTCTGGACGCTGAAGCGCGGGCTGAAGATGACCGGCATGCCGGCGTGGGCGTTTCGGCTGAGCGACGACGAGATGTGGAACATCGTCGCGTATCTGCGCGTGATGCCCACCGAATCGCCGCAGGCGTATCGCGCCGCGACGTCGCGTGCGGAGCGCGAGACCGATCAAGCGGTCGTTCGCCCCGCGTTCCAGCGCGCGGGCGTGCCGGACCCCGGTCGCGGCATCGTCGCGCTGCGTCAGTACGGCTGCGCCACGTGCCATCGAATACCGGGTGTCGTGGGCGCCGACACGTCGGTGGGGCCGCCGCTCGCGCACCTCGCGCGCCGCGCATTCATCGGCGGCGCGGTGCCGAACGACGAGCAGGGGCTGATGCGCTGGCTGCAAAGCCCGCAGAAGCTGCATCCGGGCAGCGCGATGCCCGACCTGGGAGTGACGGAGCGCGATGCCCGCGACATGGCGGCGTATCTCGCGACGCTGCAGTGACGCGCGCGCACGCGACGAAATCGGTCAGGCCACCGGGCCAGCAGGCGTGCGAGCGCAGACCTTACGTTGCGTCGCGCGTGCGTGCTAGAGTGGTCGATCCACCGCCGCGTTCGTCGGCGGACAGTCTTTTCTTCATTCCATCGATCCCATGAATCGACCCGAATCGCTTGCGACGCTCGCCGCATCCGTCGGCGCCCCGCACTACGTTCGTCATGCGGGCCTGCTGGGCTGGGTGCGTGAGATCGCGGCGCTCACGAAGCCGGAGCGCATCGTCTGGTGCGACGGCAGCCAGGCGGAGTACGACGCGCTCTGCAACGAGATGGTCCGTGCCGGCACGCTGCGCAGGCTCGACCCGGCCAAGCGTCCCAACAGCTATCTCGCGTGGTCCGATCCTTCGGACGTCGCGCGCGTGGAGGACCGCACGTTCATCTGCAGCGAGCGCGAGGAGGACGCGGGCCCCACCAACAACTGGGTCGCGCCCGCGGAAATGCGGCAGACGTTGCGTGGGCTGTTCGACGCGTGCATGCGCGGGCGCACGCTCTACGTCGTGCCGTTCTCGATGGGGCCGCTCGGCAGCCCGATCGCGCACATCGGCGTCGAGCTCACCGACAGCCCCTACGTGGTGGCCAGCATGCGCATCATGACGCGCATGGGACGCGCGGTTTACGACGTGCTCGGCGCGGACGGTGAATTCGTGCCCTGCGTGCATTCGGTCGGCGCGCCGTTGGAGCCGGGTGCGCGCGACGTCCCCTGGCCGTGCGATCCCGTGCACAAGTACATCGTGCACTTCCCGGAGGCGCGCGAGATCTGGAGCTTCGGCTCCGGCTACGGCGGCAATGCGCTGCTCGGCAAGAAGTGCCTGGCGCTTCGCATCGCCTCCGTGATGGGTCGCGACGAAGGCTGGCTGGCCGAGCACATGCTCATCCTTGGTGTAACGGCTCCAAACGGAGACAAGCGTTACATCGCCGCGGCCTTCCCGAGTGCGTGCGGCAAGACGAACTTCGCCATGATGATCCCGCCGAAGGGCGTCGATGGCTGGAAGGTCAGCACCATCGGGGACGACATCGCCTGGATCAAGCCGGCCGAGGACGGGTACTTCCACGCCATCAATCCGGAGGCCGGTTACTTCGGCGTGGCCCCCGGCACGTCGTACGAGTCGAACCCCAACGCGATGGAGACGCTGCGGGCGAACGTGATCTTCACCAATGTCGCGCTCACCGACGATGGCGACGTCTGGTGGGAAGGCATGACCAGGGAACCGCCGCCACACCTCATCGACTGGAAGGGCCAGTCCTGGACGCCCGGGTGCGGACGAAAGGCGGCGCATCCCAATGCACGCTTCACCGCGGCCGCCACGCAATGTCCTTCGCTCGACCCTGCATGGGACGATCCCCGCGGCGTGCCCATCTCGGCCTTCATCTTCGGCGCGCGCCGCTCGGACACCATGCCGCTGGTCACGGAGGCCCCGACGTGGGAGCAGGGTGTCTATCGGGCCGCGACCATGGGCTCGGAAACGACGGCGGCCGCCGCCGGCGCGGTGGGAGAGGTGCGCCGCGATCCGTTCGCCATGCTGCCTTTCTGTGGCTACCACGTCGGCGACTACTTCGCGCACTGGTTGCGCATGGGAAGCGCCGTCGCGCATCCGCCACGGATCTTCACCGTCAACTGGTTCCGCAAGGACGGTGACGGCCGGTTCGTGTGGCCGGGATTCGGTCAGAACATGCGCGTGCTGAAGTGGATATTCGAGCGCTGTGCCGGGACTGCAAACGCGGTGGAAACGCCACTTGGTTTTGCGCCCGCCTACGGCGACCTCGATTGGAACGGCTTGCCTTTCGAACAGCGCCGCTTCGGCGACGCCATGACCGTCGATCCGGCGCAATGGGAACGGGAGTTGTCCTCGCACGACAAGCTGTTCGGGCGCCTGGGTCGCAAGCAGCCCCCCGAGCTCGCGGCAGAACGCAGACGGCTCGCGCAGCGCCTGGGGGGCTAGGCGCGCGCTGTTTCACGTGGAACGTGCATCGAGCATGCCGACGTTCCACGTGAAACATCGAACTTCCGGCCGAGTCCGGTGCATCCGTCCGGGTGCTAAAATGCAGCCTCTCCGTCGCATGCCGCCGACGCGCCGCTTCTTGCTTTGAAAACATGAGGTTCCCGCAACGCTTCGACGTTATCGTGGTCGGCGGAGGCCACGCGGGAACCGAAGCCGCACTGGCCGCATCGCGCGCGGGCTGCCGCACGTTGCTGCTGACCCATAACATCGAGACGCTGGGGCAGATGTCCTGCAACCCGTCCATCGGTGGCATCGGGAAAGGACATCTGGTCAAGGAGGTGGACGCCCTGGGCGGTGTCATGGCGATCGCCACCGACGAAGCCGGCATCCAGTTCCGCGTCCTCAATTCCAGCAAGGGTCCTGCGGTTCGAGCGACCCGTGCCCAGGCTGACCGCGTTCTCTACAAGCGTGCGATCCGCGGCCGGCTGGAGCGGGCGCCCAACCTGACGCTGTTCCAGCAGCCCGTCGACGATCTGCTGCTGCAGGGCGACCGGGTCTGCGGCGTCGTGACGCAGATCGGCCTGACCTTCGAGGCGGGCGTCGTCGTGCTCACCACCGGGACGTTCCTGTCGGGGCTCATCCATGTCGGCCTTCAGAACTACGAGGCGGGGCGTGCGGGCGATCCACCGGCCAAGCGCCTCGGCGCCCGACTGCGCGAGCTCGCGCTACCGGTCGGACGGCTCAAGACGGGCACGCCGCCCCGGCTCGACGGCAGAACGATCGACTTCAGCGGCCTCGAAATCCAACCGGGCGACGATCCCGCGCCGGTGTTCTCGTTCCTGGGCGACCGCGGGATGCACCCGCGGCAGGTGCCGTGCTGGATCACGCATACGAACCCGCGCACCCACGCGATCATCCGCGGCGGCCTCGACCGCTCGCCGCTGTTCACCGGCGTGATCAAGGGCGTCGGGCCGCGCTACTGCCCCTCCATCGAGGACAAGGTGGTGCGCTTCGCCGAGCGGGAAAGCCACCAGATCTTCCTGGAGCCCGAAGGCCTCGAGACTACGGAGATCTATCCCAACGGCATTTCGACCTCGCTGCCGTTCGACGTCCAGCTCGAGCTGGTGCGCTCGATGAAGGGCTGCGAGAACGCGCACATCCTTCGACCCGGGTATTCGATCGAATACGACTACTTCGACCCCCGCGCGCTCAACTCGACCCTGGAGACGAAGGCCATCGCAGGCCTGTTCTTCGCCGGTCAGATCAACGGCACGACCGGCTACGAGGAGGCTGCGGCGCAGGGCGTTCTCGCGGGCATCAATGCCGCGCGGCGCGTCAGGGGCGAAGACGGCTGGTGCCCGCGACGCAACGAAGCGTACATGGGCGTCCTGGTCGATGACCTCGTCACGCGCGGCGTGACCGAGCCGTATCGCATGTTCACCTCGCGCGCGGAGTACCGGCTGCAGTTGCGCGAGGACAACGCGGATCTGCGGCTCACCGAGCACGGCCGCCATCTCGGCGTCGTCGACGATGCGCGGTGGGACGCGTTCTGCCGCAAGCGCGACGCCATCGAGCGGGAGCAGCAGCGCCTGAAGCTGACATACCTCGGGCCGGGCACCGTACCGGCCGACGTGGCCACGCGCATCCTGGGCCAACCGCTCGGACGTGAGCACTCACTATCAGATTTACTCCGGCGCCCGGCCATTTCGTACGAAGTGCTTCACGAGCTTCCCGGAGCCGGCGCGCCGGTCGACGATCCGGCCGTGTGCGAGCAGGTGGAGATCGCGACGAAATACGCCGGCTACATCGAGCGCCAGCACGAGGAGATCGCGCGCCGGATCGTCGAGGACGACACCCCGTTGCCCGGGGACCTCGATTACGCCGCCGTGCGCGGGCTGTCGGTGGAAGTACGCCAGAAGCTCACTGCGCAACGGCCGGAGACGGTCGGGCAGGCCGCGCGCATCTCGGGCGTCACGCCGGCCGCCATCTCGCTCC
>DASXAF010000123.1:0-19486 GCA_036406955.1 Casimicrobiaceae bacterium
TGCACAGATCCACACCGTCGAGGCTGCGGTCGATCGCAAGCGCGGTGGTGAGCCGTCCCGGACCGCGCGCGAGGTCGTGCAAGCGCGACGTTCCGCGACGCTGCTGCATCAGCGCGACCCCGTCGTGCGGCACGAGCGCGCGCAACAGGACGCCCGCGCCCACGCCGCGAATCTCGGCACTGATGTTCACGGCGTACCACATGCCGTAGATGAAATAGACGTACGCGTGGCCGCGCTCGAGGAACATCGAGCGGTTGCGCGGCGTCTCGCCGCGGTAAGTGTGCGCGGCGGGATCGTCCTGGTGGTAGGCCTCGTTCTCCACGATGCGCCCGCTCGTGCGTCCATCGTCGTGGGCGCGCACGAGATATTTGCCGATGAGGAATCGCGCAAGCGCCTCGGGCGCGACCGGCAGCTCGGCACGCGCGAGCCGGCGCAGGCGGCGCGTCACGCGCGCATCACTCGACGGGCTCTCCCGAGCCCACCTCGAGCTTCGCTTCCTCCAGCATGTCCACCGTGTCGCGCTTCTCGTGGCGATGCGCGGCGAGATGCGACAGGTAGTCGGGCGTGATGTCGCCGGTGATGTAGTTGCCGTCGAAGCACGATGCCTCGAACGACGCGAGCCTCGGATTGACCGCGCGCACGGCGTTCTTCATCGCCTCCAGGTCCTGGTAGAGCAGGAGGTCGGCGCCGATCTCGTGCGCGATCTCCGCTTCGGTGCGCCCCGTCGCGACGAGCTCGCTCTGGTTGGGCATGTCGATGCCGTACACGTTCGGGAAGCGCACCGGCGGGCTCGCCGAGGCGAAGTACACCTTGCGCGCCCCCGCATCGCGGGCCATCTGCACGATCTCGCGCGACGTGGTGCCGCGCACGATCGAGTCGTCGACCAGCAGCACGACCTTGTCCTTGAACTCCATGCCGATCGGGTTGAGCTTCTGCCGCACGCTCTTCGTGCGCATCGCCTGGCCGGGCATGATGAACGTGCGGCCGATGTAGCGGTTCTTGACGAACCCTTCGCGATACACCTTGCCGAGCCGGTTGGCGAGCTCGAGCGCGTACGGCCGGCTCGAGTCGGGGATCGGAATGACGACGTCGATGTCGTGCGCCGCCGGGATCCCGCGGATCTTGCGCGCAAGCTCGCCGCCCATGTTGAGCCGCGACTCGTACACCGACGCGCCGTCCATCACCGAATCGGGGCGCGCGAGGTACACGTACTCGAAGATGCACGGGTTGAGCGACGCGTCCTCGGCGCATTGGCGCGCATGGAAGCCGCCGGTCTGGTCGACGAACACGGCTTCGCCGGCGCCGACGTCGCGCAGCACCGAAAAGCCGAGCGGCTCGAGCGCAACCGACTCGGAAGCCGCGAGGTATTCGCGCCCGCCCATGGCCTCGTTGACGCCGATGATGAGCGGGCGGATGCCGTACGGATCGCGGAACGCGAGCATGCCGTAGCCCGCGATCATCGCGACGCACGCGTACGCGCCGCGGCAACGCCGGTGCACGCCCGCCACCGCCTTGAAGATGGCGTCGGGATCGAGGCGGTGGTGCTGCGCCGCGCGCTCGAGCTCGAGCGCCAGCACGTTGAGCAGCACCTCGCTGTCGGAATTGGTGTTGACGTGGCGGAAGTCGAGCTGGAAGAGCTCCCGCTTGAGCGCGTCGCTGTTGGTCAGGTTGCCATTGTGCGCGAGCGTGATGCCGAACGGCGAGTTCACGTAGAACGGCTGCGACTCGAGCTCGGAGAACGCGGACCCCGCGGTCGGATAGCGGCAGTGCGCGATGCCGGCGTTCCCGGTGAGCTCGCGCATGTTGCGCGTGCGGAACACGTCGCGCACGTAGCCGGGCCCCTTGAACATGTGGAAGATCGGCCCCTCGCTGGTCACGATGCCGGCCGCGTCCTGGCCTCGGTGCTGCAGCAGCAGCAGGCCGTCGTAGAGCAGCTGGTTGACCGGCGTGTGCGCGACGACGCCGACGATTCCGCACATGATGTCTAGTGTCTCAAGCCTTCCGTTCGGCGGGCCGCCCGCGGCCGCTGCCGGAGTAGTCGAGCGCCCCCGCCCATGCCTTCGGCAGGTAGCCCGCGGCCAGCATCGCGAATGCGGTGAGCGGACCGGCCGTCACCGAGCGCTGCCACCAGTCGGTGCGCGGCAACTGCGTGAGGCCGGCCAGCAGAACCAGCGCGATCACGACCAGCAAGCCCCGCACCAAACCGAATATGGAGCCGAGGAAGCGATCCACAAATCCCAGTCCCGCGGCCCGCACGGCGCGCGCCAGCGGCGCCGCGATCAGCGCGCCGAGCAGCAGCGCGCCGATGAGGATCACGCAGAATGCGATCAGGTAGCGCGCGAACGGCGCGTCGAACCAGTTGGGAATCCAGTTGCCGACCACCGGCGTGAACACGACGGCGGCGATCAGGCCGACCACCCAGCTCACCAGCGCCGCGAGCTCGCGTATCAGGCCGCGCACGAACGCAAAGAGTGTCGACAAGCCGATGATCGCAAGCACGACGAGGTCGAACGCGGTCAATGGAGCGCCGCCACGATGCCGTTCTGTCCCTCGCCCTTGAGCTTGTCGCGCGCGGCCGTGGCAGCTTCGCGCGACGGATACGGCCCCACGCGCACGCGCCAAAGCGTGCCCTTGCTCGTCTTGAGCGGCTCGGTATAGGCCTCGTAACCCGCGCGGCGCAGGCGCCCGGCGAGCGCGCTCGCGCCCTTGTCGTCGGAAAACGCTGCGAGCTGCACCGCGAAGCCGCCATTCGATGGCTTGGCGCTCACGGGGCCGGCGCTCGCCGACCTGGACGCCGCCGACTTCGTCGTGCTCGTGTCCGATGCAGCCGGCTGATTTGCGGCGGCAGGCGCCGATGCGGAGGGCGCGCTCGATGGCCCCGAGGCGCCCGGGACGGCGGGCGGCTCGGTGGTCGTCACCGGCGGCGTGACCGCGTCGCTCTTCGGGGTGGATTCGGCGGCGGGCGCCGGCGCGGCCTTGCTGCTCGCCGGCGTGGGCGCCGACGCAGTCGCGCCTTTGCCCGATGCGTCGTTCAGGCGATTGACGAACTTGCCGTCGTCGACGGGCGGAATGCGCACCGACACGTCCTCGCCCAGCGGATGGGGCTCGCTTTCGAGCAGCATCGGTACGATCACCGCGGCCGCCAGCGCGAGGACGATCGCGCCGACGAGCCGCCGCCGCGCACGGCGGCGCAATTCATCGACGTTGACGTCTTCGGCGAGAGAAGCCAAGCGGAGCGCTATCGCGACAGGGCCGTCAGCGCGGCCGCGACGGTAAGGAATGACCCGAACACCACGATTCTATCAGCCTCGTGCGCTTCGCCGCGTGCGGCCGCGAGTGCCGCCGGCACGTCGCCGAATGTCGCGATCGCGCTAGGCGCAACCCCGCGCGCGCGAAGGCGCTGCGCGAGATCGTCGGCGCGCGCGCCGCGCGGACCGGGCAGCGTGGCGACGCGCCAGTCGTCGACGCGCGGGCGCAGCGCGTCGATCACGCCGTCGATGTCCTTGTCGCAGAGCATGCCGAACGCGGCGAACGTGCGCGGGTGGTAGCCCATGTCGCCGAGCGTCGCGGCAAGCCGCTGCGCCGCGTGCGGATTGTGGGCGACGTCCAGCACGATGCTGGGGCGCCCGGGCAACACCTGGAAGCGCCCGCGCAGCGTGACGCCGGCGAGCCCTGCGCGGATCGCGCCTGCGTCCAGCGGCAGGCGTGCTCGCAAAAGGTCGAGCGCGGCCATCGCCGTTGCGGCGTTGGCGAGCTGATAGCGCCCGCGCAGCGCGGGAACGGGCAGGCCGAAGCGCTCGCCGCCCGGGCCGCGATAGCGCCACTGCGTGCCCTGGTCGACATAGTCGAACTCGTGGCCGAGGCGACACGGCGATGCGCCGAGTGCCGCGGCGTGCGCGATCACGGAATCGGGCGGCTCGCGCTCGCCGATCACCGCGGGACGTCCGGCACGCAGGATGCCGGCCTTCTCGAACCCGATGGACTCGCGCGTGTTGCCGAGATAGTCCTGGTGATCGAGGTCCACGTTGGTGATCACGGCGACGTCGGCGTCGACCAGGTTGACCGCGTCCAGCCGCCCGCCGAGACCGACTTCGAGAACCAGCGCGTCGAGCGGTGCGGCCGCGAAGAGCAGCAGCGCCGCGAGCGTGCCGAACTCGAAATACGTGAGCGGCGTGGCGGGCGTGCTCGCCGTGCGCGCGCGCTCCACGCGCTCGAACGCTGCGACCAGCGCCGCGTCGTCGACGTCCGCCCCCGCGATGCGCACGCGCTCGTTGTAGCGGGTCAGGTGCGGCGAGGTGTAGAGCCCGACGCGATAGCCGGCGGCGCCGAGCATCGCTTCCAAGAATGCGCAGGTCGAGCCCTTGCCGTTGGTGCCGGTGACGACCACGACCGGAACGTCGAACGCGATGCCGAGGCGCTCGTAGACCTCGCGCACGCGCGCGAGGCCCAGCGCGATCGACTTCGGATGCAGCGTCTCGAGGTACGCGAGCCACTCGGGGAGCGAGCGCTGCGTCACTCGGGACTCCTCATTCAGGCCGCCGGGGCGGGTTGCCTGGTGAGCAATGCGAGCAGCCGCGCCAGCTCGTCGCGCAGCTGCCGCCGGTCGACGATGAGGTCGAGGGCGCCCTTGTCGAGCAGGAACTCGGCGCGCTGGAATCCCTCGGGCAGCTTCTCGCGCACGGTCTGCTCGATGACGCGCGGGCCGGCGAAGCCGATCAGCGCATTGGGCTCGGCGATGACGAGGTCGGCGACGAAGACGAACGACGCCGACACGCCGCCCATCGTCGGATCGGTGAGGATCGACACGAACGGCAATCCCGCCTTGGTGAGCTCCTGCAGCACCGCGGTGGTCTTGGCCATCTGGAAGAGCGAATTGACGCCTTCCTGCATGCGCGCGCCACCCGATGACGACACGCAGACATAGGGCACGCGGTTCTCGTACGCGACGCGCACGCCGCGCACGAATCGCTCGCCGACCACCGAGCCCATCGAGCCGCCCATGAACTCGAACTCGAACGCCGCGAGCACCAGCGGCACGCTCCTGATGCTGCCCTGCATGACCACGAGCGCGTCGGTCTCGCCGGTCTCCTCGAGCGCCGCTTCGAGGCGCTCGGGATATTTCTTCTGGTCCTTGAACTTGAGGCTGTCGATCGGCACGACTTCCGAGCCGATCTCGAAGCGGCCCTCCGGGTCGAGGAGCTGCTCGATGCGCTCGCGCGCGCTGATGCGGTTGTGGTGATTGCACTTGGGACAGACGTTGAGGTTCTTCTCGAGGTCCGTCCGGTACAGCGTCGCCTCGCACGCGGGGCATTTGACCCACAGCCCTTCGGGCACGGGCGTGCGCCGCTCGCCGGGCGTGCTCTTGATGCGCGGCGGCAACAGCTTCTGCAACCAGCTCATCTACCCTCCCCCTGTTGCGCGCCGCTTACGCCGCGCGCTTGCGCGCCATCGCGTCGAGCGCGGCGCGTATGCCGCCGAGCCACGCGCCCGCGCGTGCGGCCGCCTCTGCGGGCGGTCCGTCGTCGATTTCCTGGATGATGCGACTGCCGATCACCACCGCATCCGCGTGCGCCGCGATCGCCTGCGCGCCTTGCGCGTCGTGTATCCCGAACCCCACCGCGACCGGGAGCCCGACGTGGCCGCGGATCTCGGCGAGCTTGCGCGTCACGTCGCCGGTGTCGAGATGCGCAGCACCGGTCACGCCCTTGAGCGACACGTAATACACGAAGCCGCGCGCGAGACGCGCAACCGCGGCGATGCGTGCCCCCGGCGTGGTCGGCGACAGCAGGAAGATCGCCGCGATGTCGCGCTTCGCGAGCTCGGCAGCGAAGCCTTCCGCTTCCTCCGGCGGATAGTCCACCACCAGCACGCCGTCGACCTCCGCGGCGCGCGCCGCATCGGCAAACGCGGCTACACCCATGGCCTCGATGGGATTGGCGTAACCCATGAGCACGATCGGCGTCGAGCGGTCGCGCGCCCGGAACTGGCGCACCACCTGCAGCACGTCGTGCAGGCTCACGCCCTGTCGCAGCGCGCGCTCCGACGCGCGCTGGATCACCGGGCCGTCGGCCATCGGGTCGGAGAACGGCACGCCCAGCTCGATGACGTCGGCACCGGCCTTCACCAGCGCATCGAGGATGGCGGGTGTCTCGGCGAGCGACGGATCGCCGACGGTGACGTACGGAATCAGGCCCGTGCGCCCCGCGGCGCGCAATCGCGCGAACGTCGCGTCGATGCGATCGTAGGGACTCCCCCGCGCTTGCGGCTGCGCCGCGGCGCTGCCCGCGGAATTCGCACCTTGCGGCGGCCCTGCGCCGCTCATGCGCGCGCCCTGGCCCGCTCCGCGACGGTCGCCATGTCCTTGTCGCCGCGGCCGGACAGATTGACGAGCAGGATGCGGTCCTTCGCCATCGCCGGCGCGATCTTCGCCGCATACGCGAGCGCGTGCGAGGACTCCAGCGCCGGGATGATGCCCTCGATGCGGCAGCATTGATGGAAGGCCGCGAGCGCTTCGTCGTCGGTCACGGCGACGTACTGCGCGCGGCCGGTGTCCTTGAGATACGCGTGCTCGGGACCTACGCCCGGATAGTCGAGGCCCGCGGACACCGAGTGCGTCTCGATGATCTGGCCGTTCGCGTCCTGAAGCAGATACGTGCGGTTGCCGTGCAGCACGCCGGGCGTGCCCGCGCAGAGCGACGCCGCGTGACGGCCGGTTTCGATGCCTTCCCCGGCCGCCTCGACGCCGACGAGCCGAACGTTGGTCCGCGACAGGTAGGGATAGAAGATGCCCATGGCGTTGCTGCCGCCGCCGACGCATGCGACGACCACGTCCGGATCGCGTCCCGCCGCCTCGGGCATCTGCGTCAGGCACTCGCGCCCGATGACGCTCTGGAAGTCGCGCACCATCATTGGGTAGGGATGCGGGCCCGCGACCGTGCCGATGATGTAGAACGTCGTCTCCACGTTGGTCACCCAGTCGCGCATCGCTTCGTTGAGCGCGTCCTTGAGCGTCTTCGATCCCGACTCCACCGGCACCACCTTCGCGCCGAGCAGGTTCATCCGAAAGACGTTCTGCGCCTGGCGCCTCACGTCCTCGGAGCCCATGTAGACCACGCACTCCATGCCGAAGCGCGCCGCGACGGTCGCCGTGGCGACGCCGTGCTGGCCCGCGCCGGTCTCCGCGATGACGCGCGGCTTGCCGAGACGCCGCGCGAGCAGCGCCTGTCCGATGCAGTTGTTGACCTTGTGCGCGCCGGTGTGATTGAGGTCCTCGCGCTTGAGCCAGATCTGCGCGCCGCCGAGCTCCTGCGACCAGCGCCGCGCGTGATACACCGGCGAGGGACGGCCGACGTAGTGCTCGAGCTCGTACTCGAACTCGGCGATGAAGTCGCGATCCTCGCGATAGCGCGCGTACGCGGCGTTGAGCTCGTCGAGCGCGCGGATCAGCGTCTCCGCGACGAACACTCCGCCGTAGCGTCCGAAGTGGCCGTGCGCATCGGGAAGCGCGTAGGGGTGCGCGTCGCCGGTGGGCGCGGTCGGGCTTTCACGCGTCTGCACTACGCACTCCTTGCATGAACGCCGCGATGCGCGCGGCGTCCTTGTAACCTCGGCGCACGCGGCCGTCGGCATCGCGCGCCTCGACGCCGGACGACACGTCCACCGCGTACGGCTGGACCATGCGGATCGCCCGGGCCACGTTGTCCGGATCGAGCCCGCCGGAGAGAACGAGCGGCGGCCGCAAACGCGCCTTGATGCGTGCCGACAGGCGCGACCAGTCGAAGACCTGTCCCGTGCCACCCGGAAGATCGCCGGGCTGGAACGCGTCGAAGAGCAGTCCCGCGGCGTCGTCGAATGGCGACGCGCATTCTAGCAAATCGGCCCCTTCGCTCACCGCGATCGCCTTGAGGTACGGCTTGCCGAACGCGCGGCAGAACCCAGCCGTCTCTCGGCCGTGAAACTGCAGCGCGTCGAGCGGAACGGCGGCGAGGGCGGCGCGCACCTCGTCCTGCGAGGGATCGACGAACAGCCCGACGCGCGCGACGAACGGCGGCAACGATTCGACGATCGCGCGCGCATGCGCGAGGTCGACGCGCCGCGGCGTGCCGGGCCAGAAATTGACGCCCACCGCATCCGCGCCCGCATGCGCCGCGGCCTGCGCGTCCTCGATGCGCGTGATGCCGCAGATCTTGACCCGGGTGCGCATGTCAGGGATCGGGGTCAGGGTCAGGGTGTCAGAACGGCGCCAGCACGATCTCGCGCCGGGTGGGGGGCAGGGCGTGCATCGCGTCGTAGTCGGCGCCGGAGAAGTAGAGACCGTCCGGCGCGAAGGTCGGTGCCGCGCGCGTGCGGTCGCGGGCTTCCAGCAGTTCCGCGATCCATTCGGGCGGCTGCCGCTCCGAGCCGACGCAGACCAGCGCACCGACGATGTTGCGGACCATGTGATGGAGAAACGCGTGCGCCGCGAAATCGAGCCGGATCACATCGCCCTGGCGCGCGACGTCGAGCGCCAGCAACGTCTTGACCGGCGTCTTCGCCTGGCATTCGGCAGCGCGGAACGCGGAGAAGTCGTGCGTGCCGATCAGGCTTCGGGCGGCTTGTGCCATGGCGTCGACATCGAGCGGGCGATGGTACCAGCCGACGCGCCCCGAGCGCAGG
The DNA here is from genome assembly GCA_036406955.1 of Casimicrobiaceae bacterium. Lineage (GTDB taxonomy): Bacteria > Pseudomonadota > Gammaproteobacteria > Burkholderiales > Casimicrobiaceae > VBCG01. The sequence continues at coordinate 8,656 of DASXAF010000123.1, forward strand.
CCGGGCCGCTGCGGCCGGTTGAGGACCAGGTAGCTGTAGTAGCGCGCCCGGGCCGCGAACCGCGCATGAAAGGTTTCATTGACCGGCTGGGCCCAGAGCACCGCGACCGGCTCCGGCAGATGTGCGTTGACGCCGCGCACCCACGCCGTGTCGGGCCGCGCGGCGTCGGTGTCGAAATGCACGACCTGCGACGTCGCGTGCACGCCGGCGTCGGTGCGTCCCGCGGCAACGACGGTCACGTCGTCCGCGGCAACGGCCCCGAGGGCCCGTTCGAGCGCGTCCTGCACCGCGCAGCCGTCGGCCTGCGACTGGAACCCGCAGAAGGACGAGCCGTTGTATTCGAGGCAGAGGGCGATGCGCATGCGAGGGACTGGTGCTTGGTGCTGGTGCTTGGGCCTGGTGCGCGTTATACGCCTTTCTCCAGGAACCAAGCACCAGCACCAAGCACCCGCTGCAAGAAACGCAAACGGCCGATCGCAAAGCGATCGGCCGTGCATGCAGAACGCAGCCGCTAACCGAGCTTGCCGAGCAGCGCCTGCGCCTCCGACTTCTGCTGGTCGTCACCCTCGTGCAGCACTTCCTGCAGGATCTCGCGCGCACCTTCCAGGTCGCCCATCTCCTGGTACGCCTTGGCGAGGTCGAGCTTGGTCGCGGCGTCGTGCCACTGGCCGTCGAGCACCGACGGTGTCGGATCCTCGAACGTGGAGCGCTCGGGGTCGAACGACAGGTCGAGCTTGTCGAGCTCGAGCGCGGCCGCCGGACGCGCGAGCTGCGCGGGCGCGGCGCCGACCGCTTCGGCGAGCACGGGCTCGCGCGCCGGGGCGTGAGGCTTCATCGGCGCGGGCTTCTCGTCGTCGTCGAGATGGAAGTCGAGATCGAACTTGGGCGCGTCCTTGGCGGGCTCGGTCCTTTCGACATGCTTGGCCTCGAAAGCCGCCTTGCTCGCGGCGAGCGCGCCGGCAAGGGCCGCGGTCGCGGCGCCGGCGGCTTCCACCGCGGAGTGCGAGCGCTCGGCGCTCGCCACGGGAAGGGGCTTGACGCTGCGCTCGAGCACGTCTTCCGCGCCCGCCAGGATTTCGGCCGCGCTCTTGCTGCTCTTGCCGCCCGACGTCGGCGAGATCGAGATCTCCTCGTCGATGATGTTGTCGAGCGGACGATCGGATTGCGCCACGGGTTCGGGCGAGCGCTCGGGCATCGGCGGCGCGAGCGTCGGCTCCACGGCACGCGCTTCGTGCGGCACGGGCGCTCCGCCTTCGCCGAAAATCGGGTTGTTGGGGTCGAGCTGACGGCCGAGGGCCACCGCCTTCTGCCAGACCTCGCCCTGACCCTGGCTCACGGCGTACAGCTCGGAGGCGACCGTCTCGAACGCGGACGGCTTGTTGTGCTGCGCGTGGATCTCGAGCAGCTTCAGGTAGATCTCCTGGCGCTGCGGATCCTTCTTGAGCGCGTCCTTCAGGATCTCTTCGGCCTGGGCATCGCGGCCGTAGGCCAGGTAGACCTCGGCTTCGGCGATGGGGTCGACCTCGTCGGTGTCGATGTTCCCGAGGCCTTCGCGGCTGAAGTCGCTCGCGAGCGAGTTGTCGCCGGTATTGACGACGCCGCCGCCGGTCGAGCCGAAGACGGTGTTGGTCTTGATGTCCGTGCCCGAGATGATGCTGTCCTCGAACTTCGTGGTCTTGCGGCGCCGGGCGGCGAAGAGCGCGGCGATGCCGGCGATCACGACGAGCGCGCCGCCGCCGAGCGCCCAGCCGGGGACGTTCGAAACGAGGTCGTCGAGGAAGCCCGGAGACTCCTTGGCGGGCTTCTTGACCGCGGCCTTGGGCGGCGTGCCCTTGTCCGTTGCGACCGTCTTCGTTGCGTCCGGAGCGGATGCGGTCGGCTCGGCGACAGTCGACGGGGCCGGGGTTGCGGGTGCAGGCATTGCGGCGACCGGCTCGGAGGGCTCCTTCGCCGGCTCGGGCGCCTTCTCCGCAGCCTTGGTTTCGGCCGTCGGAGGCGCCTTGACCGGCTCGATCACCGGCTCCGGAACCTTCGCGGGCTCCGCTGCTTTCGCTGCAGGAGGCGCGGGCGACACGGCAGCCGGCGGCGTGCTGATCGGTGCGGTCGGCGTTGCCGCGGCCGGCGTGGACTTTTGCGCTTCGGCCTGGTTCTGCAGCTGCGCCATCGTGCCGCTGCGAAGCTGCAGCGTGCGCTGCATCTCCGCGACCATCTTCTCGAGCTCGGCGATGCGCTCTTTCGCTTCACGCAGCTCGTTGCTGCGTGCAACGGCATCCTCGCCTGCGCCGCCCTTGCCGACGCGGCCCTCGCGCGAGACGCGCACGCGGTCGCTGCCGGGCGCAGCCGCCGGGGTGGATTCGGTGACCGCCGTGCCGATGCGTCCGCCGGCTTCGCGGCCGCCCGCGCCCTCGGAGGCCGGCGCATTGGCCGCGACACGGTCGCGATAGGCGCGCCAGTCGGCCGCCTGCACTTGAACCAGCTTGGTCGCTTCGCTCGGCTCCGTCGCGGCGGCGTCGGTTGCCGACGGCACGGTGAGGATCATGCCCGTGCGCAGCCGGTTCATGTTGCGGCCGTCGAATGCGTTCTCGTTGGCGCGGAACATCGCCACGAGCATCTGATCGAGCGTGATCTCCGCCGGCTTCACCTGCCCGGCGATCTTCGACAGCGTGTCCCCGCGCTTGACCGTATAGGTGCCTTCGCTGCCTGCGGCCGGTGCCGGGGCGGGCGCGGCTGCGACCGGCGCGGCAGGTGCCGCGGGACGCGTCGTGGCGCCCGTGCGCGCCGGGGTGATCGGCTCGGTCGTCGCGACGGCCGTCTGGCCGGTGCCGGGCGGGTCGAGCAGGAACGTGTACTCGCGCACCACGCGGCCGGCCGCCCAGTTGAGCTCGACCAGCAGATCGAGGAACGGCTCCTGCACCGAGACCGGCGAGCTGACGCGCAGATACGACGCGCCGTTCTGATTCTCCAGGCTGATGCGGGTACGCGCGAGCGCGCCCTGATAGGTGAGGTTGTTCTGGCGATACAGGCCGGGGTCCGCGACACGCGCCGACAGCGTGTCGAGCTCGTCCTTGGTCGCCGACGTGAGCTCGATGCGCGCGGACAAGGGCTGCCCGAGCGCGGAATCGACCGTGAGCTTGCCGAGACCGAGGGACAAGGCGGATCCCGGCAGCGCCAGCGCGCCAGCCACCAGGCCGGAGGTCAGAAGGGGTTTTGCCCGCATGCCGATTCCTTCAAATAGCAGCTCAAGCTAACTTAACATCATGGATTTAGCGGTGCAAGCTAAACCCCGGTGTGAGCTTGGCTGCCTGTGAGCCACAATGTGCCGCGCCACGGCATGTCGCTTATGATGCCCGGCGCGACCGCAAATCCTAGGCCGCGCGCTCCCGGAATGCCACAACATGTAGTGGCCCGCGCGCACAATCACGGTGTTGCATCGATGCGCGCTCCCGCAAGCAAGCGACCCCCCGTTGCCGGACCGCGTCAAAACGCTGCCAAAAGGACACGACGCGATACGACTGCGCAGGCTGTGAGCAAGCGTCGTGCCTGTTTCGGGGATCAGAGGTCAGGTAACAGGGATCAGTGGTCGGCTCGCAGCAGGATGCGCAGCATTCGCCGCAACGGCTCCGCCGCGCCCCACAGGAGCTGGTCGCCGCAGGTGAAGGCGCCGAGGTACTGCGCGCCCATGGCGAGCTTGCGCAGCCGTCCGATGGGGATCTCCAGCTTGCCGGTGACGGCCGCGGGCGTGAGCTCGGCCATGCTCGCCTCGCGCGTGTTGGCAACGACGCGCACCCAGTCGTTGGCCGACGCGATGACGTGCTCGATCTCGGCCAGCGGCAAGTCGCGCCGCAGCTTGATGGTCAGGGCCTGCGAATGGCAGCGCATGGCGCCCACGCGCACGCAGATCGATTCGACCGGGATCGGCGGGGCGCCTGCGCCGCCGCGGCCGAGGATCTTGTTGGTCTCCGCCCCGCCCTTCCATTCCTCCCGGCTCATGCCGTTGCCGAGGTCCTTGTCGATCCAAGGAATCAGGCTGCCCGCGAGCGGCACGCCGAAGTGCTGCGTGGGAAAGCGCTCGTCGCGCAGGATGCCGGCGACCTCGCGGTCGATGTCGAGGATCGACGAGCCTGGATCGTCGAGCAGCGGCTTCGCGGCAAGGTGCGCCTCGCCCATCTGCTGCAGGAGCTCGCGCATGTTCTGCGCGCCCGCGCCCGATGCCGCCTGGTAGGTCATGCACGTCATCCACTCGACGAGGTCGTTGGCCAGCAGCCCGGCCACCGCCATCATCATCAGGCTCACCGTGCAGTTGCCGCCGATGTAGTCGCGCACGCCGCGCGCCCGCGCCGCGTCGATGACCGCGCGGTTGACCGGGTCCAGGATGATCACGGCGTCGTCGCTCATGCGCAGCGCGGAGGCGGCGTCGATCCAGTAGCCGCGAAAGCCGGCCTCGCGAAGCCTGGGATGCATCGCGGTCGTCCAGTCGCCGCCCTGGCACGTGACGATGGCGTCGAGGCCTTCGAACGCGCGCGGATCGTTGGCGTCGCGCAACGGGCCGCTGGAGCGCCCGACCGCGGGACCGCCGCCGCCGATGTTCGAAGTCGAGAAGAAGACGGGGTCGATGCGCTCGAAGTCGCGTTCTTCGAGCATGCGCTGCATCAGCACGGAGCCGACCATGCCGCGCCAGCCGACGAAACCTACTCGCATGTGAGCCCTTCGCCCCGCGTCCCTTGTCGCGTCCCCGCCGCTCGCGGGGACGAAGCGGTGGCGGCGCGACCGTCAGGTCGTCTTGATCGCCTTGATCGTTTTGACGCACGCGCTCGTGCCGTGACCGGCGGTCACGGCGATTGCAGCGAAGATCGAATCGGCGCGCATGAGACGAATCCTATCACGCGGCTCGCGCGAGAGCCGCCACCACGGCGTCGCCCATGGCGTTGGTACCGACGACGTCGTCGCCCGGGCAGGCGATGTCGCCCGTACGCAGCCCTTCGCGCAGAACGGTGCGCACCGCGCGCTCGATGCGATCCGCGAGGTCGGGACGCGAGAACGTGTAGCGGAACATCATGGCGAGCGACAGGATCGTGGCGAGCGGATTGGCCTTGTCCTGCCCGGCGATGTCCGGCGCGGACCCGTGGATCGGCTCGTAGAGGCCCTTGCCGTTGTCGTCGAGCGAGGCCGACGGCAACATGCCGATGGAACCGGCCAGCATGGACGCCTCGTCGGAGAGGATGTCGCCGAACAGGTTGCCGGTGACGATCACGTCGAACCCGCGCGGGTTGCGCACGAGCTGCATCGCCGCGTTGTCGACGTACATGTGGCTCAATTGCACGTCCGGATATTCCGGCGCGAGTGCCGTCACCACCTCGCGCCACAGGATCGACGTGTCGAGCACGTTCGCCTTGTCGACCGACGTGAGGCGGCGCGAGCGGCGCTCCGCGGCTTCGAAGCCGACGCGCGCGATGCGCCGTATCTCGCTTTCCGCGTAGTGCATCGTGTCGAAGCCCTCGATCTCGCCCGCCGCGTTGGTGCGCCGGCCCCGTGGCTGGCCGAAATAGATGTCGCCGGTCAGCTCGCGCACGATGAGGATGTCGAGCGCCGCGACCACGTCGGCCTTGAGCGTCGACGCATCGGCGAGCTCGGGATAGAGCAGCGCGGGACGCAGGTTCGCGAAAAGGCCGAGCGCCTTGCGAATGCCGAGGATCCCCTGCTCGGGACGCAACGCCCGCGGCAGCGTGTCGTATTTCGGCCCGCCCACGGCGCCAAGCAGCACCGCGTTCGCGCTCTTCGCGACGTCGAGGGTCGCCGGCGGCAGCGGATGCCCCGCCGCGTCGTAACCCGCGCCGCCGATCGGCGCGGTCTTCGTGTCGATGTCGAGCCCTTCGTGCCGCAGCGCCTCGAGCACCTTCTTCGCCTGAGCGACGATCTCGGGGCCGATGCCGTCGCCGGGGAGGAGGGCGATGTTCATGCCCTCATCTCAGCCAGGGCCGGGCACCCAGGTGCCTCTCCTCGAACGCCCGAATCTCGTCCGCATGCTGCAGCGTGAGGCCGATGTCGTCGAGGCCCTCGAGCAGGCAGTGGCGCTTGAAGGGGTCGACCTCGAAGGCGAACGTGAGGCTGCCGTCGGGCGTTGCGACGGTCTGACGCTCGAGGTCGACGGTCAGCCTGAACCCCGGGAAGGCCGCGACGTCCGCGAACAACCGGTCGACCTGCGATTCGGGCAGCACGATCGGCAGCAGGCCGTTCTTGAAGCAGTTGCCGGAGAAGATGTCGCCGAACGACGGCGCGATCACGGCGCGGATGCCGAAGTCCTTCAGCGCCCAGGGCGCGTGCTCGCGCGAGCTGCCGCATCCGAAGTTGCGCCGAGCGAGCAGGATCGAGGCGCCCTCGTAGCGCGGCTGGTTCAGCACGAAATCCGGGTTGGGGGGGCGCCGCGCGTGGTCCATCCCGGGCTCGCCGTGATCCAGGTAGCGCCAGGCGTCGAAAAGGTTCGGGCCGTAACCCGAGCGCTTGATCGATTTCAGGAACTGCTTGGGAATGATCGCGTCGGTGTCGACGTTTGCGCGGTCGAGCGGAACGACGATGCCCGTATGAACGCGGAAGGGTTGCATTGCGCCTCGCCTCTACTTCTTCTTGGCGTTGTCGGCCGCCTTCTCGATCGTGTTGCCGGTCGCCTTGATGTCCTTGCCCACGCCCTCGACGGTGTTGCAGCCGGCCGAGGCCAGCGCGACCGCGCAAAGCAGCGCAAACGCCACGAGCTTCATCGTCGTCGTCCTCGGTCGTCAGCCCAGACGGCGCACGTCGACGAAATGGCCGGCGATGGCCGCCGCCGCCGCCATCGCCGGGCTCACCAGGTGCGTGCGCCCGCGGTCGCCCTGCCGTCCTTCGAAATTGCGATTGGACGTCGACGCGCAGCGCTCGCCCGGGTCGAGCCGATCGTCGTTCATGGCGAGGCACATCGAGCAGCCGGGCTCGCGCCATTCGAAGCCCGCGTCGCGGAACACGCGGTCGAGCCCCTCCGACTCAGCCTGCGCCTTCACGAGCCCCGAGCCGGGCACGACCATCGCGAGCTTGACGTTGCCGGCGACATGGCGCCCGCGCGCGATGCTCGCCGCTTCCCGCAAGTCCTCGATGCGCGCGTTGGTGCACGAGCCGATGAATACCTTGTCGATGCGGATGTCGGTCATCGCGGTGTTCGGCGCAAGTCCCATGTAGTCGAGCGCGCGCGCGATGCCTTCGCGGCGCGTCGCATCGCGCTCGCGATCCGGATCGGGCACGCGGTCCTCGATCGACACGACCATCTCGGGCGACGTGCCCCACGTCACCTGCGGGCGCACCTGCGCGGCGTCGAACACGTGCGTGGTGTCGAAGCTGGCACCCGCATCGCTCACGAGCGTGCGCCAGCACGCTTCGGCCTTGTCCCACAGCTCGCCCTGCGGCGCGAAGGTGCGTCCGCGCAGGTAGTCGAGCGTGCGCTGGTCGACGGCGACCATGCCGGCGCGCGCGCCGGCCTCGATGGCCATGTTGCACACCGTCATGCGGCCTTCCATCGACAATCCGCGCACGGTGTCGCCGCCGAACTCGATGGCGTGCCCCGTGCCGCCCGCCGTGCCGATGCGACCGATGATCGACAGCACGAGGTCCTTGGCGGTGACACCGCGCGGCAGCCGTCCGTCGACGCGGATCAGCATCGAGCGCGCCTTTTTCGTGATCAGGCACTGCGTGGCGAGCACGTGCTCGACCTCGGAGGTGCCGATGCCGAACGCGAGCGCCGCGAACGCGCCGTGCGTGCTGGTGTGCGAATCGCCGCACACCACCGTCATGCCCGGCAGCGTGGCGCCGTTCTCCGGACCGATCACGTGCACGATGCCCTGGCGCCGATCGAGGAACGGGAAGTACGCCTTGGCACCGATCTCGCGCATGTTGGCGTCGAGCGTGGCGACCTGCGTGCGCGAGATCGGATCGCGGATGCCCTGTCCCCAGTCGCGCGTCGGCGTGTTGTGATCCGCGGTCGCGACGATGGATTGCGCGCGCCACGGCTTGCGGCCCGCGAGCTTCAGCCCTTCGAACGCCTGCGGGCTCGTCACTTCGTGGACGAGATGGCGGTCGATGTAGAGCAGCGCGGTGCCGTCGGGCTCCTCGCGAACGACGTGATCCGACCACAACTTGTCGTAGAGCGTCCGTGCCTGCATGAAGCTTTGTCGCCGCTTTTGGCGGGAACGCGTTGAAAAACCGCGAAGTATGCAATCTTACCGCAACTGGCGCGATGGTTGCTTGATTTGATTGTCTTTGTCCACGGATCGGCAATGAGCCCGCAGGGCCGCCCCAAGGGCGAATCAGCCCCGAAGCGCGTAGCGCGGAGGGTCTCATGACGCCACGCCACGCACTGACGCGCCTGTCCGTCGAGTACAAATTGCTCGGGGCGTTCGTCGGCGGTGGCTTGATGGTCGCGCTGGCCGCCTGGTTCGCATTAGCGAGCGGCCGGGGCTATCTCGAAGCCACGGCGCAGGCCGAGCATCTCGCCGACGGCTCGCGCGCCGTCGCGGCGGTGCTCGACGTGCTGCAGGACGCCGAGTGGAGCTACCGCGGCTATCTCCTCACGGGGCGCAACGAGTTGCCGGCGGGCTTCGGTGCGCCGGACGCCGCGCGACTGCACCTTGCGAAGGCGCATGCCGCGCTCGCCGCTGATCCCAATGCACGCGCGCATCTCGCCATGCTGCAGGAGCTCGTCCCGGCGCGGCTTGCGGAGCTGCAATCCAGCCTCGGTGCGGCCGCGAAGGCGCACGATGCATCGGAGCGCGCGGCCGCTGCCCTTCCTTCGAATGCGCTCATGACGCGCGTGCGTGCCGAAGCGCGCGTGCTCGACGATCGCATCGGCGCGCAGCTGCGCGATGCGCGCGAGCGCGCTCACGCGTACGGCGACAACCTACGCCACGCCATCTGGCTGCTCGGCGTGCTGGTGATCATGCTGTTCAGCGGCGCCTACGCCGTGCTGATCGGCGACCTGCGCGATCGCCGGCGCCTGCTGTCGCGGTTGTCGCAGGCGTCCAACCACGATGCACTCACCGGCCTGCCCAGCCGGCGCTTCTTCGGCGAATGGCTCGGATTCGCGATTGCACATGCGCGCCGCGAAGTGCGCCACGTCGGGCTGCTCTTCGTGGACGTCGAAGGCACCAAGGCGGTCGCGGACCTGCACGGTCCGCTCGCCGTCGACGCGATGCTGATCGAGATCGCGCGGCGCTTTCGCGAGACCGCGCGCGAAGGCGACGTGCTCGCGCGCATCGGCCCGCACGCGTTCGCGCTCGCGGTGCCGGACGTCGGCGAGCCGCGCGAAGTCGCGCCCCTCGCGCAGCGCCTGCGCGACGCGCTGACCGATCCCGCGCGCCCGCCGCTCGCGGACACGCCGATCGGCGCGAGCGTGGGCCTCGCGTTCTATCCCGACGACGCCGACGACACCGCGGGCGTCATGGCCGCGGCCGATGCCGCGATGTACGCGGCGAAGAGCGCGGGCAACAACCGCGTGGCGCTCACTCCCATGGCGCACGCGGCGTAGGGCCGGGACGTGTCCCTAGCGACAATGCGCGTCGTCCTGCTTGTATGCTGTAGTTAGGTTGATCCTGCCATGGAGCGCATCGCAAATCCGTGGTTGCATTTGCCGCACTTAGAGCCATTTGTCCTGCCGCAAGACGCTCCGGCGATTGCGAAATTCAACAAACGTGCGTCCGGACAAAGCCGATATGAGCTTTCCCTGCTTCCTGAACCATACTTCGGCGACCTCTCTGCGCCTGTCGTTCTCCTCGCACTCAACCCCGGCGTAAGTCCGAAAGACGCGATCACGCATGCGACGCCTGGTTTTCGAGCCATGGCACGTCTGTCGCTTGAGCACCGACTTGCTCCTTCGCCGTTCTTGCATCTCCAGCAAGGCGTGTCGACTCCCGGCTCCGACTGGTGGCGTCGAATCGCTCGGGAGCCGATCCAGAAACTTGGCGAGGAGCGAGTCGCGAAAAGCATTTTCTGCGTGCAGTAGTTCCCATACCATTCACTCATCTTCTCTTCGGCAGGTCTTGCCATTCCGTCACAGCAATACGGCTTTGACCTACTGAGACGGGCGCTTCAGCGAGGCGCGCATGTTGTGGTCATGCGTGCGTGGCGGTTATGGGTTGCTGCCGTACCAGAACTTGGTAAGCACAAGCGTATACATTTCCTGCGCAATGCACGCAATCCAACGCTTTCGTCAGGCAATTTGGATAGCTATACCCAGCTCTTCGCCCGGATGCAAGCCGTCGCCTGACATGGCGTTCAACCGGATGCCGCGGGGTACGCGGCTTTCTCGCGGATTTCGTGCCGGCCCGTTAACTTGATCTTAGGTTGCGCGAGGCTCCAGCATGGCGGAACAACCAACTGGTCAATCGATAGTGGCGACGGGCTTGCCGAACCCGACCAGAAATCAGCGCCAAGTGTTTGTAGCGTACCCGTATACCATCTACGACAAGAGTGACTATCGACGCCCCTTCAACGACCTCGCCAAGGCGTTCAACGTCACTTTCGTGTTCGCTGACGAGAAGATCACGACTCTGCATATCCTCCAGAAGATCGCCGACTACATTCGATCTTCTCGCTTCGGCATCTACGACATTTCTGCCTGGAACGCCAATGTCACTCTTGAGCTTGGTCTCGCGTATGGGATGAACGAGAAGGCGTACATCATTTCGAATCCCAAACAACACCATGCTGCCGAAGTGCCGGCTGACTTGCGAGGAATTGACCGAATTCAGTACACGTCATTCGCCGAGTTGCAAAGCGGGCTCGAGAAAATCCTTACGCAAGAGTTTCCCATCCAGCC
>DASXAF010000124.1:0-17366 GCA_036406955.1 Casimicrobiaceae bacterium
GGCCGCGACGACCCGGTGAGGGCTTATGCGATAGCGAGCGCGGTCGGCAGGGCGTGTCGCACGGGCTTTTGGCCGCGACACGCGACGTCGATGTGTTGTTTGCAGTGACTTCGCCAAGTCATACGTTTGCAAGGATACCGCTGATTCGACCTTTCGGCTAGGGGAAAAGTCCCGTCGGTCGGCGGACGGGAGGCTTGTGAGGTACGACAAACAGGCAGTTTTGCGCCAGTCTGCCGGAAACGCCTCGAAAGTGCCTGTTTCCCCACTCCGGTGCGACGCGGCCGGCCGCACCCGGCCGCCGGTCGAGCCGGCGTCGGTGACGCGCTGCCGAGCGACCGGCCTCAGACGAGCACCCCGGCAAACCGCAGGATCGCAGGAATCTGGTTCGCGTAATCCTGGAATGCGTGGTCGCCGCCGCCACGCACGTATTGCCATGCGCCCGCGTAGAACCCGACCGCCTGTCGATAGTCGAGCACTTCGTCGCCGGTCTCGACCATCAGCAGGAAATTGCCTGGAACGCTCAAGCGCGCCACGCGCAGGGTGCGCAACTCGCCGAAATGGGCGTGCGTCACCTCGAACGGCTCGCCGGTGTAGAGGTTGGTCTGCACGCCGAGATACGGCTGCAGGTCGTCGTACGGCTGCACCGCCGGGTTGACGAGCACGGCGCGCGTGCCGTGCCGCTCGGCGATGTGCGTCGCGTAGTAGCCGCCGAGCGAGCTGCCGACGAGCGTGACGGGCGCACGGCTCGCCGCCAGCAGCGCCTCCACCTGCGCGATTGCCGCGAGCGGCGCGCGCTGCAGGTCGGGAACGTGCAGCACCGGCCTTCGTGCGGCCGGCAGCGCGTCGACCGCCGCGCGCAGCGCGGTCGCCTTGATGCTCGCCGGCGACGACCGGAAGCCGTGCAGATAGACGATCGTCGGCTTCAACGGCCTGCCAGCGCACCGAGCAGCTTGTCGTGCACGCCGCCGAAGCCGCCGTTGCTCATGACGAGCACGTGGTCTCCCGCGCGCGCCGTGCGCGTCACCGCGTCGACGAGGGTGTCGAGCTCGTCGTGCACTTCGGCCTTGCCGCCGAGCGGTGCGAGCGCGCCCGCGACGTCCCAGCCGACGTTCCCGGCGTAGCAGAACACCCGGTCGGCCTGCCCGAGGCTGCCCGGCAGCGCGTCCTTCATCATGCCGAGCTTCATGGTGTTCGAGCGCGGCTCCAGCACGGCGAGGATGCGCGCGGTGCCGATGCGCCGGCGCAGGCCCTCGACGGTCGTCGCGATGGCGGTCGGGTGATGGGCGAAGTCGTCGTAGACGGTCACGCCGGCGACGCTGCCGCGCACCTCCATGCGGCGCTTCACGCCCTTGAAGCGCGCGAGCGCATCGAGCGCCGCGCTCACCGGCACGCCGACGTGGCGCGCGGCGGCGATCGCCGCGAGCGCATTGAGCTGATTGTGGCGACCGGGATGGTCGAGGTGCAGCACGCCCTGCGGCGCCCCGCCGAGGTCGATCGTACCGTCGGCGTCGATGCGCCAGTCGGGGCCCGTAGCCGCCACGCCCTTGAAGTCGAACCGCTCGACCTCGCTCCACACGCCGCGTGCGAGCACGCGCGCGAGGCTCGCCTCGCCGCCGTTGACGATCAGCCGGCCGTTGCGCGGCACCGAGCGCACGAGGTGATGGAACTGGGTCTCGATCGCGGCGAGATCGGGAAAGATGTCGCCGTGATCGAACTCGAGGTTGTTGAGGATCGCGGTGCGCGGCCGGTAGTGCACGAACTTGCTGCGCTTGTCGAAGAACGCGGTGTCGTACTCGTCGGCCTCGATGACGAAGAACGCGCTGTCCGTGAGGCGCGCCGACGTCTCGAAGTCGAGCGGCACGCCGCCGATCAGGAAGCCGGGCGCGAGGCCGGCGCAATCGAGGATCGCGGTCAGCATCGCGGCCGTCGTCGTCTTGCCGTGCGTTCCCGCGACGGCGAGCACCCACTTGTCGTGCAGCACGTGCTCGAAGAGCCATTGCGGCCCCGAGACGTACGGGCACCCCGCGTCGAGGATCGCCTCGACCAGCGGATTGCCGCGCGCGATCGCGTTGCCGATCACGAAGACGTCGGCGCCGCGCGCAGCGCCCTGGAGCTGCGACGCGTCATAGCCCTCGGTGAGCGCGACGCCGAGCGCGCGAAGCTGGTCGGACATCGGCGGATAGACGTTCGCGTCGCAGCCGGTCACGCCATGGCCGGCGCGCTTCGCGATGGCCGCGATGCCGCCCATGAACGTGCCGCAGATGCCGAGGATGTGAAGGTGCATGGTGCGCTCAGGACCGGAAGACGAAGTACACGGCCCCCAGCACGCACAGTGCCGCCCAGACGTAGTCGAGCTTCAGCGGCTGGCCCATGTAGCCGATCGCGAACGGCACGAACACGGCGAGCGTGATCGCCTCCTGCATGATCTTGAGCTGCCCGAGCGACAGCGCGGTGTAGCCGATGCGGTTCGCCGGCACCTGCAGCAGGTACTCGAACAGCGCGATGCCCCACGAGACGAGCGCCGCGACGATCCAGGGGCGGTCGTGCAGGTTCTTGAGGTGCCCGTACCAGGCGAGCGTCATGAACAGGTTCGAGCACGCGAGCAGACCGGCGCAGGCGAGCGCCGGGTGCTGCGACAGCCAGGGAGGGTTCATCGGAGAGCGGCGGCGGACAAACGCCCATTATCCCCGACGCCGCGCGCTCGCCCGGGCCGTGCGGCACTTCCCTTCCGGGGCGCTATGCGCCCCCGCGCGTCACGTTGCAGGCGACCCGGCCGCGCCGGTGAGGCGTGCCCCACCGGCATGTCCCTTGCGTCCGGGTTGCCGACTCGTCCCTCCGAATCCATGCTGCGTCGTCAGAACCGCCCGTCGCCCCCCGGCGCCGATCCGTCGGCCGCGCCTTTTTCCGACGCGCCGCTCGCGCGCGTTTCGAGCGCGGCGCGGCCGGGCCGGCAGCCGCCCGGGCGTGGCGCGATCACGGCGCGCAATCGGCTGCGCGCGTTCTTCGGCGGCATCGGCATACGCACGCGGCTCGTGGTGCTCGTGCTCGCGCTGGCCTTGCCGTTCATGCTCTACATCGGCGCGATGGCGTGGTCGCAGGCGCAGGACGAGCGCGCCGACGCCATGGCGCGCGCCGCGTCGAGCGCGCAGGCGATCGCCGGGCGCGTCGACGACTTCGTGGAGGACACCGACCGCATGTTGCGGCTGCTCGCCGTCGCTGCCCGGGATCGCGAGGCTACCGGCGTGCAGGCGTTCTTCGACGGCGTTCGCGGCGAGGTGCCCGCGTACCTCTACAACGTCGTGCTGTGGAACGTCGAGGGCGAGCCGATCGCATCGCTCAATCCCCAGCTCCTCAAGACGCCGCTCGAGATCAGCGACCGCGAATACTTTCGCGAAGCCCTCCGCACCGGCACGCTGGCGCTGCAGGCGCCGGTGAAGGCGCGCGTCACGGGCCAATCGATGGTCGTCTTCGCGCGACCGGTGCTCGACCCGCGCGGCCGGGCCGTCGCGGTCGTGACCGCGGCCGCACGCCTGCGCGAGCTGGATCGCATCATCGATTCCGCGCGCACGCTGCCGCCCGACGCCGTGGTCACGCTGCTCGACCCCGACGGCGTGGTGGTCGCACGCTCGCGCGACCCGGACACGTGGATCGGCCGCAACATGACCCACATGTTCGACATGGACCGCTTTCGCCGTTCCGCGGGCAGCAGCGAGGTGATGGGCTTCGACGGCGTCCTGCGCATCTCGGGCTATGCGACGCCCTCGCGCGCGCCGTGGAAGGTCTACGTCGGCATGCCGACCGCCTCGGCGCTCGCACGCGTCGAGGCGCAGATGCGCGCGACCATGGTGCTCGGCGGCCTCGCGCTGGTGCTCGGGCTGCTGCTCGCGATGATCGCAGGCAACGGCATCAGCCTGCGACTGCGCAGGCTGGCGGGCGACGCGGCCCGCCTGGAGGCAGGGCAGCTCGATCACCGCAGCGGTGTGGGCGGCAGCGACGAGGTGGGCGTGCTCGGCAATGCGCTCAACCGCATGGCCGAAGCGCTCGAGCAGCGCAACCACGCGCTGACGCGCAGCACCGAGGACCTGAAGAACGTCACGGCGAACGTGCCGGTGCTGATCGCCTACGTCGATGCGCAGCAGCGGTATCGCTTCGCCAACGAGTTCCACCGCGACGTGTTCGGCATCGCGCCCGAGCGGCTCATCGGGCATCGGCTGCGCGACCTCTTCTCGGCGGCCGCCTACGCGCGGCTCGCGCCGCGCATCGCCGAGGTGCTGAGCGGGTTCCCGGCGTCGTTCGAGACGAGCTTCAATGCCGACGACGGCGCACCCCATTTCCTGGTGAGCTGCTTTCCCGACTACGGCGACGACCATGCGGTGCGCGGCTTCTACGCCGTGTGCCAGGACATCACGCGGCGCCGGCAGGCCGAGGAAGCGCTCGCCGCGCGCGAGCGCTTCACGCAGCTCATCACCGACACGATCCCGGCGCGCATCACGTACCTCGACACGGAAGGACGCGTGCAGTTCGGCAACCGTCACTTCGCCGCAACGTGGGGCATCGCCGGCACCGACTACGTCGGCCGGCACCTGTCCGAGTGCATGCCGCCGGCGGTGTACGCGCAGGTCGCGCCGCAGCTTGCGCGCGGCCTGGCGGGCGAGCCGCTTCGCTACGAGCTCACGCTCGAGCGCGAGGGCCATCCGCAGCACGACATCGTGCACTACGTGCCGGACCTCGACGCGAACGGGCGCGTGCAGGGCCTCTTCACCATCTCGCAGGACGTCACTGCGCTGAAGCGCCTGGAGTCGGCCCGCGCGGATTCGGAGAAGCGCGTGCGGCTCATCACCGACAACGTGCCGGCCGCGATGGCGTACGTGAACCGGCACGAGCGCTACCTTTTCGCCAACGCGGCATATACCGCCACGTACGGCACGCCGCTCGAGGACCTCATCGGACAGCGCATCGCCGACGTGCTGCCCGGCGAGCTGTACGCGAGCAGCAAGCCGCACATCGACGCGGTGCTGCGCGGCGAGCGCCGGCGCTTCCAGCGCGTGCAGGCGCGTAACGGCAGCCGGCGCCACGAGCTGTGCGAATACATTCCCGAGGTCGACCAGTCCGGCGAGGTCACGGGCTTCTTCGTCCTGATCCAGAACATCACCGACCTGCACGACGCGCAGGTGCGCGTCGAGGCGAGCGAGCAGCGGCTGCGGCGCATCACCGAGAACATTCCCGCCCTCGTCTGCTACATCGACCGCGACCGCCGCTATCGCTTCAACAGCCGCTACTACGAGGAATGGTTCGGGCGGCCGCTGTCGGAGATCACCGGCCGAACGGTGCTCGAGGTGCTCGGCCCGCAGACGTACGCCATCGACGAGCCGTACATCGAGCGCGCATTCGCCGGCGAGCGCGTCGAGTTCGAGCTTCAGCACACCGACGCGCGCGGCACGCGCTACGTGCGCGGCTCCTACGTTCCGGACTACGACGCGCACGGCACGGTGCTCGGCATCTATGGCGCCACCAGCGACGTCACCTCGCAGAAGCAGTTCGAGAAGGATCTCGAGCGCATGGCGCAGCACGATGCGCTCACCGGCTTGCCGAACCGCAACCAGTTCAACGAGCGCATCACCTCGGCGTTGCAGCGCATGCGCCGCTCGGCGCTGGGCGTGGGCCTGCTGTTCCTCGACATCGACGGCTTCAAGGGCATCAACGATAGCCGCGGGCACACGGGCGGCGACCAGGTGCTGCGCGAGTTCGCGCGGCGCCTCGCCGGCTCGGTGCGCGAGACGGACACGGTGGCGCGCCTCGCCGGCGACGAGTTCGTCGTGATCCTCGAGGGCCTGCACAAGCGCGACGAATGCATCGTCGTCGCGCGCAAGATCGCCGCGGCGATGCAGCCGCCGTTCGAGGTCGACGGCGGCGCGCTCACCGTGACGACGAGCATCGGCATCGCCATGACGGCCGACCCCGGCATCACCGCCGACGGGCTGCTCCAGCGCGCCGATGGCGCGCTCTACAGCGCCAAGGCGCAGGGGCGCAATCGCTACGAGGTCGCGCCGTAGGGCGGAAACGTCGTCCCCGCGAACGCGGGGCTCCAGCGACTTTCGTGAACGACGCTGGACCCCTGCTCATGCAGGGGCGACGCCCGTCGGCAGGCTCACGCTGACCACGACACCGCGCCCGTCCGCGCGGTTCTCCGCACGCGCGGTGCCGCGGTGGAACTGCGCGATGAGTCGCACGATGTACAGGCCGAGCCCGAGATGCGGTCCCGCGCCCGTGCTCGCGGCCTCGCGCACCGACACCATCGAGTCGAACAGGCGCCCTGCCATCGCCTCCGGGAGCGGCGGGCCGTCGTTGGCGACGGTCAATTGCGCCGCTCCGTCGCGTTCTTCCAGGCCCACCGTGACTTCGCCGCAGGTGCGGAACTCGACGGCGTTGGCGACGAGCTTGTCGAGCAGCTGCGCGACGAGATCCGGCGCGCCGTCGACCTGCACGGGATGTCCGGGCTGCGCGAGGCGTATCGGCACCTCGGGGTATGCGAGGCGATAGCCGTCGACGCAGCCCGACACCACCGCGCCGAGGTCGAAGCGCTCGCGCTCGGCGTCGCGCAAGGCGCCTTCGAGGCGCGTGGCTTCGGTCATGCGGGTCAGGATGGCGTTGAGGCGCGCCAGGCCGCTGCGCGCGCGCTCGATGTACACGCGTGCCTCGCCGGGCAGCGCGCCGTCGTTGAGGTTGTCGAGCGAGCTTCGCACGACCGCCACCGGCGTGCGCAGCTCGTGCGCGAGCCGCGCCGCCATCGCTTCCTGGTAGCCGGCGTATTGCGCGAGGCGCGCGAGCGCGCTTGCGAAGCTGCGCGACAGGTCGCCGATCTCGTCGCCTGCGTTCGAGCGCGTGAAGGGCGCGCGCGTGCGGCCCTGCGCGTCGATCGCCGCCTCCGCGTCGTCGCGCAGGCGGCGGATGCGGGCGGTGAGCCGCGAGGCGAACCACGTGAGCGCCAGCGATCCCACGAGCAGCACCGCGAGCACGATGTTGAACAGCCGCTCGAACGCGCGATTGCGCTCGGCGAGGACGCGATTGGTCGTTTCCTCCACGACCACCACGCCGCGCACCTGGTCGCCGATCCAGATCGGATGTGCGGCCGACACGATGGTCGCCTTGCCGTCCGACGTCGTGCGCCGGTCGGTGGTCAGGATGCCCGCGAGCGCGCCTTCGACGTCGCGACCGTGCACCGGTCCGCGCGCGGCGGTGTCGTCGCGGAAGTCCTCCGTCGGCTGCCTGAGCAAGCGCCCGTACAGCGGGTGCAGCACGATGCGCTCCATCGCATCGAATGCGCGCGCGGCCGTGCTGCCCGATGGCGCATCGGGCATCGGCGGTCGCTGCAGCGAGCCCGCGCGCGCGAGCACGGTGAGATCCCTGTCGACCACCCAGATGCGTGCCGTCGTGCGCGACAGCCCCTGCACGATCTGCTCGATCTCCGGCGAGGCCGGCGGCGGCAGCGCGGCGTCGCCGGGCAATTCGTCGGCACGCTCGCGCGCGAACGTCGCGATGGGGTCCGCCGGTGCGGCGAAGAGACGCGGCCGCTCGTGCAGCGCCAGGGCGACCGCCTGCGCCGTGCCGGCGAGCGTGCGCTCCTGGGCGTCGCGCAGGAAGCGCTCGATCTCGCGCACGTACTCGTAGCCGAGCCAGGGCAGCACGAGGAACACCGAGAGCACGAGCAGGAGCTGCCCGCGGATGCCGAGCGCGTAGGGTCGCCGCTCCATGGCGCTGCGAGCGCTAGCTCGCGTCGGCGAGCCAGCGGTAGCCCATGCCGTAGACCGACGCGATGCGGTCGAAGCGCTCGTCGGCAGCCTGGAACTTGCGCCGGATCCGCTTGATGTGCGACGTGATCGTGCTGTCGTCGACGACGATCCGCGCCTCGCGCATCAGGCTGTCCCGGTCCTTGACGTGTCCGGGAAAGCGCGCGAGCGCGTGGACCATCCAGAACTCGGTGAGCGTGAGGTCGACCGGCTTGCCGCGCCAGTGCACGGTGAGGCGCTTCAGGTCGAGCGCGAGGTCGCCGCGCGCGAGCATGTCCTCGGCCGCCTGCGGCGCGCCGGTCAGGTCGCTGCGGCGAAAGAGCGCGGCGATGCGGGCGGCGAGATGCGGCAGGCTCGTGTCCTTGGTCACGTAGTCGTCGGCGCCGAGGCGCAGGCCCGCGACGATGTCGAGCTCGGAATCGCGCGCAGACAGGATGATGATCGGAACGGTCGGCGAAAGCGAGCGCAGCGCGCGGGTCAGCTCGAAGCCGCCGTCGACGTCGCCCGCGAGCCCCACGTCGATCAGCGCGAGATCGGGCAGCCGCGTGCGAAACGCGGCGAGCGCCTCCGCGCGCGCGGCATAGCCGGCAACCTCGTAGCCGAGCCGCGCCAACGCATCGCCCACGTTCGCGCGCAGCGCAGGTTCGTCTTCGACGATGGCGATTCGACGGGACATGGCGGGGGAATATAGCGCAGGCGCGTGTTGTGCTTGGTGCTTGGAACCCAGCACGCGGCATCGATTGCCACCGCTTTGCCACCTTTCACCGCCACCCCGCCCCATTTGTGCCCCTGCCCTGCCTTCGTGTGCGCGCGAAATGCGACGCGGGTGACTCCCTCACCCGCCCTGACGGGCGACCCCTCTCCCCGCGTGCGGGGAGAGGGCGGGGTGAGGGCCAGGTCGCCCGCCCGGCCAACGAGCGATGGATACGAACATGATCAGCGGTGAGCGGGTGGAAGAGGTGCGTCTTCCGCACGGCGCGTTGCGGCAGCTCGCGCGCCTCGTGCTGGAAAGCGTGGTGGCGGGAGCGTTCGTCAGCCTGATCCTGGGGCTGGCCGTGTTCATCGTCGCGACACGGGCGCAGGCGGCTGCCGCGGACGTGCAGCAGGGGTCGTTGATGCTGCGCGACGACGCGGGCGGCAAGGCCGACGCCCCGCTGCTGCTGACCGACGTGCACATCGACGTCAGCGGCCTCGCGGCGCGCGCGCAGGTCACGCAGCGCTTCGTCAATCCCACCGACGAATGGCGCGAAGGCGTCTATGTCTTCCCGCTGCCCGAGCACGCCGCCGTCGACCATCTCGACATGCGCATCGGCGAGCGCGTCATCGAGGGACAGATCAAGGAGCGCAACGCGGCGCGCGCGGCTTACGAGCAGGCGAAGGGCGAGGGCCGCAAGGCGACGCTGGTCGAGCAAGAGCGGCCGAACATGTTCACGACTAGCGTGGCGCACATCGGCCCCCATGAAGAGATCACCGTCTCGATCCAGTACCAGCAGAAGCTCGTCTACGACGCGGGCACGTTCCGGCTTCGCTTTCCCATGGCGATCACGCCGCGCTACATCCCTGGGGCGCCGATGCCAGCGGCGGATGGCGCGACCACACACGGCATCGGGTGGGCCAAGGCAACCGACGCGGTTCCCGACGCCGATCGCGTCACGCCCCTGGTGGCCGACCCGGCGAAGGGCGCGGTCGCGCCGGTGAGCCTCGCAATCGACGTGGATGCCGGCTTTCCGCTCGCGCGCATCGCGAGCTCGTATCACGCGGTGCACGTCGAGGAGCGTCCCGGCAACCGCTATCACGTGACGCTCGCCGACGGCACCGTGCCCGCCTCGCGCGATTTCGAGCTGACGTACGCGCCCGACATCGGCGCCGAGCCCGGCGCCGCGCTGTTCACGCAGGTGGTGGACGGCCGTACGTACGGCCTGCTGATGGTCATGCCGCCGACCACGCGCGACGCCGCAGCGAATCGCCCTCCGCGCGAGGTCACGTACATTGTCGACACGTCGGGCTCGATGGAGGGCGTGTCGATCGCCCAGGCGCGCGAGGCGATGCTGCTCGCCCTCGATCGCCTGCGCGAGGGCGATCGCTTCAACGTCATCGAGTTCAATTCGTCGACGCGCGCCCTGTTCAGCTCGCCCATGGCCGTCGACGCGTCGACGCTCGAGCGCGCGCGTAGCTTCGTGCGCAGCCTCCGTGCGCAGGGCGGCACCGAGATGAAGCCCGCGCTCGAGGCGGCGTTCGCCTCGCCCAGGCGGGACGATCTCATGCGCCAGATCGTGTTCCTCACCGATGGCGCAGTCGGCAACGAAGCGGAGCTCCTTCGGCTCATCGCGCGCAAGCTCGACGATCGGCGGCTGTTCACCGTCGGGATCGGACCTGCGCCCAACAGCTGGTTCATGAAGAAGGCCGCGGAAGCGGGACGCGGCACCTACACGTTCATCGGCGACGTGCGCGAGGTGAGGGAGAAGATGACCGCGCTCGTCCGCAAGCTCGAAAGCCCGGTGCTCACCGACGTGCACATCGACTGGCCCGTCGGCGTGGAGGCCTATCCGACGCAACTACCCGACCTTTACGCGGGCGAGCCGGTGATCCTCACGGCGGCGTTTGCGAAAGGCACGCCGGAAGGCAGCGTCAGGATGAAGGGCCGCACCGCCGAGCGCGACTGGCACGCGGACCTCCCGCTCGGCATGGGCGCCTCGGACCCGGGCATCGGCGTTCTGTTCGCGCGCGACAAGATCGAGGCGCTCTCCGACGCTCGCCGCAACGGCGCGAGCGAGGAGGACATCCGCCGCGAGACGATCGCCGTCGCGCTCGCGCATCATCTCGTGAGCGCGTACACGAGCCTCGTGGCCGTCGACGTCACGCCTACCGCGCCGCCGGGGCTCGTTCCGCGCAGGACGGCGCTGCCCGGCAAGCTGCCCGAGGGCCTGTCGTACGACGCCATCTTCGGCGGCCTTCCGCAGACGGCGACACCCGCGGCGCTCGAGATGATCCTCGGCGCGCTGCTGATCGCAAGCGCATTGCTCGCTTGCGGAGCGCTGCGCCGCGGCGGCGGCGGCAGCGCGCCGGAGCCCGATGCGCTGCGGCGTCTGCATGCGGCAATACGCGCCACGCGCCGCACGTGCTGATGCTTCGCGCGGTCGCCGAGCGGGGAGGATCTTTCGGCCGTGGGCCCGCGGCCGAGTCTTCCCCCCTCGGCGGTGCGCATCTTTCGCGCCGGATCGCGGTCGCGCTGATCGGCGTGCTCGCGCTCTCCGGGCTCGCCACGTTCGGTGAAGGGGCGTGGCTGGTGGCGAAGGCCCACCTCGGTCAATGGTTATTGCATCGCGCCTGGTCGCGAACGCGCGATCTGCGTCAACCGGTGAAGCCCTGGCCGTGGGCGGACACGCAGCCGGTCGCACGCCTGCTCGCGCCGCGCCTCGACGCCGACGTGCTCGTGCTCGCCGGCTCGAGCGGTCGCACGCTCGCCTGGGGCCCGGGTCACCTCGACGACTCCGCGCCCCTCGGCGAAACGGGCAATGCGGTCGTGTCGGCGCATCGCGACACGCATTTCCAATTCCTGCGCGATGTCGCGATCGGCGACGACATCGTGGTCGAGCTCGCCGACGGCGCACGCCGGCACTATCGCGTGCGCGAGCGTTACGTCGCCGACGTGCGCAGCTTGCGGCTGCCGCGCACCACGGTCGTGCCGACGCTGACGCTGGTGACCTGCTATCCGTTCGACGCGCTGATGCCGGGCGGCCCGATGCGTTTCGTCGTGGTCGCGGAAGCCACGCACTGATCGCGCTGCAGCTACGGCATGATCGGCCGCGGCTTCGGATCCGGCATGTTCGTGGTGTAGACCGGGTCCGGCCGCACGGTCAGGACACCGCTCGGCAGATTGTCCTCGCGCACGGGAATGTTGCTCCCGGTGCGATAGACGGGGTCGCGATGCGCGGCGGCGCTCCGGTCCGGCGCATTCGCGCAAGCCGCGCCCAGCAACGCAACGAGCGCCATCGACATCCGCAAGCGCATGGTGTGCTCCCCGAGATGCATGCGCGTGCATCGATTCCGCATGCGCGATCGCCACGATAGCCGCGATCGGGCTCGCCGGCGGGCGCGGTGGGCGAACGGGAGAGGTGCGCGGGCAGCCCGCGCCGGTATCGCGGCCGCTTGCGGCACGCAAGGGGCGCGCAGTATAAGCTTTCGGACGCACTCCCCCGTTTTGCCATGCCCGACGCCTCCGCTCCGCTCGCACCGCCGCTCGCGCGCGCCGCCGTACGCGCGCTCGAAGCTTCACAGATTCGCGCCGTCGCCAACGCCGGCATCGGCGATCCCGACGTGCTCGCGTTCTGGTTCGGCGAGCCCGACGCGGTCACGCCCGAGTTCATCCGCGCGGCGGCGGCCGAGTCGCTCGCGCGTGGCGAGACTTTCTACACGCAGAACTTCGGCCTGCCGGAGCTGCGCGAGGCGATCGCGCGTTACGTGACCGAATTGCACGGGCCCGTCGCGTGCGAGCGCATCGCCGTCACGGCGTCCGGCATGTCGGCGCTCATGGTCGCGGTGCAGGCACTCGTCGGCGCGGGCGACCGTGTCGTCGCGGTGACGCCGTTGTGGCCGAACCTCACCGAGATTCCGAAGGTCCTCGGTGCATCCGTCGTCACGGTGCCGCTGCGCATGGCGGCCGACGGCTTCACGCTCGACGTCGATCGATTGATCGATGCACTGACGCCGCGCACGCGCGCGCTGCTGCTCAACTCGCCGAACAATCCCACCGGCTGGACCATCGACGCGCGTGCTCAGGCGCGGATCTTCGCGCATTGCCGCCGCCACGGCATCTGGATCATCGCCGACGACGTCTATGAGCGGCTGTACTACGACGACGAGGCCGCGACCGCGCCATCGTTTCTGGCGCTCGCCGCGCCGGACGATCGGCTGGTGAGCACCAACAGCTTCTCCAAGGCATGGTCGATGACCGGGTGGCGCCTGGGCTGGACCGTCGCGCCGCCGGCGCTCATGCCCGAGCTCGGCAAGCTGATCGAGTACAACACCTCGTGCTCGCCGGCGTTCGTGCAGCGCGCCGGCGTGGTCGCGCTGCGCGAAGGCGAATCGACGGTCGCGGCATTCCGCGCGCGATTGCGCCACGCACGCGATCGCCTGGTCGGCGCGCTGCGCGCGCTGCCCGGCATCGACCTCGTCGCGCCGCGCGGCGCCATGTACGCGTTCTTCCGCGTGCAAGGCCTGACCGACAGCGTCGCGTTCTGCACGCGCCTGGTGCGCGAGGCGCACCTCGGGCTCGCGCCGGGACGCGCCTTCGGCCCCGAGGGCGAGGGCTTCGTGCGCTGGTGCTTCGCCGCGGACGACGCGCGACTCGACGAAGGCGTATCGCGGCTGGCCGGCTTTGTCGCGCGTGATTCAGGCGGCTCCGCATGAGGACGATGCTTCGCGCCGTCGCGCTCGCGCTGCTGTTGTGCACGGCGCCGTTCTGCGACGCGGCTGCCGCGGGCCACACGCTGCGCGTCGAGCATCGGGTCGCCCAGACGGGCTTCGACCCGCAGGCGGCGTCGGATGTCTACTCGTTCCAGGTGATCGACGCGATCTTCGACCCGCTGTACAGCTACGATTATTTTGCGCGGCCGGCGAAGCTCGTCCCGCGCACCGCGGACGGGTTGCCCCAGATCAGCGACGGCGGACGCACCTACACGATCCGCGTGCGCCCCGGCATCTACTTCGCGGACGATCCGGTGTTCAAGGGCAAGCGCCGGGAGCTCACCGCGCAGGATTACGTGTACTCCATCCAGCGCATGCTCGATCCCAAGGTGCGCTCGTACTGGCTGTACCTCTTCGAGAACCATCTCCTCGGGCTCGACGACGTGCTCTCGCACGCGCGCAAGGCCGGCGCGCTGGACTACGCGACGCCCATCGCGGGCCTCGAGCTCGTCGATCGCTACACCTTCCGCGTGCGCTTCAAGGACCCGGACTACTCGTTCCAGCACTGGCTCACGACCTCGCAATTCGCAGCGGTCGCGCGCGAGGTCGTCGAGGCCTACGGCGACGAGAGTCGTCACGTCAACGACCATCCGGTCGGCACGAGCGCCTTTCGCCTGAAGTCGTGGGTTCGCGGGCAGAAGGTCGTGCTCGAGGCCAATCCCGACTATCGCGACGAGCGCTATCCCGCGCCGCCCGCCGGCGACGCCGCGGCTGCGGAAGCCGCCCGGGGCCTCGTCGGCAAGCGCCTGCCGCTCGCGAGCGCCGTGGAGATCAGCGTGCTCGAGGAAGCGCAGCCGCGGCTGCTCTCGTTCCAGCGCGGTCAGCTCGACCTGCTCGAGCTGCCTGCTTCGCTCGCGAACAACGTGCTCGACGGCGACACGCTGAAGCCCGCGATCGCCGAGAAGGGCATCAAGCTGCATCGGCAGATCGACCCCTCGGTGTCGTTCTTCTTCTTCAACATGGACGACCCGGTGGTGGGGGGCTACACGCCGGAGAAGATCGCGTTGCGCCGCGCCATCTCCATGGCGTACGACCGCAACGCCGCGATCCGCACGCTGGCCAACGGACAGGCGTTGCCGGCGTCGCAGATGCTCCCGCCCAACGTGCCCGGCTACGACCCTGCGCTGAAGGCGACGCCGTACGATCCCGCGGCGGCACGGTCGCTGCTCGACAAGCTCGGCTACAAGGACCGCGACGGCGACGGCTATCGCGAATCGCCCGACGGCAAGGCGCTGACGATCGTGCGCGCGTCGACGCCGGACGCCGCGGCCCGGGCGAGCGACGAGCTGTGGAAGCGCTGCATGGACGCGATCGGCATCCGCATGGTCGAGCTCAAGCAGAAATGGCCCGAGCTCAACAAGATGTCCGAGGCCGGGCAGCTCCAGATGTGGGGCCTCGCGTGGCAAAGCACGATCCCGGACGCCGACACGTTCTTCAGCAACCTGTACAGCCGCAACATCGGCACTTCGAACGACGCCCGGCTGCGCCTTCCCGAATACGATCGCCTGTTCGAGGCGGCTCGCAAGCTTCCCGACTCGCCCGCGCGCAATGCGCTCTACCGCAAGATGAACGAGCTGGTGATCGCGTACGCGCCGTGGCTGCTCGCCACGTACTTCTACGACAACGAGCTCGCGCAGCCGTGGGTGCGCGGTTACTACCCGCACCCGTTCCTGCGCGCGCAATATCGCTTCTACGATGTGGCCGATCACGCGCGCTGACCCGCGATTGCGCGCGGCACGGTGATGCTCGCCGCGCTGGTGCTCGCCTGCGGCCTGCTCGCGCTCGTCTTCGCGCTGCGCGCCGTCGATCGCGGCGTGCATCGCCACCCCATCGCGTGCACGATGCACACGCTGCTCGCCGCGCTGTGGCTGCTGCTCGCCGCAGGCATCGCCCTGGTCGGCGTGGACCTTGCGTCGTACGCGCACCTGACGTACGAGGCGCCGGTCGCCGAAGTGCGCTTCCGCCAGCAGGGCGATCGTCGCTTCGATGCCGAGCTCTTGCTTCCCGACGGCGAGCGCCACGCCTTCATGCTCGCGGGCGACGAGTGGCAGCTCGACGCGCGCGTGCTCAAATGGAACGGCGCGGCGACGCTGCTCGGCCTCGACACCGGCTATCGCCTGGACCGCATCGGCGGGCGCTATCGCGACATTGCGAGCGAGCGCAGCGCCGAGCGCACGGTGTTCGAGGTCGAGCGGCCGCCCGGCTTCGACGTGTGGACGTTCGCACGGCGGTTCCACGCCTGGCTGCCGTGGCTCGACGCGTTGTACGGCAGCGCAACGTATCTGCCGATGGCCGACGGCGCGCACTACGCTGTCAGCATTTCGCCGACAGGCCTGGTGGCGCGTCCCCTCAACCGCGAAGCGCGCGAGGCGGTTGCCGCCTGGCACTGAGTGCGGCACGCGTCTTGCGAATTCGTGCACGCGAATGCCGCGCGCACGCGCTTTTCCACGTCTGCCGTGGTAAGCCTTACCGGGGATGACGTGTAGTTTCGCGCCGGCTCGCCCTTGAACGAGGGGAAGCCATGAATCCGGCGCTGTCACCGAAGAACCTGTGGTCGTTGCTGAAGGACTCCGCGACGGCCTGGAGCGAGGACTTCGCCCCGAGCATGGGCGCGGCGATCGCCTACTACACCGCGTTCTCCATCGCGCCGCTGCTGATCATCGTCATCGCGATCGCGGGCTTCTTCTTCGGGCGGGAGGCCGCGAGCGGACAAATCTACGCGCAGCTCGGCGGCCTGCTGGGAGACAGCGGCGCTCACGCGATCCAGGGCATGGTCGACAGCGCGAGCGACACCGGCGAGGGCGTGGTCGCCTCGATCGTCGGCATCGTGCTGCTGCTCATGGGCGCCACGACCGTGTTCGCCGAGCTGCAGACCGACCTCGACCGCATCTGGAAGGCGCCCGCCGCGAAGAAGGAGGAAGGCATCTGGGCGATGATCCGCGCGCGGTTGCTCTCGCTCGGCATGGTCGTGACCATCGGCTTCATCCTGCTCGTATCGCTCGTCATCAGCGCCGTGCTGTCGGCCCTCGGCACATGGTGGGGCGGCGTGTTCGGCAATGCCGAGTGGCTGCTGCACCTGCTCAACTTCATCGTCAGCCTGGCCGTGATCACGCTGCTGTTCGCGCTCATGTACAAGATCCTTCCGCGCGTGTCGATCGGATGGCACGACGTCTGGATCGGCGCGCTCGCGACCGCCGTGCTGTTCACGATCGGCAAGCTCCTGGTCGGGCTCTACCTCGGCAAGAGCAGCGTCGTGTCCACGTTCGGTGCTGCCGGCTCGCTCGCGGTGCTGCTGCTGTGGGTGTACTACTCGGCGCAGATCTTCCTGCTCGGCGCCGAATTCACGTGGATGTACGCGCATCGATACGGCTCGCGCCAGGGACAGGAGCTGCCGAAGACGGCGAAGCGGCTCGTCGCGAGCACCCGCGAGCCGCGGGGATCCGCGCCCGAAGCGCCGACCGGCGGGCAGCCGCGAGGACAACCGGCGCCAGCGCCGGCGGGTGCGCCGCTGCAGCCGGCGACCACGGCACAGCTCGCGCGACGGGTGGTCGCCCCCGCGCCGGACGTCGCGCTTCGCGTGGGGCCGCGCATGCCACCGCCGCGTCAGCAAGGCATCGCCGGGCTCGTGCGCCGGCATCCCGGCGCGATCACCGGCCTTGCGCTGGTGATCGGCGCCATCGCGGGGGAGATCCTCAACGTGCGGCAGGCGCGCGCCATCGGGCGGCCCCGCGGCCTGCGCCGGCTCGCTTCCGACCTGATGCAGCTGCGCCGCGCGAAGGTCGACGTGCGTCGCGGCCGCGCGCACGTCGAGCTTCGGCCGCGCTCGCGGCTCCTGCGCATGTTCACTCGCGCCTAGCGTGCGCCGGACGGCGACCGGCTCGGCGGCGCTTCCTCGCCTGATCCGGCTCGAGGCGGGCGGCAACGACCGCCGCGGCGCCATGTCGGCGCCGCGGGACGTCCGTGCGCGTCTTTCAGCTTCCGGCGCCCGGAGCATCGAACCGGTCACAAGCATGTAGCGAAGAGTTCTTTCGCTTCGCCGGCAGCCGCCGTTAAGTTGGTCGCATGAAGGAGGCTGCCGTGCCGCACATCTACGTCATCCACGAGAACGACGCC
>DASXAF010000125.1:0-64787 GCA_036406955.1 Casimicrobiaceae bacterium
TGATCGGCGCGCTGGTCGGCGGCGCGGCGCTCGGAACCAACGAGACCTGGATCAAGTTCCTCGCAGGAACGGGTGCGATCCTGCTCACCTTCCTCGCCGCGCTCCTGCGCCGGCTGCGCACTGTGACGTTCGGGCTGCTAACGCCGTTCTATTTCATCCGCGCCGGATCGTTCGTGTCGGTTCCGCACTCGCCGCGGCGCCGCTCGCGTTCTTGCTGCTGCTCGTCGCGAAGATGGTCGCTGTCGCGCGTCCGCCGGAATTCGGCGAGGACGTGGAAACGAAGGCATGGATCGAGCGTGCCCAGCTCCATCTGCACAACGTGATGCAGCCGCTGAAGGAGGGCGCCGTGACGGCGGGCGTGACCTGCCGCACCGACGTGGTGGTCGGTCATCCCTCCGAGCAGATCGTTCGCTACGCGGAGTCACGCGGTGCCGATCACATCGTCGTCGGCCACCGCGGGCATACGTTGTTCGAGCGCTTCCTGATCGGGTCGGTGGCGCGGCAGGTGATCGCCTATGCCAATTGCGCGGTGACCGTGGTCCGCTCGCGCAAGCCATGATCGACATCGACGTGCCGGGCTTTGGCCGGCTGATGCTCGATGCGGCACTGATCGATTTCAACGGCACCCTCGCGCGGGACGGCGTTCTTCATCCGGGTGTGGCCGATCGATTGCGGTCGCTCTCGGGTTCGCTCGAGTTGCATGTCGCCACCGCGGACACGCACGACAATGCACGTTCCGCGCTCGCGCGACTGCCGGTGGCGCTCCACGTCCTCGAACCGACGGGTCAGGCCGACGCCAAGCGACGCATTCTCGCGGGCCTCGATTACTCCCGCACCGCCGCGATCGGCAATGGTCGCAACGATCGCGCGATGCTGGCCGACGCCGCGCTGTCGATCGCCGTGTGCGGCGCGGAAGGCTGCGCCGTCGAGGCACTGAGCGCGGCGCACGTCGTGTGTCGTGACGCGTGCGAGGCGCTCGACCTCCTGCTGCTGCCGCGACGCCTGATCGCGACGCTTCGCGACTGACTGGTGCGCGAATGGGCTAGACTGTTCCGGTCAATCGAACATCGCGGGGGAAGCACCATGGCGCAGGCGATCCGTATCCAGAAACCGGGTGGTCCGGAGGCGATGTCGTTCGACACGGTGGACGTGCCGCCTCCCGGGCAAGGCGAAGTTCGCGTGCGCCACACGGCGATCGGCGTCAATTACATCGATACGTACCACCGCAGCGGACAGTATCCGTTGCCGCTGCCGTCGGGAATCGGCACCGAGGCCGCGGGCGTGGTGGACGCGGTCGGAGCGGGGGTCGTCGATTTCCGGCGCGGCGACCGCGTCGCCTATTGCACCACCGCGGTCGGCGCGTACAGCACCGAGCGCAACGTTCCGGCGGACAAGCTGGTGAAGGTCCCCGAAGGCGTCGACGATCGCGCGGCGGCGAGCCTGATGCTCAAGGGCCTCACGGTGCAATACCTGTTCCGTCAGACGCATCGGCTGCAGCAAGGCGACACGATCCTGTTCCACGCCGCCGCCGGCGGCGTCGGCCTCATCGCGTGCCAGTGGGCCCGCGCGCTCGGCGTGACGATGATCGGCACGGCGGGCTCGGACGAGAAGGCCGCGCTCGCGCGCGAGCACGGTTGCGCGCACACCATCGTCTACACGCGCGAGAACTTCGTCGAGCGCGTGAAGGCGCTCACCGACGGGAAGGGCGTGCCCGTGGTGTACGACGGTGTGGGCAAGGACACGTTTCCCGCGTCGCTCGATTGCCTGCAGCCGCGCGGCCTGTTCGTGAGCTTCGGCAGCGCGTCGGGTCCGATCGCGGCGTTCAACCTCGGCGTGCTCGCGCAGAAGGGCTCGCTGTACCTGACGCGCCCCACGCTGTTCACCTACGCATCGACGCCGGACAAGCTGCGTGCGATGGCGGCGGAGCTGTTCGCGCTCTTGCGCGAGGGCAAGATCAAGGCGGACATACGCCAGACCTTTCCGCTGCGCGACGCGGCCGAAGCGCATCGCGCGCTCGAATCGCGGAAAACCACCGGCGCGACGATCCTGCTGCCCTAGCGTCGGTTCAGCACGTCGCGCACCGCGTCCGCGATCTCCGAGGCTCGCACGCCGAGCGGCCCCACGCCGCGCGCAACCAGCGCATCGGCCGCAGCGCCATGCGCGCATACGCCGATGCGCAGCGCGTCGTGCGCTTCGACGCGTTGCGCGAGCAGCGCACCGACGACACCGGCAAGCACGTCGCCGGTGCCCCCGGTGGCGAGCGCGGGATTGCCGCTCGCGTTGATGTCGAACGTGCCGCCGGGATGGGCCAGCACGCTGCCGGCTCCCTTCACGACGACGTGGGCGCGAAGCGAGTCGGCGAGCTTTCGCGCCGCGCCGAGGCGGTCGCCCTGCACGTCCGCGACGGCCGTCCCGAGCAGCCGCGAGGCCTCGGCCGGATGCGGCGTGATCACGGTCGCTGCGGTTCGTTGGCGCATCCGGTCGCGCAACGCTTCGTCGCGCGCAGCGAGATTCAGCGCGTCTGCATCGAGCACGACCGGCACGGCTTGCGTGATCGCGCGCTCGAGCAGGCTGCGCGCCGCATCGTCGGTGCCGAGGCCAGGACCGATGACGAGCGCATCGCTGCCCTCCAGTACATCGTCCGCGCGCCGCAACATGAGCTCCGGCGCATTCGTGTCCACCACGGGCGCATCGTCCGCGAGCAGGCCGACGAGCACCTTGCCGGCGCCGCCGGCCAGCGCGCCGCGTCCCGCGAGCAGCGCGGCGCCGACCATGCCGCGCGCTCCGCCGACGATCGCGAGCGTGCCGAACGTGCCCTTGTGCGCGGAACGTTGCGTGCGGCGCAGGACATCGGGCAACCGCGGCGCCAGCGCGCGCCAGTCGAGCCGCGTACCGTGAGCGCCATTCACCTCGACACCCAGCGTGTGCAGGGAGACCTCGCCCGCGTGATCGACGCCGTCGCCGGTCAGCAGCCCGGCCTTCCACGCGATGAATGTCGCCGTCCTGCGCGCATGCACGGCCGCGCCGAGCACGCGACCGGTATCCGATTCGATACCGCTCGGGAGGTCGAGCGCGAGACACGGCGCATCCACGGCGTTGACCCAGTCGATCAGCTCGGCGTGCGGCGCCGCTGGCGCGCGCGTCAGGCCGAGCCCGAACAATCCGTCGACGGCGAGCGCCACGGGGCCCCCCGGCGGTGATGCCGCGATCGTGCCGTGCGACGCGACATAGGCGCGATGCGCGGCCGCCGCATCACGCGGAAGGCGCGCGGCATCGCCGCGAAACACCGTGGTGACGTCGAAGAACCGCTCGCGCAGGCGCCGCGCGACGACGAACGCGTCGCCGCCATTGTTGCCCGGCCCGGCCAGGACGACGACATGGCCACGACGCTCGATCATCGCGGTTGCGACATCCGCGGCCGCTTCGCCCGCGCGCTCCATCAGGGGCTCGCTCGCGTAACGCGCTTCGAGCGCGCGCAGTTCCGCGGTGAGCAGGATGGGCTCGAGCTTCGGCATGGCGTCGTTTCGGCGAAGGGCACGGTCAGTGTAGCGAATCGTCGCCTGCGCTCGCTGCATGCCGCCGCCGTCCGGGCGCGGCTTCCCGCGGCGGGCAGCGAAGTGCGCTCCGGACGACGCGCCGGGCGGTCTTGGACAAAACGTCCCCCGGCTGCTTACAATCCGCCCCTGCCCCGCCGTCGCAGGCGGGCTCCCACACAACCATTCCCGCGGAGGACCCGCAATGCGTCACAACCGCCTGACCGTAGCCCTCGCGCTGATCGCGCTCATCGCCCTGCCGGCCGCGGCACAGGAGCTCACGGGCACTCTGAAGAAGATCAAGGACACCGGGGCGATCACCATCGGTCACCGCGACTCGTCGATCCCGTTCTCGTACTACGACGAGAACCAGAAGCCGGTCGGCTACGCCATGGACATCTGCTACAAGATCGTGGACGCGGTGAAGCAGCAGCTCAACATGCCGAACCTGCAGGTGAAGCTGAACCCCGTCACGTCGGCGACGCGGATCCCGCTGATGGCCAACGGCACGATCGACCTCGAGTGCGGCTCGACGACCAACAACGCCGAGCGCAAGCAGCAGGTCGACTTCGGCATGACGTACTTCGTGGTCAAGTATCGCTACGTGACCAAGAAGTCGTCGGGCATGGACAAGATGACCGACATGAAGGGCAAGACGATCGTCTCGACGGCCGGCACGACCGACATCAAGGCGCTCAACGAGCTCAACACGTCGCAGAGCTACGGCATGAACATCCTCTCGGCGAAGGACCATGCCGAGGCGTTCCTGATGGTGGAGACCGGCCGTGCCGCGGCGTTCCTGATGGACGACATCCTCCTCTCCGGGCTGGTCGCCAACTCGAAGAACCCGGGCGAGTTCCACATCTCCACGGACAGCCTCGGCCTCGAGCCCTACAGCCTGATGCTGCGCAAGGACGATCCGCAGTTCAAGAAGGTGGTCGACGACACGATGTCGAAGCTCTACACGAGCGGCGAGATCGAGAAGATCTACCACAAGTGGTTCGAGAGCCCGATCCCGCCCAAGGGCATCAACCTCCACGTGCCGATCAGCGACGCGCTGAAGAAGGTGTTCCAGCACCCGACGGACAACGCGGATCCGAAGGCGTACATGTAGCCGGCGGCGATCGTTCGGCCGCGGACGGGGGGCGTCGCGCCCCCCGTCGCGTATCGACGCGGGCAACGCGCACCAAGGAGGGTGACGACGCGTGAACTACCACTGGAACTGGAAGATCTTCTGGGACATGTCGCCGACGGGTGACGGGACCTATCTCCACACGCTCTTCGTCGGACTCGGCTGGACGCTCGCCACCGCGCTGGCCGCCTGGGTCATCGCGCTCGTGATCGGCTCGATCCTCGGCGTCATCCGGACCACGCCGGTGCGCTGGGCCGTGCGCCTCGGCAACGCGTACGTGGAGATCTTCCGCAACATCCCGCTGCTCGTGCAGATGTTCCTGTGGTTCTTCGTGCTGCCGGAGCTGCTGCCCGAGCGCCTCGGCAATGCGATGAAGCAGATGCCGCCGCCGTGGGGGTCGTACGTGCCGGCGGTGCTGTGCCTGGGCTTCTTCACCGCAGCGCGCATCGCCGAGCAGGTCCGCGCCGGCATCCAGTCGCTGCCGCGCGGACAGCGCTTCGCAGGAACGGCAGTCGGGCTGAGGCTCCCGCAGGTGTATCGCTACGTGCTGATGCCGATGGGCTTCCGGATCATCCTGCCGCCGCTCACCTCCGAGTTCATGAACATCATCAAGAACTCCTCGGTGGCGCTGACCATCGGCCTGGTCGAGCTCACCGCCGCGGCGCGCTCGATGCAGGAGTTCAGCTTCCAGGTGTTCGAGGCGTTCACGGCGGCGACGATCATCTACATCGTGGTGAACATCATCGTCGTGACCGGCATGCGCTGGCTCGAGCGGCGTGTCGCGGTGCCCGGCTTCATCGGTCCGGCCCAAACCGGCGGCGGTCACTGAAGATGTTCAGCCAATTCGACTTCGGCGTCATCTCGCGCTCGCTGCCCTATCTGTTCAGGGAGGGCATGACGTTCACGCTGACGCTCACGGCGCTCGCGTGCCTGGGCGGCATCGTCTTCGGCACGCTGCTCGCGATGATGCGCCTCGGCAAGTTCAAGCTGCTGGCTGCGATCGCCACGGCGTACGTCAACCTGATGCGCTCGGTTCCGCTGATCCTGGTGATCTTCTGGTTCTACTTCCTCGTGCCGTACATCGGCGCCGCGCTCACGGGCTCGGAGCGTCCGGTGCAGGTCGGCGCGTTCCTGTCCTCGGTCATCACCTTCACGATGTTCGAGGCGGCGTACTACTCGGAGATCATGCGCGCGGGCATCCAGTCGGTGGCGCGCGGGCAGGCATGGGCGGGCTACGCGCTCGGGCTCACCTACGGCCAGACGATGGCCAAGATCGTGCTGCCGCAGGCATTCCGCAACATGCTGCCCATCCTGCTCACGCAGACGATCATCCTCTTCCAGGACACGTCGCTCGTGTACGTGCTGTCCATCACGGACTTCCTCGGCGCGGCGTCGAAGATCGCGCAGCGCGACGGACGCCTGGTGGAGATGTACACGTTCGTCGCGGTCGTCTACTTCGTCATCTGCTTCTTCGGCTCGCTTCTGGTGAAGCGGCTGCAGCAGAGGATCGCCATCATTCGCTGATCGGGACCCGCCATGCCCATGATCGACATCAACAACGTGTCCAAGTGGTACGGCACCTTCCAGGTGCTGACCGACTGCTCGACGGCCGTGAACAAGGGCGAGGTGATCGTCGTGTGCGGCCCTTCGGGCTCGGGCAAGTCCACGCTGATCAAGACGGTCAACGCGCTCGAGCCGTTCCAGAAGGGCGATATCGTCGTCGACGGCATCAAGGTGAACGACCCCAAGACCAACCTGCCGAAGCTGCGCTCGCGCGTGGGCATGGTGTTCCAGCACTTCGAGCTGTTCCCGCACCTCACCGTCACCGAGAACCTGACGCTGGGTCAGATCAAGGTGCTCCGCCGCAAGCCCGAGGAAGCGCGCGAGCGCGGCCTGAAGCTGCTCGACCGCGTCGGCCTGTCGGCGCACAAGGACAAGTTCCCCGGCCAGCTTTCCGGCGGCCAGCAGCAGCGCGTCGCGATCGCGCGCGCGCTGTCCATGGATCCCATCTGCATGCTGTTCGACGAGCCGACGTCCGCCCTGGACCCCGAGATGATCAACGAGGTGCTGGACGTCATGGTCGAGCTCGCGAAGGAGGGCATGACCATGATGGTGGTGACGCACGAGATGGGCTTCGCGCACAAGGTCGCCCACCGCGTCATCTTCATGGACCGCGGCCAGATCGTCGAGGACGCCACCAAGGACGACTTCTTCGGCAAGCCGCGCTCCGAGCGCGCGCAGCAGTTCCTCGCCAAGATCCTGCACCACTGACCGCCGTTCGCAGCGCGAACCGGTATCCGCGACGCGGCTCGCGGGTATAACATCGGCCTCAGTCGAGGCGGGTGTTCGAAAGAGATGCGTGCGGCCGGGTCCGCGCTGATTCGCTACGGTGTGGCCATCGCGGCCTTGGCCGTCGCATGGGGCGTGCGTGCGATGTTCACGCCGCTCGTCGGCCCCGAGGGCCTGCCGTTCGTCTTCTTCTATCCGGCGGTGGTGCTCGCCGCGCTCGTCGGCGGCCTGGGCCCCGCCGCGCTCGCGATCGCCGCGTCGGCCGTCATCGCGCACGGCATGTTCTTCGAGGCCGAGCGCAGCCTCATGGCCGCCGATCCGGCGGCGCTCATCTCGCTGCTGAGCTACGTGTTCGCGGCCGGTTGCGTCGCGGTCACCGTGGAGGCCATGCATCGCGCGCACGCGCGCGCCGCCGGCGAGCTCGAGCGTCGCGTGCGCTCCGAGGCGTCGCTGCGCCAGCGCGCGGAAGCCCAGGCGCGCGCCGAGGAATCGGTGGCGGAGTTCGGGCGCCAGCAGGCCGCGCTGTATGCGTTCACCGACCGGCTCTATCGCGCCGGAACGCTGGCGGAGGTGTACGCTGCGGCGCTCGACGCGATCCAGCACGCGCTGCACCGCGATCGCGCTTCCATTCTGCTGGCCGACGACGCCGGCGTGATGCGCTTCGTGGCATGGCGAGGCTTGTCCGACGCGTATCGCCTGGCGGTCGACGGCCATTCGCCGTGGCGGCGCGACGCACGCAACCCGCAGCCCATCGTGGTGTCCGACATCGCGGCCGCCGACCTCGAGCCCGCGCTGAAGGCGGTGGTTCGTGCCGAAGGCATCGGTGCGCTCTGCTTCATCCCGCTGGTGGTGGACGGCGCGTTGATCGGCAAGTTCATGACCTATTACGACGGCCCGCATCCCTGCAGCGCCGACGAGATCGCCCTCGCGCTCAGCATCGCGCGGCAGCTCGCGTTCGGCGTGGCGCGCAAGCGCACCGACCGCACGCTGCGCGAGACGCAGGAGCGGCTGCTGCATCGCGAGCAGGCGCTGCGGCATTCGGCCGAGGAGGCGAACCGCCTCAAGGACGAGTTCCTCGCCACGCTGTCGCACGAGCTGCGCAACCCGCTGCACGTGATGCTGAACTACGCCGAGGTGCTGTCGCGGTGGGAGCACGCGCATCCCGCGCCGGAGCTGCGCCAGATCGCCGAAGTGCTGAAGCGGAGCGCGCTCGCGCAGTCCCATCTCACCGGTGACCTGCTCGACCTGTCGCGGCTGCGCAGTGGCAAGCTCACGCTCAGCCGCGAAACGGTGCGCCTGCGCAGCGCGATCGACCACGCGATCGAGACCGTCCGGGGCGAGGCGGCCCGCAAGCGCGTGGCGCTGGACGTCGAAGTCGAGCCGGACCTCACGGTCGACGGCGACGCCCTGCGCATCGAGCAGATCGTGTGGAACCTCTTGAGCAACGCGGTGAAATTCACGCCGGCCGGCGGGCGCGTGAGCCTTCGCGCGTTCGCGCGCGACGACGGCATCTCGATCGTCGTTTCGGACACCGGCCAGGGCATTGAAACCGACTTCCTGCCGCACGTGTTCGAGATGTTCCGCCAGGCCGATGCGAGCTACAGCCGTCCGCAGCGCGGCCTGGGCATCGGGCTCGCGCTGGTGAAGCAGCTCGTGGAGCTCCACGGCGGCTCGATCACCGCGGATTCGGAAGGCCCGGGCCGCGGCGCGCGCTTCACGGTGCGTCTGCCGCCCGGTCGTGGCGGGCCCGCGACGGTCGCGCCGCACATGGACGTGCGACGCGGCGCGCTGCACGCGATGCGCGTGCTGGTGGTCGACGATTCCGCCGACACCACCGCGGTGGTCAGCCAGCTCCTTGCGCTCGACGGCGCCTCGGTCGTGGCCGCGAACAGCGGAATGGAAGCCCTCGAGCGCGCGTCGGGCCAGCGGTTCGACGTCGTGCTGTCCGACATCTCGATGCCCGGCATGGACGGCTTCGAGTTCGTGCGGCGGCTGCGCGCGCTCCCGGGTTGCGAGCACGTCCCGGTGCTCGCGCTCACGGGGTTCGGACGGCCGGAGGACCTTGAGCGGGCGCGCGACGAGGGCTTCGTGTCGCACCTCACCAAGCCGGTCGACGTCAACCTGCTGGTCGATCTTCTGCGCACGCTCGTCATGCGCAACGGCGAAGCGCGCGCGACGTGATCAGCTGACCTTCATCCCAGGTTGCGCAGCTCGCGCAGCGCGACGGAGACCATCGACGCATCGATCGCGGGCGCCGCGTGCAGCTCGGCGAGGAGCTGGCCCGCGCGTGCCATGGCTCGCGCGTTGCGCTCCTGCCACGCCGCGATGACGTCGTGCGGCGCCGCGATCTCTGCCGCGCCGCCGAGCACCTCGGCGGTGATCGTGCGCTGCAGGCCGTAGAGGTCGTCGAGCATCGCGCCTTTCGCGAGCACCTGCCAGTGCGCGTCGCCCGGCAGCGCCGCGATCTTCTCGCGCAGCCACGGCAGGTCCAGCCTGCCGGAGAGCTCGAAGTAGACGTCCGCGACGGTCTCGAGCGGCCGGTCTCGCGCATCGGCGATCGCGACGACGTCCAGCGTCGCGTAGAGGGCATCGAGGTTCACCACGCGCGCGGCAATGTCGTCCGGCACGCCGTCGCCGACGTAGCGCGCCGCGCGCTCCGCCATGCGCGCGCGCTCGCCGGCATCGAGCAGCACCGGTATGCGCGTGGCCAGCGTCGCGACGCGCGGCGCGAAATGGCCGATCGTGCTTCCCATGTCCTCGGCCAGCACGCGGGAGCGCAGGAACCAGATGGTTGCGCGATACAGCAGGCGCGACAGGTCGATCAGCATGGCCGACTGCACCGCGTCGGCCACCTTGTTGTCGAGCGACTCGATCGCGTGCCAGGCGCCGACGAAGTCGAATACCTCGCGCGTCAGCAGGTACGCGCGCACCACCTCCGGCGGCCTCGCACCCGTCGTCTCCATGATGCGGTGGATGAACGTGCTGCCGACGCGGTTGACCATGCTGTTCACCACGTGCGTCGCGATGATCTCGCGGCGCAGCGGATGGCGCTGCATGTAGCCGGCGTAGCGCTCGTGCAGGCGCTGCGGGAAATAGCGCGTGAGCGCGGTGGCGACCCACGCATCGTCGGGCAGCGTCGAGGCGAGGAGCTCGTCGTACGTCCAGATCTTGCTGTAGGCGAGCAGCACCGCGCGCTCCGGCGACGTGAGCCCTTCGCCGGCCGCGCGGCGCTCCGCGATCTCTTCGTCGGACGGCAGGAACTCGAGCGCGCGATTGAGCCGGCCCGACTTCTCGAGGAAATGGATGAAGCGCTCGTGCGCGTCGAGGAGCTGCGGCGCGATGCGGCCCGTCACGGAGAGCGATTGCGTCTGGAAGCGGTTGTCGCGCAGCACCAGCGCGGCCACTTCGTCGGTCATCTCCGCGAGCAGGGCGTTGCGCTGCTTCTCGGTGAGCTCGCCCTCGGCGATTGCAAGGCCGAGCAGGATCTTGATGTTCACCTCGTGGTCCGAGGTGTCCACGCCCGCGGAGTTGTCGATCGCGTCGGTGTTGATGCGGCCGCCGGCGCGCGCGTACTCGATGCGCCCGAGCTGGGTGAAGCCGAGATTGCCGCCTTCGCCCACCACCTTGCAGCGCAGGTCGCGGCCGTTGACGCGCACGGCGTCGTTCGTGCGGTCGCCGACGTCGGCCTGGCTCTCGCGCGTGGCCTTGACGTACGTGCCGATGCCGCCGTTGTACAGCAGGTCGACCGGCGCCTCGAGGATCGCGCTGATGAGCTCGGCCGGCGTCAGCGCGTCGGCGCCGATGCCGAGCGCGAGCTTCACTTCCGGCGTGATCGCAATGGACTTCGCGCTGCGCGCATGCACGCCGCCGCCCTTGGAGATCAGCTTTGCGTCGTAATCGGCCCATGAGGAGCGCGGCAGCCTGAACAGCCGCTCGCGCTCGGCAAAGCTCGCCGCCGCATCGGGATCGGGGTCGAGGAAGACGTGCCGGTGATCGAAGGCCGCGACCAGGCGGATGTGGCGGGACAGCAGCATGCCGTTGCCGAACACGTCGCCCGACATGTCGCCGATGCCGACGACGCGGAAGTCGGTGGTCTGCGTGTCGAGGCCGATCTCGCGGAAGTGGCGCTTGACCGATTCCCATGCGCCACGCGCGGTGATGCCCATCGCCTTGTGGTCGTAGCCTGCCGAGCCGCCGGACGCGAACGCGTCGCCGAGCCAGAAGCCGTATTCCGCGCTGATCGCGTTGGCGTAATCGGAGAACGTCGCGGTTCCCTTGTCGGCGGCGACGACGAGATACGGATCGTCGCCGTCCTGGCGCCTGACCTGCGGCGGCGGCACCACGCGATCGCCGACGCGATTGTCGGTGAGATCGAGCAGGCCGCGCAGGTAATCCTGGTAGCACGCGACACCCTCGCGCAGGGTCGCATCGCGGTCGGCCGGCGAAGGCGCGCGCTTCAGCACGAACCCGCCCTTCGAGCCGACCGGCACGATCACGGTGTTCTTGACCATCTGCGCCTTCATGAGACCGAGGACCTCGGTGCGGAAGTCCTCCAGCCGGTCGGACCAGCGCAGCCCCCCGCGCGCGACCTTGCCGCCGCGCAGGTGCACGCCTTCGAAGCGCGGCGAGTACACGAAGATCTCGAACATCGGCTTCGGTTCGGGGAGGCCCGGAATGGCGGCAGGATCGAGCTTGAACGACAGGAACGCGCGCGGACGTCCCTGCGCATCGCGGTGCCAGAAGTTCGTGCGCGTGGTCGCGAGCACGAGCGCCACATACTGGCGCAGCACGCGGTCCTCCGAGAGGTTGGCGACATCCTCGAGCGCCTGCTCGATCGCCTGCTGCGTCTGGGCGGCGCGCGCTTCGGCGCCTTCGCCCTGCGCCGGATCGAGCCTCGTCCTGAAGAGCTCGACGAGCAGGCGCGCGATGTCCGCATGCGCCGACATCGTCGCTTCGATGAAGCCCTGCGACAGCGAGAAGCCGATCTGGCGCAGATATTTCGCGTACGCGCGCAGCACGACGATTTCGTCGGCCGGCAATCCCGCGCGCAGCACGAGCCGGTTGAAGTCGTCGCTCTCGACCTCGCCCCGGAACACGCGTCCGAACGCATCGGCGAAGGGCTCGTGCAGCGCATCGAGCTCGAGGTCGACGTCGGCGCCGCTCGCGAGCATGCCGAGGTCGTGCATCCAGACCGGCGTGCCGCCTTCCGGCGCGATGCGATACGGCCGCTCGTCCAGCACCTTGAGACCCATGCGCTCGAGCATGGGCAGGCTGTCGGACAGCGCGACCGGGCTCCCCCAATGGAACAGCTTGAAGCGCAGCGTTCCGGGGGCGGCCTCGAGCGGTCGATACAGGCTCATGGCGAGCGGCTGGTCCTTGCCGAGCGACGCCATCGTCTCGATGTCCGGCACGGCGCTGCGCGCCGCGAAGTCCTCGCGGTACGCGGCGGGAAAGGCCGCGCCGTACTCGCGAAGGAGCTGGATGCCGCGCGCCTCGCCGAGCGCTTCCACCAGTGCCTCCGAGAGCTCGTCGTCCCAGCGCCGCGCCGCCACGATGAGGCGGCTCTCGAGGTCGCGCACGTTGTACTCCGGGATCTGCCCGGGTGTCGTGTGCACGATGATCATGATTCGCGCGAGCATCGATTCCGACAGGTTGACGTGGAAGTCGGAGCTCGTGCCGTTGAAGGCCTCCAGCAGGATCGCCTGCCACTTGCGCCGCAGCTCGGTGGTGTAGTTCTCCCGCGGCGCGAAGATCATGCACGCGAGGAAGCGGCCGAACGGATCGCGGCGCACGAACAGGCGAAAGCGCTGCCGGTCCTCGAGCTGCAGGATGCCGATCGCGGTGCGCAGCAGCTCATCCTCGGTGCTCTGGAAGAGCTCGTCGCGCGGGTACGTGTCGAGCACGTGCACCAGCGCCTTGCCCGCGTGGCTGCCGGGCGCGAGGCCTGCGCGCGCGACCACGTGCGCGACCTTGCGCCGCAGCAGCGGAATGTCGGACGGATTGGCGCTGTACGCGGTGGAGGTGAAAAGGCCGAGGAAGCGATGCTCGCCGCACACCTGGCCGCTCGCGTCGAAGCGCTTGACGCCGATGTAGTCGAGGTACCCCGGCCGGTGCACCGTCGAGCGCGAATTCGCCTTGGTGATGATGAGCAGCTCCGGCACGCGCGCGTACGCGCGCACTTCGCGCGGCAGCGCCGCGAAGCTCTTCGCATGCGTGCCTTCGGTCTCGCGCAGGATGCCGAGGCTCGACCCGGGCACCACCTTCAGCGCGTCCTCGCCGTCGACATGGACGAGGTCGTGGCAGCGGTAGCCCAGAAAGGTGAAGTGGTTGTCGGCGAGCCAGCGCAGGAATGCTTCGCCTTCGGCCAGCTCGTCGGCGGGCAGCGGCGGCGGTTGCTGGCCGAGATCGGCAACGACGACGTCCACCCGGTCGCGCATGGCGTGAAAGTCGGTCACTGCAGCGCGGACGTCCCGCAGAACGCGCGCGATGTCCGCGGCCAGCGACTCCATGACCGCGGGATCGACGATGCGGTCCACCTCGACGTGGATGAACGACTCGCGCGGCGCGTCGCTGTCGTCGCCCGCGATCGCGACCAGCGTTCCGTCCGCGCTGCGGCGCACCGGGATGATCGGATGCACGATCAGGTGCAGCGTCAGGCCGTGGCGGTTCACCTCCATCGTCACCGAGTCGACGAGGAACGGCATGTCGTCGTTGACGATCTCGACGATCGTGTGCGTCGACTGCCAGCCGTTCTCGACGATCGACGGATTGAACACCCGCACGCGCGCGCGTCCCGGCTCGCGCTTGCGCGCGAAGTTGAAGTGCGACAAGGCTGCGCCGTAGAGATCGGCGGCGCGCCGCTCGGCGAGATCCTCGGGATCGACGCGCGCGAAGTAGCGCGCGACGAACGCCTCGACCACCTCGCGCTGGTCGCGTGCGACACGCGCACGCACGAGGCTCTGCACGTCGGCGAGGTGATCGTCCCTCGCGTCCATGTCGACCTTCGCCGCGGCTTCCTGCATGGTGCCGACCTCCACCGTGGTGCGCACTCCCGTAGGCCGCTATTGTCCGGCAAACCCGGCCGGGCCGCAGCACGCGAGTGAACGAGGCGGGCGAGGAACGCGAGCCCGGACGGAGGGCGAGCCAAGCGAACGTCGGCGACAACAGTGCAAAGAGGGCCGCCCGGCTACAATGGCGCGGAGCGCCACAGAACATGGCCGCGCCGACGGCCGCATTCCGGAGGATTTCATGCGTCGTCTTGCCCGATTCGTGGTGGCCGCCTGCGCCGGCGCCTCGTTCTGCGTGCTTGCTGCCGAGTGGCCCGAGCGCCCCGTCACCATGGTCGTCCCGTTCCCGCCGGGCGGCGTGGCCGACACCGTCGGCCGGCCCGTTGCCGACGCGCTGTCGCGCGAGCTCGGCGTCTCGGTCGTCATCGAGAACAAGCCGGGGGCGGGCGGCGCGATCGGCATGGGCACGGTCGCCAAGGCCAAGCCCGACGGCTACACCGTGCTGATGTCGCTGTCGTCGCTCACCGTGCTGCCCGAAGCCGACAAGATCCTCGGCCGGCAGCCGCAATACCAGATCGAGGATCTGCGTCCCATCGCGCGCGTCACGGCCGACCCGACGGTCCTCGCCGTGCGTGCCGACGCGCCGTGGAAGACGTACGCCGAGTTCGTCGCGGATGCCAAGGCGCATCCGGGCAAGTACAACTACGGCTCGTCGGGCAACTACGGCACGATGCACGTGCCCATGGAAATGCTGTCGCAGACGGCGGGCATCAAGCTGACGCACGTTCCGTACACCGGCGCGGGCCCGGCGATCGTCGGGCTGCTCGGCGGCCAGGTCGACGCGCTCGCCACGGGTCCCGCCTCGATCGTGCAACACGTCAAGGGCGGCAAGGTGCGCGTGCTCGCGCATTGGGGCAATGCGCGTCTCGTCACGCTGCCCGACGTGCAGAGCCTGAAGGA
The DNA here is from genome assembly GCA_036406955.1 of Casimicrobiaceae bacterium. Classification (GTDB taxonomy): domain Bacteria; phylum Pseudomonadota; class Gammaproteobacteria; order Burkholderiales; family Casimicrobiaceae; genus VBCG01. The sequence continues at coordinate 14,922 of DASXAF010000125.1, forward strand.
GCTCGGCACCAACGTCGACTATGCGCAATGGTCCGGCATCTTCGTGCCGGCCGCGACACCCGAGCCAGTCGTGGAGAAATTGCGCGCCGCCGCGCGCGCCGCCGCGAACGATCCGAAGGTGAAGGAGACGCTGCTGACCGCGGGAAGCCCGGTGCAGTACCTGGATGCGCCGGAGTTCGCGCAGTACGTCGAGAACGACGCGACGAAGATGCGCAACGTGGTGCAGAAGATCGGCAAGGTCGAGTAGCGAGCGCGCGCCCGGGGCGGCGTACAATTCGTCTTTACGTTCGCCGCCTTCGCGATGGAGATCCTGTCGCTGCGCGGCCGGTCGGCGCTTTCGCCGTTCCGCGTCGCCAAGCTGCTCGCCGCAGTCGCCGCCGTCCATCCCGAACATCGCGTCGTCGCGCTCAGCGCGACGTACTGGCATTTCGCCGAAGTCGCGCGCCCGCTCTCGGCGGACGAGCGCGCCATCCTCGAGCGCCTGCTGGTCTACGGGCCGCGCGAGGACGCCGTCGACGAGGCGGGCGATCTTCTGCTCGTCACGCCGCGGCCGGGCACGATCTCGCCGTGGTCGTCCAAGGCGACCGACATCGCGCACAACTGCGGCCTCGCCGCCGTCAACCGGCTCGAGCGCGGCATCGCGTACCGCGTGCAGACGCGCGACGGCGGCGCGCTCGCCAAAGACGACCGCCAGGCGCTGCTGCCGCTGGTGCACGACCGCATGGTCGAAGCCGTGTTCGCGGACTTCGCGGACGCCGCGCGGCTCTTCTCGCATGTTGCGCCGCGGCCGCTCGCATCGATTCCGTTGGCCGCCGAAGGGCGCGCGGCGCTCGTGCGCGCCAACCGCGACCTCGGCCTCGCGCTGGCCGACGACGAGATCGACTACCTCGAGCGCAGCTTCCGCGCACTTTCACGCGATCCGACCGACGTCGAACTCATGATGTTCGCGCAGGCGAACTCGGAGCATTGCCGGCACAAGATCTTCAACGCGGAATGGATCCTCGACGGCGAGCGCCAGCGCGACAGCCTGTTCGCGATGATCCGCGCCACGCACGCGGCGCATCCGCGCGGAACCGTGGTCGCGTACGCCGACAACGCCGCGGTGATCGAAGGCGCGACCGTCGCGCGCTTTCATCCGCGAGACGATGCGCTCTATCGCGCGGCGAACGAGCGCACCGACGTGCTGATGAAGGTCGAGACGCACAACCATCCCACCGCCATCGCGCCGTTCCCGGGCGCCGCGACCGGCTCGGGCGGCGAGATTCGCGACGAAGGGGCAACGGGGCGCGGGGCGCGGCCCAAGGCCGGGCTGGTCGGATACACGGTTTCCAACCTGCGCATTCCCGGCCTCACGCATCCATGGGAAGCGACGTGCGGCAAGCCCGATCGCATCGCTTCGCCGCTCGCCATCATGCTCGAAGGCCCGATCGGCGCAGCGTCGTTCAACAACGAATTCGGGCGTCCCAACCTGACGGGCTATTTCCGTACCTTCGAGCAGCGCCTCGACGGCGAATGGCGCGGCTATCACAAGCCGATCATGATCGCCGGCGGGGTGGGCAACATCGCTGCGGCGCAGGCGCACAAGCAACCGCTCGCAGCGGGGACACCGCTCGTGCAGCTCGGCGGGCCGGGCCTCCTGATCGGCATGGGCGGCGGCGCCGCATCGTCGATGACCACCGGCGCCAACACGGCGGACCTCGACTTCGACTCCGTTCAGCGCGGCAATGCCGAGATCCAGCGGCGCGCGCAGGAAGTGATCGACCGCTGCTGGCAGCTCGGCGCGGACAATCCCATCCTGTCGATCCACGACGTGGGCGCGGGCGGCCTCTCCAACGCACTGCCCGAGCTCGTGCACGGCGGCGGGGTGGGCGGCACGTTCGACCTGCGCGCGATTCCGTCGCAGGAAAGCGGCATGTCGCCGCGCGAGATCTGGTGCAACGAGGCGCAGGAGCGCTACGTGCTCGCCATCGCGGCGCAGTCGCTCGACCGCTTCCGCGCCATCTGCGAGCGCGAGCGCTGCCCCTTCGCGGTGGTCGGAACGGCGAACGACCAGGGAAGCCTCGTCGTCACGGATCCGCTGTTCGACGACCAACCGGTCGACGTTCCGCTCGAAGTGATCCTCGGCAAGGCGCCGCGCATGACGCGTGACGTCGCGCACGTCCGGCGCGAGTTGTCGCCGCTCGATCTCCACGGCGTGAAGCTCCGCGAGGCCGCCTATCGCGTGCTTCAACTGCCGGCCGTTGCCGACAAGACGTTCCTGGTGACGATCGGGGATCGCACGGTGGGCGGGCTCTGCGCGCGCGATCCGATGGTGGGGCCGTGGCAGGTCCCCGTCGCCGACGTCGCGACGACGCTCATGGACTTCACCGGCCATGCCGGCGAGGCGATGGCCATGGGCGAGCGCACGCCGCTCGCCCTGATCGACGCGCCGGCGTCGGGCCGCATGGCGGTCGCCGAAGCGCTCACGAACCTCTGCGCCGCGTGCGTCGAAAACGTCGACAAGGTCAAGCTATCCGCCAACTGGATGGCGGCTGCGGGCCATCCCGGCGAGGACGCCGCGCTCTACGACACGGTGCGCGCGGTGCGCGACCTGTGCGTCGCGCTCGGTGTGTCGATTCCCGTCGGCAAGGATTCGATGTCGATGCGCACGTCGTGGTCGCAGGACGGACGCGAGGTGGCGGTGACCGCACCGGTCTCGCTCGTCGTCTCGGCGTTCGCACCGCTGCGCGACGGGCGGCGTGTCCTGACACCGCTGCTCCATCGCGACGCGGGCGATACCGTGCTGGTCCATCTCGATGGCGCGGACGGCAGGCGCCGCCTCGGCGGCTCCGCGCTCGCGCAGGTCTACGGGCAACTGGGCGACACGGCGCCCGATGTCGACGACGCGAAGCGGCTTGCCGCGTGGTTCGACCTCCTGCAGCGGCTGCTGATCGACGGCACGCTGCTCGCGTATCACGACATCGGCGATGGCGGGCTGTTCGTCACGTTGTGCGAGATGGCGTTCGCGTCGCGCTGCGGCCTCGACGTCGACCTTCCGCACGACGCGGATCCGCTCGCGGCGCTCTTTGCCGAGGAAATCGGTGCGGTGGTGCAGGTGCGCGCGGGCGATGCGCGGCGCGTGCTCGATGCGGCGCGCGATGCCGGCGTGCGGGCAGGTGTGGTCGGTCGTCCCGAATCGGGCGGCCGCATCGTCATTCGACGCGCCGAGGCGGTCGTCCTCGACGAGCCGCGCATCGAGCTCCATCGCGCGTGGTCGTCGACGACGCATGCGTTGCAACGCCTTCGCGACAACCCCGAATGCGCCGACCAGGAACATGCGCGCATCGAGGACGCGAGCGATCGCGGCCTCGCCCCGCATCTCACGTTCGATCCGCGCGAGGATCCCGCGGCGCCGTTCGCAAGCCGCGGTGCGCGGCCGCGCGTAGCCGTGCTGCGGGAGCAGGGCGTCAACGGCCAGGTCGAGATGGCGGCCGCGTTCACGCGCGCGGGCTTCGATGCCTACGACGTGCACATGACCGACCTCGCCAGCGGCCGGCGCGCGCTCACCGAATTCCACGGCATCGTCGCGTGCGGCGGCTTTTCCTACGGCGACGTGCTGGGCGCCGGCGAAGGCTGGGCCAAGTCGATCCTGTTCAACGCGCGCCTGCGCGACGCCTTCGCCGGCTTCTTCGCGCGCCGGGACACGTTCTCGCTCGGCGTCTGCAACGGCTGCCAGATGATGAGCAGCCTTCGCGAGCTGATCCCCGGCGCCGACCACTGGCCGCGTTTCGTGCGCAACGTGTCGGAGCAGTTCGAGGCACGCTTCGCGCTGCTCGAGGTGCAGCCCTCGCCGTCGCTGTTCTTCCGCGACATGGCGGGCAGCCGCATTCCGGTTGCGACCGCGCACGGCGAAGGCTATGCCGAGTTTCGCGACGCTGCCCAGCTCGAGGCCGCGCAGCCGCATGTCGCCGTCCGATTCGTCGACGGCCATGGCCGCGCCACGCAGACGTATCCTTTCAACGTCAACGGGTCGCCGCAGGGCATCACGGGCCTCACCACGGCGGATGGCCGCTTCACCATCCTGATGCCCCATCCGGAGCGCGTGTGGCGCACGGCGCAGATGTCATGGCACCCGCGCGAATGGCCCGAGCAATCGCCGTGGTACCGCATGTTCGCCAACGCACGATGCTGGATCGCCTGAAGGATCTGTCGCCATGTCGCTCATCGTCTATGCGATCAACGGCGTGACGCCGGTGGTCGACCCGACCGCGTACGTCCATCCGTCGGCGGTGCTGATCGGGGACGTCATCGTCGGCGCGGGGTGTTACATCGGGCCCGCGGCCTGCCTGCGCGGCGACTTCGGGCGCATCGACATCCGCGCCGGCGCCAATCTGCAGGACACGTGCATCGCGCACGGATTCCCGGGCACCGACACGATCGTCGAGGAGGACGGGCACGTGGGCCACGGCGCGGTGCTGCACGGCTGCATCGTGCGGCGCAACGCGCTCATCGGCATGAACGCGGTCATCAACGACAGCGCCGAGATCGGCGAATCGGCCATCGTCGCCGCCATGGCGTTCGTGAAGGCGCGCATGGTGGTGCCGCCGCGCACGCTCGTCGCCGGCGTTCCGGCGCGCGTCGTGCGCGCGCTCGGCGACACCGAGCTCGCGTGGAAGATCGAGGCGACGCAGAGCTACCAGGAGCTCGCGCGCCGCAGCCTCGCGACGATGCAGGCGACGGCGCCCCTTGCGGCGGTCGAGCCGGATCGCAAGCGCATCGAGCTGCCGGAGCTCCTGACGCTTTCGGAGACCAAGGCGCGCGAAGGCTAGGGCTGCTTCCTCGCGGCGGCCTCGGTGTCGCGCTTCACGTTCTGCACGGCGGCCGCCGAGTTGGCCACCATCACCGACTTGAGCTTCAGCGCGTCGAGGATCGCGAACAGCAGGTTGGGTCCCTCGTAGTACAGCTCGCGCCGAAAGCGCGTGCCGCTCGCGGTGGGCTGCAGCGTGTAGGCGATCTCGGCGCCGCCGCCGCGTTGCGATCGCGCGGTGAAGCGCCAGCGCCGCGGCGGGTCGAGCTCGACGGTGGTCCACGTCGCGTCGTCGCTGCGTCCCGCGATGTCGTAGGTCTCGACCACGCTTTCACCGACCGCCGGCGTCCGATCCGTCACGCCGCGCACCGCACGAGAATTGGGATGCCATTTCGGCCAGTTCGCGGGCGTCGCGACGTACGCGAACACCTGCGGCATCGGTGCATCGATCTCGACGACGTTCTCGATGCGCGTGCCGACGAGCCAGCCGGGCCACGGCAGCGGCACGAACAGCAGCGCGCCGAGCGCGACGAGCGCGGCGATCGTCCAGCCGATCGCGCGCCTGCGGTTCATGGCTAGAAGCCCGACGCCTGGCCGTCGCGCCGCGGATCGGACGCCGCGACGTAGCCTTCCTGCGCTTTGACGATGAACTGGCCTGCGCCGAAGTCCATGTAGGTGTCGGGCACGGATGCGGTGACGTGCCCGAGCGCGAGCAGGCCCGCACGAAGCTCCGGCGACGCGGAAGCCTCGAGATCGATCGAGCCGTCGCGGTTGACCTTCCAGCGCGGCGCGTCGAGCGAGGCTTGCGGATTCATGCCATAGTCGACGAGGCGCACGACCGTCTGCACGTGCCCCGGCGGCTGGATCGGGCCGCCCATCACGCCGAACGCCGCGTACGGTGCGCCGTCACGCGTCGCGAAGCCCGGAATGATCGTGTGATACGGACGCTTGCCGGGCCCCACGCAGTTGGCGTGCGCCGCGTCGGTGACGAAGCCCGCGCCGCGGTTCTGCAGGCTGATGCCCGTGCCCGGCACGACGACCCCCGAGCCGAAGCCCATGTAGTTGGACTGGATCAGCGACACCATCATGCCGCTGCGATCGGCCGCGCACAGGTATACCGTGCCGCCGCGCGGCGGATCCCCGGGGCCGAAGCGTTTCGCGCGCGATGGATCGATGAGCCTCGCACGCGATGCGAGATAGCCGCGGTCGAGCAGCGCCTCGGGCTGCACGCGCATCGTCCGCGGATCGGCGACATAGCGATACGCGTCGGCGAATGCGAGCTTCATGGCCTCGATCTGCAGATGCTGGCTGGCGACCGAATCGGGCGCGTGCGCGCGCAGGTCGAAGTTGTCCAGGATGCCGAGCGCGATGAGCGCCGCGATGCCCTGGCCGTTCGGCGGGATCTCGTGCACCGTCACGCCGCGATAGTCGTAGGCGAGCGGGGTGACCCAGTCGATCGCGTGCGCCGCGAAGTCTTCCACGGCATGACCGCCGCCGTGCTCGCGCGAATGCGCGGCCATCGCGTGTGCGAGGTCGCCGCGATAGAACGCTTCGCCGTCGGTGCGCGCGATGGCCTCCAGCGTGCGCGCCATGTCGGGGCTCGCGAAGCGCTCGCCCGGTGCGGGCGCGCGCCCGCGCGGCAGGAAATGCGCCTGCCATCCCAGCCCCTGCGGCATCACGGTCGCCGCGAGCGCCCATTTCTGCGCGATCACCGGCGATACGGCGTAGCCGTCGCGCGCATAGCGGACCGCGGGCTCGAACAGATCGCCGAAGGGCAGCTTGCCGTAGCGTTGCGACAGCGCGACCCAGCCGGAAACGGCGCCCGGTATCGTCACCGACTCCCAGCCGCGCTCGGGCATGGCGCGGCCCGCGAAGCGATCGGGCGTCCATGCGGCAGGCGCGCACCCCGACGCGTTGAGCCCGACGAGCTCGCGTCCGTCCCACAGGATCGCGAAGAGGTCCGAGCCGATGCCGTTGCTGCACGGCTCGACCACGGTCAGGGTGATCGCGGTGGCGAGCGCTGCGTCGACGGCATTGCCGCCGCGCGCGAGCATCGTCACGCCGGCCTGTGTGGCGAGCGGCTGGGAGGTCGCGACGACGTGGCCGGCAAGCAGCGGCTGGCGCCGCGACGGATACGGGAGCGACCAATCCAAGGGCGTCATGCGGGTGCGGAATGCGATCGACGGCGGACTCGAGGTCCGCGTCCACCGTTGATCATACGCGGGCGCGCTACGCCTCCTCGGCGAACGCTTCCTCGCGCTTGCTGCGGATGTTGGGCAGCGTGATGACGAGGACCAGCGCTGCCGCAGCGATCAGCAGGCCCGCCGAGATGGGCCGCTGGAAGAACACGAACGCGTCGCCGCGCGACAGCAGCAGCGCGCGGCGCAGGTTCTCCTCCATCATCGGGCCGAGCACGAAGCCCAGCAGCAGCGGCGCGGGCTCCATCTCGAGCTTCATGAACAGTACGCCGATGAGGCCGAAGAGCGCCGTTTGCAGGATGTCGAAGCTCGTGTTGTTCACCGTATAGACGCCGATCGAGCAGAACAGCAGGATCGCCGGATAGAGCAGGCGGTACGGCGTGGTGAGCAGGCGGATCCACATGCCGATCATCGGCAGGTTGAGGATCACGAGCATCGCGTTGCCGACCCACATGGAGGTGATCAGGCCCCAGAACAGCTCCGGGTTCGACGAGATGACCTGCGGGCCGGGCTGGATGTTGTGGATGGTCATCGCGCCGACCATCATCGCCATCACCGCGTTCTCCGGAATGCCGAGGGTGAGCAGCGGAATGAACGACGCCTGCGCGCCCGCGTTGTTGGCGGCTTCCGGGGCGGCCACGCCCTGGATCGCGCCGCGGCCGAATTCATGCGGTGTCCTGGAGATCTTCTTCTCGAGCGCATACGCCGCGAACGACGAGAGCATCGCGCCGCCGCCGGGCAGCAGCCCCAGGATCGAGCCGATGCCGGTGCCGCGCAACACCGCGGGTGCGGCCGCCCTGAGCTGCGCGAGCGAGGGCAGCAGGCCTTTCACCTTGCGGGCGACGAGCTCGCGCTTCTCGGTGGTCTCGAGATTCAGGATGATCTCGGCGAACCCGAACAGCCCCATCGCGACGCCCGTGATGCCGAGGCCGTCGGACAGCTCCGGAATGCCGAAGTCGAAACGCTGCACGCCGGAATTGACGTCCGTGCCGACGATGCCGAGCAGCAGCCCGAGCAGGATCATGCCGATGGCCTTGACCAGCGATCCGTGTGCGAGCACCACCGAGCCGATGAGCCCGAGCACCATCAACGCGAAGTACTCCGCGGGTCCGAACTTCAGCGCGAGCGCGGACAGCGGCGGCGAGAACCCGGCGACGAATACGGTGGCCACGCAGCCGGCGAAGAACGAGCCGAGCGCGGCGATCGACAGCGCGGCGCCCGCCTGACCCTTGCGTGCCATCTGGTAGCCGTCGAGGCACGTCACCACCGACGACGTCTCGCCCGGCATGTTCACGAGGATCGCCGTGGTCGAGCCGCCGTACTGCGCCCCGTAATAGATGCCGGCGAGCATGATCAGTGCGGACACCGGCTGCAGCGCATACGTGGTGGGCAGCAGCATCGCGATGGTGGCGACCGCGCCGATGCCCGGCAGCACGCCGATCAGCGTGCCGAGCAGGCAGCCGATGAGGGCGTGGAGGATGTTGAGCGGCGTCAGCGCGACGCCGAAGCCGGTGGCGAGGTGGCCGAGGATGTCCATGCGACTAGCGCTGGAACGGCCAGATCGGCAGTTGCACGCCGATGCCGATCACGAACACGCCCGTGGCGAGAGCCGCCAGCAGGATGCCGGAGATCACCGCTTCCTTGGGCCGGAACTCGTGGCTCGCAGCGCTCGTGCACACGATGAGGATCACCGTCGACAACACCATGCCGAGCCATTGCACGATGTAGCCGAAGAGAATGACGCCGCCGATCACGAGCAGCGTGGGGCGCAGCTTCCAGCGCGGAATCGGCGAGCCCGCGTTGGCGGCGGAGAGACTGCGCAGGACGAGCACCACGCCCAGCACGAACAGCAGGATGCCGAGAATGCGCGGAAAGTAGCCGGGGCCCATCCGGGCCGCCGTGCCGAGCGTGTATCTCGAGCCGTAGACCAGCGCGAACACGCCGATCGCAGCGAACAACACGCCGGACCAGAAATCCTTCGGATGGCGGATCGACGCCATGACACCTCCTCGAATGGCCGGCTCGTTCTTGTCGCGAGGCCGCTTGCCGGCGCCGCGTAGGATAGCATTCGGCGCGCGCGCGCCGAGCATCGTTGCGGAAGGAAAAAGGGCAGGCCGTCGGCCTGCCCTTTCACGCGAATGCGGCGTGCGTCACAAGCCGTTCTTCGCGCGCAGATCCTTGAAGTACTCGTCGAGCCACTGCGCCTGCATGCGCTTCTCGAGCTGCGGCTTGACTTCGTCGAAGCTCGGGACCTTGGCGTCGCGGATGTCGTCCACCTCGATCACGTGCCAGCCGAATTGCGTCTGCACCGGCTGTGCCGTGAACTTGCCCTTGGGGGTCGCCTTCATCGCGTCGCCGAAGGGCTTCACGAAATTGCTCGGCGCGTTCCAGTCGAGATCGCCACCCTTGTCCTTCGAGCCCGGGTCCTTCGAGCGCGCCTTGGCGAGGTCCTCGAACTTCGCGCCCTTCTGCAGCTCGGCGATGATGTCCTTGGCCTCGTCTTCCTTGTCGACGAGGATGTGGCGGACCTTGTATTCCTTGTCGCCGATCTGCGTCTTGATGCTTTCGTATTCCTTGCGCAGCTTCGCCTCGGGTACCGGGTTCTTCTGCAGCCAGTCCGTGATGTAGGCACGCACGAGGATCGTCTGCGCCGCGAGGTCCATCTGCGCTTTCATTTCGGGCGTCTTGTCGAGGCCCTGCTTGCGAGCTTCGCGCGCGAGCAGCTCGCGCGTGTTGAGCTCCTCGCGCACGGCGGTTCGCAGCTCGGGCGTGTCGTGCGCACCCGGGGCGGCGAGGCGCTCCTTCAGCATGAAGTCGTATTGCTGCTGCGGGTAGAGCTGCTTGCCGGCAGGCGCGGCAGCGGCGTCGCCCTTCGCAGGCGCGGCAGCCTTCGGCGCGGCCTTGGGTGCGGCCGGCGCTTGCGCGGGGGGCGTTTGCGCCTGTACGCCGGCGGCAACGAGGATCGCGGCCAGCGCGGCCGCGAGCACGGAGTGTTTCATCGTCTGAAATCCTTTCGTCAGGAGGGGAACTCGTCCGGCGCGTAGGCCCGGATGGCCAGCGCATGGACCGGGTTTGGAATGAGGTCGCCGACACGGTCGAGGACCGCGCGGTGCCGGGCGAGCCGTGTGAGGCCGCGGAAGTGCTCGGACACGATGGTCAACGAAAAGTGCCCGCCGCCGCCCGCGGCACCCGCGTGGCCCGCGTGCTCGGCGCTGTCGTCGTGGATGTCGAGCACGACAGGGCTCAGCGACGTGAGGCGCCGGGCGAGCGCGTCGGCGGTCGTCATCGGGACGGCTCGGACAGGTAGCGGGCGAGGACCAGGCCCTGCGCCAGCGCGAAAGCGAGGAACAGGCCGATGCCGCCCCATACCTTGAAGTTCACCCACGTGTCGGTCGTGAAGTGGAACGCGACGTACCAGTTGGCGAGCGCCATCGCGCAGAAGAACGCCACCCAGGCCCAGGTGAGGCCGGTCCACACGTTCGTCGGCAGCGTGAGGTCCTTCATGAGGAAGGCGATCAGGTCGCGGCGATAGGCGAGCTTGCCGACCGCGAGCACGAGGGCGAACGTCAGGTACAGGACCGTGGGCTTCCACTTGATGAACGTCTCGTCCTGGAGCAGCAGCGTGGCGCCGCCGAAGATCACGATGATGGCGAGCGAGATCCAGTGCACGGCCGAGACCTTGCCGCGCCAGTGGAACCACGCGATCTGCACGACCGACGCCGCGATCGCGACGGCCGTGGCAACCCAGATCCCCTGCCACTTGAACGCGATGAAGAACAGGAGGAGCGGGAAGTAGTCGGCCAGCAACTGCATAAACGTGCGATTATAGCGCGGATGGCGCCCCTTTGTTCCCCTCTGCCCCCGGCGAGAGGGCCGGGGTGAGGCGGCGCACCGGTCCTATTCCGATCCTGCCTCCTCGCCCCCCGGCGCCTCCAGCGTCTCGCCTTCGAAGCGCGTCTCGACCGGCTCCGCTGCACGCCCTTGCTCACGCAGCCAGCGCGTGAACTCGTCGCGGTATCCGTGAGTGACGAGCACGCGTTGCGCGCCCGACGCCTCGACCGCGGCGTTGAGCGCGGGCCAGTCGGCGTGGTCCGAAAGGGCGAAGCCGCGGTCGAGGCTCGCGCGGCGGCGCGTTCCGCGGATGGCCATCCAGCCCGACGCGAACGCGGTGGAGCAGGGATGGAACCGGTCGAGCCATCGGGTGCCGCGGGCCGACGGCGGCGCGACGATGAGCGCCTGCGCCCAGCGCGTGCCCTGCGGGGCCGTCGCCACACGCGCGGTCGCAGGCAACACGACGCCTGCCTCGCGATAGGCCTCGTTGATGCGCTCGACGGCGCCGTGCGTGTAGACCGGGCCGGGCAGCGGGTCGGCGATGTCGCACAAGCCGCACAGCACGCGTTGCGCCTTGCCGAGCGCGTAGGCGAAGAGGACGCTCGCGCGGCCCGCCGCCCGATTGTCGTCCCACCACGCGAGCATCGCGCGCAGCGTGGCTCGCGGGTCGTCCCACCGATAGATGGGCAGGCCGAAGGTCGATTCGGTGACGAAGCAGTCGCACGCAAGCGGCTCGAACGGCGCGCACGTCGGGTCGGGCGCGAGCTTGTAGTCGCCGGATACGACCTCGATGCCTTTCTCGTGACGCAGGCGGATCTGCGCGCTGCCGAGCACGTGCCCGGCGGGATGGAACGAGACTTCGACCTCGCCGATGCGCCGCGTTTCGCCGTAGCGCAACGTCTCGATGCGCGCGTCGGCACCGAGCCGTGCGCGCAGCAACGGCAAGCCCGCGGATGCCGCCAGATACGACGCGTTGCCCACGCGCGCGTGATCGCCGTGCGCATGCGTGATCAGCGCGCGCTCGACGGGGCGCCACGGATCGACGTGGAAGCCGCCGGCCTCGCACCAGAAGCCGGCCTCGGTCATGCGCAGCAGATTCATTCGTCGAAGGCGCGGCCGAGGCGCGTCCAGTCGAACGCCGGCCCCGGATCCGTCTTGCGGCCGGGCGCGATGTCGCTGTGCCCGACGACGTCCTCGATCGGATAGCGCGCGCGCAACGCTTCGACCAGCGCGACGAGCGCCGCGTATTGCGCGTCGTCGTAGGGCATGTCGTCGGTCCCCTCGAGCTCGATGCCGATGGAGAAATCGTTGCAGCGCTCGCGCCCGTTCCAGCACGACACGCCCGCGTGCCATGCCCGCTGCGCGCAGGGAACGAACTGAACGAGCGTGCCGTCGCGTCGAACCAGGAAGTGCGAGGACACCCGCAGCTGCGCGATCTCGGCGTAGTACGGATGCGCGGTCGCATCGAGAGCGTTGGTGAACAGGCGCTCGATGCCGTCGCCGCCGTATTCGCCCGGCGGCAGCGAGATGCCGTGGACCACGATCAGGCGGATGTCTTCGCCGCAGGGCCGCGCGTCGCAATTGGGCGAGGCGACCTGCCGCACGCCGCGAGCGATGCCGTTGCGGTCGATGTCGAGCGGTTGAAGGCGCATGTGAGGGCGGTTCCCCGGCGATTATGCCAAGCCGCCAGGGCGCGCCGGACTGAAATGTGGGTATCGCGCGGGTCAAATCCGGGTACCCGTGCGCTCGCGGAGACCCTGCCACCCCGGCATCGTGGCGGCGTCACGCCTGCGCGAGCAGGCGTGCGCTTCGGCCGTTGCGCCACCACTCCGGAGCTCATCATGCGCCTGAACCCTCCTCGCCTGATCGCCGTCGCTGCCGCGGCCCTCGCACCCGTGTGTGCGCGCGCGGACCTCGTGGATTCCTCCGACGTCACGCTGACCGCATTCGCGAATTATTCGTCGTCCCAGCCTCCGCGCAACGACGCCTCCCTCGCCACGGGGTCGCCCTTTCGGGGGGCGCCGATCGTCGAGGCGCGCGCGCTCGTCAACGCGGGCTCCGAGTCGCTTCCCTTTCCGCACACGGCCACGCAGCAGGTCGAGGGCTTCGCCTCCGCGGCGGGCGACAACTTCGGCACTTTCGGCGTGGGGGTGAGCGGCTTCTTCTTCATCGGCTCGCTCCCGCCCAATGCGCTGGCGGCGGGCGGCACGTTCGCGGAAACGCTCACCAACAATTCGTCGACCGACAGCATCCAGGTCTTCACCGACTTCCTCATCCCGCAGCCGACGACGCGCTTCTTCGGAATCGGCAACTTCTTTCCGCCAAACGCCGATCCCGCGCGCGACGCGAGCGCGTCGGTCGAGGTGCGCATGTTCACCCACATCACGCATCCGGACGGCACGGTGGACGACGAGACCGCGTTCGACTATGGCATCCGTGTCGCGCGCGACGTCGCGACCGGCACGCTGGTGGCACGCGAAATCGGCGACTTCGTGTTCGAGACGCCGACGGAATTCGACGAGCCCGACGGCTCCTTCGGATTCAGCGTGCCCGCGCTGCATCTCACGCACTTCCTGCTCGGCGACATGGGCCCGGGCGACGTGCTCGACTTCACCTACGACTACTTCGCGCGCGTCAGCACCGGCTTCGGCGAGACCGCGGTGTTCGCCGCGAGCGGGGATCCGTTCGACCTGAATGCAGGCGGCCGCGTCGACCTCGCATTCGAGGGGCCGGCGCAAACGCCCGAGCCCGCGACGCTGTCGCTGCTCGGCACGGCGGCGCTCGCCCTATGGCCTTTCACGAGCGGGACGCGCCGAATATTCCGCGCACGCAGGCGGCGCCCGCCGACCTATACTTCGCGGAGCCGTTGGCAATGACGAGGTTCGCTACATGGAGGGTGCGGGTCGCGCGGTGCCGAACGATCGCGCGCGAGGCCATCGGGACGCCGACGTTGCGTCGCTCGCGGCGTCCGATCGTGCGGCCGGGCTGCTCGAGCGCGAGTCGCAGTTGCGCCGTATGGACGCCGTGCTGGCGCCCATCGAGCGCACCCGCGCGGGCGCCTGCATCGTCGTGGCGGGCGAGGCCGGCATCGGCAAGACGACGCTGGCGGAGCACTTCGTGCGCGCGCACGGGGCGCACGCGCGCTGCCTGCGCGGCGGCTGCGAGGCCCTGTTCTCGCCGCGGCCGCTGGGACCGCTGGTCGACATCGCCGCGGAACTTCCGCCGGCGTTGGCGGACGCGATCGTCGCCGGGCGCAGCCCGCATCAGCTCTATCCTGCGCTGCTCCAGCACCTGCGCGAGACCAAGCGTGTCACGCTCCTCGTGCTGGAGGACGTGCACTGGGCCGACGAGGCGACGCTCGACTTCGTCAAGTATTTCGGCCGGCGCGTCGAGCAGGCGCCGGTCCTGCTGATCGTCACCCATCGCGACGACGAGCTGGATGCCGACCATCCGCTGCGGCGCGTCCTCGGCGAGCTGCCGGCACGCAGCACGCACCGCATCACGCTGCCGCTGCTTTCCGAGCAGGCGGTTGCGCGCCTCGCGCAGCACGCGGGACGCAGCGTCGAAGGCATCTATCGCGCGACCGACGGCAACCCCTTCTTCGTGAGCGAGCTGCTCGCGGCGCAGGACGATCCCGTGCCCTCGTCGATCCGCGATGCGATGCTGGCGCGCGTGGCGCGCCTGTCCGACGGCGCGCGCGCGGTGGTCGAGCTCGCGAGCCTCTCGCCGGCGCACCTCACGGTGCCCATCGTCGAAGCCGTGCAGGGACCGGCGATCGACGCGATCGAAGAGGCCGTCTCCAAAGGCGTGCTCGTTGCCGACGGCCCCCGGTTGCGCTATCGCCACGAGCTCGCGCGTCTCGCGGTGGAGCAATCGCTGTCCTCCGCGCGGCGCACCAAGCTGCACGGGGCGATGTTCGCGGCGCTGCGCGATTTCGAAGGCGAACCGGTGGCGCTGCAGCGGCTGGTTCACCACGCCGAAGGCGCGGGTCTCGCCGGCGAGGTGCTGCGAATCGCTTCGATCGCGGCACGTGAAGCGGCGCGCTCGTCGGCGCACCGCGAGGCCGCACGCCTGTACGCGCTCGTGCTCGAGCACGGGGCGCGGCTCGACGCTGCGGCGCGCGCGGAGCTGCTCGAAGCGCGCGCGCACGAATGCATGCTCACCAACCTGCCGGACCAGGCGATCGCCGCACGCGTCGAGGCGCTGGAGCTGCGCCGGCGCATGGACCAGACGCTGGAGGAGGGCGTCGACCTGCGCTGGCTCGCGCGCCTGCACTGGCTCGAGGGCGCGGATCCCATCGCGCACACCTATGCCGAAGCGGCCATCGCGGTGCTGGAGCGGCTGCCGCCGGGACGCGAGCTGGCGATGGCGTACAGCACGATGTCGCAGCTCCAGATGGTCACCGATCACACGGCAGGCGCGGTCGCGTGGGGTGCGCGCGCGATCGCGCTCGCCGACGCGATCGGCGACGTCGAGGCGCTCGTGCATTCGCTCAACAACGTGGGCACCGCGCAGCTGCAGCTCGAAGCGAGCGACGAGGCATGGCAGAAGCTGCAGCGCAGCCTCGCGCTCGCGATCGAGCACGGGCTCGAGGAGCACGCCGCCCGCGCGTTCAACAACCTCCAGACCGTCTCGGTGCTGCATCGGCAGTACGTGCGCGCGTTCGAGTACGCCGAGCGCGGAATCGCGTTCTGCGAGGAGCGCGACCTCGACCTCTACACCGCACGCCTGCACATCCGCCGCGCGTACGCGTGCATCGAGTTCGGGCGGTGGGAAGACGCCGAGCGCGACCTGCGGCGCCTCGGCATCGCCCTCAAGCTGTCGCCCCTCGAGGAAGCGACCTCGGGATTCGTTCGCGGCCTTCTCCAGATGCGCCGCGGCGACGAAGGCGCCGAGGACCGGCTCGTCGCGTTGACCGACGTGCTGCGCAGGATCGGCGTGCAGCTCTGGTACATCGCGAACGCGTCGGCGTGCGCCGAGGCCGCGTGGCTGCGCGGCGACGCCAACGCCGTCGAGGCGGTCGCACAATCCGCACTCGAGCTCGCGAACGAGTTCGGCGAGCCGTGGCGCATCGGGCAGCTCGCGATGTGGCTCGAGCGGGCGGGGCGCCCGTGGCGCGGACCGCTGCGCAGCACCGCGCATCCCTACACGCTCGAGCTGGCCGGTGCATGGCGGGAAGCGGCCGATGAATGGCGGCTTCTCGGGTGTCCCTACGATCGCGCGCTCGCCCTGCTCGCCGGTGACGAAGCCGCGTTGCGCGACGCCGTCGAGATCTTCGATACGCTCGGTGCGCGTCCCGCTGCGGAGCTTGGGCGGCGCCGCTTGCGCGCGCGCGGGGCGCGCGGCGTGCGGCGCGGGCATTACCAGCACGCGCGCAGGGACCCGCACGGATTGACCCGGCGCGAGCGCGAGATCCACGACCTTCTCGTGCGCGGCATGTCGAACGAGGACATCGCGCTGCGGCTGCACAGGTCGACGCGCACGATCGAGCACCACGTTTCCGCGATCCTCGCCAAGCTGGGCGTCGCGTCGCGGGCGGGGGCCATTGCGAAGACCAACGACACCGGGCGCGCCGAAAAATAGGTACGCCGGGCGCGAAATGCCCGTGACGCCGCACATGCGGCCCGCGCCGTGCGTGCCTACGCTTGGCGGCTGATCGTCCTTCGGCGCTACGCGCCTCGAATCGATGTCCCGATACGAGCTCTTGGGTTATGTCGCCTCGGCGCTGGTGCTGGCGACGTTCTGGATGCGTCGCATGGTGATGCTGCGCACGCTCGCGATCGCCAGCAACCTGGCGTTCATCGCCTACGGGTTTCTCGCGGGCATCATGCCCGTGCTGCTGCTGCACGCGTTGTTGCTGCCGTTGAATCTTCACCGAATGGTGCAGTGGTGGCGTGCGCGACCCCGGCGCGCGCAGCATCCGCTGCCAACGCCAGCGACCACGCATCGCGTGCGGCCGAGCCGTGCCGGCCCTTTGCGCGAGCGCATGCGCCGCTGCCCGGTGCCCAGCCGCTTCATGCGCTGACGCCGGCGCGCGGTCCACTATCATGCGTCATTTCCGGCTCGGCCCGGTGGGGCCGGCGTGGGTGTCGGCGCCGCGTCGCATCGGCGTATTGCGCGTCCCGGGGCATCGGAGCGCGCTTCGTCGCAGCGCTGTTGACTGGGACTGTCCGATGCGAGGACCATCGCGAGGCGCTCAAAGCAGGGAGGCGGCTGTGAGACTGGTTATAGGCGTACCGCTGTCGATTGCGCTCGGGGTTGTCACGTATGCAGCACCCGCGCTCACCAACGATGGCTTTCCTGGCGATCCGGCGCGCCAGCCGCGGCTGGCTCAGGCGGATGCCGCGCAGAACGGCCAGTCCCGGCAGGCTGGAGCGGAATCGGACGCGATAAGCCTTCTGGCGAAAAGAGTCGCGCAGCTCGAAAGGCGAGTCGACGCTCTGGAGGCGAAGAACCGGTCCGCGACGCCCGCCGTGCCGCAAATCGGCCCGCGCGGTTGGATTGTTTACTGACCATGGACATCCGGTCCAATCGAAAACGATCGAGGGAGATCCAACCATGAACAGGCACTTCCTGCATTTCCTGGCCGTCCTTGCCGTTGCGTCGTGCGTGCCGTTTGCGGTCCACGCCCAGGACAAGCCTTGGTCGGAAGGCACGGTGTGGACCGTTACGATGATTCGCGTGAAACCCGGCATGTTCGACGTCTACATGCGCGAGCTGTTGCCGATGCGCAAGAAGATCAACGACGAAGCGAAGAAGCAGGGACTGCTGCTCTCGAGCCACGTTCTCTCGGGCAACTCGAGCGGGCGCGACGACTTCGACCTGATGATCCTCGAGGAGTACAAGAACTGGGCGGCATTCGACGGGCTGAGCGCCAAGTACGACGCCATGATGAAGAACATCGTAGGACCCGAGGACAAGCAGGTTCAGGTCATGACCAAGCGCACCGAGAGCCGTGAGATCGTCGGAGAAAAGGTCATGCAGGAGATCGTGCCCAAATAGGGCGACCGGGGCTGGAGCCTCGCCGGCCGACGCGGGTGCCGACGACGGCGTGTCGCGCGTGACCCGGATGCGCGGCAAGCAGGCGCGGCGACGTTCCACCAGCGCGCCGCACCGGAAGGAGATCATCCGCATGGCGATGAGGGGCCACAGAGCGTGCCGATTATCTGCCGCCGATCGCCCGCTCTCGCGAGCTATTGATCGGCGAACGCCGATCACCAGTTTTGCGCTACGCCACCCCGTCGGGAACCATCTCGCAGCGATTCGTCCCGGCGCGTTGCGCTGTGGTAGATTGAAGCGACGCCTTCAGCCTCTCTGCGCGTGCAACTGTCTCAATTCATTGCCGAGAATATTGAGCGCATCCTCCAGAACTGGGAGGATTTTGCCCGCTCGCTAGAGCGCGGACGCGACATGAGCATCACGGCCCTGCGGGATGATGCCGAGCGCATGCTTCGGTTCGTTATCGTAGACATGGAGAGAGAGCAGTCGGCGCAACAGCAATTTGACAAATCGACTGGGCGCGGCCCACAGCTTCCTCTGGGCCAACACAGCGCGGCCCACGACCACGGACTGGGGCGCGCTCTCGAGCACTTCACGCTCGCCGAGCTGGTCTCCGAGTACCGTGCGCTTCGCGCGAGCGTAACGCGGATGTGGCTTGACGAAGCGGCGCCCACGCGGGACAACGTGCTTCAGCTCGTGCGGTTCAACGAAGCAATTGACCAAATTCTGGCCGAGGCAGTGTCCCGGTTTAGCGAGAAGTTGGACATGGACGCCGACCTGCTTACCGCTTCCGTAGGCCATGACCTGCGCAACCCCCTGAACGCGATCATTACGGTTGCGCAAATCTTGGCACGTGGACCTGATAGTTCAGCCGCACAAGGCGCCGCTGCTCAAATTGAGCGCTCTGCAATGCGCATCGCGTCTATGCTAGGCGAATTGCAGGATTTCACTCGTACCCGCCTAGGCGCATCGATCAGCTACAAGCTCCAGCGATGCAATGTGGCGGAAATTTGCAATGCGGCAGTGGCTGAAGTTGCCGCCACTCACCGCACGCATCAAATCGTATGCGAGTGCACGGGGGATACGTGGGTGATCGCCGATCGCCTGCGCATTGCGCAGGTCATTTCCAACCTCGTTGCCAATGCAGTCCAACATGGGGCTCGAGGAGGAACCGTCAAGGTGCACGTCGCCGGTGAGCCGGAGCATATTCGCATTGAAGTGCACAACACAGGAACGCCAATACAAGCGCCGCACTTGCGCGAAATCTTCGAGCCGCTTTATCAGATACAACGCGGCGAAGGTCATGATCCGGGGAGCCTCGGGCTCGGTCTTTACATTGCGCGCCGCATCGTCATCGCTCATGGTGGAACCATCGAAGTTACATCTACGCAGACAGCTGGAACCACGTTTGTTATACAGCTGCCACGGAAGGCAGCATTCGATATGACTAGCGCGCATTGAATCCGCGGGTGGCCCGCGAATCGCCTTAGGGATCCCGATGAAATCGTCGACCAGGGTCGGCGAAACACGGATGTACAACGGCGGTCTAGAAATGGCGTTGTGGAATCGCGAAGCTTTGTGGGCTAAGAGAGGGAATGTGGGAACGGACTACTTGATTCCCAACCTTTCCATGCGGTAGCGCATCGCCCTGAACGTGATCCCGAGCAGCTTTGCGGCAGCCGTGCGGTTGTAGCGCGTCTTTTCGAGCGCTTCGTTGATCGCCGAGCGCTCCACGCGATCGAGATAGTCCTGCAGCGGCCACTTGTCTCCGGTGGGAAGCGTGGTGTCCGTCTCTTCGGCGACCGGCGTCAGATGCAGGTCCTCCGCGGTGATGTGCTGCGGATCACCGGCGAGCGAGAGGCCGCGCTCGAGGATGTTCTCGAGCTCGCGCACGTTGCCGGGGAACGGATAGCGCTCGAGCGCTGCGACCGCCGCGGACTCGAGCGCCGCCGGCGCCCCTCGCGACAGGCGCGTGAGGATGGCGTTGGCGATGAGCGGGATGTCCTCGCGCATCTCGCGCAGGCTGGGCATCGACAGCTCGATCACGTGCAGCCGGTAGTAGAGGTCCTGCCGGAACTCGCCGCTGTCGACCAAAGCCGAGAGCTTCTTGTGCGTCGCGCTGATGATGCGCGCGTCGACCGGATCCTCCTGCGTCGAGCCGACCTTGCGGACTTTCTTCTCCTGGATCGCACGCAGCAGCTTCACCTGCATGGCGAGCGGCAGGTCGGCGACTTCGTCGAGGAACAGCGTGCCGTTGTTCGCGGCCTGGAAGAACCCGTCGCGGTCGGCCTCGGCCCCGGTGAACGCGCCCTTCTTGTAGCCGAAGAACTCGCTCTCCATCAAGTTCTCGGGAATCGCGCCGCAATTGACGGCCACGAACGGCTGCTCGGCGCGCGGCCCCTTGAGATGGATCATGCGGGCGGCGAGCTCCTTGCCGCTGCCCGATTCGCCGTTGATGAACACCGGCGCCTGGCTCTTCGCGAGGCGGTCGATCAGTCCGCGCACCTGCTGCATCGCGGGCGACTCGCCGAGCAGCTGATAGCTGCTGGCCGGCTGTGCCTTCTCCGGCACCTTCAGCGCCTGCTTCACCAGCGCGCGCAGTTGCTCGAGCGCAACGGGCTTCGCGAGATAGTCGAATGCGCCGGCCTTGAGCGCGGCCACGGCGTTCTCGGGGCTGCCGAACGCCGTGATCACGGCGACCGGCACGTCGAGCCCGCGCTGGCTGATGTGCTCGACGACCTTGATGCCTTCGCCGTCGGGCAGGCGCCAGTCGGTGAGGCAGAGGTCGAACGGCTCGCGATCGAGCAGCCGGACCGCTTCGCCGACGCTTTCGGCGCGCGTGGTGTCGAGGCCCATGCGCGAAAGGGTGAGCTCCAGGAGCTCGAGCAGATCGGGCTCGTCGTCGACGACGAGGACCTTGGGTTGACCGCGGGCTTTGCGTGACATTGGCGTCGTAGGTAGGGGCCGGGCGAATTCTAAGGCTTCGCGGCCTGCGTGGGGGTCAGCGCGCGTTTCATGGTGAGGCGGAAGTGCGCGCCGGGTCCTTTGGGCAACAGCTCCAGCGCGGCGCCGTTCGCGTCGGCCAGCTCGCGCGCGATGTAGAGGCCGAGCCCCGTGCCGCCGGGGCGCGTGGTGAAGAAGGGCTCGAAGATCTGCCCGCGCAGGTCGACCGGTATGCCCGGGCCGTCATCGTCGAGCTCGCAGATCACGGCGTCGCCCATGTAGCCGGCACGTGCCATGATCCGGATGCTGCCTTCCTTCTTCTGGCAATGCTGCCAGGCGTTGCGCACGAGGTTCCAGACGATCTGGTTGAGATGTCCGCGGTCGAAGATCGCCAGCAGCTCGTCGGCGACGATGATCACCACCCCGCCAGACGGGATGTTCTCGGCCTGGACGATCTCGTCGCACAGCGAATGCATGAACTCGCCGAGCTGGATCACCTCGGGTTGCTGGCGGTCGCGGCGGTTGAGCTGCAGCACCTCGCCGACGATGCGGTCGATGCGCTTGGCGTTGTTGCGGATCATCATGAGCAGCCGCTGGCCCTCGGGGGCGACCGCGCGATCCTCCTCGAGGAGCTGCGCCGCCTGGTTGATCGCCGACAGCGGATTGCGCACCTCGTGGGCGATCGACGCCGTGAGGCGCCCGAGCGCGGCGAGCTTCATCTGCTGCGCTTCGCTTTGCGCGCGCCCGAGGTCCTCGAGGTAGATCAGCGTCCCGCCATTGAGTCCCGAGCCGATGCGCACGAGCCGTACGCGCAGCAGCCGCTGCGTCGCCTCGACCTTGAAGGGTCGCAGCGGCTCCGTGAAATCCTCGTTCCAGCGGCGCCAGTAGTCGTGGAGGGTGGTGGAGAACTCGGCGAGCCGCATGCCGCCGCGCATGCGCCCGAAGCCGCCCAGCAGACGGGTAACCTGTGCGTTGTGGCCGCGCACGACGCCGTTCAAGTCGACGACGAGAACGCCGTCCTGCATGTCCTGGATGATGAGGCGATTCACCTGCTCGAGGTTCGCGACGTCGATGCCGCGCTGCGCGGCGAGGTCCTCGGACGCCTTGGTATAGCGGCCGAGCGCGACGGCCGTGCCCACCGTCGCGAAATAGCCGAAGCCGATCAGGCCCGTCTGGAACAGCTCCGCGGCGCCGACGTTGCCCCCGATGGAGCGCCACGTCTGCAGCGCGAGCAACGCCACCGTGGCGAACGCCGCATGGAAAAAGCCCGTCTGCGTGCGCAGCAACCAGCCGCTTGCCGCCAGCTGCGGAAACAGCAGGATGGGCAGCGGCGCGCCGGTGCTGCCGCCCGCGACCATGACGAGCCCCAGGAAGAAGATGTCGCCGGACAGCAGCACGAGCAGCGTCATCGACAGCGGCAGCGGCAGGCGCTCGTGCTGCACCCACCAGAACGCGCCGATGCCGAACAGGAAATAGATCGCCGACGCCGTGAGGAACGCGTTGGGCGCCTCGACGCTCAGGATCTTGAGGTCGAACAGCAGCGCCATGCCGAGCAGCACCGCACCGCAGACCGCGCGGTACAACGCCACGATCCACAGGATGCGCCGCGCCGAGTCGGTGATCGACAGCGGCAGCGTCGGCGGCTCGAACGGCGGTATCGCGGGCGAAGGCTGGGTGGCCATGTCGAAGGTCGTGCGGGCGCGCGGCCCGAATGCCCGGCCGGTCGCTCGACGCGCATTGTGCAGCAAGCCGTGCTGCGCGGGGGACCGTCCTTCGCTTGCGCCTCAGCGTTTGTCGCGCGGATGCGCGCAGGCCGGCTGGCCGCAGTGGAAGCCGTCCGGAAGCGCGCGGGCCTCGGATCTCGGCAGGAACACGCCGCACGCGACGCAGCGGACCATCGCGGCGGGCTGCTGGCTCGCCGTCCCGGGCTTGCGGGCATTACGCGAGCGCGCCTTGGCGACGTTGATCAGCCGCAGCACCAGCAGCACGCCGAAGATGATCACGAGCCAGAGGATGATCTTGCCCATGCGGTCCTCAGAGCAGCTTGCCGGGGTTGAGCATGCCGCGCGGGTCGAGTGCCGCCTTCACGCGGTGCATGAGCTCGATCTCGACCGCCGACTTGTAGCGCAGGAGCTCTTCGCGCTTGAGCTGGCCGATGCCGTGCTCGGCGCTGATGCTGCCGCCGGCCGCGGCGACGAGGTCGTGCACGATGCGGTTGGCTGCCGCGGTGTTGCGCATGAAGCGCTCCGCGTCCTGGCCTTGCGGGGCGGCGAGGTTGTAGTGCAGGTTGCCGTCGCCGAGATGCCCGAAGATGACGAAGCGCACGCCGGGGAGTGCGCGAGCGAGCGCATGGTGCGCATCGTCGAGGAACCGCGGGATGGCGGAGACCGGGAGCGCGATGTCGTGCTTGATGTTGGGGCCTTCGCGCCGTTGCGCCTCGCTCACGTTCTCGCGCAGCGCCCACAGCCGTGCGGCCTGGTCCTGCGATTGCGCGATGGTCGCGTCGCGCACGATGGATTGCCCGGCCGCCTGCTCGAGCGTGCTTTCCATCAATGCCGCGAGCGGCGCGTCGGCCGCGCTGTCGTCCGCCTGCAGCAACGCGTACCAGCGATAACCGGGCAGCGGATCCGCCGATCCGGGATGATGCCGTTGCGAAAGCGCGAGCGCCGCGTCGCTCACGAGCTCGAAGCCCACCAGGCGATCGCCGAGCATGCCCTTCGCCAGGCGCAGCAACGCGATGGCGCCTGCCACGTCGTCGAGCGCGGCAAACGCCGTCACGCGCGTGTGCGGCATGGCAAAGAGCTTGAGCACGGCGGCGGTGACGATGCCAAGCGTGCCTTCCGCGCCGATGAAGAGCTGCTTCAAGTCGTAGCCGGTGTTGTCCTTGCGCAAGCCGCGCAGGCCGTTCCAGATGCGACCGTCCGCGAGCACGACCTCCAGTCCCAGCGTGAGCTCGCGCGCATTGCCGAAGCGCAGCACCGCTGTGCCGCCGGCGTTGGTCGAGAGATTGCCGCCGATCGTGCAGCTGCCCTCCGATGCGAGCGAGAGCGGGAAGAGCATGCCGTGCGCGCCTGCCGCTGCCTGCACCTGAGCAAGCGGGACGCCGGCCTCGACGGTGAGGGTCGCATTCTCGACATCGACCGCGCGCACGCGGTTCATGCGCGCCAGCGAGAGCACGATTTCCCGGCCGCTCGTATCGGGCGTCGCCCCGCCGCAAAGGCCGGTGTTGCCGCCTTGGGCGACGACCGCGACGCCGTGCTCGCCGCACGCGCGCACGATGGCCGCCACTTCCTGGGTGTTGCCGGGACGCACCACGCCGAGGGCGCGGCCGCGGTAGCGCCCCCGATGATCCACGAGGTAGGGCTCGACGTCGGCATCGTCCCGCAGCACGTGTGCCGCGCCGGCGACGTCGGCAAGCCGCGCGAGCAATGTTGCGTGGTCGTCCACCATGGCGCAGGATATTAGCTCACTGCTACCGCTGCCTCCGTGCAGCGCGTGAGGTCACCATGGCAGACACGCCCAAGCCGCCGGCGCAACAGCCGCCGTTCGCATTCTCCCCGCAGGACGCGATGGCGTTCATGCAGCGCATGTGGAATCCGTTCGGCATGGCGATTCCCGGATTCGGTGCGCCGAGCGCGCCTTCGCCGGACGCTTCCGCGGGCGCCGCGCCCATGATGCCGTTCGCCAATCCGGCGATGATGCTGGCCGCGCTCGATCCGGCCGAGGTCGAGCGCAAGATCGGCGAGCTGCAGGTCATCGAGAACTGGCTTCAGATGAGCCTCAACATGATGCAGATGAGCATCAAGACGCTGGAGCTGCAGAAGGCTTCGCTCGAAGCGATGCGCGGCTCGCAGGGCGGCAACGCGCCTTCCGACCCGCGTTCGAAGAAGTAAGCGCCGGCCAGGTCGGCCGTCAGCCTCGACGCGGCGAAGCATCCGCCGTCGTCACTGCCCGTTGCCGATCTGCCACAGCAGGAACGCGAACACGTCGGCCGACGTTTCGATCGCCTGCTCCTTGGTTGCGCCGATGCCGTGACCGCCGGCGAAATCGACGCGCAGCAGCACCGGCCGGCCGCTGCCACCCGGACCCTGGTTCACCGCCTGCAAGCGCGCCGCCATTTTCGCGGGCTCCCACGAATCGACGCGCGGATCGTTGAACCCCGTCGTGAAGAGGGCCGCCGGATACTGCACCCCGTCCTGGAGCTGGTGGTAGGAGCTCATCGCGTACAGCGTGTGAAAGCCGGATTCGTTCGCGACGGTGCCGAACTCCGGAATGTTCGACGGCCCGTTGGCGGTGCGCTCGTAGCGCAGCAGGTCGTGCACGCCGACCTGGCTCACCACGGCATGAAACAAATCGGGCCGCGCCGCCATTGCCCCGCCGACCGCGATGCCGCCGGCGCTTCCGCCGATGATCGCCAGGTGTGCAGGGCTCGTCCATTTGTCGCGCACGAGCTGCTCGGCGGCCGCGATCAGGTCGAGCCAGGTGTTCGGCTTGTTGGCAAGGCGCCCTGCGTCGTGCCACGCCTCGCCGAGCTCGCCGCCGCCGCGCACGTGCGCGACGGCGAAGACACCGCCGCGCTCGAGCCAGGGCAGAAGCGAAGGCGAGAAGTGCGGCTCCTGGCTGATGCCATAGGCGCCATAGGCATCGAGCAGCAGCGGCGCCCGGCCGTCATGCACGACGTTGCGCGGATACACGATCGATACGGGCACCTCGACGCCGTCGTGGCTCTTGACCATGATGCGCGTGGACGCGATGGCGCTGAAGTCGACGCGCGACGGCGGCTGCAACGTGAGCCTCGCGAGCTTGCCGTTGCCCGGCTGCACCGCGTAGTACGCCGGCGCCTGCGTCCAGCCAGCGAGTCGAATCAGCGCGCCGGCGCGCATGGGATCGGTGACGCGATCTTCGATGGTGCCTTCGAACGGCAATGCCACCTCGGTCGCGCGCGCAATGCCGGCGGTCTTGGGCAATGCCGCGGGTGCGTTCTTCGACTTGCTTCCCTTCGCTTTCTTGGAAGACGCGAGCTTCACGTTGAACTCGAGGCGCAGCAAGCGCCCGTAGCCCGCGTCCATCTGCTGCACGTACAGGGCGTCCTTCGCAACCGACAGGCCGGTGATCACACGCGCGCTTTGCGGCACGACGGTTTCCGCGCGATCGAGCGACAACGGCTCGCCTTCGGCGAGGGACCAGCGCACCACGCGATAGCGAGGTGCATCGGCGTGCGTCAGCAGGTAGATCCATTCGCCGCGGACGTCGAACGCGGTGACGCCATCGCGTGTGCTCGCGACGCGCCGCCACTGCGTTCCGGCGAGGCCGAGGCGCGCGAGCGGCGCGGCGTAGAGGGTCACCTCGTTCTCGTTGCCATGCTGCACGACCGCTATCGCGAACGAGGAAAGGTACGAGCGCACGCGCACCGTGTCGTCCGGATCGATCGGGATGGAGGCGTCCACGCCCTGGCCGAACACGACGCGGTCCTGGCCGGTGAAGTCACGCATGTACGCGTGGCCGTTGCGGAACTTCTCGACCGGGTCCTGACCAGGCTCGAGCGCGTTGAGCTGCGCATAGAACAGTGCGCCACTGTCGATGCGCCAGCTCACGGGATCGCCGATGTCCATCCGCGGCACGGGGTCGCCGATCTCGCGGCCGCTCGCGACGTCGACCACGCGAAGCGTCGCGTCCTCGCTGCCACCCAGCGACACGCCGAATGCGACCCGCTTGCCGTTGGGTGAAGGCAGGTAGAAGTTGATGGCGGCGGGCTGGCCGTTGGCATCCCAGCGCGCGGGATCGACCAGCAGGCGCTCGGGACCATCGACGCCGGTGCGCACGTAGAGCGCAAAGCGATCCTGTTGCGGCGCGCGCTTCTCGTAGAACAGCAGGTCGCCACCCCACTGCGCGTAGCGGACGTGCTCGTCGGTGTTGGACAGCTCGGCGATGCGGCCGCGCAAGGCCGCGCGCGCGGGCAGCGCGTCGAGCACCGAGCGCGTGTACGCGTTTTGCGCCGCGAACCAGTCGTGCACGTCGGCGGCGTGCAGGTCTTCGAGCCAGCGATACGGATCGGCAATCGTCGTGCCGAAATACGTATCGGTCGCCGGCTCGATACGCGTTTCGGGCGGCTGTGCGGCCATGGCCACGGCGTACTCGAGGAAAAGCGTCGTTGCTGCGAGTCGAAGCACGAAGGTTGCGCGCTTCATTGCGATAACCAGTGCTTGCGCCGTGTCATGGCATCCTCGCCGGGGCTCTCCTGCAGCGTCAGATAGCACGTGTCGAGAGGCGGCTCCCCGAGCAGGACCTCGTGCTCGGCGAGCTCGTCGCGGCGAAACGCGTGGACGCGCACCGTGTCGTCGGGCGCGCGACGCTCGAGCAGCGTGCGCAGCGTATCGACCGTGGCCTTGAGCCCGTCCAGCGCGACGAGATGGTCGCCCGCGGCAAGCCCGGCGCGCTCCGCGGCGCCGCCCGCGTACACGGCGAGAAGCTTCATGTCGGCACCGACCTTGGCGTCGAGCGCGCTGCGCGGCAGGGTCGCGCAGGCCGGCTTGCCACCGCGATCGGTGGCGTTGAGCGCCGTGCGCAAATGGAAATCGATC
This sequence comes from Casimicrobiaceae bacterium, assembly GCA_036406955.1. Taxonomy (GTDB): domain Bacteria; phylum Pseudomonadota; class Gammaproteobacteria; order Burkholderiales; family Casimicrobiaceae; genus VBCG01. The sequence continues at coordinate 42,260 of DASXAF010000125.1, forward strand.
CCGAAGTCGGCGAGGCAGCGATCGAGCGGCGGATCTTCCGTGCCGTGCACGTACCGGGCGAAGAATTCGCTCATGTCGCGGCCCGCGACCTCCGAAGCCGCGCGCTCGACGCCGTCTTCCGGCACGCCGACGCCGCGTCGGCCATAGCGTTCCCAGAGCATGCGCATCATGTCGTCCAGCGAGCCGCGTTGCTCGCGTCGCAGGAGAAGGTCGAGCGCCAGCGCCACGAGCGAGCCCTTGACGTAGTAGCTCACCACCGCATTGGGCGTGTTCTCGTCGGGGCGGTAGAATTTGATCCAGGCGTCGAAGCTCGATTCGGAGAGGCTTTGACGCTGGCGACCCGGGTTGCGCAGGACGGTCGTGAAGGCGCGCCCCAGCAGCTCCAGATAGCGGGCAGGCTCGATGACCCCGCTGCGCGCGAGGGCGAGATCGTCATAGTAGGACGTGATGCCTTCGAACGCCCACAGAAGCCGCGTATAGTTTTCGCGTGCAAGGTCGTAGGGCATGAACGCCGCGGGCTTGATGCGCTTGACGTTCCAGCTATGGAAGTATTCGTGGCTCGCGAGCCCGAGGAGGTTCAGGTACTCGTCGCTGACCGTCGACACGCCTCTCGCCGGCAGCTCGTCGCGACGGCAGACGAGGCTCGTGCTCGACGTATGCTCGAGGCCCCCGTAACCGTCACCGACGGCCGTGATCTGGAACAGGTAGCGATCGAACGGCGCGCGGGCGCCCGATCCGCCGAAGAGCTCGATGTGCCAGCGACAGATGCGCGCGAGGTCCGATGCCAGCCGGGAAAGATCCGCATCGTGCCGGCCGGTCACCGCGACATCGTGTCGCGCGCCGCCCGCCTCGAAATGCACGAGGGTGAAATCGGACATCTCGACGGGATGGTCGATCAGCGCGTCGTAGCTCGGCGCCCGGTAGCGTCCGAAGCCGAACGGCGGTGCGCCGGCCGAGGGCAGTGTGGTCGCCACGCGCCAGGCCGCTGCCAGTGGCGCGGCAGGTGGGTCGATCTGTACCTCGCAAGGCGCCTCGCCTCTTCCTTCCGGGCGCAGGAAGACCGCGCCGCCGTTGAAGTAGCCGCGCCACTGATCGAGATAGGCCGTTCGCACCGACACGTCGTAGGCGTAGATTTGCGCGACGACCGAGAGCGGCCCGGCGCACGGCGCGGCCCGCCACGCGTCCTTGGCTTCCTTGACCATCGCCACGGCGCCGTCGCGGTTCTCCGCCCGCACGCTCACGAAATTGCGTGCGAACTCGCGGATCAGGTAGCTGCCCGGAACCCACGTGGGCAGCGTGAAGCGCTGCCCCCTCGGATCGGGATCATCGACTGTGCAGGAGACCTCGAAGAGGTGCGCGTGCAGGTCGAGGGGGGTGAGGCGGTAGCGGATGAGAAGTGGGAAGGCGTTCAAACGATGCGCGGACGGATGGCACCCCGGAGACGAATCGAACGTCCGACCTGCCCCTTAGGAGGGGGCTGCTCTATCCACTGAGCTACCGGGGCTTACCGGACGATTCTACCGAAAGCTCATATGCCCCCGCGATCTGCTGCGGTCCACCGGCTTCGTAACATATGATTGCCTGGCTTACGCACGACGCACCGTTTCCGCCGCTCGAGTGCGCGCTCGATGAGCCAAACGGCCTGCTCGCTGCGGGCGGGGATCTCAGCGCGCGACGGCTCGTTGCGGCATACCGGCTCGGCGTATTTCCGTGGTACAGCGAGGGTCAGCCGATCCTTTGGTGGAGTCCCGACCCTCGCATGGTTCTGTATGTCGACGAATTCAAGTGTTCACGCTCGCTTCGCAAGTGCATTCGTAAACATTTGTTCGAAACGCGAGTCGATACGGCATTTCGAGGCGTGGTAGAGGCGTGTTCCGCATCGCCGCGATCGGGCCAATACGGAACCTGGATAACTACGGAGATGATGGAGGCATACGTCGAGCTGCACCGGCGCGGTTACGCGCATTCCGTAGAGGCATGGCATGACGGTGACCTCGTGGGCGGCTTGTACGGTCTTGCGCTGGGTCGAATATTTTTCGGTGAATCGATGTTCGCGTGGGAGACTGATGCGTCGAAGGTCGCCTTGGCGGCGCTTGTTGAGATATTGCGGCAGCGTGGTGTCCCCCTGATCGATTGCCAACAGGAGACTAGCCATCTCGCGACACTGGGCGCCCGCCCGATTCCCCGCCGCGCATTTGCGGAGCATCTCGGCGAGTTGATAAACTGCAACGATCCACCGGCCGGATGGCCGCAAGGCATTGTGGGCGAATTCTCGTGAGCAAGCTAAACGATCTGCCGCTTGCCTCGCTGCAGTTCTACGCGACTGCACCGTATCCCTGCAGTTATCTGCCGGATCGCGCCGCGCGATCCCAGGTTGCGACGCCGAGCCATCTGATTGACGCGCGCGTGTACAGCGAGTTGGTGCAACTCGGCTTCCGGCGCAGCGGCGCATTCACGTACCGGCCCTACTGTGATCACTGCAGGGCGTGTGTTCCGGTTCGTGTCCCCATTTCGGCGTTCAAGCCAAGCCGAAGTCAGCGACGTGCGCTACGACAACACGCTGGATTGATGGCGATCCGCCGCGAGCTCGCCTACGATAGCGAGCATTACGCGCTGTATCTGCGGTACCAGCGGCATCGTCACCCCGGTGGAGGAATGGACCAGGATAGCCGGGAGCAGTACCAGCACTTTCTGCTGCACAGCAATGTAGCGACAGACCTTTACGAGTACCGGCTCGACGGCCGGCTACGCATGGTAAGTCTCGTCGATCGGCTCGTGGATGGGCTGTCGTCGGTTTACACCTTTTTTTCACCAGATGTAGAGGGCGCCAGTTTCGGTACCTACAGCATCTTGTGGCAGATCGAAAGATGCCGCGCGCTCGGTCTTTCGTACCTGTACCTGGGTTACTGGATCGCCGACAGTCAAAAAATGGCGTACAAGGCGCGTTTTCAGCCCACCGAAGGTTTCATAGGCGGGCGCTGGCGACGACTGGAGCACATTGTAGACGACAAAACGCAGTATACCAAATTGGCAACACCTTAGTTTCGATCAAGTTATGCGATCCGACCCTCTGGCGTATCGATTATTTGTTGCGTACATTCCGGCCTAGGTGGACAGCCGTTCACTGAATCCAATCGGGGAGTGGGACGAATGAACGCACTGGTCGAGTTTCCTGCGCTTGCCAACGCAAATCTTCTTTCTCAAATTGACATCGGGTACGACGAGGAAACGAAGACATTGCATTGGTGGATGCGGCCGGCGCCGCGTCCATGTTTCAACTCCACCTTCCTCGAAGAAGTTGCCGAGTTCGAAAGCCGCGTCGAGAAGCATAGCGGCTGGTTTATGCACCAAGGCCGTCATGTCCAAATTGAGAACGCGATCTTCGGAAGTCGGACACCAGGCGTATTCAACCTCGGTGGCGACCTTTCAATGTTTGTACAGGCGATTCTCAGAAAGGACACCCGCCTGCTGACCCGTTATGGGTACCTTTGCGTCGACAACATGCTTCGCCGGATGGATGGATTCGGCGCGGGCGTCGTGACCTATAGTCTTGTGCAAGGTAAGGCATTTGGCGGCGGATTCGAGTGCGCGTTGTCCAGCGAGTACATCGTGGCCGAGCGAGGCGCGACGTTCTCCTTCCCTGAGGTTCTCTTCAATATGTTCCCGGGTATGGGAGCGATTTCTCTTCTTGCTCGGCGCATCGGTCTGCGTAAGGCAGAGGAAATCGTGATGAGCGGGCGAGTTTACAGCGCCAAGGAAATGTACGACTTCGGCGTGGTAGACGAATTGACCGAGGACGGTGCAGGGTTCGAGGCGAGCCGACTGCTAATTAAGGCTCGACAGCGCAGACGGAATACTTTTCGTGCAATGTCACAGGCTAAGCGTCGCTTTCAACCGGTGACAGCCGAAGAGATGAAGTCGATTGTCGATGTGTGGGTGAATGCGGCGATGAATCTGGAGACGCGTGATCTTCGGATGATGGCGCGCTTGGTGAAGGCACAGGACCGCTTGATGAGTTCAAGCGAGGATGAAGCGGTTGCGATCGACACAATCTACGAACCGATGAAGGCGGTGGTCGGAGCTTGACGCTATCCCCAACCTGGTTTCGTAGTGCTACAACGCGATGCCGTACTCTGTCCGCATATACCGCTCGAGAACATCCAGTGTCGCTCTATAAGCAGTCCTGAGTTCGGCCGCCTTGCGTTTCCGGGCGGCCGATTCAGTCTCTAGCGGCAACGCTTCCATATCCTTGGAGAGAGCCGCTAGTCGCGTCGCGCCAATGCCAACCGCTGCACCCTTCAATGTGTGCAGAAGGTCTGCCAAATCTTCCGCCTTGTTACCAACGATGGAAGCATCGATCCTTGCAAGCAATCCATCTACGTCAGAGCGGAAGCCGCGCAAAAGTTCCAAAAGGAAGCCTGAGTCGCGGGCAATATCCTCGAGTTGGCGGAGCCGGTCAGCGCTCACGAGGTCACCGTCGATGTGAACGGCCAGTCTCGGTGTGACGAGGGTTCTTAGCTGAGGCTGCTGATGTTTCGGCGGTCGTTTCGCGCTACGGTTTCTTGCAAGCTCGTCAATGCGCTCGAGTAGGAGAGCGGCATCGAACGGCTTGCCAATGAAGTCATCGGCTCCTGCCAGCCTCGCGATCTGCATAGCCTCCGGAGTCACCGAGGCGGAGAGAATAATCGCGGGCGTGTGGCTTTCGGCAAGCTCCATTGCTCTAATGGCTTTGATCACCTCAACGCCGGTACGCTGAGGCATGTTGAAATCGAGTATAGCCAGATCGGGATTCTCGGTCTCGTAAACATCGAGTGCTTCTTCGCCGTCGGACGCCAGTAGGACTGAGTGTCCTGCTGTCTTGAGCAACTGCGAAATAATCGCTTGGTTGGTCGTGTTGTCCTCTGCCACCAAGATTGTGAGTGCGTCGCGCTTACTCTCAAGTGCCTTCTGCAACCGGTCGCCATCGTGAGCTTCCTCCTCATTGCCCGCAATCGCCGCATGAATGGCGTTCGCAATGATTCGCGACGACGCATTTGCGCCCAAAGTGCACGCCCCTGGAATACTGTTCAATCGCGCACTATCAACGACCGACAACGGCTCCTGAGCGATATGAATCAGGGCAACAGCGCGTTCACCAAAGCGTTGTCGCACCGCCGCAAATGCCGAACATGCATCGTCCACGGCGCAAGCAGCGACGAGCGCGCGCAAAGTCTTGCCGTCTGATTTGACGCGATCAAGGGCGAAAGCAAATGACGAAGGATCAGCTGTTTGTACGTTTTCGGGGACCGCTCTCAGTCGCGCGGCGAATCGATCAGAGGCGGCTGCGTCTGCAACCAGCAAAGTAACGCAGTCATCGTCGGTTTTGGCGTTAGCTAATGGCTCAACCGGTACAGCGTCCCGCAACAGCGGCAACTCGAACCAAAACACGCTACCTTCGCCTAGCTTGCTCTCCGCACCGATGGTTCCGCCCATCAGCTCCACGAGCTGCTTCGCGATTGTCGTGCCGAGGCCGGTTCCGCCATATTTGCGTGTTGTTGACTGGTCAGCCTGAACAAAACGCTCGAAAATCTTTGGAAGAGCCGTGTCGGAAATCCCAATACCCGTATCGCGAACCTCGAATCGAACGGTGACTCCTTCGGGCGATTCGCCGAGCAAGCGAGCGCAGAGCGCAACTTCTCCCTTTTCCGTGAACTTGATGGCGTTGCCGACCAGGTTGAGCAGCACTTGGCGAAGATGGTGTGAGTCACCGCGCAACTGATAGTCGAGCTGCGGATCGATCGACGCGTGAAGGTTGAGGCCCTTCCCCTTCGCATGAGGCCGCAACAACTGAACCAGTGCGTTGATCGTTGCGTGGAGGTCGAAGCTCGCCACTTCGACTGTCAGTCGCCCAGCCTCGATCTTGCTGATGTCGAGCACATCGTCAACAAGAGAACGAAGGACCGAAATCGAGTGCTTCAACAGCTTTATAAGTTCGCCTTGCTGATCGGTCAGCTCAGTTGCTCTAATCAGATCCACTGCGCCGACGATGCCGTTGAGCGGCGTCCTCATTTCGTGGCTCATGTTGGCCAGAAACGTAGTCTTTGCGTTATTCGCCTCTTCGGCCTTCGCGCGCGCCTCCTGGATTCGTTTTAGCAGCGTGGACACGTACAGCGGCAAAATGACAAGGGCTAGTAAGAGACCAACACCGGCGGCTCGATGCAGTGCCCAGTAAGACGAGGTGGCGAGAACTAAAAGGAAGCCAAGGAGGCAGAGCGCTTGGCAGCCGAAAAGGTAGCGACGCCCATAGCGAAAGCCGTTGCCGAATGTGATAAACAGATAGACGCCGACCATGGCAACGCCGTACTCATCGGCGATCCACATGTACCAAGTAGCGCTACAGCTATCGACCAGCATGGCAACGAGCCGACGTGGCACGTTGACGCCGGGGAACGCGCAGATGGCGACAAAGAGAACCAGCCCGATTGAGAAGAAGATGGCCACGCCGTAGACGGTTGCCGTCTGGGTGGGTGTCCAACTCTCGGGTGCGCCATGGAACAGCGCCATATAGGCCAGCAAACACCCGACGATGCCAATCCGCAACAACGCCTGTTCGTGCTCGCTGTCGGGACGGTCCTTCAGCCTCCTGCGAATAAAACTGAGGCCATTCATAGACTTAATCGTCAGGCATCAAGGGTGGTGCGTTCAGAAGCAGCAAACTTTATGCCGCGGATCACGCCTCAGGTCTCGTATCTCGGCTCGAGTACGTACTATGGCGCATACTACATCAAAAATCAGTAGCTTAGCGATAAACGTACTAGCGGTCACGCGAGGTGAGTGGGCGCATCCCTACGTTGTGTACGTCAAATGGGTCCCTACAATGGCCGCCCCGATGGCTGCTCTAGCGCCAAGGAGGACGTTCCACGCCGCCTGTGGATAGCGGTGTGCCGCGTCCTTTGCCAGTTTATTAGCCGGTGGACCAGCGTCCGGTCCAGCGTTCGTCGTGGTTTGCGTCGGCTCAACGCTGCGCTCCGATCAACACCATTGCAGCGCGCTACTGAATAGTCACTTGGGTTTGCGACGCTATTTCCGAAGTCGGTGCAAGCTATCGCAACTGCGGCCGCTCAAGGAAGTGAAACGGCGGATGGGCGCAGTGATGCGTTCATTTGTGCACGCCCTCGGCTGAACGTTTGGAGTTCCGGTTCATGCGCATGCGACTCCGGAATCCGAGCGCGACGTTTCAGCAGCCGGCACATGCGGCGCGCGGCCGCTTGAACACTGGCGGGCGCGATAAAGGCGCAGGCACGTCGCACTCTATCCATAGCTCAGCGCTTCGCGGCGCAGGCACTCAAGACTTCCGGCTTGCTCAGTCTCGAGTTCGCCGCGCGCTCTGTCACTCCAATTGCGGTCCTCGACCTGTGTGTACCAATACGCGTGTTACCTCAGCAAGCCGGCTCGCGTTCCATTGGGACGGAACGCAGCATCATTGCGCAAGTTTGGGATGGTTTGTCGAAACCGGGTACTAGAGACTGTGCGGCAGGCTTTGCTGCTTCAGCAATTTCTCGGCGTTCCGGCGGGCGCGGACAGACCCTGATGGCTCCGTGTACGGTCAACCGCGGCCGCCTTATAATCTGCGCTATGCGTACACTAGTTTCCATCAAACGCGTCATAGACTTCAACGTAAAGGTTCGGGTCAAGCCGGACGGCTCGGGAGTCGAGACGGCAAACGTCAAGATGTCGATGAATCCCTTCGACGAGATCGCCGTCGAGGAGGCGGTCCGGCTGAAGGAAAAGGGCATCGCGACCGAGATCGTCGTGGTGTCCTGCGGCCCCAGCGCGGCGCAGGAGACCCTCCGTACCGCCCTTGCGCTGGGTGCCGACCGGGCGATTCTGGTCGAAACCAGCGAGGAGCTCCAGCCCCTGGCCGTGGCCAAGCTCCTGCGCGCCGTGGTCGAAAAGGAGCAGCCGAGGCTCGTCATCCTGGGCAAGCAGGCGATCGACGACGATTCGAACCAGACGGGCCAGATGCTCGCGGCGCTGCTCGACTGGCCGCAGGCGACGTTCGCGTCGAAGGTCGACGTCGCCGGCGACGTCGCAACGGTCAAGCGCGAGATCGACGGCGGCCTCGAGACGGTCGAGGTGCGCCTCCCCGCGATCGTCACGACCGACCTGCGCCTGAACGAGCCGCGCTACGCGACCCTGCCGAACATCATGAAGGCCAAGAAGAAGCCGCTCGAGACATTGACGCCCGCTGCCCTGGGCGTCGACGCCGCGCCACGCCTGAAGACGCTCAAGGTGACCGAGCCGCCGCCGCGCAAGGGCGGCGGACGCGTCGCCGACGTGAAGGAGCTCGTCAGCAAGCTGCGCAACGAAGCGAAGGTCCTTCCCTAGTCACCGCCCGCGGTGACGCACACCGGCCACGTGCCCAATTCCATGTCCGCTCTCGTTCTTGCCGAACACGATCAGCGCACGCTCAAGTCGGCGACGCTTCACGCGATCACCGCTGCGCTGCGTCTCGGCGGCGATGTCGACGTCGTCGTCGCCGGTAGCGATGCGCGTGCTGCGGCGCAGGCCGCCGCGACCGTCCCGGGCGTGACGCGCGTTCTGCTCGCCGAAGCGCCTCACCTTGCGCGACCCACTGCCGAGGCGCTTGCCGCGCTGCTGCTGGAAATCATCGGGCAACGGCAGTATGCGCACGTCGTTGCGCCGGCGACGGGCTTCGGCAAGAACGTCATGCCGCGGGTCGCCGCGAAGCTCGACGTCGCGCAAATTTCCGACCTCACGGCGATCGACTCGCCCGATACGTTCGTTCGCCCGATCTACGCGGGCAATGCCTTCGCGACCGTGCAATCGAGCGACGCGATCAAGGTCCTGACGATCCGTACCACCGCATTCGACGCCGTGCCGACCACGGGCGGGAATGCGTCCATCGAATCGTTTGCGCCGCCTGCGGACAGCGGCGCGTCGAAGGTGGTCGGACAGGAGCTCACGCAATCCGCGCGGCCGGAGCTCGGCAGCGCGCGCGTCGTCGTGTCGGGCGGGCGCGGGCTCGGCAGCAGCGAGAATTTCAAGCTGCTCGAGGCGCTCGCGGACAAGCTCAACGCGGCGATCGGCGCGTCGCGTGCCGCCGTCGACGCGGGCTACGTGCCCAACGACTACCAGGTCGGCCAGACCGGGAAGATCGTGGCGCCCGATCTGTACGTCGCCGTCGGCATCTCCGGCGCGATCCAGCATCTTGCGGGCATGAAGGACAGCAAGGTGATCGTGGCGATCAACAAGGACCCGGAGGCACCGATCTTCCAGATCGCCGACTATGGTCTGGTCGGCGATCTTTTCGAGGTGATACCCGCGCTGACCGCAGAGCTGTCCGGCTGAAGGCAGCGGACCGGGCCCCGCCATGAGCACGTACCGCGCGCCGCTCGCCGACATGACATTCGTGCTGAACGAGCTCGCGGGGCTCGCGGAAGTGGCGAAGCTGCCGGGCTGGGAGGACGCGACGCCCGACACCGTCGCGGCCATTCTCGAGGAAGCGGCGAAGTTCGCCACCGACGTGCTCGACCCGCTGAATCGCGCCGGCGATCTCGAAGGATCCCGGCGCAATCCGGACGGCTCGGTCAACACGCCAAAGGGCTTCAAGGAAGCCTATCACCGGTTCGTCGAGAACGGCTGGAACGGCCTCACCAAGCCGACGCAATACGGCGGACAGGAATTGCCACAGCTCGTATCGACTCCCGTCGAGGAGATGTGGCACGCCGCGAACATGGCCTTCGACCTCTGTCCGTTGCTGACGCAAGGCGCGATCGAGGCGCTGGAGCTTTGCGGCACGCCCGAGCAGAAGCAGACGTACCTGCCACGGATGGTGCAAGGCACGTGGGCGGGGACGATGAACCTCACCGAGCCGCAGGCGGGCTCCGATCTCGCCGCGGTGCGCACGCGCGCCGTGCCGCAAGGCGACGGCAGCTACAAGCTCTACGGACAGAAGATCTTCATCACCTACGGCGAGCACGATCTCACCGACAACATCATCCATCTCGTGCTCGCGCGCACGCCCGATGCGCCCGAAGGTGTGAAGGGCATCTCGCTGTTCCTGGTGCCGAAGTTCCTGGTGAATCCGGATGGCTCGCTCGGCGCGCGCAACGACGTCGCGTGCGTGTCGCTGGAGCACAAGCTCGGCATACATGCGAGCCCTACCGCCGTGCTGTCGTACGGCGATCACGGCGGCGCGGTCGGCTACCTCGTGGGCGAGGAGAATCGCGGCCTCAAGTACATGTTCATCATGATGAACCTCGCGCGCTTCTCGGTCGGCATGGAAGGCGTCGGCATCTCCGAGCGCGCGTATCAGCGTGCGGTGGCGTATGCGCGCGATCGTGTGCAGGGCAGGCCGGTCGGGGCGGACCGCGATGCGCGCGGGCCGATCATCGAGCATCCCGACATCCGGCGCATGCTGATGACGATGCGCGCCTGCACCGAGGCGATGCGTGCGGTCGGTTATGTGACCGCGTCCGCGATGGACCACGCGCGCCGCGAACCCGATGCGAAGCAGCGCGCGAAGCACCAGGCGTTCGTCGATCTCATGATTCCCATCGTCAAGGGCTGGTCGACGGAGACTGCGCAGGAAGTCGCGTATCTCGGCGTGCAGGTGCACGGCGGCATGGGCTTCATCGAGGAGACCGGCGCCGCGCAGTACTACCGCGACGCGCGCATCATCACGATTTACGAAGGCACCACGGGGATTCAGGCCAACGATCTCATCGGCCGCAAGACCGCGCGCGACGGGGGAGCCACCGCGCGCGCGGTGGCTGCCGACATCGATCGCGTCGCGGCGCATTGCGCCTCGCATGCCGATGCGTCGCTGCGCGCGGTCGGCCTGCGGCTCGCCGCGGCAACGGCCGCCTTGCAGTCCGCGATCGATTGGATGGTCCCGGCGTACGGCACGCACGTTCGCGCCGCGCATGCGGTGGCCGTGCCGTATCTGAAGCTCTGGGGCCTCGTCGCCGGCGGGTGGCAAATGGCGCGCGCCGCCCTCGTCGCGATCAAGAAGCTGGACGACGGGGACGGCGACGGCGAATTCATGCGCGCGAAAATCGCCACTGCCGCCTACTACGCCGAGTGCCTGCTGCCCCAGGCGGAGGGCCTCGCCCGCACGATCACCGGCGGCAGCGACGCGGCGCTGGCCCTGCGTGCCGAGCAGTTCGAGCGCGCGTAGGCGATTGCAGCGCGCATCATCGGCATCCTTCCGACAGCCGTTTAGGGCCTCTTCCGACAGCAGCGCGCCGCTGCGCGCGTCGATCATGGCCGCGTTATCGTGCCGCCCGGTTCCATGCGCATTCGTGCCCTGATCGCATTCGCCGCGCTTCTGCTTCTCGCACCGGGCGCCGTCGCCGCCGCCGACCCCAAGGATTCGCTGGCCATCGTTGCGCCCGTCGGATCCGGGCCGTATCCCGTCGCTTGCAGCAACATGGCGCAGGATTTTTCGCGGCTCATGCCCGGCGACACGCCGGACAACTACTGGGAAGGCGAGCCCGCGGGATCGCGCCCGCGCTACGTCACCTCGCTCCTCGCCGATCCGGCCAACACGTTCGTCTTCGACGTCAACGTGCCCGGCGACCGCGAGCTGTTCGGGCCCGTCGCCGGTCAGTCGATTCCTTACGTCGTGCTGGTGTGCTATCCGACCACGGCCGCCAATCCGAATGCCGACTATCCGTTGCCGAACGGAAAGGTCATTCCGCACATGCAGATCGGCGCGCAGGCGCCGCTGTTCGCGCAGACGCTGTCGGCATACCCCGTGCTGTTGTTCTCGCATGGCCTCAGCGGGAGCCCGCTGTCGAGCGACTACCTCGATGCGGTGACGGCGCTCGCGAGCTACGGCTATGTGGTGATCGCGCCGTTTCACGGCGATGCGCGCATCGCGCAGATCTCGGTCGACAACATTCCCGACGTGGCGTACGCCATCCTGCACTTCAGCGAGTACACCGCGATGCAGGCGGTGCGGCCGCTGTCGCTCTCCGCCGCGCTCGACGTCGTGAGCGCGAACCCGGGCTTCGGGGCGCACATGGACATGGATGCCGTCGGGGGATTCGGTGGCAGCCTCGGTGGCGAATCGCTTCTGTTGATGGCCGGTGCGCAGCTCACCACGTCGGTCGGCCTGTCGTCGAGGCCGGTGATGCACGACGGCCGGCTCAAGGCTGCCGTCGGTTACGTGCCGTATTTCGGACAGGTCATCTTTCCCGCGTTCGGGCGCGACCAGAGCGGCCTCGATCCGGTGACGCTGCCGTACCTGGCCATCTCGGGTACGGCCGATCCGATCGCGCCGCTGCTTGCGACGGCGCAGGGGATGCTGCGCCTGACGCATACGCGACAGCTGATCGCGCTGCAAGGCGTGCAGCACGGGTTCGATCGCGCGTCGGCACCCGACATCTTCACCTGGTCGCTGACGTTCCTCGCCGCGTACGTGGAGAACGACGCGCTGATGCGCGTGCGCAGCGCGCGCATGACCGCAGTCGCCGGCGGCGGCACCGACCTGCTGCTGCTCGACTATGCCGAGCCTTCGCCGCCCGCCGACGACGATCAACGGATCGCGATCGAGTATTACAACCCCGCGCTCGACCACTACTTCATCACGGCCGATCCCGCGGAAGCGGCAATGCTCGACGCCGGGGTGATCGTCCCGGGCTGGATGCGCACGGGATTCGACTTCAAGGTGCACAAGGCGGATTCGCCGTTCGGCGCGCCCGCGTGCCGCTTCTCCGGTACCCCGGGGCTCGGGCCCAGCTCGCACTTCTTCACCATCGACCCCACCGAATGCGCGCTGGTGAAGGCCGATCCTTTCTGGCACTACGAGGGCATCGCGTTCAAGACGGAGGTGCCGTTCGCGGACGATTGCGCGCCCGATCGCATCCCCGTCATCCGCCTCTACAACGACGGGAAGGGCGGGCAGGCGAACCATCGCTACCTCACCAGCCACAGCGAGACCTACGAGATGCAGCAGCAGGGCTGGATACGCGAAGGCGCGGTGTTCTGTGCGCTGCCGTAACGACGAGCGCGCTCGGCGGACTAATGCACGCGCGAGCCGCCGAGCGTGCGCTCCACGATCATCAGCTCGCCTTCCAGCTGGCCGACCGCGAAGCGCGTCGCGTCCTCGTCCTGGCCCTCACCGAGGCGGCTCATCGCGTCCTTGAGCGCGCCGACGAGCATTCCGGCGTGCTGCAGGCGCTCGCGGGTCACCGGACCGTCGAGGCCGGCTTCCGCGAGAGCCTGCAATTCCTGGATGGTCGTGCGCAAGTTCACTTCGAGTTGCGCGATGCGGCGGAACAGCTCGACGCTGCCCGATCCCGGGGCCGGTGCACGCAGCGGCGGCCTTTCCTTGGGGCGGCGACCGCGCGGCATCAGGGCAGGGCTTTCATGGTACGTACGGACAGCGTGCTGCAGACCGGGCGACATGATAACCGCGCTCGCGTGCGCGCGGCAGATCATTCGACATCGAGCGCTTCGACGTACAGGATTTCGCACGCGCCATCGCCCGTGTCGTCGCGCCGCAGCGAGGTGTTCCAGGCGAAGCCGGCCGGTCCCCGGATATCGACGAGCCAGCCTTGCGCATGCACGACCTGGCCGGGACGCAGGCGTACGAGGCGCGCCTCCGTCGGCGCGTCGGGCGGCACCATGTGCATCTGCGCGGCGTGCGTCTGCAGGACCGCTGCGGGAATCGGAAACGCGGCATCGCGCGCGTCCCAGTAGAAGAAGCGACCCATCTGGGAAAACCGGATGCGATCGAGCACGGCGCTATCCGACATTGGGCCCCAGCCCACGCCCAGGTCCACCGGCGCGAGCCCGGCGCCGCCGTCGAGACGGTAGATTTCCTTGCGAATCACGCGAGCCGTGATGTCGTAGTGGGCGCGGGCGTGCAACACGTAGCCCTTGTAGGCAAACGCACGCGGCTGCGCGAGGTCGTCCTGGCGCGGCTCGCCGGCGACGAGCACCCCCGGCGGGCGCGCCACGACGCGCTCGCGCGTCCACCAGTTCCAGCCGCCGAGCACACCGGCGGCCAGCAGCAGGATGACGAGCCATGGCACCGCGCGCAAGCCTAGCCGGTCCAACCCAAGTCCGGCACGGCCAGCTGCCGGGCGGCGGCATGGCACCGCTGCGATAATCGATCATGGCTTCGACGCTCGCTCCGCAAAGTCTTGCATCGCATTCGGCCGCGATGCCCGGTGAGGCAACCCTTCGCCTCGGGGTGGACCTCGGGGGTACCAAGATCGAGATCATCGCGCTGGATGCCGCGGGCCACGAGCGATTGCGCCGTCGCGTGCCGACGCCGAAGGAGGACTACGGGGCCATCCTGTCGGCGGTTGCCGGGTTGGTGAGCGCCGTCGAGCGCGAGCTCGCCGCCGTCGGCACGGTCGGCATCGGCACACCGGGGTCGATCTCGCGCGCGACGGGCCTTCTGCGCGGCTCCAACTCGGTGTGCCTGAACGGCCAGCCGATTCGTCACGATCTCGAGGCGGTGCTCGGTCGTCCCGTTCGCATCACCAACGACGCCAATTGCTTTGCGTTGTCGGAGGCGACCGACGGTGCCGGTGCCGGCGCCGACGTGGTCTTCGGCGCGATCCTGGGCACGGGAGTGGGCTCCGGCATCGTCGTGCACGGCCGCGTGCTCGATGGGCCCAACGCGATCGCGGGCGAGTGGGGCCACAACCCGCTGCCGTGGCCCCGCGACGACGAGCGTCCCGGCTACCGCTGCTTCTGCGGACAGCATGGATGCATCGAGACGTTCGTGGCGGGGCCCGGCCTTGCGCGCGATCACGCGAGCGTGACCGGCCAATTGCTCGACGTGCCGACCATCGTCGCGCGCGCAGCCGCGGCTGATGCGCCCTGCAACGCGACGTTGGAGCGCTACGAGGAGCGCCTCGCGCGCGCGCTCGCGCACGTGATCAACATCGTCGATCCGGACGTCGTCGTGCTGGGAGGCGGCTTGTCCAACATCGAGCGCCTGTACGCCAACGTTCCGCGGCTGTGGGAGCGCTGGGTGTTCTCCGACCGTGTGGACACGCGGCTCGAACGCAACGTGCACGGTGATTCGAGCGGTGTGAGAGGGGCGGCGTGGCTCTGGAATAGGGGTTAGGGGTCCCTACATATTCACGTAATTCGGCCCGCCGCCACCCTCCGGCGGTACCCAGTGGATGTTCTGCCGCGGATCCTTGATGTCGCACGTCTTGCAGTGCACGCAGTTCGGTGCGTTGATCTGCAATCGCCTGCCGCCCGCGCCGTCGTCGACGAACTCGTACACCGCCGCCGGGCAATAGCGCGACTCGGGCCCGGCGTAAGTGGCGAGGTTCACTGAAACGGGAATCGCAGGGTCGCGAAGCTGCAGGTGCACCGGCTGGTCCTCGTCGTGACTCGTGTTCGACAGGAAGACCGAAGAAAGCTTGTCGAACGTGAGCACGCCGTCGTACCTCGGATAGGCAATGGGCGTCGATTCGCTCGCGGGACGCAGCGTCGCGTGGTCCGGCGAGCGATGCCGCAGCGTCCACGGCACGAGCGCGCCCAGGCCGATGTCGTTGAGCCACATGTGCAACCCGCCATGCAGCGTGCCCGCCCACATGCCCCATTTCAATCCCGGCTTGACGTTGCGCACCTTGTACAGATCGTCGTGAACCCACGACTTGCGCCAGCCTTCGGCGTAGTCGTCGAGCTCGTCGCCGGCGCGGCCGGCCGCGAGGGCGGCTGCAACGCTTTCCGCGGCGAGCATGCCGGTCTTCATGGCGTTGTGGGTGCCCTTGATACGCGGCAGGTTCACGAATCCCGCCGCGCAGCCGATCAATGCGCCGCCCGGGAACGCGAGCTGCGGCACCGACTGCAGCCCGCCCTCGTTGATGGCGCGCGCGCCGTAGCCGATGCGCTTGCCGCCCTCGAACGTCGCGCGGATGTCGGGATGCAGCTTGAAGCGCTGGAACTCGTCGTACGGCGACAAATACGGATTCGAATAGTCGAGATGCACGACGAATCCCACCGACACCAATCGCTCGCCGAAGTGGTACACGAACGAGCCGCCGCCGGTGTGCGGATCGAGCGGCCAGCCCTGGCTGTGCATCACGAGGCCCGGTCGATGACGCTCGGCGGCGACCTGCCACAGCTCCTTGATCCCGATGCCGTACTTCTGGGGATCGACGCCGTCTCGCAGGTTGAAGCGCGCCATCAGCGCCTGCGACAGCGAGCCGCGTGCGCCCTCCGCGAACAGCGTGTACTTCGCGATGAGCTCCATGCCCGGCTGATAGCCGGGCTTGTGCGAGCCGTCCTTGGCGACACCCATGTCGCCGGTGGCCACGCCGCGCACTGCGCCGCGGTCGTCGTAGAGCACTTCGGTTGCCGGAAAGCCGGCATAGATCTCGACGCCCAGCGCTTCAGCCTGCTGTGCGATCCAGCGGCAGACGTTGCCGAGGCTCGCGATGTAGTTGCCCTGATTGCGCATCAGCGGCGGCAGCAGCGCTTCCGGTATCCGATACGACTTGCGCTCGGTGAGGAACACGAAGCGATCGTCGGTGACCGCCGTGTCGAGCGGCGCGCCGCGCTCGCGCCAGTCGGGCAGCAGCTCGTCGAGCGCCTTCGGATCGATGACCGCACCTGAGAGGATGTGCGCGCCGATCTCCGATCCCTTCTCGAGCAGGCATACCGAGATGTCGCGTTGCGACGCCGAGGCAAGCTGCTTCAGCCGTATCGCGGCGCAGAGTCCCGAGGGACCGCCACCGACGATCACAACGTCGTACTCCATCGCTTCGCGCGTCATGGCGTGCTCCACACGGCGGGCGTTCATCGCATCGAAGCGATGCGATCGTCACCGGGGCGTCAATTATAATGACGAGCGCTTCGAGCGCCGCGCGCCGGTTCCGCGCCGGCTTGCGGCACGCTGCAGCGACCTCACACGGAGCACCTCATGCAACCCCTCTGGACTCCGAGCGAGCAGCGCGTCGAGCAGGCCAACATCACGGCCTTCCGGCGTGCGCTCGAGCAGCGCCATGGCGCTGCGCTTCCGGACTATCGCCACTTGTGGCAGTGGTCCATCGATCACAAATGGGATTTCTGGCGCGCCGTCTGGGACGACGGCGCGGTGATCGGCGCACCGGGCGAGCGCGTGCTGGAGAATGCCGATCGAATGCCCGGCGCGACGTGGTTTCCCGATGCCCGTCTCAACTTCGCGCAGAACCTGCTCGAGCGGCGCCGTGCCGACGACACCGGCGATGCGCTGGTGTTCTGGGGCGAGGACAAGGTGCAGCGCCACGTTTCGCATGCGGAGCTCCACGCGCTCGCGTCCCGTGTCGCGTCGGCGCTCGCGTCGCACGGCATCCAGCCCGGCGATCGCGTCGCGGCGTACATGCCCAACCTGCCCGAAGCGATCGTCGCGATGCTCGGCACGACCGCGCTCGGCGGCATCTTCTCCTCGTGCTCGCCCGACTTCGGCGTGCAGGGCGTGGTGGACCGTTTCGGCCAGATCGCGCCGCGCGTGCTGTTCACGGTCGACGGCTATTGGTACAACGGCAAGCCGATTTCGATCTTCGACAAACTCAGCGACATCGTCTCGCGCCTGCCGTCGGTGGAGCGCGTGGTGGTCGTGCCGTATCTCGATCCCGGGTTCGATCGTGCCGACGCCGCGAAGGCACGCGAAGGCGTGCTGTGGGAGGTGTGGCTCGCGCCGCATCTTCCCGGGCCGATACCGTATGCGCAGCTGCCGTTCGACCATCCGCTGTACATCCTGTATTCGTCGGGCACGACCGGCGTTCCGAAGTGCATCGTGCACGGCGCGGGCGGGACGCTGCTGCAGCACCTGAAGGAGCATCGCCTGCACGGCGACGTCAAGCCCGGCGATCGCCTGTTCTACTTCACGACGTGCGGCTGGATGATGTGGAACTGGCTCGCGTCGGGTCTCGCGTCGCGCGCCACGCTGATCCTGTTCGACGGATCGCCGTTCGTGTCGCGCGGACGCATCCTCTGGGAGCTCGCGCAGGCGGAGCGCATCACGCAGTTCGGCACGTCGGCCAAGTACATCGACGCCGTCAAGAAGATCGCGCTCGTGCCGCGGAAGGACTTCGATCTCTCGCCGCTCCGCGCGATGTTCTCGACCGGCAGCCCGCTCGCCCCCGAGAGCTTCGACTACGTCTACCAGACGGTGAAGGACGACCTCTGCCTGTCGTCCATTTCCGGCGGGACGGACATCATCTCGTGCTTCGCGCTCGGCAACCCCGCGCTGCCCGTGTGGCGCGGCGAGCTGCAATGCCGCGGGCTCGGGCTCGACGTCGACGTGTTCGACGAGGACCGGCATTCCATCCGGGAGGAGAAAGGCGAGCTCGTGTGCAAGAGCCCGTTCCCTTCGATGCCCATCGGGTTCTGGAACGACCCGGATGGCAGCAAGTACCGCGCGGCGTACTTCGAGCGCTTTCCCGGCATCTGGTGCCATGGCGACTGGGTCGAGCTCACCGTGCACGACGGCATGATCATCTACGGTCGCTCGGATGCGACGCTCAATCCCGGCGGCGTGCGCATCGGCACGGCGGAGATCTATCGCCAGGTCGAGCAAATGCCGGAGGTCGTGGAGAGCATCGTCATCGGGCAGGACTGGCCGCCGGGCGAGGCCGGCGACGTGCGCGTGGTGCTGTTCGTCAAGCTGCAGGAAGGCGCGAAGCTCGACGCTGCGCTCACCGACCGCATCAAGGCGCAGGTCCGCGCCAACACCACGCCGCGCCACGTGCCGGCCAAGGTCGTGCAGGTGGACGACATCCCGCGCACCAAGAGCGGCAAGATCGTCGAGCTCGCCGTTCGCAACGTGGTGCACGGGCAGCCGGTGCGCAACCTCGACGCGCTCGCCAATCCCGAGGCGCTGGACGAGTTCCGCGATCGCGAAGAGCTGCGCACGTGACCGGGGAAGCACGACCCCGACGCTCGCTTCGCTCGCGGCCCCCTGAGGGGGCGGAGTCCGTCGCAACGGGCCGCCGCACGGCCTCCCGAAGGCGGCCGGTGCTTTTTTCAGGAGCCGGCGGCCCGGCGCGACTGACGTCGCGATGAATTTCGTCGCGATCCTGGCGGCGCTGGGTCTCGAGCAGTGGCGACCGTGTCCCTGGCGGCCAGCGCTGGAGCGCGCATTCCGAAGCTACGCGGCCGCCCTGGAGCACCGCTTCAACGGAGGCACCGTCGGGCAGGGCACCGCGGCCACGCTGCTCGCGCTCCTGCCATGGGTGCTGCTCGCGGGCCTCGCCTGGGCAGCCGCTGCGCGCGTCCATCCGGCGCTGGGTTTCGTTGTGAACGTCGTCGCACTGTATTCGCTGATGGGGTTTCGCCGCTTCAGTCACGCGGTATCCGCCATCATCGCGGCCTTGCGCACCGGAGACCTCACGGCGGCACGGCGAACGCTCGCCGGGTGGCGTGGCGGGTGGACGGCGGACCTGTCGAGCCAGGATGTCGCGCGGCTGACGATCGAACGCGGCGTGGTCGACGCGTATCGCGAGGTGTTCGCGGTGCTGTTCTGGTTCCTCGTGCTGCCGGGGCCGGCGGGCGCGGTGCTGTATCGACTCGCGGCCTTGCTCGTCGAGGAGTGGCGCACCGAGGTTCCGCACGGCGACGTGACGCCTCTTGCACGCGATCGCGGTGAATTCGGACGACCCGCGCGCACGCTGCTGTGGCTGCTCGACTGGGTGCCCGTTCGCCTCACCGCGCTTTCGTTCGCCGTGGTCGGCGACTTCGAGGATGCGGTCTACTGCTGGCGCACGCAACCCGCGCAGTGGCCGCTCGTCGAGGGAGGTGAGCCGGTCGGCATCCTGCTCGCGAGCGCGGGCGGCGCGTTGGGCGTCGAATTGGGAGGACCGATCGCCACGATGAGCGGTGAGCCCGAGGAGCGGCCGGCGATGGGGATGGGCGATACGGCCGACACGGACCTGCTGCCGTCCGCAGTGGGATTGGTGTGGCGGGCGCTCGTGCTGTGGCTGCTGCTCACGCTCCTGCTCACGCTCGCGAACTGGGCGCCGTAGCGGCTACGACGTCGGCCGCGCCATGTCGGACGGCCCGTGGACCACGTGCACGGCGGCGTCGTCGGGAATGGGCGGCATCGTCGCGTCCCATTGCGCATAGCGCTCGCGCAACTCGCGCAGACGCTCGGGAAAGCGTCCGGCGAGATTCGCGCGCTCGCGTGCGTCGGCCGCGAGGTCGTACAGGAACTCGTGACCGTCCTGCGACAGGTATTTCCAGTCGCCGGCGCGCAGCGCGCGCTGCTGTCGATGCTTCATGCGCCAGTACAACGCGCGCGACGTCACGGCGCCGGCATCGCGCAGCACCGGCATGAGGTCGATTCCGTCGAGCGGATGCGCGGCATCCGCGCTCGCAGCCGCGGCGGCCAGGAGCGTCGCGGTCCAATCCATGGTGATGGCGACTTGCGTCGTGACGCCGCCTGCGGGAATCACGCGCGGCCACCGCGCGAGCAGGGGCACGCGGATGCCGCCTTCGAGCAGGTCCATCTTCTGTCCGACGAACGGCCAGTTGTCGGAATAGCGCTCGCCACCGTTGTCACTCGTGAACACGAGCAGGGTGTTCTCGTCCGCGCCGGTCGCTTTCAACGCTGCGACGATCGCGCCGACGCCTTCGTCCATCTCACGGATCATTTCACGGTAGGTCGAAAGCGACCCGCCGTCGACGTGGTAGATGGCGTCGCCGATGCGCTGCGACTCGGCGCGATCGTGACGCGTCTCCCACGGCCAATGCGGCGCGGTGTAGTGCACGCTCAGCAGGAACGGCGCCGAGCGCCCGCGCTGCCGCTCGATGAAATCGACGGCGCGCGCGGTGAAGAGGTCCGTCGCGTAGCCGTCGACGGCGACCTCGCGGTCGTTGTCGAACAGGTCGTGCACGCCGCGGCGGTCGCGATGGGAGAAGTAGTCGATGCCGCCGCCCATCGTGCCGAAGAATTCGTCGTAGCCGCTCCTGAGCGGCCCGAAGTGCGGCGGATAGCCGAGATGCCACTTGCCCGACAGCGCGGTCGTATAGCCGGCCGCGCGCAGCATCGACGGCAACGTGGGCAGCGAGGGCGGCAGGCCGAGTTCGGCATGGCCGCGCGTGCGCGAGCCGAGCGGCTCCTCCGCGCCCCCGCGAAAACGATATTGGTAGCGCCCGGTCATCAGCGCGAAGCGCGTCGGCGAGCACACCGGCGCATTCGCATAGCCGTCGCTGAAGCGCAGGCCTTCGCGCGCGAGGCGGTCGATCGACGGTGTGACGTCCGCGCGAGCGCCGAAGCAGCCGACGTCGGCATAGCCGAGGTCGTCGGCGAGAATGAAGACGAAGTTCGGCCTGGTCAAGCTAGCGTGCGGGGTCGCGTGCGGCCTCGGATTCTCGCACGAGCGCGCGCAGCAGCGCGACGCGTTGCTGCGCGATGCGCCCTTCGGCCACCGCCGCCTGCACCGCGCAGCCCGGCTCGTGCTCGTGGCGACAATCGCGAAACCGGCAATGGCCGGCGAGGTCGCGCAGCTCGACGAACGCGTGCTCGATCGCACGCGGCTCGTAGTGCGCGAGTCCGAACACCGTCATGCCGGGCGAGTCGACGAGCCAGGCGTCGTCGGCGAGCCGGTAGAGCCGCGTCGCCGAGGTCGTGTGACGACCTGCCACCAGCGCCGCGGACACGGCTTCCGTGCGAGCTTCGGCGTGCGGCGCGACGGCGTTGACGACGGTCGACTTGCCCATGCCGGACTGCCCGATCAGCACCGAATGCTGTCCCGCGAGGTACGAATGCAGCGGCTCGACGTCGTGCCGCGCGGACAGCGGCACGACGGCATGGCCGAGCGCCGCGTAGGGTGCCATGCGCGCGCGCAACGCATCGAAGCCGGGCAGATCGGACTTGTTGAGCGCCAGCACGAAGCGGCAGTGCTCGGCTTCCGCGCCGACGATCCACCGGTTCAGCAGATGCTCGTCGATGGCGACGTCCGGCGCCACCACGCCGACGACTTGGGTGACGTTGGCCGCGATCAGCTTTTCCTTGAACGCGTCGGAGCGATAGAAGAGGCTGCGCCGCGGCTCGACCGACTCGATGGCGCCGCCGCCGGCGACGCGGCGCATGCCGACCACGTCGCCGCAGGCGAGCTGGAGCGCGCGGCCCTTCATGACGCAGTCGAGCGTTTCGCCGCCCTCGAGCAAGACCGTGTAATGCCGGCGATACGCCGCGACGACGAGGCCGCGCGGCGACGCCACTATGCGAAGAGACGCTCGACCTTCGCCGCGCAGATCACGTCGTTCTGCGTGATCCCCCCGGCCGAGTGCGTCGACCACGTCATCGTGCAGCGGTTGTAACCGACGGCGAGGTCAGGGTGGTGGTCCTCGCGGTGCGCGATCCACGCGACGGCGTTCACGAATTCCATCGTCGCGTGAAAGTCCGCGAACGCGAACTCCTTGGTGAGACGATCGCCTGCGACACTCCACCCGGACAGGGTGGCGGCATGCGCGGCGAGCTCGTCGGTGCCGAGGCGGGGGGCGTCGGGACGGCAACGCATCGCCGCGAGCGCGAGCAGGCGCGTGTCGAGCTTCGGTCGGGCAT
>DASXAF010000126.1:0-87602 GCA_036406955.1 Casimicrobiaceae bacterium
GCCGCGTCGTGCGACGAAGCCGGCGCAGGCGCGGACGGGCTCGCGGAAGCGCCTACTTCGTCTCGTGCGCGAGCATCGGCCCGGTCCCGGGCCGGTCGGGCGGCGGGCGAACCATCGCCAGCATGTGCGCGAGCTCGACCGCGTTGCGGGCACCCATCTTGCGCAGGATCGCCGAGCGGTGCACTTCGACGGTACGCGCGCTCACGCCCATCTCCTCGGCGATGACCTTGTTGTACTTGCCGGCGAACAGGTGCTCCATGACCTCGACATCGCGCGGCGTGAGACGGGCGAGGCGCTCGCGGATGCGCGCATGCTGCAACCGTGCCTCGGCGCGATGCGCATCGGCATCGAGGCACGCGATGACACGGTCGACCAGCGCGTTGTCGTTGAACGGCTTCTCGATGAAGTCGACCGCGCCGTGGTGCAGCGCGCGCACGGCAATGGGAATGCTGCCGTGGCCGCTCAGGAAGATGATCGGCAGGCGCACACCCTGCGCGTCGAGCTCGTCCTGCAGCTCGAGACCGCTCATGCCGCCCATGCGCAGATCGAGGAGCAGGCAGTGCGCGCCGCATGGGATCGTCGATCCGCTCTGCGCCTCCCCGGGCGTGCGCGGATGCATCCCCAGGAAGTCGCACAGGAACGCTTCCGACGATGCATAAGTGGAGCTCGTCAGCCCGCGCGAATCGAACAGCCACGAGAGCGCGTCGCGGATCGCGGGCTCGTCGTCGATGATGTGGACGGTGCGCGCTGCAGTCATGCCATTGCCACGGGAAGGGAGAAGCGGAATACGCTGCCGCCGCTCTGGTTGTGCTCGAACCAGAGCTTG
The DNA here is from genome assembly GCA_036406955.1 of Casimicrobiaceae bacterium. GTDB lineage: Bacteria > Pseudomonadota > Gammaproteobacteria > Burkholderiales > Casimicrobiaceae > VBCG01. The sequence continues at coordinate 827 of DASXAF010000126.1, forward strand.
CCCGAGTGGAACTCCACGATCGAGCGGCAGATGTTGAGCCCCATCCCCATTCCCGCCTGCTTGGTGGTGAAGAACGGGGAGAAGAGTTTTTGCACCATGTCGGGCGCGATGCCGCAACCGCGGTCGGAGATCGACACGGTGACGGTGCCGCCGCTGCTCTCCGTTCGCACGCCGAGCTCTCGCGACCCGACCGGCACGTCGTGCATCGCCTCGATGCCGTTCTTGGCCAGGTTGAGCACGACCTGCTCGAGCAGGACGCTGTCTGCGTGCAGATGCGGAATGGCGCGGCCGAGGTCGAGGCGGATGCGCGTCCCGCTGCGGCGGGCTTCCGCTTCGAGGAAGCCGGTCGCCTCCTCGGCGACCTGGTTGATGTCGCAGCGGCCGCGATGCGGCTCGCGCCGGCGCACGAACTCGTGCACGCGATTGACGATCCTGCCGGCGCGCCGGGCCTGCGTCGCGGTGGTCTCCAGCACCTGACGAAGCTCCGGCGGGCGCAGCGTGCCCTGGTCGAGGCGATTGAGCATGCCCGTCACGTAGCTGGTGATGGCGGAGAGCGGCTGGTTGAGCTCGTGCGCGAGCGTCGACGCCATCTCACCCATCGTCACGAGCCGCGAGGTGAACTGGAGCTGCTCGCTCTGCTGCCGCGCGAGCTCCTGTGCGCGCTTGCGCTCGGTGACGTTGAGGATCGAGCTCATCCAGCCCGACTGCCTCCCGTGCGCGTCGACGAGGGGCGCGACGTCCATCAGCACGTCGATCACGCCGCCGTTCCTGCGCGTGATCGTGGACTCGAAGCCCTTGTGCGAGGCGCCCGTCGCCGCATCGCCGTCCGGCGCGCGGTCGGCCGGCGGCAACGGCGCATCCGCGAACGGCGGTGCGTTGCCGAGGAGCTCCTCCGGCGCGTAGCCGGTCATGCGGCAGAAGGCCGGGTTGACGTAGGTCAGGCGGCCGCCGAGATCGCGCACGACGATTCCCGCGAGCATCGAATCCTCCATTGCCTGGCGGAATGCATGCTGGCTCGACACCTCGTGCTCGGCGGCGAGCCGCCGCAGCGTGTCGCGACGCAGCGCGAGCAGGCTCCACAGCACCATCAGCGAAAGCATGATCGTGCCGGCGAGAAAGAGGTTGCGCGGCAGGCCGCTTTCGGTCGAGTACGCGGTCGCACGCAGGGTGAGGCCGTTGGTGGGCGGATCGAGCGGCGCATCGTAGGTCAGGTTCGGCTCGTCGACCTTCACGTTGGACTTGGTCGCGAGCACGTTGCCGTTCGAATCGAGCACGTCGAGGTGGTACTGCTCCGCGTACCACCACGGGACGAGGTGGTCCATCATGCCCGCGAGCGAATACTCGCCGATGATCTGGCCCGTCATGGCGCCGTTCAGATAGACCGGCACGACGAGCGCGAAGCGCGTCTCGCTGCGGCCCGCGGGATAGGCGTCGGACCAGACCGGCTCGGCGAGGCGCAGGGCCGTGGCCTGCGCATCGCGCGTCTTCCCGATCGCGAGCGCCGCCGCGGCGTCGTCGGTGTCGTAGGCGCCGGGGCTCATCATCACCAGCTCGCCGCGCGGATCGATGAGCGTGACCTGGACGACTTCCGGGTTGTCCGCCCGCAGATGCTGCACGCGCTGCTCGAACTCGCGTGTGGTGAGCCCTTGCGTGAGCGTCGCCTGGCCGAGCGCAGCCAGCAGCTCGCGATCGCCGCGCAGGTGAAAGCTGAAGTTCTGCCCAGCCCACAGGATGTCCGAGATGAGCTTGCGCCGCTGCTCGGCGAGCTCCCAGCTGTGCGAGAGCCAGACGAAGGTCACGAGCAGCACCACCACGAGCGCCAGTCCGACGTTGGCGGCAGTCCAGACCCACCCCGGCTGCATGAGGCGAGGCGATGCGGTGAGCGGCTTTTCCATGGCGACAAGCATTCGGGAAGGCGGTGCGCACGCGACGCATCCCTCGCCGAAGTCCGCAACGGTGCCACACATCGAGCCGCCGTCATAGTGTCCCCGGCGCATGCCCGACTTGCCGCACGCACCAGTGTGCTGGCGGACGCGCCACGCGCGTCGCGGCCTCGTTCGTCACGCGCAGGCATGTGGATTTCCACATGTTGTCCCGCGTGGTGATCTTTGTCAGAGTCTCATCGTCGCTGTCTTTGAATGGGTTCAAAGGAGGCGCCGCCTCCGGCACGGAGCGCGGCGGACCACGACCTGGAGGGGAATGCCATGAAGCTCGATAGGAGACTGCTGGGTGCCGCCGCTGCGGCGCTCGCCACGCAATTGCCGCTGACGCCGGTCGCGCTGGCGCAGATGGAGAACGGTCCGGCGACGGAGACGCAATACGGCGTGGGACTGCCGCGCGACCATGCCGCGCTGCTGTACAAGGACAGCCAGTACCCGGTCTTTGCCCTGACCAAGGACCAGAAGGCCTACGCCGACATCAACGGCGCGCGCATGAAGCAGGACATCGTCAACCTGTCCAACATCGCGGTCAGGTATCGCGACACGACGCATCAGCAATGGTGGGGCCGCTTTCCGGGCACCACGGCGGATTTCGAAGGCGTCCAGTACATGCTCGACGAATTCCACCGCCTCGGCATCCAGACCTTCGACGTGCCGTACACGATACCGAGCGACTGGCGGCCGACCGAGTGGAGCAGCAGCTACGACGCGGACGGCAAGACGATCAACCTGGCCACGCTGTTCCCCGCATCCGGGACGAAGCCGATGCCGTCGCCCGTGACCGCCGAAGCCGTCTGGGTCGGCGTCGGCTCGGAAGCGGACTTCATCGGGCGCGACGTCGCGGGCAAGGCCGTGATCATCTACTCGGTGTTCGTGCCCGGCGGGCGTTCGCATTCGGCGTCGGATCGCGCGGGCCTCTTCAACGCGAACACCCGCGCCGCCCAGAAGGGCGCGGCGATCATCATCGACGTCATGAACATCCCGGGCAACGGCCAGTTCCAGCCCGAAGGCGGAAACAAGGACGTCACGCAGTTCACGCTCAGCCAGGACGAGGGCTTCGCGCTGCGCGACCGGCTCGGCAACGGCGAGAAGATCATGATCACCGCGCACCTGACCGTGCCGCCGCTGCACAACGTCCAGACCGCCTGGCACTACGCCATCCTGCCGGGCATGTCGGACGAGCAGATCCAGATCCAGATGCACACCGACGGCTACTTCTACGCGGCCGAGGACAACAACGGCGGCATGGCTGCCGGATTGGAGCTGGCGCGACATTACGCCGCGCTGCCGATCCACAAGCGTCCGCGCACGATGGTCTGGATCATGTTCCCGGACCATCACCATGGCGAGGTCGCGCACAACATGGACGGCGGGATCAACGACACCTGGCCCTGGGACAAGGTCGCGCTGAAGGTGACGCTGGAGCATCCCTCCGAGAGCCAGCTCTACCTGTACAACGAAGACCTCACGGGCAGCAACACGATGAGCGCGACCCGCTGGAGCGCGGTGGGAAGCCCCGAGTTCGAGCGCATGGCGTTCAACGACCTGCTCGCCTTCGGCAATTCGGTGTACAGCATCGAGGATGGTCCCAAGAACGGCAATTTCGTGCCTTCGTTCCACACCATCAACCACATCATCTATCACACCAGCCTCGACGCACCCGAAATGGTGCCGGCCGAGGGCCAGGCGCGCGCCACGCGTGCGTTCGCCGCGATCATCGACGGCGCCAACAAGATGACGATGCAGCAGCTCAAGGGCCCGGGCTGGCCGTACCCCGATGAAACCGGCTCGCTCGACGGCGCCATCGGCAACTGACGGGACGCTCGCCATGAAACGCACAGCGAGAATCGTCCTTGCCGGATTGGCCGCGCTCGGATTCGCGACCGCGCACGCGGATCCGATCACGTACGAAGGCGACCTCACGATACCGGACACGGTGACCGGCCTGGTCGGGGGCTTCGGATACGAGCGCGACGTCGCGGACGACCTGGATTTCTGGCGGTTCACGGGCAACGCGGGCGACGCGATCTCGATCCGCGTGACACGGCGCGATCCCGGCCTCGACCCCGTCATGGACCTCTATCTGGGGGAAACGACGGCGGACGACTCCGAATTCCGCGCCGGAATGTCGTGGGGCGGCCTGCAGTTCCTGCTCGTGTCCGACGACGTCGTGGATCCGCCCAACGGCGGGCCGTTCCAGGATCCGTTCGCGATTTTCCGGCTGCCTTCCACGGGCATCTACACCATTGCCGTCGGCGGTGCGGCGAGCCTGGACGAGGGCCCCTATCCCTACGAGCTCGCCTTGCAACAGGTGGTCCCGGCGCCGGGAACCGCATGGCTGCTGTTCGCCGGCGTGGGTGCGCTGGGCTGGACCTGGAGATCTGCTCGAACGGCGCGCGGCACCGCCTGACCGCATTCGTCCGCGACACGCGGCTCTCGTGCCGCCGTCGCGGCTTACCGTCCTCCGTTTCACGGTCGCCTCGCGCGGCCGTTTTTTTTCCATCCGATGCAGTGTAAGTTCGGGGCGTCGCGCCAGCGCTTGCGAAGAGATCGAGTTGAGCCCCGAGACCCTGCGCTTCGACGTCGCCGTCATCGGCGGCGGCGTGATCGGCTGCAGCACCGCGTATTTCATCCAATCGATGGTGCCCGCCGCCGCGGTCGCGGTGATCGAGCCCGATCCGACGTACGAGTATGCGTCGACGCTGCGCGCTTCGGGCGGCTGCCGGGTGCAGTTCTCGCGGCCCGAGAACATCGAGATGTCGAAGTTCGGCATCGACTTCATCCGCAACTTCGCTTCGCGGATGGCGATCGAGGGGAGGGACCCGCCGAACGTCGACTGGGTCGAGGGCGGCTATCTCTTCATCGTTCCGCCCGAGGCGACGCAATCGCTCGAGCGCAACGTCGCGCTTCAGCAAGCGATGGGATGCGAGGTGAACCTGCTGACGCCGCAGGAGCTCGCAGCGCGCTTTCCGTCCATGAACGTCGCCGATATCGGCGCCGGCGCGCATTCGCCGCGCGATGGCTGGTGCGATCCCAACGGCCTCCTGTGGGGCTTGCGCAGGAAGGCCGCGGCGCAGGGCGCGGTCTTCGTCAAGGGACGCGTGGCGTCGATGGAGCGCTCGGCAAGCGCGGTCTCCCGCCTGACGCTCGACGATGGCCGCACCGTGGTGGCCGAACATGTGGTCAACGCCGCGGGCGCGTGGTCCGGCGAAGTCGCGGCGATGGCCGGAATGAAGCTGCCGGTCTCGCCGGTGAAGCGCTACGAGCACTACTTCACCCCGGGCTCACCGATGGAGTCGCTGCCCTACGTCAAGGACCTCGACCGGATGGCGTTCCGCTCGGAGGGCAAGGGCTTCTCCGGCGGCGTGGTCGACGGATCGGCGCCGCGCGGCTTCGATTTCGAGATCGATCACGACTACTTCGAGCGCGTCGTGTGGCCCGCCGCGGCGCACCGATTCCCGCCGCTCGAAGCGGCTCGCTGCCATCGCACCTGGTCGGGTCTCTACGAAGTGTGCGAGCTCGACGGCAATCCCGTGATCGGAAGATGGAGCGGCGGATGCGCCAATCTGTACACCGTCGCCGGCTTCTCGGGGCACGGCATGATGCACGCGCCGGCCGCGGGGCGCGCCATCGCGGAGCTGATCCTCGAAGGCGCGTTCCGCACGATCGACCTGGCGCGATTCGGCTACGAGCGGGTGGAGCGCAACGAGCCGTACGCCGAGAGCGGCATCCTCTAGCGTTGCGAATGCCTCGCGCGGAGCGTCATATCGACGGCGCGTGGCACACCGTTCCGGGCGGCCGGAACACCTGGCGCGTGATCTGCTTGCTCTGTGTTGCGACGTTCGCGCCGTCGTTCACCGCGTAGGCGAACGTTCCCGTGTTGCCGTCCGTGAACGTGAGCGTCGCCGTTCCGACCGGTGTCGCGACGACGCCGTGCGGGTCGAACGGCACCGCGTTGAACGCGGGCCCGGTCGTGCGATAGAGCGTTCCGCTGAAGGTGCCGGCGCCGGTCTGCGGCGCGGTGACCGAATACCACAGCGGCTTGCCGTTGACGGCGTAGGTGAACCAGGTGCCGAAAATGGTCGTTCCCTGGTGCGTCAGGTTGATGCCCCAGCCCGATTCGGAGCCTGCGGGCGCGGCCCACCACAGGTCCTGGTAGTTGGTCGCCGCGGCCAGGTCGTTCTGCGCGTCGAACGCGCAGATCGGCGGGGTCGAGAACACTTGCGGCACGATCGTCTTGCGCTGCGACACGCCGTTGACGGTGTAGTCGAACGTGCCGCGCGTGGCGCTGGCGAAGGTCAGCGTGCCGGTGCCGACCGGCGCTGCGGTGACGCCCGCCGGCACGAACGGCACCGCGTTGAACGCGGGCCCGTTGGTCTGGTACAGCGTGCCGCCGTACACGCCCTCGGCGGTCTTCTGCGCGGTCATGCTGATCCACCAGGCGTTGCCGTTGAGGTCGTAGGTGAACCAGGTGGCGAAGATGACGTCGCCCTGGTGCGCGAAGTTGATCCCCCAGCCCGATTCGGAGCCGGCGGGATCCGCCCACCACAGTCCTTCGTAGTTGGCGCTCGACGGTTGCGACGCCGTGGGAATCGTGAACGTCAGCGGATTGACGCCGCCGCTGATGGTGGCGCCCGCCACCAGGCCCACCTGTCCCACCGTGCACTGCTGCGCGGCCACACCGGTGCACGAGTGGTTCGCGGGGTCGAGGAACGCGCCGAAGACGACGGATTCCGAGAACACGGCCGCCGGATAGACCCCGACGAGCTGCCCGCCCGCGCTGGGCATCAGTGTGAGCGTGAACGTCGCGCTGCCGACGCTGGCGAACTGCAGGATGTCGCTTCCCGGCGAGACGGAGCGCGCGACGACCGGCGACGGGCCGTTGCCCGGATACACGAGCTGCAGCGTGAAGCTTCCGCCCGCGCCGGGCGCGTGGCTGCTTTGCGCCGATTCGGCATACGTGCCGCTCAACGTGCACGTGGTGTTCGGCGCGGCGTAGACGCAGGTTCCCAGCGTGTAGCGGCCCGAGCCCACGCCGCCGCCGACGTCGCCCATGCCGACGTACTCGAGCGTGCCCGACGTGCTCGTCGACTGCCCGACGATGTCGGCGTGCGCCAGCAGCGCGGCCGGCGCAAACAGCAGCGCGGCACAGAGCCGCGTGATCGCGAGGTTCACTTCGCCTCCACGTTCCTGTTCCTGGTCGCATCGACCGATGCGCGGACCATGCCCGCGAACGCCAGCGTCCACACCGCCAGCGCCACGTAGACGAGCACGCGCGGCACAGGGTACAGGAAATCGAGGTGCAGGGCGCGCGCCATCTCGAAGGTGCACGCGGTGTACATGCCGATCGGGAAGACGGCGCTCCAGTAGGAGGCGTCGTAGCGCAGCGGTGAGCGCGCGTAGACGTGCCGCCACACCGTGAGCACGACCAGCAGCGGGATCCACCACGTGCCCGCGGCCCAGTAGAACACCGTGAAGCCGCGCAGGAAGGGCTCGAGCGAGGCCAGCAGCGGCGTGTCGTGCGCGTCCAGGATCAGCAGCGACCCCGCCAGCGTCGAGATGGCCATCGCGCCCATGTTGATCCAGTACTGAGGCGAGAAGTCGCCCGGCTCGAAGGCGACGAAGCTGTAGCGGTAGAAGATCAGCGACGCGATCCACACGTACAGCATCCCGCCCGCGAGCCACATCGACAGCGCCAGGAAGTCGAGCTCGACGCGGTACGCGGACTCGGGATACGCCGCGAGATAGCTGCTCAGCACCGCGACGGATTGCATTGCGACCACGGCGAGCAGCCAGCCGCCCGAGAACGCGGTGGCGAGGCGCGGCTTGTCCCGGCGGATGGTGAACGCGGCGAATGCGGCGTAGGTCAGGAACAGCCAGAGGAGCGTGGCGACTAGCCAGAGCAGCCACGCGACCGCCACGTCGTCGGCGAGCAGCACGAACTGCGTCCCGAGGACGGCGGTGGCGGCGACGCTGGCGAAAAGCGTGGGACCGTGCCGGTGATCGATCAGCTCGAGCCACAGCGCGCGCGGATGCCAGGCGGCGCGCAGCAGCGTGAGCGCGGCGACGACGACATACGCCACGACGTTGAGTGCGAAGAGCGCAGCCGCGATGCGCGAAAGATCGAGCAGGTGCGCTGCCAGCGAAACGATGCCGGTGGCCATGACCATGGCGAAGTACGCGGGCGGGAACGACCGCACCGCGTCGCGGATCGCGAGCACGTTCCGCGCCATCGCCGGCGCGGTGCTTTCGCTACGCGCTCGCAGGCGGCTTCGCACGGTGCATCACGTCGATCGCGACCACCGAATGCGCGAACGCGCCGCCGGCGCGCATCTCGGCGGCGATCCAGATCGCTTCCATGATCTCCGCTTCGGTCGCGCCCTTCTTCAGCGCGAGATCGGTGTGGCCGCGGATGCAATACGGACATTGCGTGACGTGCGCCACCGCGACCGCGATCAGCTCCTTGGTCTTCGACGGCAGGGCGCCGTCGGCGAAGACGCGCTGGCTGAACGTGCGGAATGCGCCGTAGATGTCCGGCGCAAGCTCGCGGCGCGTTTGCGCGAGATCCTTCGAAACTTCCGGGTAGACGTGCCCGTCCATCGGCTCCTCCTCCTTGCGCATGTTCGAGGCATCCGATTCTAGCCGGTCGGATGCAAGCTAAGTTCCGAGGTACGCACGCCGCACCGCGGGGTCGCGCGCGAGATCGGCGGCACTGCCCTGCTTGACGATGCGTCCTTCCTCGAGCACGTAGCCGCGATCGGCGATCTCGAACGCGGCATTGACGTCCTGCTCGACCAGCAGGATGGTGATGCCGGCGCGCCGCACGTCGGTCAGCACCTCGAGCAGGCGATCGACGATCGCCGGCGCGAGGCCGAGGCTCATCTCGTCGACCATGAGGAGCTTGGGTGCCGCGACCAGCGCCCGCGCCACTGCGCACATCTGCTGCTCGCCGCCCGACAGGCTTCCGGCCAGTCGAGTGCGATATTGCTTCAGCACGGGAAAGAGCCCGTACGCGTGATCGAGGCTCTGCATCACGCCCTGCCGGTCGTTGCGGCGCGACGCGCCGATCAGCAGATTGTCGTGAACGGTCATGCGGTCGAAGAGCTGACGGCCCTCCGGCACCTGCACCATGCCGAGGCGGAACACGTCGTTCGCGGAGAGCGCCTGGATCTCGCGCCCGTCGAAGCGGATCGTCCCGCTGCACGGAATCACACGCGACAGCGCGCGCAGCAGCGTGGTCTTGCCGGCGGCGTTGCTGCCGACGACCGCGATGATCTCGCCGGTCGCGACCTCGAGGGCGATGTCGCGCAGCACCGGCATCTCGCCGTACCCGGCGCCGAGTCGCGCGACCGCGAGCAGGGCTCCGCTCACGTCCGCCGCCGCCCGAGATACGCTTCGACGACGCGCGGGTCCGACAGCACCGCGTCGGGCGCGCCGTCGGCGATCTTCGCGCCGTGGTGCAGCACCAGCAGGCGGTCGGACAGGCTGCGGATCGCCTTCATCACGTGCTCGATGACCAGGATGCTCGCGCCCTGGTCGCGCACCTTGCGGATGATGTCGATGACCGACTCGATCTCGACCAGGTTGAGACCGGCCATCACTTCGTCGAGCAGCAGCAGCCGCGGATTCATCGCCAGCGCCTTGGCGAGCTCCAGCCGCTTGCGATCGGGCCCGCCGAGCGCGTCGGCGCGCTGCTGCGCGCGGTGCGCAAGCCCGACGAATTCCAGCCGCTCGATCGCCACCGCGCGCGCCTTGGCGAGCGCGCGCTCGCCGGTGTGCCCGAACAGCGCGCCGACGGCGACGTTGTCGAGCACGCTGAGGCCGGGAAACGGCCGCATGATCTGGAAGGTGCGGCCGATGCCCATGCGCGCGCGCCGGAACGCCGGCAACGGCAGCAGATCCGCTCCGTCGTAGGTGATTTGCCCCTGCGTGGCGGACAGCGTTCCACTGATGATGCTGATCAGCGTCGTCTTGCCCGCGCCGTTGGGGCCGATCAGTCCCGCGATCTCGCCACGCCGCAGCTCGAACGTCACGTCCGACAGTGCGGTGAGGCCGGCGAAGCGCTTGGTGACGCCGCTGACGCGCAGGAGAGAGTCCATGCGCCTAGAGACGATGCGCCCGGACGTTCGCGGCGAAGTAGCCCCAGCCGAGCTGCCTGAAGCGGCGCCCCACGTCGGCCAGGCCGCGCGGCATGAACACCACGGCGAGGACGATGACCAGGCCGAAGAACAGCGCGGCCAGCGTCGACACCTCGGTCGACAGGAACTCGGAGATGCCCGACAGCAGGAACGCCCCCACGACCGGACCGAGCACGGATCCGGGGCCGCCGAACACCGACATGATGATCATCTTGACGTTCAGGCCGATGTCGAACGCGCTGACCGGATCGAGGAACGTGATCCAGTACGCGTGGATGCCGCCCGCGAGCGCGGTGAAGAGGCCCGAGAGCGCGAACGCCGTCACCTTGTAGAGCGTCGTGTTCACGCCCATGACCGCGGCGGCTTCCTCGTTCTCGCGGATCGCGATGAGACCGAAGCCGAAGCGGCTGTGCGCGATCCACAGCACGGCCAGCGTCGACAGCACGAGCAGTCCCAGGGACAGCTCGTAGAACAGCGCGTCGCCGCGCAGCAGCGGCAGCACCAGGCCGGTGTTGCGCCCCGCGATGTCGAGGTTGGAGACGATGGCGATCATCACCTCGGCCAGCGCCAGCGTGCAGATCGCGAAGTAGTGCCCGCGCAGGCGCAGCACCGGGATGCCCAGGAGGACCGCGAACGCGACCGCGAGCAGCGCACCCAGCGCGAGGCCCACCCCGAAGGGCCAGTGCCATTGCACCATGGCGATTGCCGTGCCGTAGCTGCCGAGCCCGTAGAACACCGAGTTGCCGAACGACGCGTAGCCCGCGTAGCCGCCGATGATGTTCCAGCTCTGGGCCATTGCGGCGAGCAGCAGCGTGCTGATGCCGAGTTGCACCAGGCTCGGGGACGCGAACCAGGGTGCCGCGGCCAGCACGATCAGCACCACGACGATGGTGGCGACAACGAAGCGCTTCACGTCGTCCTCCCGAGGATGCCGGTCGGGCGTACGATCAGCACCAGCACCAGGATGCCGAAGCTCGCGACATCGGCATACGTCGGACCGATGTACAGCGACGTCAGCGACTCCACCACGCCGAGGAACAGCCCGCCGACGATCACGCCGAGCGGATTGTCGAGGCCGCCGATGATCGCGATGGCGAACGACTTGGCGGTCAGGGGAGCGCCGATGTAGGGATTGACCTGGGAGACGAGGCCGTAGAGTCCTCCTGCGGCGCCGGCCAGCGCGGCGCCGAGCGCGAAGGTGAGCGGATAGATGACGCGCGGCTCGACGCCGTAGAGACGCGCGGCGGTCAGGTTCTGCGCCGTCGCCCGGATGGCGCGGCCCGTTCGCGTGTGGAACAGCAGCGCCCACAGCAGCACGGTCAGCGCCACCGCCACCCAGAATGCCAGCAGCCGCACCAGCGGCACCGTCGCCCCGAGCACCTCGAAGCTGTCGCCGGCGTAGGGTGGATTGATCGTGCGGAAGTCGGCGCTGAAGGCGATCTGCGCGAGGTAGGTCAGCACGACGTCGATGCCGAACGTGATGAGCAGCGTGTTGAACATCGGCGCGCGGATGACGAGGTTCAGCACGTAGCGCTGCAGCACATACCCGAAGGCGAACAGGGCGAGCATCGCCAGCGGCAGCGCCGCGAACGGATCCACCGACAGTCCCGCGAACAGGTAGTAGCACGCGTAGGCGCCCAGCATGATGAAGGCGCCGTGCGCGAGGTTGACGATGTTCAGCACGCCCCAGACCAGCGCCAGGCCGAGCGCCATGAGGGCGTAGAGCCCGCCCAGGAGGATGCCGTTGACGACGACCTGCCAGAGCAGGCTCATTCAGGGCGGCCGCGCGCGGGTGACGTGCGCCGCGCGCGGCGCGTTCCGGAGCCGGTGCGCGGGCTCAGCGCTTGTTCCAGGCGACCATCGGGTATTCGGGCTTGTCGATGAAACCCTTCTGCCCGTAGATCGGCACGACCTTGCCGTCCTGCACCTGGATCACCGTCTGCGGCAGGCTGATCTGCCCCACGGAGTTGAACTGCACGTGCCCGTACAGGCTGTCGAAGCTCACGCGGGCGATCGCGTCGCGCACCTTCTTCGGATCCGTCGTACCGGCGGCTTCGATCGCCCTCGCGTAGGCTTCGACGTCCGCGGCGGCGGACGCCGCGTGATAGTCGGGCTCGTAGCCGAAGCGCTTGTGATACGCCGCCGCGAACTTCTCGGCATCGCCGAAGTACGCGTCCTTCTGCGCGGCCGAGGGCAGCCACGACGTCATGCCGAAGGCGAAATCGGCGTCCGCGCCGAGGGCCTTGCGAAAGTCCGCGCTCGGGACGCCGACGGTGAAGCTGTAGAAATGCGGGCTCACGTCGAGGCTCTTCGCCTGGCGGATGAAGTTCAGCACCTCGGTCTCGTGGCCCGCGACGAGCACGGCGTCGGGCTTGGCGCTGCGGATCCGGGCGAGCAGCGACGCGAAGTCCGACGCGTTGGTGCTGTAGCGCTCGTCGACGACGAGGTCGAGCCCGGCCTTCTTGATGTCGTCGCGCGTGCCCTTGGCGACCGCGACGTCGAACGCATCGTCGGCATACAGGAGGGCGACGCTCTTCGGCCTGGGCGTGAGCTTGCCCATCGCGTCGATCGTGCTCTCGAAGTACTTGCTCGCGACCGGCAGCGTGCCGAAGATGTACTTGTAGCCGCGGCTGAAGATCTGGTCGGAGGCGCCGCCGCCCTCGATCATCGGCACCTGGTACTTCTCGGCCACCGACGAGGTGGCGATGGTCGCATCGCTCGCGAAGGGCCCGAGCAGGAGGCCGACCTTGTCCTGCGACACGAGCTGCACGTACTGGCGCACCGCCAGGTTGTTGTCGGACTGGTTGTCGAGGATCTTCAGCTCGAGCTGCTCGTGCGAGCTGCCGACCTTGACCCCGCCCGCCTTGTTGATCTGGTCGATGGCGAATTCATAGCCGTCCCGGTAATACCGCCCGGTATTGGCGAGCGGCCCGGAAAGCTGCACCGAGGCGCCCAGCGTTATCGTTGCCGCCTGCGCGTGGGTTGCGGCCGCGAGGCCGGCGTAGAGCAGCAGAAACGCGACAAGTGCCGCAACGACTGCGACGAAACGGTTCATGTGGCCGCTCCTAGGTCATGGCTCGCCGAGCCTCCAGTCTCGTGCGGCGACGGCGGGCACGGAATCGGCACACTCTGACAGTTCGTGTAGGAACCTCTTGATGCGTGCCTGCGGGCGTGCCCGCCTCGCCGATGCGCCTATCGTGCCGCCGCGAGCATCGCGTCGTCCCCGGCGCGCGACATGCACGTCGTCCGCTGGCTTCCCGGCAGGTGCTTGCATGCATCCGACGCCTTCTTGTACCGGGCGTTTTCGCGGGCGAGGGCCTGCTTCTGCGCCGGCGTCAGGGATTTCTGCATGTTGTGCTGGCCGAAGCCCGCCTCCTGCGTGCAGATGCCGCGCTGGCTCGCGGGCAACTTGCCGCATGCCGCGGCGTCGTGGCCGGTCGCGGCGTGGGCGGAGCTCCAGGCGCCGCCGAGGGCGAGCGCGAAGGCTGCGATTGCGAATGGCAGCAGCGAGCGCCTGCCGATTCTCTCCATGTTCATGTGAATCTCCTCCATCGGGTCATCGAGACCGGCGGCCGGGGTGCCGCCTGATGGATTCGATCCGGCGGCGCGCCCGGCGTTCTTGCGCGTCAAGCATTGCCGATCCGGCGGGCGATCCAGCCGCGGCCGAGATGCAACAAGTGCGGTGCGCGGCCTGTCCAACCGTGGTTCGAGGGGAGGGACGACCCGATTGGATTCTCCAGCACAGCGCCGGCGCATGCCGGCCCGCGCCGGCACCGGCGCATGGGACGCAGCCGGGCGGCGCGCCGATCGGTATGCGCAGCTTTGCGAATTCCTGCCCTGGGGCTACCTGGTCCTCGACGAGGCCACGCGCATCGAGGAAGCCAATCCGGCCGCTGCCGCGCTGCTCGGGCGACCGGAGGGACGGCTGCTCGGAGCCTCGCTGCAGACGTGGCTGTCGAATCATTGCGTCGAGGCGCTGCTCGACGCGCTGTCGCGCAGCGTCGCCACGGGTCTCGCGCAGCAGACGCCGCTCGAGCTGCGCAGCCGCGACGGCCGCACCCGCAACGTGGATGTCCACGTGCAGCGCTTCGGACCGGGCACGCGCTACCGCGTGGCGCTGCTGGACGTGACGGAGATCCGGCGCGCGAACCTCGCACTCCGCGGCGCCGTGAACGAGATGCGCGACCTGTATCAGAACGCGCCGTGCGGCTATCACTCGCTCGATGCGGAGGGCGTGATCGTCCAGATCAACGACACGGAGCTGCGCTGGCTGGGCTACGCGCGCGACGAGCTGGTGCACAAGGTCAAGCTGACCGAGCTCATGTCCGGCGGGTGCCGCGCCGAGTTCGAGGCGGCATTCGTCTCGCTCAAGAACGGCGGCCAGGTGCGCGACCTGGAAGTCGAGCTGCGCCGCAGTGACACGTCGGTCCTGCCCGTGCTGCTGAGCGCCACGGCGCTGATCGACAGCACCGGGCAATTCCTCGAGAGCCGGGCGAGCGTGTTCGACATCACGCGCCGCAAGATCGCCGAGGAGGAGGCGAGCCGGTACGCGGAGCGCCTCAAGGGCATGGCGCGGCGCGCCGCGGAGGTGCAGGAGGTCGAGCGACGCGCGCTGGGACGCGAGCTGCACGACCGCGTCGGGCAGAACCTCACCGCGCTCAACATCAATCTCAACATCCTGAAGGGCGCGCTGCCGACCGGCGCACCGGCCGCGCTGCGCACGCGCCTGGACGATTCGCTGGCGCTGGTCGACGGCACGGTCGAGAGCATGCGTGACGTGATGACCGAGCTGCGGCCCGCCGTGCTCGACGACTACGGGCTGGCCGCGATGCTCCACTGGTACGCCGAGGAATCCGGTCGCCGCACCGGCATGTCGATCGCGGTCGAGGGCCGCGACCCGGCGCCGCGGCTCGCGCCGCCGGTCGAGCGCGCGCTGTTCCGCATCGTGCAGGAATCGCTCACCAACGTCGCCAAGCACGCGGGTGCGCGGCGCGTGACGTTGCGCCTGGAGCCCGGCGACCATTCGTTTCGGCTGAGCGTGATCGACGACGGCTGCGGCTTCGACGCCGACGCCCCGGAGCGCAGCGGCGATCACCACGGCTGGGGCCTCATGATCATGCGCGAGCGCGCCGAGGCCGTCGGCGGGCGGATGAGGGTTCGATCCGCAGCCGGACGCGGCACGGACGTGACCGTCGAGCTGGCGAGGTAGCCGGTGCCGATCACCGTGCTGCTGGTCGACGATCATTCCATCGTGCGCGACGGCCTGCGGGTGCTGCTCGAGGCCGAAGGCGACATCGCGGTGGTCGGCGGCGCGGGCAACGGGCTCGACGCCGTGCGCAAGGTGCGCGAGCTGCGCCCCGACGTGGTGGTCATGGACCTGGCGATGCCGGAGCTCAACGGGACGGAGGCGACGGCGCAGATCCACGAGCTGAGCCCGGCGACCGAAGTGCTCGTGCTGTCGATGCACTCGACCGCCGAGCACATCCTGCGCGCGTTCCAGGCCGGCGCGCAGGGCTACGTGCTGAAGGAGTCGGCGGGGCCCGAGGTCGTCGCCGCGGTGCGCGCCGTTCACGCGGGCAAGCGCTACCTGAGCCAGAAGATCGCCGGAACGGTGCTCGACGACTACATCCGCCAGCGGCGCACCAGCACGCCGCTCGATACCCTGACGCGGCGCGAGCGCCAGATCCTGCAGTTGATCGCGGAAGGCAAGTCGACCGCGGATACGGCGAAGGCGCTGTTCCTCTCGTCGAAGACCGTGGACACGTATCGCAGCCGCATGATGCGCAAGCTCGGCGTCGACAACTTCGCCGCGCTGGTGCGCTTCGCCGTGCAGCACGGCGTGACGCCGCTCGAGTGACGACGCGGCCGGCGCTGCCGGTCGAACCCGCTGCTCCCGCCGTCAGGCCGGCATGCGCATGTCGCCCAGCAGCGCGATCAGGCTTTCCGGGCGGACCGGCTTGACGAGGTGCTCGTCGAAGCCCGCCGCCGCGGACTTGCGCCGGTCTTCGTCCTGTCCCCAGCCGGTGACGGCGACGAGCCGCATCCTGCGCCGCGCAGCGCGGTCGCGCATGCGCCGGCACGCGTCGTAGCCGTCGAGGCCCGGCATGCCGAGGTCCATCAGCACGACGTCGGGCTCGAGCTCGCCTGCGAGGTGCACGGCGGTCTCCCCGTCGTGCGCCGTGCGGACCTCGTGCCCCATCACCTCGACCAGCATGGCGAGCGTCGACGCAGCGTCGCGATTGTCGTCGACCACCAGGACACGCAACTTGCCGAACGCGCGACGCGGCTCGGGCGAGGGCGCCGGCACGTGCGGCGCCACCGCCCGCGCCGGCAGGCGCACCCGAAACTCGCTGCCGCGGCCGATGCCTTCGCTGCGCACCTCGATCGTGCCGCCGTGCAGCGCGACCAAGCCCTTCACCAGCGCAAGCCCGATGCCCAGCCCCGCCGTCGCGTGCGGGGGGCCTCCTTCGATCTGCGCGAACATCTCGAAGATCGACGCCAGCCGCTCGCCCGGGATACCGATCCCGTTGTCCTCCACGGCGATGTCGGCGAAGCCGCCCGCGCGCACCAGGGTCAACGAGATGCGTCCGCCGCTCGGCGTGTACTTGGCGGCGTTGTTGAGCAGGTTCGACACGATCTGGGCGATGCGCACCGGATCGGCGTCGATCCACAGCGCGCCGTGCGGCATCGACATCGTGAAGCGGTGTCCCATCTGCTCGATCTGGTCGCGGCTCGCCTCGACGCCCGACTGGACGGCGTCGCGCACATCGATGCACTCGAGATGCAGGGCGATCTTGTCGCGCGTGATGCGGCTCACGTCGAGCATGTCGTCGAGCAGGCGCGTCAGGTGCTGCAGCTGGCGCTCGATCATCGGCAGGATGGCGTGCCCATGCGGCTCGACCACGGTCATGCGCAGGACCTGGACGCCGGTGCGTATCGGCGCAAGAGGATTGCGCAGCTCGTGGGCGAGCGTCGCGAGAAACGTGTCCTTGCGCCGATCCGCCTCCTTGAGCTGCTTGACGCGGCTGCCGATGAACACCAGCCACGGAAACGTGAGCGCCGTCACGCCGAGCTGAAGCATGTCGAGGCGCAGCATCTCGACCTCGCCTTCGCTCGCGTAGCGCATCCAGGCGACCGCGCCGAACGCCGCCAGCGATGCGGCGCCCAGGAGCGCGAGCTGGCGCGCGCTCGAGCGCAGCATGCCGAACATCAGCGCGACGAAGAAGAAAGCGGCGAACACCACGCGCGTCTCCGGCGCGCGGTACACGACCAACAGCATCGTGAACACGGCCGTCAGCACCTGCAGCGCCGTGAGGCTCGGGTCGCCGAAGCGCAGGTTGAAGCCGGAGCGGAACAGCGCGAAGAAGATGCCGATCGCCACCGCGACGATCGACACGGCGAGGAGCAGCGTGTCGCGATCGACCTTGTCCTGCGTGGCGTAGATCGCCAGCACCACCAGGTACAGGATCGAGAACGTCGCTGCGAGCAGGAAGCGATTCAGGCGCAGGCGCTGCCGGAGCGCTTCGCGCGCGAGCAGCTCGGCCGGGGTTGCACGTGCGAGTCGCAGCCAGCTCCCGCGAGCTGCGGCAGCGAATGCGCGGCGGATGGCGGCGATGGCTCGCATGCGAGATGCCCGCGGGATTGAGGCACGCCCGTCCCCCATTGTAGCCCACAGTAGCCTTGCGCTCGGGCGGGTGCCCGGCCGGCAAGTCTCACCTCCGGTCTGTCAAGGATCGCCTACGGTGCGTGTCGCGGCTTGCCGACCGCGCGCCGGCTGACGCGACACTAAGATGAATCGCAGGGATGCCTCGCGCATGGGCGCGTCGTGCCCGCGATCAGCCGCACGCGCGCGCACGAGAACGCGCACGGTGACATGCGCGCGACTGGCACCGTGCGCGTCCGACGAAGGAGACTCGCATGTCGAACGCAGAAGTGTTCCCGGTGCCGTGCGAATGGGCCGCGACTGCGTGGATCGATGCCGACCGCTACGCCGCGCTGTACCGCCAGTCGATCGAGGATCCGCAGGCGTTCTGGGGCGAGCAGGGCCGGCGCATCGACTGGATGAAGCCTTACACCAAGGTGAAGGACGTGTCGTTCGCGAGCCGCGACCTGCACATTCGCTGGTATCACGACGGCACGCTCAACGCCTGCCACAACTGCGTCGACCGGCACCTGCGCACGCGTGCCGACCAGGTCGCGATCCTGTGGGAAGGCGACGACCCCGCCGAGCAGCGCAGCATCACGTACCGCGAGCTGCACGAGCAGGTGAGCCGGCTCGCGAGCGCGCTCAAGTCGCTGGGCGTGCGTCGCGGCGACCGCGTGACGATCTACCTGCCGATGATTCCGGAAGCGGCGTTCGCCATGCTGGCATGTGCGCGCATCGGTGCGATCCACTCGGTCGTGTTCGGCGGGTTCTCGCCCGACGCGCTGGCGAGCCGCATCGAGGACTGCAAGTCGGACACGCTGATCACCGCCGACGAGGGCATGCGCGGCGGGCGCACGGTACCGCTGAAGGCCAATGCCGACGCCGCGATGCGCGCGGCTGCAGGTGTGGCGCGCTGCATCGTGGTCAGGCGCACCGGCAACGACGTGCCGTGGAGCGCGGGGCGCGACGTCTGGTACCACGAGGTCGTGGCGAGCGCGTCGCCCGAGTGCACGCCGGAGGAGATGTCGGCGGAGGACCCGTTGTTCATCCTCTACACCTCGGGCTCGACGGGACGGCCGAAGGGCGTGCTGCACACGACCGGCGGCTACCTCGTCTACTGCGCCGCGACGCACCGCTTCGTGTTCGACTATCACGAGGGCGAGGTCTACTGGTGCACGGCCGACGTCGGCTGGGTGACGGGACACAGCTACATCGTGTACGGACCGCTCGCCAACGGCGCCACGACGCTGATGTTCGAGGGCGTGCCCAACCATCCCGACGCCGCGCGCTTCTGGCAGGTCTGCGACAAGCATGCGGTGAACATCCTTTATACCGCGCCGACCGCGATCCGCGCGCTGATGCGCGAAGGCGACGCACCGGTGAAGAAAACCTCGCGCAGGTCGCTGCGCGTGCTGGGCTCGGTGGGAGAGCCGATCAATCCCGAAGCGTGGCTGTGGTACTACGACGTGGTGGGCGAGAAGCGTTGTCCGGTCGTGGACACCTGGTGGCAGACCGAGACGGGCGGCATCCTGATCTCGCCGCTGCCGGGCGCGACGCCGCTCAAGCCCGGGTCGGCGGCATGGCCGTTCTTCGGCGTGCAACCGCAGCTCGTGGACGACGACGGCAAGGTCATCGACGGCGCCGGCAGCGGCAACCTGTGCCTCACCGACTCGTGGCCCGGCCAGATGCGCGGCGTGTACGGCGACCCGCAGCGCATGCAGCAGCAGTACTTCAGCCGCTTCGAGGGCAAGTACTTCAGCGGGGACGGCTGTCACCGCGACGCGGACGGCTACTACTGGATCACCGGCCGCGTCGACGACGTGATCAACGTTTCCGGTCATCGGCTCGGCACGGCCGAGATCGAGAGCGCGCTCGTCGCGCATCCGTGCGTCGCCGAAGCCGCGGTGGTCGGCTACCCGCACGAGCTCAAGGGACAGGGCATCTACGCCTACGTGACCCTGAAGGTCGGCGTGGATCCGACCGAGCAGCTGCGGCGCGACCTGACCGCCCAGGTGCGCAAGGAGATCGGTCCCATCGCGACCCCGGACCTGATCCAGTGGGCGCCGTACCTGCCGAAGACACGGTCGGGAAAGATCATGCGTCGCATCCTGCGCAAGATCGCCGAAGGCGACTACGAGCATCTCGGAGACGTGTCGACGCTCGCCGACCCGCGAGTGGTCAAGGACCTGGTCGATCGTCGCGTGAATCGCTAACCAACTTCAACGAGGCATTGCACATGGCAAATGGAACGCTCTCTCGTCGCACCCTCATCAAATCCGCCGTCGTGCTCGCAGGCGCGGCCTGCGCGGGCGTGGCATCGCAGCGGGAGGCCCTCGCGCAGGGCAAGGTTCCCAAGGCGGCGATGAAGTACCAGGATCAGCCGAAGGGCGATGAGAAGTGCGGCAACTGCATGCAGTTCATCGCGCCCGACAGCTGCAAGGTGGTCGAGGGCAAGATCAGCCCCAACGGCTACTGCATCGCCTGGGCCAAGAAGACCTGACCCTCGCCAGCCCGGGCCGGCCCCGCCGGATGCCGGGTGCTTTGCGGCCGCGTCGTCGTGCGCGCGACGCGGTGCTCTATACTTGACGGCCGCCCGGAACCGGCGATCTTGCACATCGGATCGGCGGGTCCGCAGCGCGCCTTCGAAACTTCCGGTCCATTCCGCGCATGCCTGCTGCCGCCCGCGTGACGGCCTCGCCCATTTTCCGCGTGCAACCGGGCGCGCTCGTCCTGGCGGGCGCGCTGTTGCTCGCGGCGTGTCATCGCAAGGACGCGGCCGATGCCGCGAAAGCCGCGAGCGCGGCGCCGCCCGCGGTTCCCGTGCACACCGTGCAGGTCGCGCCGCGCGCGGTGCCGGTGCGCTTCGAGGTCGTAGGGCAGGTCGAAGGCTCGAAGGAAGTCGAGGTCCGCGGCCGCGTCGCCGGCATCCTGCAGAAGCAGGACTATCACGAAGGTGATCCGGTGCGCGCGGGCCAGCTCCTGTTCCAGATCGATCCCGCGCAGTACGAGATCGCCGTGGCGCAGGCGCGCGCGCAGCTCGCGCAGGAGCAGGCGAAGCTCGCGCAGGCGCGGCGCGACGAGACGCGCCTCAAGCCGCTCGCCGCCGACCGCGCGGTCAGCCAGAAGGAATACGACGACGCGCTGTCGGCGATGCAATCGTCGGAGGCGACGGTGCAGCAGGCGACCGCGAACCTGCGCCAGGCCGAGCTGAATCTGTCGTACACCAAGGTGACGGCACCCGTCCACGGCGTGTCGGGCCGCGCGCTGCACTCGATCGGCACGCTCGTCACCACCGATGCCGCTGGCAGCCTGCTGACCACCATCAACCAGGTGACGCCGGTGTGGGTGCGCTTCAGCCTCGCGCAATCCGACCTCGCCAGGGTGCCGGGCGGGCGCATCACGCGCAACCAGCCGGCGCAGGTGGAGCTCGTGCTGCCGGATGGATCGCTCTATTCCGGCAAGGGACGGCTCAATTTCGCGGCGTCGGAATTCGATCCGAAGGTCGGCACGCAACAGCTCCGGGCCGAGTTCGACAATCCGAAGGAACAGCTGCTGCCCGGCCAGTTCGTGCGCGTGCGCATCACCGCCGGCGAGCGCGACAACGTGTTCCTCGTTCCCCAGGCGGCGGTCATGCAAACCGAGAAGGCGAGCCTCGTGTTCGTCGTCGGGCCCGACGGCAAGGCGCAGGCGCGCACCGTGACGCCGGGTGACTGGTACGGCAACGAGTGGTCGATCCTCTCGGGCCTGCAGGCCGGCGATCGCGTGATCGTGGACAACCTGCTCAAGGTGCGCCCCGGCGTCGCCGTGACCGAGGCGCCGGCGGCGCAGCCTGCGGCGAACGCGCAGGGTGCCGCGCCGGCCGCCGCGCCGGCCAAGTAGCGCCAGCATGCTGTCGCGCTTTTTCATCAACCGGCCGATCTTCGCCGGCGTCATCGCGATCATCATCACCATCGCGGGGCTGGTCGCGTCGCAGGTGCTGCCGATCGCGCAGTATCCGGACATCGCGCCGCCCACGGTCACCATCACCGCGAGCTATCCCGGCGCCAGCGCCGAGACCCTCGCGCGCACGGTCGCGGCGCCGATCGAGGAGCAGCTGTCGGGCATCGAGAACCTGATGTACTTCAGCTCGAGCTCGGCGTCGAACGGCGCGCTGTCGATCACCGCGACCTTCGAGGTCGGCTCGAACGTCGACAAGGCGGTGATCGACACCAACAACCGCATCCAGATCGCGCTGCCGCGCCTGCCCGACGTCGTCCGCCGCAGCGGCGTCGTCGCCCAGAAGCGCTCGACCGACATCCTGCTGGTGGTCGCGCTGGCGTCGAACGACCCGCGCTACGACACGCTGTACCTGTCGAACTACGCGACGGTCAATATCCTCGACGAGCTGAAGCGCATTCCCGGCGTCGCCGACGCGACCATCTTCGGCGCGCGCGACTACTCGATGCGCATCTGGCTCAACCCCGCGCGCATGGCGCAGCTCGGCGTCACGCCGACCGACGTCGCCAACGCCATCTCGGCCCAGAACAACCAGTACGCCGCGGGCAAGATCGGCCAGGAGCCGGCTCCGAACGGCCAGTCGCTCACCTACACCGTGACCGCGCGCGGCCGCCTCGACACCACCGAGGACTTCGGCAACATCATCGTGCGCGCCGACGGGCCGAACGGCGTGCTGCGCATCCGGGACATCGCGCGCGTCGAGCTCGGCGCGGTCGCGTACGACGCCTTCACGACGCTGGACGGCAATCCGACGATCGGGATCGCCGTCTATCTCCAGTCCGGCGCCAATGCGCTGCAGGTCGCCGATCGCGTGCGCGCCCGCATGGCGGCCCTTGGCGCGAGCTTTCCGCAGGGTGTCCGCGAGATCATCCCGTTCGACACCACGCGCTTCGTGCAGGCGTCGATCCACGAGGTGATCATCACGCTGCTCATCGCGGCCGCGCTCGTGCTCGTCGTGGTGTTCGTCTTCCTGCAGAGCTGGCGGGCGACCCTCATCCCGATCATCGCGGTGCCGGTGTCGTTGATCGGCGCGTTTGCGGGCCTGCTGGTCTTCGGCTATTCGATCAACACGCTGACGCTGTTCGCCATCGTGCTCGCCACGGGGATCGTGGTCGACGATGCCATCGTGGTCCTGGAGAACGTCGAGCGGCTCATGGCGGAGAAGAAGCTCTCTCCCAGGCAGGCCGCGATCGAGTCGATGTACGAAGTCACCGGCGCGATCATCGCGATCGAGCTCGTGCTGATCTCCGTGTTCGTGCCGGTCGCATTCCTCGGCGGATTGGCGGGGCGCCTGTATCAGCAATTCGCGGTCACCGTCGCGACCGCGGTCACGATCTCCGGCGTCGTCGCGCTGACCCTCACACCCGCGATGTGCGCGCTGCTGCTCAAGCCGCAGCACGCGGAGTCGCGCCTGTTCCGCCCGTTCAACCGCGCGTTCGCCTGGATCACGGCCACGTACGTGAAGGGGGTGCGGCTCACGATCGCGCGATGGCTGGTGGCGCTGGTCCTGTTCGGCGCTTTCATCGCGGTCGACGTGCTGTTGTTCCGCACCGTGCCGAGCGGCTTCGTGCCCTCCGAGGACCAGGGCTACGTGCTCGCCGCGATCGCGCTGCCGGATGCCGCGACCCTGCAACGCACCGAGCGCGTCGGCGCGGTCCTGCAACAGGCGATCGGCGGCAACCCGGGGATCGAGCACGTGTTCGTGGTGACCGGGTTCGACCTGATCGGCGGCGGCAACAAGACCAACGCCGCGACGTCGTTCGTGCCGCTGGTGCCGTGGGAACAGCGCAAGGGCACGAGTGCCGAGGACATCGTTCGCTTCATCATGGCCAAGGGCGCGGCGCTTCCCGAGGGCATGGTGATCGCGTTCAATCCGCCGCCGATCCGCGGCCTCGGCACGGCGAGCGGCTTCGAGGTGTACCTGCAGGATCGCGCGGACAGCGATCCGCGCCTGCTCGCGGCGCAGCTCGCCCGGTTCACGGAGGCGCTGCGCAAGCGGCCGGAGATCACCGGCATCACGTCGTTCTTCCGTCCCACCGTGCCGCAGCTCTACGTGGACGTCGACCAGGAGAAGGCGCTGTCGCTCGGCGTGCCGGTCAACACCATCTTCGATGCGCTGCAGAGCACGATGGGGCCGCTGTACGTCAACGACTTCAACCGCTTCGGCAAGACGTACCGCGTGCAGATCCAGGCCGACGCGCAGTATCGCGACCAGCCCGAGGACCTCGGCAACGTCTACGTGCGCTCCGCGACCACCGGCGAGATGATCCCGGTCAAGGCGTTGATCCACATGCAGCGCGTGGTCGGTCCCGAGCAGATCGATCGCTACAACGGCTTCATCGCCGCCAAGGTGATCGGCGCCGGCGCGCCGGGCGTGAGCTCCGGCCAGGCCATCGAGGCCGTCGAATCCGTCGCAGCGGCGACGCTGCCGTCCGGCTACACGATCGAATGGACGGGTCAGGCGTTCCAGGAGAAGCGCATCGGGCGCACGGCCATCCTCGCGTTCGTGTTCGCCATCGTGATGGTGTTCCTCATCCTTTCCGCGAACTACGAGCGCTGGTCGCTGCCGATCGCCGTGCTGCTCGCCGTGCCGTTCGGATTGTTCGGCGCGCTGCTGTTCGTGTGGTTGCGCGGCTTCACCAACGACATCTATTTCCAGATCGGCCTGCTGGTGCTGATCGGCCTTGCCGCCAAGAACGCGATCCTGATCGTCGAATTCGCCGCGCAGAAGCAGGCCGACGGCCTCGAGCCGGCGGAAGCGGCGGCCGAAGCCTCGCGGCTGCGCTTCCGTCCCATCGTCATGACGTCGCTCGCGTTCGTGCTCGGCGTCGTTCCGCTGGTCGTCGCGGGAGGCGCCGGCGCGGCATCGCGCCAGTCGATGGGCACCGGCGTGTTCGGCGGCATGCTCGCCGCGACCTTCATCGCGACGCTGTTCGTGCCGCTGTTCTTCGTGCTGCTGTCGCGGCGTCGCAAGCGCGCCTCGACGGCCGAGCCGCTGCCGCCGGTGACGGAGGCCGAGGAGCCCGCGCCGTGAGCCCGAAGGGCCGCCCCGAGGGCGAAGCTCGCCTGATGAAGCGGGTGTGCACGTTTGCCGCACTGGCACTGGCCGGCTGCATGGTGGGGCCGGACTACCACCGTCCCGACGTCGCGCTGCCTCAGCAGTTCCCCGAAGGCAACGCCGTCGACACGCAACCCGAGGCGGCGGTCCCGGCGACGTGGTGGATGCTCTACGGCGATCCGGTGCTGAACGATCTCGTCGACGCCGCGCTTGCGCACAACGCCGACATCGCCGTGGCGGTGGCGCGCATCGAGCAGGCGCAGGCGGTGCTTCGGCAGGCGAATGCCGGCATCATTCCCGGGCTCGACCTCTCCGCGAACGGCGGACGCCAGGCGTTCAGCAACAGCGTGCCCACGCCGCGCGTGGTCACCGGCATGGGCTTCACGCTGTCGACCAACTACGAGATCGACTTCTGGGGCCGCATCCGTCGCACCATCGAGTCGGCGCAGGCGTCGCTCTTGTCGTCGCGCTACGCGCACGACGTGACCGAACTGTCGCTGTCCGCCACGACGGCGGAGACGTACTTCACGCTGCGCGCGCTCGACGCCCTCATCGCCGTGACGCGCGATTCGCTGCAAAGCTTCGATGCGTCGGTGAACCTCACGCGGCGCCGCGCCGAGGGCGGCGTGGCGTCCGACCTCGACGTGCGCCAGGCGGAGAACCAGCGCCAGGTTGCGCGCGTGCAGCTTGCGGAGCTCATACGCCAGCGCGCAATCGCGCTGCACCAGCTCCAGGTCCTCACCGCCCGGCTCGATCTCGACCTTGCGCCCGGCGACGTGCGTTCGCTGCCGGTGCCGGCGCTGCCGCCTGCGGGCGTGCCGTCGGCGCTGCTCGGGCGACGTCCCGACGTGCGCCAGGCGGAGGCCGCGCTCGCGGCACAGAACGCGCGCATCGGGGTGGCGCGCGCGGCGATGTTTCCCACGATCAGCCTCACGGGCGACTACGGCAACCAGAGCACCGCGCTGACGACGCTGCTGTCGTCGCCGGGACGCGTGTGGTCCATCGGCCTTGCGCTCGCCTTCCCGCTGTTCGACGCGGGCCGGCGTGAAGCCGTCACCGAGCAGGAAGAGGCACGCACGCGCGAAGCGATCGCCGCCTACCAGAGCACCGTGCAAAGCGCGTTTCGCGACGTCCAGGACGCGCTCACCAACATCCGCCAGAACCGCGACGCGGAAGAGGACGTGCGATTGCGCGTCGAGTCCGCGGACGCCGCGCTGCGCCTCGCGCAGCGTCGCTACGAGTCGGGCTACTCCGCGTTTCTCGAGGTGCTCGTCGCGCAGCGCACGCTGTACGACGCGCAGACGGGCGCGGTCCAGAATCGCCAGGCGCTGATGCTCGCGACGGTGGACCTCATGAAGGCGCTCGGCGGCGGTTGGCAGCCACCGGAAGCGCCATCGCCTGCCGCGGCGGGCACGGCGCCGCGCGCGCTGTAACCTCGTTGCAGGCGCGCTTGGTAGGCGCGGTCGCGTGCGCTAGAATGAGAATTATTCGCGTTTAGCACGCGCCGGGATCCATCCGGCGCGATGCCCACGTCGGACCAGTCAGCCAGGGCCCAAGTCCCCAGCCAGCGGCGTCACGACCTGCTCGCCAGGGAGACGAAAGGCCATGGAGCATCCGACTCGCGCGCCCGCGCGCGCGCTCGCCGCATCATCGGAAAACGACGCCGCCTCGCGCGCGCGCCTGCGGCCCGCGGCGCTCGGCCTCGCATCGTTGTCGCTGTTCGGTGCCGAGGGCGGCGCCTGGGCGCAATCGGCCACGCCGGAGGTCAAGCTGCCCGAGGTCAAGGTCGAGGAGTCGAAGGACAAGGGCTTCTCGACCGAATCCACGAGCGCCGCTACGCGCACCAACACGCCGCTGCGCGACATCCCGCAGCTCATCAACATCGTGCCGCAGTCGCTGATCCGCTCGCAGGGTGCGACCACGCTCACCGACGCGCTGCGCAACGTTCCCGGCATCTCGTACGCTGCGGCCGAAGGCGGCACGCAGGCGAACCAGCTCTTCTACCTGCGCGGCTTTCCGATCAACCAGGACATCTTCCTCGACGGCGTGCGGGACCTGGGCGAGTACAACCGCGACCTGTTCGCCACCGAATCGATCGAAGTCCTGAAGGGACCTTCCGCGCTCATATTCGGGCGCGGCTCGACGGGCGGCGTGATCAACCAGACGAGCAAGGTCGCCAATCGCGCACCGTTGCGGGAGGTGGACGTCACGCTCGGCTCGTTCGCGCAGAAGCGCGCGACCGCCGACATGAACCTCGTGACCAGCGACGCGAGCGCCGTTCGGCTCATCGCGCTGGCCGAGAACTCGGGCAGCTACCGTTATCCGCAAGGCGTGGAGAAATACGGCTTCGCACCCAGCGCGCTTTTCGAGCTCGCGCCGTCCACCGACCTCACGCTGTCGTGGTATTACCTCAAGGAGCACAGCTTCACGGACTACGGCCAGCCGACGCTGTTCAGCAACGCGCTCGGCTTCTACGGCTTCCCCCCGGTGTCGCCGCGCAACTACTACGGCTACGCCAACTACGATTTCGCGCATTACGAAACGAACATCGGCACGGCGCGGCTCGACCACGAGTTCGACGAAACCCTGTCGCTGCGCGAAACGCTGCGGTGGGCGAGCTACAAGCGGCAATCCGAGTCGACGATCCCCTCCCTTTCGCCCACGGACGCCAACGGCAATCCGGTGACGGTGGACACGCCGCTGCCGCTGCTGCTCGTCAGGCGCAATCACGACACCAATCGCAGCCGCGACAACGACGACACGGCGCTCATCAGCCAGACCGAGCTCGTATGGACACCGCGCACGGGCGACGTCGGGCATACGGTGCTCGCAGGCCTCGAGCTCGCGCGCGAGAAGCTCGACCGGCGCAACTACCTGCTCGACGCCGATCCGCTGCAGACCGGCGTGCAGGCGCCGACCTCGACCACGCCTTACCTCTCGCCGGATCCGTACAGCGCGCTGACGTACACCAAGACGCCGAATCTCGCGTCGCGCGCCGAGGGCGATACGACCGCGGTGTATTTGCAGGACCAGCTCATCCTGTCCGAGCACTGGAAGGCGCTGCTCGGCGTGCGCTGGGAGCGGTTCGAGGCCGACGCGCGCACCGAAGCGCTCACGTCGACGCCGAGCGCCGCGCCCGTGGGGCCTTTCGAGCGCACGGATCGCATGTTGAGCGGACGCGCCGGCTTGATCTGGCAGCCGTCGCGCACGCAGTCGTACTACGTCTCGTGGGGCAACTCGTACAACCCATCCGGGGAGCTCGGCGTATACGGCGGCACCGCGAACACGAATCTCAATCCCAGCAACGAAGACCTCGCGCCGGAGAAGAACGAGAACTTCGAGGTGGGCGCGCAGTGGGAGCTCGCGCACGGCATGCAGCTTCGCACCGCGGTGTTTCGAACCGAGAAGACGAACGGCCGCCTGCAGGACCTCGACACGGGCTTCACGGTGCTCGCGGGCAAGCGCCGCGTCGACGGCGTCGAGTTCGACCTCACGGGGCAGCCGACACCCGACTGGGACGTCTATGCGAGCCTCGCGGTGATGGACGGCAAGATCGTCACCGGCTCGCCGAACGTGCAGGGCAACACGCCGCTCGGCGTCGCGCGTGTCGCGGGCAATCTGTGGACGGTCTATCGGCTCGGATACGGCTGGGAGATCGGCGGCGGCGTGCGCGGCCAGACCGGGACGTGGCTCACCGACACGAACCTGCCCGGCTCGCGCATTCCGGCCTACGCGATCCTGGACGCGACGCTTGCCTACGTGACCGACCGCTACGAAGTGCGCCTCAACCTCTACAACCTCGCCGACGAGCACTACTTCATCGGCGGATACCAGAACGCGCCCAACCGCGTGCTGCCGGGCGCGCCGTTCTCGGGCGCCGTGACGCTGCGCTACTTCTTCTGAGACGCGATGCTGCTGCGCATCCCCAACGTTCTCACGGCAGACGAGGTCGCCGCGATTCGTGCGCGCATCGACGGCGCGCGCTGGGTCGACGGCAACGTCACCTCGGGTCATCAGTCCGCGCAGGCGAAGTACAACGAGCAATTGCCGGAGGACTCGCCGGAATCGCGAGCGGCGGGCGAGACCATCCTCGCCGCGCTCGCGCGCAGTCCCGTGTTCTTTTCGGCGGCGCTGCCCAGGCAGGTGTATCCGCCGCTATTCAATCGTTATCGCGGCGAGATGCGCTTCGGCAATCACGTGGACGGCGCCATGCGCGTGCACGGCCCGACGGGCCGGCGCATTCGCACCGACATCTCGGCCACGCTGTTCCTGACGCCGGCCGGGGACTACGACGGCGGAGAGCTCGTGATCGAAGACACCTACGGCACACACGCCGTGAAGCTCGGCGCCGGCGACCTGGTGATCTATCCGGCGACCAGCGTGCATCGCGTGACGCCGGTGACGCGCGGCGCGCGCGTGTCGTCGTTCTTCTGGATCGAGAGCATGGTCCGCGACGACGGCCGGCGCACGCTGCTGTTCGACATGGACATGGCGCTGGTGCAGCTTGCGATGGAGGTGCACGATCATCCCTCGCTGATCGCGCTGACCGGCTGCTATCACAACCTGCTGCGAGCCTGGGGCGAGGCCTGACGCTCAGCTGTCGAGCGAGAAGCGGATCGGCACGAGCACCCACGCATCGACGGGGGTGTCGCCCTGGCGTGCGGGCACGAACCGCCAGCGCCTGACGGCGTCGAGCGCGGCGCGATCCAGCCGCTCGACGCCGCTCGACGTCCGGATCTCCACCTCGCTCGGCGAGCCGTCGCTCGCCACGTGCACCCGCAACAGCACGCGGCCTTCCTCGCCACGCCGGCGCGAGAACGCCGGATACTCGGGCGGCGGATTGCGCAGGTAGTCGGCATCGAAGCGTGGCGGCGTAGCCGGCTGTGCCGGCGGCGCGACCGGTGCGGCAACGACGGGTGCAGCCGGCGCGACGACGATCGGCACCGCACGTGCAGAGGCCTCACGCAGAGCGGGCTCAACCGCGGCGTCGATGGGCGGCGCGTGCGTCGAGGCCGGCGTTTCGCTCAGGGGCGCAGGTGCCGGCGGCACCGACGGCGACGCTCGCGCAACGCGAGCTTGCACCGGCTTTCGCACGGGAGGTGGCGGCGCCGGTGCGGCGGCATCACGGGGCAGCGTGATGACCTGCGCGACGATCGGCGCGTGATGCGCGACGACATCGCGCACGGGGTCGACGCGCCAAAGCGCCGCGAGAAGCACGACGTGACACGCGGCCACCACCGCGATGCCCGCGCCGCGCGCGCTGCGTGGCATGTAGCGCCGAGCGCCTGCGCCGAGCACAGGACGGGTCTCCACGCCGAAGCGCATCGGCAGGTCGGCTCGGGCTGTGGAGGCGCGCACGAAACGGAAACGAGGGCGCGAACGGTCAGGCGGTGAGGATCAGCTTGCCGTTCTGCGTGATGCGCAGGCGGTATTCGCGGCCGCCGTGCGCGATGACGAGCTGGCCGGCAGCGCCGAGCAGCTCGCGGGACGTCACGCGAGGGATGGACGAGGCGCGCGACGTCGGAGGCGAGGCGGTCGGCGCCCGCTGGAGCGGCTTCGCTGTCATGCGAGTAATGATAATGATTCGCATTCGCATGTCAACACCGCCCTGCAAGCCCATGCACTACACTCCTGCACGTGGAACGTGTCATGGTGTTCTGCATCGCCGGCTGGTCGGGTTTCTTCGTGATGGGCGTCGAGCTGCTGAGCGGGCGCATCCTCGCGCCGAGCTTCGGCAGCGGCATCTACGTGTGGGGCGGCATCATCACGGTGTTCATGCTCGCGCTGTCGCTGGGCTATCTGCTCGGCGGCCGCTGGTCGCTGCACGAGCCGACGCTGCGCCGGCTCGCCTCGCTGCTGCTCCTCGCGGCAGCGACGACGGCGCCCATCGCGCTGTTCGCCGAATCGCTGCTCGATCGGCTCTTCGACGTCTTCCACGACCCGCGCTACGGCTCGCTCGTCTCCGCCGCGCTCCTGTTCTTCGTGCCGACCGTCGTCTGCGGCATGGTGTCGCCGTATGCCGTGCGCCTGCTGGTGACCGAATATCGAGTCAGCGGCCAGGTCGCGGGGCTCCTGTACTTCGTCTCGACGCTCGGCAGCGCCGCCGGGACGCTCGCGACGTCGTTCTACCTGGTGCTGTGGTTCGACATCGGCCAGATCCTGTGGGGCATGAGCGCCGTCTCGCTGTTGCTCGGCGGCATCGGCTTGCTGGTGCCCCAGCGCGCGCATGCGCTCGCGTAAGGCACTCGTCCTCGCGGCGCTCCTCGCGCTGGCGCACGCGTCGTGGGCCGAGGAAGTGCTGCACACCGAGCGCTCGCTGTATCGCCAGATCGTCGTGTACGAGAACGACCGCGTGCGCTGCATGCGATTCACGCGCGCCGTATCCGCACGGCAGTCGTGCGTCGACCTCGCGGACCGCCCGCGCCTGGTGTTCGAATACCTGCGCATGATGATGGGAGCGCTCTACGTGTCGCCGCACCCGCGCAGCATCCTGGTCGTCGGCCTCGGCGGCGGCACGCTGGTCGACGCGCTGCAGCGGATCTTTCCCGACGCGGACATCGACGCGGTGGAGATCGACCCCGCGGTGGTGCGCGTGGCGCGCCAGTACTTCGATTTCCAGCCGGGCGCGCGGACGCGCGTGTTCGAGGAAGACGGGCGCGTGTTCGTCAAGCGCATGTTGCGCGCCGGGCGCCACTACGACCTGGTGATGCTCGACGCGTACGATCACGAGTACATTCCCGAGCACCTGCTGACCATCGAGTTCCTGCAGGAAGCGAAGGGTGTCCTGGCGCCGGACGGCGTGCTCGCCGCCAACACGTTCTCCACGAGCCGCCTGTACGACCACGAATCGGCCACGTACGCCGCGGTGTTCGGCCCCTTCTTCAACCTCAAGCGAAGCAACCGCGTGATCATCGTGAAAAACGACGGCCTGCCTCCCGTCCAGGCGCTGCGACGCAACGCCGAGCAGCTGCAGCCGCGCCTTGCCGCCACGGGCATCGACGCCGCGCGGCTGCTCGGGCTGTTCGATACCAGGGTCGACTGGCGCGCCGACGCGCGCGTGCTGACGGATCGGTATTCGCCCTCGAACCTGCTCAATTCGGGAACGCCATGAGCGCTGAAGGAACGAATGCGCGCTGCTGGTGGGCGGGCGAGGATCCGCTCTACGTCGCCTATCACGACGGCGAGTGGGGCCTGCCGGTGGACGACGACCGGCGTCTCTTCGAGAAGCTGTGCCTCGAGGGCTTTCAGGCCGGCCTGAGCTGGCGCACGATCCTCTACAAGCGCGAAGCGTTCCGCAAGGCGTTCGCGGGCTTCGACGTCGAGCGCGTGGCGCGATTCGGCGCGCGCGACGTCGAGCGCCTGCTGCGCGACGAGGGCATCGTGCGCCATCGTGGCAAGATCGAGTCGACCATCAACAACGCGAAGCGTGCGCGAGAGGTGCAGCGCGAGGCGGGCTCGCTCGCGGCTTACGTATGGCGCTTCGAGCCGAGTGCGTCGACGCGTCCGCGCGCGATCACCCGCGACGTGCTGCGCGGCATGGCGACGAGCCCCGAATCGGTAGCGCTGTCCAGGGACCTGAAGCGCCGCGGCTTCACGTTCGTGGGCCCCACGACGGTGTACGCGTTCATGCAGGCCATGGGCCTGGTGAACGACCACATCGACGGTTGCCCCGCGCGCAGGCGCGCGACCGCGGCGCGGAAGGCGTTCCGGGTGCCGGGGTGATCGTCATGCCTGGGAAGCGGCGAATCGGGGTCAGAGTCGCGACTCCGACCCCGTTCGTCTCCAATCGTCATTCCTGCGGAAGCAGGAATCCAGTGGCGTCGACGACCCTGGGTCCCTGCTTCGCGGGGACGACGCGTGTGACGCCGTGCGTTACACCCGCCTCTTGTACTCGCCCGTACGCGTGTCGACCTCGATCCGGTCGCCGGTGTTCACGAACAGCGGCACCGGGACCTCGAGGCCGCTCGCGATCTTCGCGGGCTTCAGCACCTTGCCGGACGTGTCGCCCTTGACCGCCGGCTCGGTGTACGTGACTTCGCGCACGACGGTCGTCGGAAGCTCCACGGAGATCGCGCGGCCCTCGTAGAACGTGAGCTCGACCTCGATGCCGTCCTCCAGGTACGGCAGCGCGTCCTCCATGTTCTCCTTCTCGACCTCGTACTGGTTGAACTCGGGGTCCATGAACACGTACATCGGGTCGGCGAAATAGGAATAGGTCGCCTGCTTCTTCTCGAGCTGGATGACGTCGAACTTCTCGTCGGCGCGATACACCGTCTCGGTGCCGCCGCCCGAGAGCAGGTTGCGAAGCTTCATCTTCACCACGGACGCGTTGCGGCCCGATTTGTTGAACTCGGCCTTCTGGACCACCATCGGGTTCGACCCGACCATGATCACGTTGCCGGCGCGGACTTCCTGTGCGGTTTTCATGACGTTTCCTGCGTTTGCCGGAGGCCCCGGCGAGGGGCCGCGGCAAGGGTTTGGGCTGGCTGTGGGTAACCAGAAATTATAGCCGATCGCGGGCGAAATTCAGAAGCGACGAGGCGAGGTCGGGAAGCGCCGCCAGGTGCGCCGCCCAGCGCGCGTCGTGCCCCGCCAGCGCCGGCATCGCCCCTCGCAGCCGAGTCCATGCATCGGCCGCGCGGGCGTCGCCGCCGTTCCACGCGCGCCAGAACGCGCGCACCGCATCGGCCGCGTCGGGCGGCGCCTCGGCGAGATAGCGGTCGAGAAACGCTTCGACCTTCACGCGATGCGCATCGTCGGCCTGCGGATAGGCGTGCCACACGAACGGGCATGCGGCCCATTGCGCGCGCACGAACGAATCCTCGCCGCGCACGAAGTTCGCGTCGCAGGACCACAGCAGCGCGTCGTACGCGTCCTGGGCGAGGAACGGGATCGTCGCGAGCGTGAGCGCACCGTGCGTGATGCATTGGCCGGCGTGCGGCACGCCGCCGCCGAGCCACGCATCGAAGCTGGCCGTCGCGACGCCCTCCGGCACCAGGCACAGCATGGGCTCGTCGCCTTCCGCCCATGCGTCGAGCAGCGCCGTGAGCGCCGCGTTGGCGTAACAGAACAGCGACACGACATACGGGCTCGCGGTCTCGTGCGCGGATCGGCTCGCCTCTTCCACGACGCGCGCAACCGCCGTTGGAAAGCCGCGGACCGCGTCGGCCCGCGCGCGATCCCGTCGCGCGAGCAGGTCATGCTCGCGCAGCAGGCCGCCCGTCGCGCGCGTGAAGCCGGGAAAGAAGAAGTACCGTGTCAGCGGCAGCCGCGGATGCGGCGACGGCAGCCCGTGCACCGTCTCGATCCATGGCTCCGCCGAAAGGTACTCGAGATTGATCCACAACGGCTGCGCGCGCGCCGCCGCCATGGCATCCACATAGGCGGACGGCAGCCCGCAGCCGAAGCCTTCGACCACGAGATCGGGCAGCTCGGCGGCATCCGCCGCGTTGTCGTCGAGCCGGCGCACGCGAACCGCGTCGCACAGCGCCTCGCCGGCGTCCGGGTCGAGCCCCGGCACCAGGCGAGCGAGGGCTGTCGGCGCATCGATCCACAGCGTCACGCGCGCGCCGTGCTCGGCCGCGAGCTGGCGCGCGAGCCGCCACGTAACGCCCGCGTCGCCGTAGTTGTCGACGACGTGGCAGAAGACGTCGATGCGCATGGACCGCGTCATTGAACATCGCGGCGCGCACGCTGTCGAGACAGGCTGATACAGTGCATGCCATGGAAGCCGCTCTCGAAACCGCAGCGTCCGGTCTCACCGTGGACGTCGTCTCGGACGTCGTCTGTCCATGGTGCTACATCGGCAAGCGGCGCCTGGAGAAGGCGCTCGCAGAGCTCCGCAGCGGCGAGCCGGCGTTGCCGGTCCTGGTTCGGTGGCATCCGTTCCAGCTCAACCCCGACCTTCCGCCCGAAGGGGTGGATCGGCACAGCTATCTCGAAGCGAAGTTCGGCGGTTCGGGGCGCGCGGCACAGGTCTACGAGCGCGTGAACGAAGCGGCGCGCACGAGCGGCCTCGACCTCGCGCTCGACCG
This sequence comes from Casimicrobiaceae bacterium, assembly GCA_036406955.1. Lineage (GTDB taxonomy): Bacteria > Pseudomonadota > Gammaproteobacteria > Burkholderiales > Casimicrobiaceae > VBCG01. Next base: position 35,638 of record DASXAF010000126.1, read on the forward strand.
CATCGAGCGCCAGCCCAACACGCTCGAAGCGCACAGGCTGATCGCCTGGGCGCAGCATCGCGATCCGGCCCGCGTATCGGAGCTGGTCGAGCGCCTGTTCCACGCGTACTTCGTCGAAGGCCGCTTCGTGGGCGACCGCGACGAGCTGGCGCGCATCGCGCACGATGCCGGGTACGACGCGCAGGAAGTGCGATCGCTTCTCGACTCGGATCGCCTGCGGGCCGCCATCGCGGATGCCGACGTGCGCGCCCGCGAGCTCGGCATCGGCGGCGTGCCGTTCTTCATCTTCAACGGCCGGGTCGCGTTGTCGGGCGCACACGAGCCGCACACCATGCTCGATGCGATCCGCCAGGCCCGCCTGGCGGCGAAAGCCGACGTCGATACGCCCTAGGCCGTGTGAAGCTCGCTCTCGTGCCAGCGAGCGAGCGCAGCGCGCGACAGCGCCACGACGGCCGTGAACAACCCGACGCCGCAGAGCGCGATCAGGAACAGCGCCGCGAAGAGACGCGGAATGTTGAGCTGGATGCCGGCGAGCAGGATCTGGTAGGCGAGACCGGCGCCCTGGCCGCCCGTTCCGGCCACGAACTCGGCCACGACTGCGCCGATCAGCGCGAGCCCGCTCGCGATCCGCAAGCCACCGAAGAAGTACGGCAACGCACTCGGCACGCGCAGCCGCCACAGCACCTGCCAGCGCGTCGCTCGATGCAGGCGGAACAGGTCGAGGAGGCCCGGGTCGACGCTGCGCAGGCCGAGCGTCGTGTTCGAGATCACCGGAAAGATGGCCACGACGGCCGCGCATAGAACGAGCGCGATCCGCGTGTCGTGCACCCAGATGATGATGAGCGGCGCGATGGCGACGATCGGCGTGACCTGCAGCAGCACGGCGTACGGAAACAGGCTCATCTCGATCCAGCGGCTTTGCACGAAGAGGAGCGCGGCGGCGATGCCGAGCACGACGGCCAGCGCGAGGGCTGCGAGCGCGATGCCGAGCGTCACGCCGAGCGAGTGCAGCAGCAGGAGCCGATCGCCGACCAGTGTGCGCGCCACGACCCACGGCGACGGGACGATGTACACGGGCACCTGGTACACCGTGACGAGCAACTGCCACGCGCCGAGCACGAGGAACGCGACGATCAGCGGCGCGCCGTAGCGCCAGTCGAGCCAGCGACGGCTCATGACCCGGCGGCGGCACGCGCACCGGCCTCGGCGACGCACGTCGACAGCGCGCGTGCGTGCTCGGCGAAGCGGGTCGACACGCGAAACGCATCGCCGCGCGGATACGGCTCGTCGATCGCGTGGCTTGTAAGTATTCGGCCGGGCCGCGCACCCATGACGACGATGCGCGTGGACAGGAAGACCGCTTCCTGGATGCTGTGCGTGACGAAGACGACCGTCAGACCGCGCGCCTGCCACAGCGCGAGCAGATCGTCGTCGAGCCGCTGGCGCGTGAACTCGTCCAGCGCGCCGAACGGCTCGTCCATCAACAACAGATCCGGTGCCACGGCAAGCGCGCGCGCGATCGACACGCGCATTTGCATGCCGCCCGACAGCTCGCGCGGCAGATGACGCTCGAATCCCCCGAGGCCGACCTGCGCGAGCGCCTGCGATGCCGTGCGCGCGCCTTCGGTGCGTGCAATGCCGGCGAGATCGAGCGGCAATCGCACGTTCGCCGACACGCGCGCCCAGGGCATGAGCGTGGGCGACTGGAACACGAAGCCGACGCGCCGATCCGGCCGGGCGGCCGGTGGCGACGAACTGCCCCACCAGCGCAGCGCACCGGCGCTGGGCTCGATCAATCCCGCGATGAGGTTGAGCAGGGTGGTCTTGCCGCACCCCGACGGCCCGAGCAGCGTGACGAGCTCTCCCGGCGCAATCGCGAGATCGACCGGCGCGAGCGCGGCCGTGCCGTTGGGATACACCTTCGCGACACCGGACGCCTCGACGACGTCGAGCATCAAGGCAGCACGTGAACGTCGCGAATCAGGTCGAGCGTGTACGCGGGCCGGTAGTCGAATCCCGTCTTGCCGAGACCTGCGCTTCGCACGAACGCGAACGTCCTCTGCCAGTGCTCGTCGGTCATCGTCAGGATGCCGAGCCTCGGCGCGTCGCCCCCGGTCACGATGCCGTACTGCGCGAGCTTGCGATGGCCGTAGGCCAGCAGCGCATCGCTCATCTCGGGATTGTCGCGCTTGATCAGCGCGTGAGCGGGCGCGGGATCGGCGAGGTAGCGCTTCCAGCCTTCGGCGGAGGCGAGCAGAAACCTGCGCAGCACGTCGGCGCGCCGCGTCACGTCGCCTCGACGCACGACGAGCGATTCCGAATAGGGCGGATACCCGAGCTCCGCGAGCAGGAACACCACCGGCGTCACGCCGCCCTGCTCGATGGAAAAGGGCTCGGAGGTGACGAATCCCTGCTGCGAAAGCTGCGGATCGGCGAGAAACGGCTGCACGCTGAATCCGTAAGGCCGCTTCTGGTCGTCGGTGAATCCGTACCGCTGCTTGAGCCAGGGCCAGAACGTCGTGTTGCTCGCCGCGCCGATGGCGATCGGCTTGCCCTCGAGCTCGGCGAGCTCGCGCACGCCGGGGTGGGCGATGATCACGGTAGGATTCTTCTGGAACGTCGCGCCGATCGTCGTGATCGGCAGGCCCTGCTCGAGCGCGCCGAGCGTCTGCAAATCGTCGCCCATGGCGACGTCGATCTGCCCCGCGACCAGGAGCTGCAGCGGGTTCACCTGCGGCCCGCCCATGCGGATCGTCACGTCGAGGCCGTGCTTGCGATAGATGCCTTCGGCGACGGCCTGGTAGAAGCCGCCATGCTCGGCCTCGGCGAGCCAGTTCGTGCCGAACACGAGCTTGTCGGGCGACTGCGCGAGCGCGCTCGCAGCGACTATCGACAGAGCTGCGGCGACGCAGCGGGCGAGCGTGCGGATCATGCGCATTCCAGGCGGCAAAGCGCCGATCATACGGTAAGACCACCGGCCATATCGAGGTCCGAAAACGGCGAGTGGGCCCGCGAGCCGAGGCGGATAATGGCGCCATGGTGATCGATGCCCAAAGCTGCTACCGCGCCCTCGCGACGCACGACGCGCGCTTCGACGGACGCTTCTTCGTCGGCGTGTCGTCGACTCGCATCTATTGTCGACCCGTCTGCCGCGTTCGCACGCCGCGGCCGGAGCACTGCCGCTATTTCGCGAGCGCGGCCGCCGCGGAAGTGGCGGGCTACCGCCCGTGCCTGCGCTGCCGGCCGGAGCTCGCGCCCGGGTTTGCGAGCGTGGATGCGACCGAGCGTCTCGCGCAGGCAGCCGTCGAGCTGATCGACGGCGGCGTGCTCGAGGATGGCGGCCTCGAGCGGCTCGCGAGGCGTCTCGGCGTGACCAGCCGGCACGTGCGCCGCATCTTCGAGCGCGCGTTCGGCGTAACGCCGGTCGAATATGCGCAAACGCAGAAGCTGCTGCTCGCCAAGCGCCTGCTCACCGACACCGCGCTGCCCATCACCGAAGTGGCGCTTGCCAGCGGATTCAACAGCGTGCGGCGCTTCAACGCGCTCTGGAAGGCGCGCTATCGCATGCCGCCGACGCGGCTGCGGCGGGACAGCGGCGCAGGCGCCCCGGGCGACGTCATGCGCTTCGAGCTCGCGTACCGCCCGCCGTACGACTGGGATGCGATGCACGCATTCCTCGCGGCACGCGCGATCGCAGGCGTGGAGGATGCCGGCGGACAAGCGTATCGGCGGACGATCGCCGTCGCGCATCGCGGCAGCGTGCACACCGGCTGGCTGCGCGTGCGACCCGCGGCGCGGCGGCCGGCGCTGGTGCTCGAGATGTCGCCGTCGCTCGCGCACGTCGTTCCGCTCGTGCTCGCGCGCGTGCGGCACCTGTTCGACCTGTCCTGTCATCCCGACGAAGTCGCGGGTGCGCTGGGCGATCTCGCTGCCGGCGCGACGGGACTGCGATTGCCGGGCACGACCGACGGCTTCGAGCTCGCGGTTCGTGCCGTCGTGGGGCAGCAGGTCAGCGTGCGATCGGCGCGAACGCTGCTCGGGCGCATCGCCGCACGATTCGGCGAGCCCGTCGCGGCACCGGACGGTCTCACGCACGTTTTTCCGACGGCGTCTCGCATTGCAGAGATCGAGGGGGCGGAGCTCGCTTCCCTCGGGGTGTTGCCGGCGCGCGCGCGAACGCTCGTTGCGCTCGCAAGGGCCGTCGCCGACGGCGAGGTCGATTTGCAGTTCGGCGCACCGGTCGACGCGATGCGCGAGGCGCTCGAGCGCATCCCGGGCATCGGGCCGTGGACGGTCGAATACATCGCGATGCGTGCGCTCGGCTGGCCCGATGCGTTTCCCGCCGGCGATCACGCGGTTCTCAAGGCGTTGGGCGCGACGCGCGCCGGACAGGCGCAGAAGCAGAGCGAAAGCTGGCGGCCGTGGCGCGCCTACGCGGTCATGCATCTATGGAAAGGAATGGCATGAAGACGATTGCTTGCACGACCTGGGTGAGCCCGCTGGGGCCCATGCTGCTCGCCGCGTCCGAAGACGGGCTGGTGGGCGCGTGGTTCGACGGCCAGCGGCATTTCGCGGGCCGCGATGCGTCGTGGGATATCGACGCCGCGCAGCCGACGCTTGGTGAAGCGCAGCGCCAGCTGCAACTGTATTTCGACGGCGGCTTGCGCACGTTCGAGCTGCCGCTCGACCCGCGGGGCACGCCGTTCCAGCGCGCGGTCTGGCGCGCGATCGCGGCGGTGCCGTACGCGTCGACGATCACCTACGCCGAGCTCGCACGCGCTGCCGGCGTGCAGGGCGCGGCACGCGCGGTGGGTGCGGCCACCGGACGCAATCCGCTGTCGATCGTCGTGCCGTGTCATCGCATCGTGGGCGCCCACGGGGCGTTGACGGGCTACGCCGGCGGGCTTGCGCGCAAGCGCGCGCTGCTCGACCTCGAGGTCGGCGTTCACACGCTCCTCGCAGCATGACGATTCGTCCTCAGGACGCCGCGCGGCTGGTCGCACTCGCGCTGATCTGGAGCGCGTCGTTCGTCCTGATCCGCGTGCTGTCGCCGGCCGTCGGCCCGTTCTGGGTCGCGACCAGTCGCCTGCTGATCGGCGGCCTCGCGATGGCGGCGTGGCTCGCGCTGTCGCGCGAGAAGGTCGACGTGCGCGCGCACTGGACGGCTTACGTGTTCATCGGCGTGCTCAACAGCGGGTTGCCGTTCGTACTGTGGGCGTTCGCGGCGCTGCATCTGCCTGCGTCCTATCTCGTCATCCTCAACGCCATGACGCCGCTGTTCGGGGCGGCAATCGCGCCGTTCGCGGTAGGCGAGCGCTTGAACGCGCCCAAGGTCGCGGGCCTCGCGTCCGGTGTGGTCGGCGTGGTGCTCGTCACGCGTGCCGTGCCGCTCGCCGGCGATGCGCGCTTCGCGGTCGCGCTGTGTGCGGGCCTTGCCGCGGCGCTGTGCTACGCGCTTGCCGCGATCTGGATCAAGCGCAAGGCCGCCGCACTGCAGCCGATCGCGATTGCCGCCTGGAGCCAGCTCTTCGCCGGCGCGCTGTTGCTGCCGCTGGCGATGCCATCGCGTGTCGCGGGACCGGTCGACTTCACCGTCGCGGTCAACCTGCTGCTGCTCGGCCTCGTGTGCAGCGGCATCGCGTACCTGCTGTACTACCGCCTGATCCGCGACATCGGCCCGACGCGTGCGCTCACCGTGACGTTCCTGATGCCGGCGTTCGGCATGGTGTGGGGCGCGCTGCTGCTCCACGAATCCATCACCGCCGGCATGGTGGCTGGCGCGGCGCTCATCGTCGCCGGCACGGCGGCCGTGCTGCGTCCGTCTGCGGCTGCTCGCACGGCTCGAGCCATGCGCGCATCGGCTTGAGGATTCCCGCGGCGTAGAATCGGCGCATGAACGCGCCGCGCGACAGCGCTCACGCCGCGGATCTCGATCGACTGCTTGCGCAGCAGCGCGCCGCCTTCGCGCGAGAGCCGTATCCCGCCGCGCGGGTGCGCCGCGATCGGCTCGCGCGGCTGCTGCGGGTGCTCGAAGACGAGCGCGCGTGGGTGCACGCGGTCGACGAAGACTTCGGGCGACGCTCCTCCCACGAGACGCGCCTCGCCGAGCTGTACGTCGTGGCCGCCGAAGCGCGCCTTGCGCGCCGGCACGTCGCGCGATGGATGCGGCCGCGCCGCGTGCTTACGCCGCTGCGCCTGTGGCCGGGCACCGCGCGGATCGTGCCGCAGCCGCGCGGCGTCGTCGGCGTGATCAGCCCGTGGAACTATCCCGTGCAGCTCGCGCTCGCCCCGGTCGTGGCCGCGATTGCAGCCGGCAATCGCGTGATGCTCAAACCTTCCGAGCTCACGCCCGCAACCTCATCGCTGCTGGCGGAGCGTACATCACGGCATTTCGCGGCCGACGAGGTCGCCGTCGTGCAGGGCGATGCGGCGGTGGGCGAGGCGTTTTCGCGACTGCCGCTCGATCACCTGTTCTTCACCGGCTCGACCACCGTGGGACGGCGTGTCGCGATGGCGGCGGCGGAGAACCTGACGCCCGTCACGCTGGAGCTCGGCGGCAAGTCGCCCGCGCTGTTCGACAGCGATGCCGATTTCGATCGCCTGGCACCGCGCCTCATGGTGGGCAAGCTGCTCAACGCAGGCCAGACGTGCATCGCGCCCGACTACGCGCTGGTGCCGAGCGAGAAGGTCGACGCGTTCGTGCGCGCCGTGCAGCGTGCAACCGAAGCGCTCTATCCCGAGGCGTCGCGGGCGCGCGACTACACCGCGATCGTCAACGCGCGCCATCACGCCCGGCTGTGCGCGCTGCTGGACGACGCGAAGGCCGGGGGCGCCCGCATCGTGACGCTGGGCACCGTCGGCGGCCACCCGCGCCAACTCGCGCCGGCGGTGGTGATCGGTGTCGACGAGCGCATGGCGATCATGCGCGAGGAGATCTTCGGTCCGCTGCTGCCGGTCGAGACGTACGTCGACCTCGACGATGCCATCGCGAAGATCCGGGCGCGACCGCATCCACTGGCGCTCTACTGGTTCGGTCGCGATCGCGCGCATCTTGCGCGCGTGCTGCGCGAAACGCACTCGGGCGGCGTCACCGTGAACGACACGTTGTGGCACTTCGCGCACGAGGGCCTGCCGTTCGGCGGCGTCGGCGCGTCGGGCAACGGCGCCTACCACGGCGAGCACGGATTTCGCACGTTCACGCTCGACAAGCCGGTGTTCGTGCAACGGCGTGTCGCGCCGAGCGCGCTCCTGTATCCGCCGTACGGCAAGGGGTTCGAGCGGCTTCTTTCGATTCTGCGGCGGCTCTGACGGCCGCAATCCACCAGGGGAGGGCATTCATGGATCGCTTCAACACACTCGTTGCATGGCTCGGCGGCCTTGCGCTCGCGGCGTTCGCCGTGGCGGCAAGCGCGCAGCAGCCGGCTTCGACATGGCAGCAGATCAAGCAGCGCGGCGAGCTGCGCATCGGCGTGACGCCCGGCGAGCCGTGGTACTTCAAGGATCCGGCGTCGGGTCAGTGGAGCGGCATCGGCTATCGCATGGGCCAGCAGATCGCAAAGGACCTCGGCGTGAAGCTCGTGCCGGTCGAGACGACATGGGGCAATTCGGTCGCGGCGATCCAGGCCAACCAGATCGACGTGATGTTCGTGCTCGATCCGACCGACGAGCGCAAGAAGGCGATCGACTTTCCCGACCAGCCGTTCTTCTGGTACGCGCAAGGCGTGCTGCTGCGCGACGGCCTCAACGTGCGCACCTGGGAGGACCTCGACAAGCCCGACATCAAGCTCGCCGTGACGCTGGGCACGGCGCCCGATCGCGACGTGACGCAGCGCCTGCCCAAGGCGAAGATCGAGCGCTTCCAGAACATGGACGAGGCGATCGCGGCGTTCTATGCCGGCCGCGTCGACGGCGCCGCGTTCTATCACCCGGCACTCGTGATGCAGCAGGCGCGCGTGCGCAAGGGCACCGTGGTGATCCCGCAGCCGGTGGTCGCGCTGTCCACCAGCGCCGGCATCCGGCGCGAGGATGACAAGACATTCCGCGACTTCCTCGGCAAGGAGTTCGACAAGTACTACAAAGACGGCGAGACGCAGAAATTCTACGAGGAGTTCCTGGCCGCGCGCGGCGTGGACGCGCACAAGGCGCCGCCGATCGTCAAGGAGCAGTGGAAGTAGCATCACCATGAGATCGTCGCTCCTGCGAAAGCAGGAGCCCAGCGTCTTGCCAGACGACACTGGATCCCCGCTTTCGCGGGGACGACAAGCAACCTGATGCGCTACGGCTGGGATTTCTCCGCCGTCTGGAGCCATTTCGACATGCTCCTGGCGGGGCTCGTCGGCACGATCGAGATCGCGCTCGTCTCGATCGTGCTGGGCGTGCTGGTCGGGTTCGTCGTCGCGCTGATGCGCCTGTCGCACCGGCGTGGGCTCAACGTGCCGGCCACGGCGTTCGTCGACTTCTATCGCAACACGCCGCCGATCGTCCACTTCTTCTGGTTCTTCTACGCGCTGCCGATCCTCATCGGGCTGTCGCTCGACCCGTTCGTCGCGGCCGTTCTGGCGCTGTCGACGCAGTCGGGCGCGTTCTATGCCGAGGTGTTCCGCGGCGGCATCGTGTCGATCGAGCGCGGGCAGTGGGAGGGCGCGAAGGCGCTCGGCATGACGTGGCGCGCGGCGATGCGACGCGTGATCCTGCCGCAGGCGCTTCGCCGCATGATCGCGCCGTTCATCGATCGCTCCTTCGAGCTCACCAAGACGACGGCGCTCGCGTCGTCGCTGGCGTATGCCGAGCTGCTCTACCAGGCGATGCAGGTGAACAGCCAGACGTTCCGCCCGATGGAGGTCTACACCACCATCGCCGCCATGTACTTCATCATGCTGTTCACGGTCAGCACGCTGATGCGGGTCGTCGAGCGCCGGCTCGCGCGGGTCGGGACATGAAGTACGAGTGGGACTTCAAGATCGTCCTCGACAGCCTGCCGATCCTGCTGCGCGGGCTGGTGGTCACGGTCGAGCTGTGGATCGCGGCGCTCGTGCTCGGTCTCGCGCTCGGGTTGGCCATCAGCCTTGCGCGCGTATCGGGCCGCGCATGGCTGAATGCGCCGGCCATCGGCTACGTCGAGGCGTTCCGCAACACGCCGGTGCTGGTGCAGCTCATCTGGTTCTACTACGCGTTCCCGATCGTGCTCGGCCAGCAGCTCACGCCGTTCGTCGCGGCGGTGCTGGCGCTGACCCTGAACACGTCGGCGTACTCGGCGGAGATCCTGCGCGGCGGCATCGTGTCGATCGCGCGCGGGCAATGGGAGGGCGCGAAAGCACTCGGCATGACACGGGCCGCAACGATGCGCCGCGTGGTGCTGCCGCAGGTCTTCCGGCGCATGCTGCCTGCGCTGACCAACCGGGCCATCGAGCTCGCCAAGGTGACGTCGCTCGCGTCGCTGCTCGCCGTGAACGAGGTGATGTACCAGGGGCGGCTGCTGAGCTCGACGTACTATCGCCCGCTGGAGATCCTCACCGTCGTGGCGCTGTTCTACTTCTTCCTCATCTGGCCGGGCAGCTACCTGTCGTCCCGCCTCGAGCGTCACCTGGCCGCGCGCGACTGACGCGAGAATCGAACCGCGTGGCCGAGACCGTCCTTCGCATCCGCAACCTGCACAAGCGCTTCGGCGACCTGCACGTCGTGCGCGGCGTGGACCTCGACGTGCGGCGCGGCGAGCGCATCGCCGTCATCGGCGCGAGCGGCTCGGGCAAGAGCACGCTGCTGCGCTGCCTCAACTTCATGGAGATCCCGAGCGCGGGGACGATCGAGCTCGACGGTCGCGTGCTCGGTCGCGAGCGCGGCGGCGGCGTGGACGGTGCGGTCCGCGTCTACGACGAGAGCGAGCTCTGCGCGGTGCGCGAGCGCGTCGGCATGGTGTTCCAGCAGTTCAACCTCTTTCCGCACATGACGGCGCTCGAGAACGTCATGGAAGGGCTGGTGACGGTCAAGCGCGTCGCGAAGGATGCGGCCCGCACGCGCGCGCTGGAGGAGGTCGGGCGCGTGGGCCTGCAGGACAAGGTCGACACCTATCCCGGCAAGCTCTCCGGCGGGCAGCAGCAGCGCGTCGCCATCGCCCGCGCGCTCGCGATGGATCCCGAGGTGCTGCTGTTCGACGAGCCGACGTCGTCGCTCGACCCCGAGCTCGTCGGCGAGGTGCTGCGCGTCATCCATGCGCTGGCCGGCGAAGGCCGCACCATGCTGCTCGTCACGCACGAGCTCGGCTTCGCCTATCACTTCGCCGAGCGCGTGGTCTTCATCGCGGATGGCGTGATCCACGAGCTGGGCACCGCGGACGAGGTGCTGAAGCACCCGCGGAAGGAGCGCACCCGGGCGTTCCTCGCGCGCTTCACCGAGCGGGCGTTCTGAAATGCGCATCGCGCGCGTCGACGTGCTCGAGTTCCGGCGTGCGCTCGACGGCCGATCGTGGAATCCGACCTTTCGCTGGCACGAGCGGCGCGCGCCGCTGGTCGTGCTCGAAACCGACGCGGGGCTGCGCGGCGTCGGCGAAGCATGGTCGCAACAGACGCAGATCGCCCGGGTGCTGGACGCGCTCGCGCAGCGTTGCGCGCCCGCGCTGCTCGGCCGCGACGCGACGGAGGCCGATGCGTGGGTCGCGGGCCTGTTCGAGGGCGCGGCCGATTGGGTCGACGCGGCGGCCGCCAGCGCCCTCGATCTCGCGCTGCGGGACCTCGAGGCGCAGGCGCTGCGCCAGCCGCTCTGGCGTGCGCTCGGTGGGCGCGATGGACGCGTGCGCGTCTACGCGAGCGGCGGCCTGTATCGCGACGGCGCCACGATGGACGACCTTGCGAGGGAGTTCGCCGGCTATGCGAACGAGGGCTTCACCGCAGGCAAGATGAAGATCGGCGCGTTGTCGCGGGACGCGGACCTTGCGCGCGTGCGCGCCGTGCGCGGGAGCGTGGGCGATGCGTTCCTGCTATGGGTCGACGCCGTGAACCAGCTCGATCGGGAGCGGGCGGCGGCATGGTGCGATGCGCTGAAGGCGGCGGGCGTCGCGGCGATCCAGGCGCCGCTGCCTTTCGACGACGTCAAGGGCATGGGAGGGCTGAATGCGGGTCATCTCGCGGTGATCGCCACCGAAGCCGAATTTCGCATGAAGGCGTTCGTCGAGCTGCTCGACGCGCGTGCCGTGACGCACCTTCAGTATTGTCTTGGCCTGTGCGGAGGCCCCACGGGCGCGCAGCGCCTCGATGCGCTGGCGATTTTCAAAGGCGTGACCGGCACACCCCAATGTTTCTCCACGGCGGTGCTGCAGGCGGCGAGCCTGCATTTCGGCGCGGCACACGGCAATGTGGCCACGGTGGAGTATCACCGCTTCCACGATCACCTGGCCGATCTGCTGCCGCGGGCCCTGAGCCGGATCGACCACGGTTACGTGCAGCTCGACGACACGCCCGGTCTCGGCCTGGCACCGCTGCGTCCCGGCCCGCAGCCCGGCGGCGGCGACGTTCGCCTGCACGCTTCCCTTCATCGATGAGCGAGTCGCCATGAATCCAGGCCCATCGTCCGCCAGCGCCCAAAGCTACGTCGACGATCCGCGCAACGCGAGCGTGCGCGTCTACGTCGACGGCACGCTGGTGCCGCGCGACGAAGCGCGCGTGTCCATCTTCGACAGCGGCTTCGTGCTGGGCGACGGCATCTGGGAAGGCTTGCGCCTGGTGCGCGGCCGGCTGGTGAGCCTGGAGGCGCATCTCGATCGCCTGTACGAAGGCGCCAAGGCGATCGCGCTCGACATCGGATTGTCGCGCGACGAGCTCGTGGCTGCCGTCAAGGAGACACTGGACGCGAACGGCATGACCGACGGCGTGCACGTCCGGCTGATGATCACGCGCGGCCGCAAGAAGACGCCGAACCAGGACCCGCGCTTCGCGCTGGGCAAGCCGACGATCGTGATCGTCGCCGAGTACAAGCAGCCGAATCCGGCCGCGAAGGCGAAGGGACTGACGCTGTTCACCTCGACGTTCCGCTGCAGCGGGCCCGACGTGTTCGACCTGCGGCTCAACTCGCACAGCCGGCTCAACCTGATCCAGGCGCTGATCCAGGCGATCGAGGCGGGCGCCGACGAGGCGCTGATGCTCGATCCGCACGGCTTCGTCGCGAGCTGCAACTCGACCAACTTCTTCGTCGTGCGCCGCGGCGAGCTATGGACGTCGACCGGACGTTACAACTTCAAGGGCATCACGCGCGGCACCATCGTCGAGCTCTGCGCCGCGCACGGCATATGCGTGCGCGAGCTCGATTTCACGCTGGCGGAAGCCTACGGCGCCGACGAGGCGTTCGTGACCGGCACGCTCGGCGGCGTCACGCCGGTAGTGCGCATCGACGGGCGTACGATCGGCGCGGGCGTGCCGGGGGAAATCACGCGGCGCATCGGCGACTGGTATCAGCAAGCCATCGGCGCTCGTACATGAGATCAGATGTTCGCGCCGCCAAAGGCGGCGCTGATCATCCTGTTTTCTTCGTAGGTTCTTGTTTACTTCGACGCCGGCAACTTCCCCTGCACGCCTTCGACGTAGTAATCCATCTTCGACAGCGCATCGTCGGTGATCGCCTTGCCGGCGGCGAGGCGCTCCTTGCCGTCGTTGTCTTTCATCGGCCCCGTGAACGGATGCAGCGTTCCGCTCGCGATCTCGGCCTCGGCCTTCTTCATGAGGTCCTGCGTTTCCTTCGGCACCGTCTTGCCGAACGGGCCCATGGCGATCATGCCTTCCTTGATGCCGCCCCACACGTTGTCGGGCTTCCACGTGCCGTCGAGCACGGCCTGCGCGCGTCCCGTGTAGTACTTGTCCCACACGTGCGTGACCGCGGTGATCTGCGCGTTCGGCCCGTACTTCGACATGTCCGAGTGGTAGGCGACCGCATACACCTTCTTGCCTTCCGCGGTCTGCACGACGGCCGTCGAATCGGTGTGATGCGTCAGCACGTCGGCGCCCTGCGAGATCAGCGTATTCGCCGCCTCGGATTCGCGGCCCGGGTCGAACCACGAATTGACCCAGACGACCTTGGTCTCGGCCTTCGGATTGACCGTGCGCATGCCGCGCGTGAAGGCGTTGATGCCCATCACCACTTCGGGGATGGGAAACGCGGCCACGTAGCCCGCGACATTGCTCTTCGTCATCTTCCCCGCGACGATGCCCGCGAGGTAGCGACCCTCGTAGAAGCGCGCGTTGTACCGGCCCATGTTCTTCGCTTCCTTGTACCCCGTCGCGTGCTCGAAGAAGTTGCCCGGAAACTGCTGCGCGACCTTGAGGGTCGGGTTCATGTATCCGAACGATGTCGTGAAGATGAGCTTGTGGCCCGACTGCGCGAGCTCGCGGATGACGCGCTCGGCGTCGGCGCCTTCGGGAACGTTCTCGACGTACTTCGTCGTCACCTTGCCGGCGAGGTTCCTTTCCATCGCGATGCGTGCGATGTCGTGCTGATGCGTCCACCCTGCATCGCCGATCGGGCTCACGTAGATGAAGCCGACCTTCAGCGGTCCTGCGCTCTGCGAGTGCACCGGCACCGCCCAAGTGGCGGCGGCGGCGCCGAGCGCCTTGAGCGTCGTGCGGCGGGTAGCGGAAGGCATCGCGGTTTCTCCTGTGGGGCGCGTTGGTTGGCAATGAACCGATTGTACGTCGGCTCATGCGTCCGGGTGGAACGGCTTGCCGAGCGACGCCGGCGCGTTCTGGCGGATGGCGGCGGCATCGCGCGAGATGATGGCGAGCACGAGAATGGTCGCGACGTACGGCAGCATGGCGAGCGCCTGCGAAGGCACCTCGACGCCCGCGGCCTGGGCCTGGAACTGCGCGAGCGTCACGCCGCCGAAGAGATAGGCGCCGAGCAGCACCCGCGCGGGCTTCCATGTCGCGAACACGACAAGCGCCAGCGCGATCCAGCCGCGGCCCGCGGTCATGCCTTCGACCCATAGCGGCGTATAGGCGACCGCGAGATACGCGCCGCCGAGGCCCGCGCATGCGCCGCCGAACATCACCGCGGCGTAGCGGATGCGAATCACGGAATAACCGATGGCGTGCGCGGCCTGCGGCGATTCGCCGATCGCGCGCAGCACGAGCCCCGCGCGGGTGCGATACAGGAAGAGCTCGACGCCGACGAAGAGCAGCAGCGAGAGGTAGACCAGCGGATTGTGGGAGAACAACAGCTCCCCGACGATGGGCATCGACGTGAGCGCGTGCATCGGTGCCGGCTTCAGGCCTTCGATGACCACACTGACGTAGTCGAGGCCCACGAACGCCGAAAGGCCCACGCCGAACAGCGACAGCGCGAGGCCGGTCGCCACCTGGTTGGCGAGCAGCGAGAGCGCGACCACGGCGAAGACGAGCGACAGGGCGGCGCCCGCCACCATGCCGGCCGCGACACCGGTCCACGGCGAATGCGTCTTCGCCGTGACGATGAAGGCGCACACGGCCCCCACGAGCATCATGCCTTCCACGCCGAGATTGAGCACGCCCGATTTCTCGGTCACGAGCTCGCCGAGCGCCGCGAACACGAGCGGCGTCCCGGCGGCGAGCGTGAGCGCGATCAGGTGGACGGCCGTGTCCATGCGCGCGCGAGCCGGATGCGGAAGTTGACGAGCACGTCCGCAGCGAGAAGGAACAGCAGGAGCGTCCCCTGGAACAACCCCGTCACGGCCGAAGGCAGTCCCAGCCGGATCTGCGCGGACTCGCCGCCCAGGTACAGCAGCGACATGAGCAGGCTCGCCAGCACGATGCCCGCGGGATGCAGCCGGCCGACGAACGCGACGATGATCGCGGCGAAGCCGTATCCGGGCGACATGTTCGGCAGCAACTGACCGATCGGCCCCGCCGCCTCGTTCGCGCCCGCGAGACCGGCGCATGCGCCGCCGATGAGCATCCCGAGCCACACGTTGCGGTGGGCCGAGATGCCGGCGTAGTTGGCGGCGGCCGGCGCAAGCCCCGCCACGCGCATGCGAAAGCCGGCGAAGCTCTTGCGCACGAACACCCAGGCCGCGGCCACGATGACCAACGCGATCACCAGGCCGACGTTGACCCGCGTGTCCGGTATCAGGTTGGGCAACAGCGCGGACGGGGCGAACAGCTTCGATTGCGGAAAGTTGTACCCCTCGGGATCGCGCCACGGCCCGTGCACGAGCAGGGACAACCAGAGATTGCCGACGTACACGAGCATCAGCGACGTCAGGATCTCGTTGGCGTTGAAGCGCGTGCGCAGGAACGCGGGTATCGCCGCCCAGGCGAGTCCGCAGAGAGTGCCCGCGAGCAGCATCGCGGGGAGCAGCAAAGCAGATTCCGTGTCGCCGAATGCGAGCGCGATGCCGCCGGCACCCATTGCGCCGAGCGTGAGCTGTCCCTCGGCCCCGATGTTCCAGACATTGGCGCGATAGCCGATCGCGAGCCCGGTCGCGATCAGCATGAGCGGGCTCGCCTTCAGCAACAGCTCGCCGACACCGTAGCGCGACGCGATCGGCTCGACGAAGAACGCCGCGAGCGCGGTCGACGGGTTCTTGCCGAGCGCGGCGAACACGATCGCGCCGAGCACGACGGTGGCGGCCACCGCAACGAGCGGCGACAGCCAGGCCGCGGCGCGCGAGGGCTGGGGCCGCGGCTCGAGGCGAATCATGCCGGCGCGGCGCCGGAATCGGCCGTGGTTTGCTGCTCCGCCGCCGCGCCGGCCATCAGCAGGCCGATCTGCTCGGGATTCGTGTCGCGCACGGGCACGGCGGGCGACAGGACGCCCTGCGCAATGACCGCGAGCCGATCGCACACTTCGAACAGCTCCTCGAGCTCCTCCGAGACGACGAGCACCGCGCAACCCGCGTCGCGCAGGTCGAGGAGCGCCTGGCGGATCTGGGCCGATGCCCCCACGTCGACGCCCCACGTCGGCTGCGCGGCGATCATCACCTTCGGAGATTGACGGATCTCGCGTCCGACGATGAACTTCTGCAGGTTGCCGCCGGACAGGCTTCGCGCCGCGGCATCGGGCCCGCCCGCCTTGACACCGAATGCCTCGATCGTCTGCTGCGCATATTCGCGCACGGTGCGCGTGCGAATGAACCCGCGTGCGACGAGGCCGCGGCGATGTGCGGTCAGCAACGCGTTGTCCGCAAGCGACATGTCGGGAACCGCGCCGCGTCCCAGCCGATCCTCGGGCACGAACGCAAGGCCGAGGGCGCGGCGTTCGTCGGCATCGAGCGCGCCCGCGGGCGTCCCGTCGATGATCACGGCATCCGGCGAGACCGTGCGCTCGCCCGACAAGGCGGCGAGCAGCTCCTGCTGGCCGTTGCCCGACACGCCCGCGATCCCGACGATCTCGCCGACGCGCACGTCGAGCGACAGGTCGTGCAGCGCCACGCCGAACGGATCGTTCGACGGCAGGTCCAGCTTGCGAACGACGAGCGCCGGCTTGCCCGCGCGCGCCTCGCGATGCTTCGGGCGCGGCAGGTCCGTGCCGGTCATCATGCGAGCGAGGCTCGCAGCGCTTTCGTCGCGCGGATCGCATCGACCGGTGACGCGTCCACCGCGCAGCACCGTCGCACGATGGCACAGCGCGCGAATCTCTTCGAGCTTGTGGCTGATGTAGAGAATGCTGCGGCCTTCGCCGGCGAGTCGGCGCAACGTCTCGAACAGCGCCTCGACCGCCTGCGGCGTGAGCACCGATGTCGGCTCGTCGAGGATGATCAGGTGCGGATCCTGCAGCAGGCAGCGGACGATCTCGACGCGCTGGCGCTCGCCCACGGACATCCTGTGGACGCGTCGCCGCGGATCGATCGGCAGACCGTAGCGCCGCGACACTTCGCGTATGCGCGCGCGCAGGCCGCGTCCTGCCGCCTCGGGCTCCAGCGCCAGCGCGATGTTCTCGGCGACGGTGAGCGACTCGAACAACGAGAAGTGCTGGAACACCATGCCGATGCCCAGGCGGCGAGCCCGAGCCGGGTTGTCGATCGTGACCGGCTCGCCTTCCCAGGCGATCGTCCCTGCATCCGGGGCGACGAGGCCGTAGACGATCTTCATCAGCGTCGATTTGCCGGCGCCGTTCTCGCCGAGGACGGCGTGGATCTCGCCGGCCGCGACGTCGAGGTCGATGCCGTCGTTGGCCACGACCGTGGGGTAGATCTTCGTGATGCCGCGCAGCGCGAGGCGCACCGCCGCCGGGCTGCGGTCGGGCGTCGGCATCAACGCGCAGGCGACGCGAGCGTGAGCGTCGAGCGCGGGCGCACGCTCGCGGCCTTGACGGCGAGCAGCTCGGCGGCCACCGCGATCGCGATGCTGCCGGGCGCCTTGCCCGACAATCCCGGCAACTGCGCGCCGATCGGGCACACGACCGACGCGATGCGTTCCGCCGCGACGCCGCGCGCGACGAGCCGCCGCTCGAGCTGTGCGCGCTTGGCGCGCGAGCCGATCATGCCGACGTAGCGCCAGTCGTCACGCGCCAGGGCGGTCTCGACCAGCGTGAAGTCGAGCGCGTGGGCGTGCGTCATGGTGAGCACGTAGCTGCCCTGCGGCGCTTCGCGCAGCTCGGCTTCCGGCACGTCGGTGACGACGATCTCGACGTTTGCGGGAACGGACGGCGGGAAATCGGCTTCGCGCGAGTCGACCCAGCGCACCTGCGCCGGCAATACGCCGAGCACCTGGATCAACGCGCGGCCGACGTGCCCGTTGCCGAACACGAGCACGGGAAAGGGATCGGCGCGCTCGATCTGCACGACCAGCGACGCCTCGGTCTCGCCCGGCAACGGCATCAGCAGCGTCCCCGCGGTCCCTGCCGCGAGGCGTGCGCGCGCGAACGCGATCGCCGCGGAATCGACGTCCGCATCGCCCAGCGAGCCGCGCACGTCGTCGGCGGTGACGACGAGGCGTGCCGCCGCCTGCGCCGCCGAGCCGATGCGCGCGACCGTCGCAAACGGCGCTTCGGTGCGCGCGCAGGCTCGCGCCGTGTCGAGCCAGCCGCGCGCGCGCTCGTCCAGCGTCGAGAACACGAGCGTCGCGACGCCGCCGCAACATTGGCCGATGCGCGCGGCGAGCGGGAAGCGCACGATCCAGGTCGCCGGCGTCGGGGCCGCGAGCGCTTCGCGCGCGATGCGCGTGGCTTCGAACTCGAGATGACCGCCGCCGATGGTGCCGCCGAGCGTTTCGGCGGTCACGACCATCGCCGCGCCCGATTCGCGCGGCACCGAGCCGGCGACGTGCGCAACGACCACCAGCGCTGCACGTTGGCCGTCGTGCAGCGCGCCCGTCAGCGCGTCGATCCATGGCGGCGTCGCGGCATGCTCGTGCGTCATGGGTGGGGCGCCTGCAACGCGCTTTCCACGCCCGCGGGCGTGGCATGCCGCCGCGCTGCGCGGGTGCGCAGGTCGGTAATGGCCCCGAGCACGCGCTCGGGCGTGGCCGGCGCATCGAGGCGCGGGACGGTTCGATGTTCGTCGACGCTGGCGATGGCATCGCGTAGCGCGTGAAACGCGGACAATGCCAGCATCAGCGGGGGCTCGCCGACCGCCTTGGAGCGATGAATGGTGTCCTCGCGATTGGGCGCGTCGAATAGCTCGATGTGCACGCGCTCGGGCCAGTCGCGTGCCGCCGGAATCTTGTACGTCGACGGTGCATGGGTGCCGAGGCGTCCTTCGCGATCCCACCACAGCTCTTCCATCGTGAGCCAGCCGTAGCCCTGCAGGAAGCCGCCTTCGATCTGGCCGCGATCGATCGCCGGATTCAGCGAGCGGCCCGCATCGTGCAGGATGTCGACCGCCAGCAGCCGATGCTCGCCGGTCAGCGTGTCGACGGCGACTTCCGATACCGCCGCGCCGTATGCGTAATAGAAGAACGGCCGCCCCGATAGCGTGTGGCGGTCGTAATGCACCTTGGGCGTGGCGTAGAACCCCGTGGCCGACATCGGCACGCGCGCGAAATACGCGAGGCGTGCGAGCTCCGCGAACGGAAGCGTCGTCGTGCCGGCCGTGACGACGCCGCTGCGGAACGCCACGTCCGCGGCCGAGCAGCCGAAGCGCGCTGCCGCGAATCCCGCGAGCCGCTCGCGCAACGTCGCCGCGGCGCGCTGCGCGGCCATGCCGTTCAGATCGCTGCCCGACGATGCCGCCGTCGGCGACGCGTTGGGCACCTTGCTCGTGTCCGACGCGCTCACGCGAACCTGCGCAAGCGGGAGCCCGAGCTCGTGGGCGACGACCTGCTGCACCTTGATGAACAGGCCCTGGCCCATCTCGGTGCCGCCGTGGTTCAGCAGCACGCTCCCGTCGCGATACACGTGCACGAGCGCGCCGGCCTGGTTGTAATGCGTTGCGGTGAACGAGATGCCGAACTTGACGGGTGTGAGCGCGATGCCGCGCTTGATCACCGGGCTGCGGCGATTCCACGCCTCGAGCGCCTTGCGCCGCGCGCGATAGCGCGAATGCTCTTCAAGCTGCTCGATCAGCGCCGGCGCGATGTTGTCCTCGACCGTCATGCCGAAGGGCGTGACGTTGCGGTCCGTGACGCCGTAGAGGTTCGCCTTGCGCACGTCGAGCGGATCGCGGCCCAGCGCGCGCGCGATGTCGTCGAGGACCAGCTCGATGGCGAACATGCCCTGCGGGCCGCCGAAGCCGCGAAACGCGGTGTCGGACACCGTGTTGGTCTTGCAGCGATACGAATGAATCGCGACGTGCGGCAGCCAGTACGCGTTGTCCGCGTGGAACACGGCACGATCGTTCACGGGGCCCGAGAGGTCCGCCGAGAAGCCGCAGCGCGAGGCGAGCGTGAGTTCGAGCGCCAGGATGCGGCCCTCGTCGTCGAACGCGACGTCGTAGTCGTGGCGAAACGCATGGCGCTTGCCGGTGGATGCCATGTCGTCGTCGCGGTCGAGCCGCAGCTTCACGGCACGTCCGGTGCGGCGCGCGAGGATCGCGGCAATGCACGCGAACTGGCACATCTGCGTTTCCTTGCCGCCGAAGCCGCCGCCCATGCGGCGGCATTCGACCACGACGTCGTGCGCGGCGATTCCGAGCGCGTGGCTCACCATGAGCTGCACCTCGCCGGGATGCTGCGTCGAGACGTAGACGTGCATGCCGCCGTTGTCGCGCGGCACGACGAGCGACACCTGCCCTTCGAGGTAGAAGTGGTCCTGGCCGCCGTTGTGCGCGCTGCCGCGCAGCCGGTGCGGTCCCTTCGCGAGAAGGCCCTCGGGATCGCCGCGGCGTACGCTGACCGGCGGCAATACGTAGGATTCGGCGGCCATGGCCTGCTCGATCGTGAGGATCGGCGGGCGCGCTCCGATGTCGAGCGTCGCGAGCTTCACCGCGCGCCGCGCGGCGCGCACATCGGCGGCGGCGACGGCGAACACCGGCTGGCCGACGAACTGGACGACGCCATCCGCGAGGATGGGATCGTCCTCCTGGATCGGCCCGACGTCGTTGACGCCGGGGACGTCGGTAGCGGTGATGACGTCGACCACGCCCGGCGCCGCGCGCACGCGATCGAGATCTACGCGCCGGATGACGCCATGCGCGATGGGGCTCGTGCCGAAGGCGGCGTGCAGCGTGCCGCGCGGCTCGGGCAGGTCGTCGGTGTAATGCGCCTCCCCGCTGACGTGCAGCACGGCGCTGTCGTGTGGCACTTCCGCGCCGATCAGCGAGCGTTCCACGGGCGGTGCTTCCGGGGCGTTCATCGGGTCAGTCGGCCGCGACGGCTTCGATTCGCACGGGCGCCGCGCTCGCGTGCTCCGACCACAAACGCCGCAGCAGGTTGCCGAGCACCTGACGGCGATACGCCGACGAGGCGCGCAGGTCGTCGATGGGCGTGAATTCCGACGCCAGCGTCTGCGCGGCAGCTTCGACGACGTCGTGGCGCCAGGGGCGGCCCACGAGCCGCGATTCGGTGGCGCGCGCCCGCGCGGGTACCGGCGCGACGCCGCCGCAGCCGATGCGCGCGGACGCGACGCGCCCGTTCTCGAGCACGATCGCGAAGCAGGCGAACACCGCGGAGATGTCCTGGTCGTAGCGCTTGCTGATCTTCCAGGCGCGTAGGAGCAATCCCGGCGCGCGGTCCGGCACGCGAATGGCGACGACGACCTCGCCGGGCTCGCGTGCGGTCTTCTGATAGGCGAGATAGAACGACTCGAGCGGCAGCTCGCGCACGCCGCCCGCGCGCGCGAGCACGACCGTTGCGCCGAGCGCGATCAGGGCCGGCATGGAATCGCCGATGGGCGACCCGTTCGCGACGTTTCCCCCGAGCGTGCCGCTCCCGCGAATGGGCGGCGAGGCGAAGCGGACCCAGGCTTCGTGCAGCTCCGGGAATGGCTCGTCGAGCGCTGCGAACGCTTGCTCGAGGCTGGCCGCGGCGCCGATCTCGAGGCCCGATTCGCCGCGCGTGACACCGCGCAGCTCGGCGACATCGCCGACGTAGAGGAGGTCGCCGACGTCGCGATGCTGCTTGGTGATCCAGAGGCCGAGGTCGGTCGCGCCGGCGACGAGCCGCGCGTCGGCATGTGCCGCACACGTCTCGGCGAGGGCCGACACCGTACGCGGCGCGAACCAGCGACGGCCGCCTGCCTCGTAGACGAACGTTTCGTCGCGTGACAACGATGCGAGCGCGTCGGCGAGGCGCTGCTCGGACTGCGTGACGACGCGCGTGCCGTCGTCGTCGACGCCGCGGCTTCGCCAATCGTCGGGCGCATCGAGCTCGTACATTCGCACTGCGGCGTCGATGATCGGCCGATAGCCCGTGCACCGGCACAGGTTGCCCGACAGCGCGTCGCAGATCGCGGCGCGCGATGGCACCCGCCGGCTCTTGTAGAGCGCGAACAGGCTCATCACGAAGCCCGGCGTGCAGAACCCGCATTGCGACCCATGGCAGTCGACCATGGCCTGCTGAGCCGGATGCAACGCGCCGCCGTCTTCGGCGCGCAGGCTCTCCACCGTGAACACGGCCTTGCCGTCGACCGACGGCAGCAGGCGGATGCACGCATTGATCGGCTGCCACGCGAGGCGCTCGCCGTCGCGCTCGGCCAGCACGACCGTGCACGCGCCGCAATCGCCCTCGGCGCAGCCTTCCTTGGTGCCCGTCAGCCCGCGCGTTTCGCGCAGGTGCTCGAGCAGCGTGGTCTGCGGCGACAGGCCGGCGACCTCGACCGGCGCGCCGTTCAGCAGGAAGCGGATCGGCTCGCTCATCGCTGGAGACGGGTATCGACACGATAGTACACCGCCGCAACCGCCCGCTGGTCGGGCGAGGGGTGTCGAAGCGGAGCGCGCAGCGACCGCGTGCTACACTCGCGCGCCATGTCGCGAGCCATGCCTCTCGCCATGCATCGCCGCATGCCGCGTCGTCACTAGCCGCGCGACATGGCGCACCTCGCCGTCTCGGACGCCGACGACAGCCGCGTGCTCGCGCTGTCGGGCCGGCTCGACGCTTCGACCATTCGCGACCTGTGGCAACGCGCCGCGCGCGCCGTGCGCGAGGCACGCGAGCGTCGCATCGTCGTGGACGCACGCGGCGTGGACTACTGCGACGGCGCGGGCATCGCGCTGCTCGTCGACCTCATGCGGCAGCGGCCGCAGGGCGAGGTCGCCATCCGCAACCTCGAGCCGCGCTTCGAGGCGCTGCTGCGCCAGTTCGATCCCGGGCGCCTGTCCCAGGACCTCGACCCCGAGCCGAAGCGGCGCCCCGCGGTCGAGGAGATCGGCGCCATCGCCGCGGACATCGGCCGCGACATGCGCCAGCAGGTGGCGTTCGTCGGCGAAGCGACCGCGGCGCTGTTCGACGCCGTGCTTCACCCCAGCCACGTGCGCTGGAAGGACGTGTGGCGCATCTGCGAGCGCGTGGGCGCCGATGCGGTGCCCATCGTGGCGTTGATCTCGTTCCTGGTCGGCGTCATCCTGGCGTTCCAGTCGGCGATTCCGATGAAGCGCTTCGGCGCCGAGATCTTCGTCGCCGACCTGATCGGCCTCGCGATGCTGCGCGAGCTGGCGCCCCTGATGACGGCCATTCTCCTCGCCGGCCGCTCCGGCGCCGCGTTCGCCGCCGAGATCGGCACGATGAAGGTGAACCAGGAGGTCGACGCGCTCACCACGATGGGCCTCGACCCGGTCCGCTTCCTCGTCACCACGCGCATTCTCGCGGCGCTGCTCATGACACCGCTGCTCACGCTGCTCGCCGATCTCGTGAGCCTGCTCGGCGGCGCGCTGACGATGCAGTCGTTCAACATCCCGTTCGTGACGTTTCGCCACGAGGTCGAGTCCATCGTCGACCTCTCGGACTTCATGGCCGGCTTCGTCAAGTCGTTCGTCTTCGCGGTGGTCATCGCGGGTGTCGGCTGCCTGCGCGGGCTCCAGACGGCGGCCGGGGCGTCGGCGGTCGGCGATTCGGCGACGCGCGCGGTGGTGTCGGGCATCATCCTGCTGGTCGTCGTCGACGGTGTCTTTGCCGTCATCTACTTCTTCCTCGACATCTGATGGCCGACGACCCAGCCGTCATCCGCGTGGAAGGCCTCTCCGCAGGCTACGGCGACGTCGTGCTGCAGAAGGACCTGAGCTTCGAGGTGCGCCGCGGCGAGGTGTTCGGCATCCTCGGCGGCTCGGGCTGCGGCAAGAGCACGCTGATGAAGCACATGATCGGCCTCTACGAGCCGATCGCGGGCCACGTGTACATCGACGGCGACGACATCGTGACGGCGACGGGGGCGACGCGCCATGCGATCCTGCGCAAGATCGGCGTGATGTACCAGTCGGGCGCGCTGTTCGGGTCGATGACGCTGCTCGAGAACGTGCGCCTGCCGCTGGAGGAGTACACGGACCTCACGAGCGAGGAGATCGACCTCATCGGCCGCATGAAGCTCGAGCTCGTCGGCCTCGATGCGTTCACCGGCCACCTGCCCGCGGAGATCTCCGGTGGCATGCAGAAGCGCGCCGCCATCGCGAGGGCCATGGCCCTCGACCCGATGATCCTGTTCCTCGACGAGCCGTCCGCGGGCCTCGACCCGATCACGTCGGCCTCGCTCGACGCGCTGATCCGCCGGCTCGCCGAGAACGTCGGCGTGACGTTCGTCATCGTCACGCACGAGCTCGCGAGCATCTTCTCGATCATGGATCGCGTCATCATGCTCGACCGGCGCAAGCAGGGCATCATCGCCGAGGGCGACCCGCGCAAGCTGCGCGACGACAGCGACAACCCGTGGGTGAAGCAATTCTTCCATCGCGAGCCCGAGCTCGCGACGACGTGAAGGTCCGATGAGCCAGCGCGCCAACTACTTCAAGCTCGGGCTGTTCGTCATCGGCGCCGTGGTGGCGGGCATCGCCGTGCTGCTGATCATCGGCACCGGGCGCTGGTTCACGCCCCGCACGAAGATGGAGACGTACTTCAACGAGTCGGTGCAGGGCCTCGACGTCGGCTCGAAGATGAAGTACCGCGGGGTGGTCATCGGCGAGGTGACGCGGATCAGCTTCACCTACACCAAGTACGAGACCGAGAAGGCCATGGGCCAGCGCAAGCGTTACGTGCTGGTCGAGGCCCAGCTCGAGCCGCGGCTGGTCGGCGGCAAGGCGTCGACCGACATCGCGAGCCCCGAAACGACGGCCATCGAGGTCGAGCGCGGGTTGCGCGTGCGGCTGGCACCGCAAGGCATCACCGGCACCAACTACCTGGAGGTCGACTACGTCGATCCCGCGACGCCCGTGCTGCCGATCGACTGGGTGCCGGAGTACATCTACATTCCGAGCGCGCCGTCCACGGTGACCGCGTTCGTGAACGCCGCGACGGAGATCGTCGACCGGCTGCGCCATCTCGACGTCGATAACCTGGTCGCGAATCTCAACAAGCTGCTCATCACGACCAACGAGCGCATCGGCGCGCTCGACACCGGGCGGCTGCAGCAGCGCACCGAGCAGACCCTCGGCAAGATCGAGAGCACACTGGACCAGATCCAGGCCAGGAAGCTCTCCGAAGAAGCGCAGGGCCTCATCGCCGAGCTGCGGCAGACCAACGCCGAGCTCAAGGCGACGCTCGCGAGCCCTGCCCTCAAGCAGCTCCCGCAGGATGCGTCGAACACGCTGCAGGCCATGCGGTCGCTCGTGTCCGATCCGAAGCTTTCGCAGTCGGTGGCGCACCTGGAGCGGACGCTCGGCCGCCTCGACCGCATGTTCGGCGGGCGCGAGACCGATCTCGGCACCACGCTCGAGAACCTGCGCCAGATCACCGACAACCTGCGCGATCTCACCGAAGACGCGAAGCGCTATCCGTCGAACGTGCTCTTCGGCGCGCCGCCTCGCCCCCTGGAGCGCACGCCATGAGCGATCGACTGCCGCACCGCGCCTCTGCCGCGCTTGCCGCGCTGCTGCTGGCAACGCTCGTTGCGGGCTGCTCCTCGCCGTTCTCGCGCGAGCCGCTGGTGAAGCAGGTGTACCTGCTCGATCCGCCGATGCCGCCGGCCGTCGCGAAGCCGCAGCCCATGACGGCGCGCGTGGGCCTGGTGAACGTCGCCGCGCCCTTCCGCGGGCGCTCGTTCGTGTATCGCGAGGCGGCGCTGCGCTACGAGACGGACTTCTACGTCGAGTTCCTGGTCGCGCCGTCGTCGATGTTCACCGAGCAGACGAGCCGCGCGCTCGCCGCAGCGAAGGTGTTCGCCCGCGTCGTGCCGCCGGGCTCCGGCGCCGACAGCGACGTCACGCTCGACGGGTTCGTGTCGACCATGTACGCGGATTCGCGCGACGGCAGCCCCGTCTCGGCGGACCTCACCATCACGTACTACCTGACGCCGGTCGCCGGCGGTGCCACACCCGCGTGGTCGCACGAGTATCACAAGCACGTCGAGCTCGCGGCGCACACGCCGGCGGCGTATGCCGAGGCGCTCAATCAGGAGTTCGGGGAAATACTGGCCGAGCTGACGCGGGATCTGGCGGCGCTGCAGATTCCTCAGCCGTAGCGCCTCACCACAGCGGCTGCTCGGCGCTGCGCTGCTCGATCGCAGGCCGGGGTGACGCCGACGTTTGCCGGTCCGCGAGGTCGATCCAGCCGCCACCCATCGCCTTGTAGACGTTGACGAGCTGCACGTAGCTGCTCGAATAGGACTGCACCGCCGCGAGCTCCGCGAGGAAGAGCTCGTTCTCGGCGTACAGCACCTCGAGATAGCCCGCGTAGCCGTTCTCGAACTTGAGCCGGGAAAGGCGCGCGTACTCGCGCAGCGCCGCGACGCGGCGCACCTGCGCCTGCGCCTGCTCGCGCTGCTTGATGGTGCCGATCAGCGCATCGTTCGTTTCACGCAGCGCGCCGAGCACGGTGCTGCGGTAGCCCGCGAGCGCTTCCTCGCGCGCGGCCTCGGCTGACGTCACCTGGCCCGCGATCGCGCCCGCGTTGAAGATCGGACCGGTCATGCCGGCTGCCACCGACCAGGCGAGCGCCGGGCCGCTCAGGAAGCTCGAAAGCGCCGCGCTGACGCTGCCGAGCGTTCCGGTGAGGCTGAATTGGGGGAAGTACAAGGCGCGCGCCGCGTCGACGTTGGCATTCGCCGCCTCGAGCGCCTGCTCCGCCTGGAGGATGTCGGGTCGCCGCTCGAGCAGCGCAGCGGGAAGATCGGGCGGAATGCCGGGAATGCCGAGGGCCTCGATGGACTTGCCGCGCGGTATCGGCCCGGGATAGTCGCCGAGCAGGATCGCGATGAGGTTCTCCTGCGCTGCGATGTCCTCCTCGAGGCCCGGGATCGCGGCGAGGGCCTGCTGGTACTGCGACTGCACCTGCTCGAGCTCGACCTGCGACACCACGCCGCCCTTGAAGCGCAGCTCGAAGATGCGCTGCGTGCCGGCATAGTTGTCCGCGGTCGCGCGCGCGATCTCGAGCTGCCGGTCGAGCCCGCGCAGCGTGACATAGCCCGACGCGACGCTCGTCACCAGCGTCAGCACCACGCCGCGGCGCGCCTGCTCGCTCGCATAGACCTGCGCCCGTGCGGCATCGGTCTGGTGCCGGATGCGGCCGAACAGATCGAGCTGCCATTGCGCGCCGATTGCCGCCTGGAAGAGCGAGTAGTGCGGGTCGACATCGGACGGCAGGGGCGTTGCACCGACCCTGCTCGAGCGGTTGCGCGAAGCGGATACGCTGTAGTCGACCTGCGGATAGAGCTGCGAGCGCGTGGCGACGAGCTGGCCCAGGAATTGATCGACCCGCGCCGCGGCGATGCGCAAGTCGAGATTGTTCGAAAGCGCGGTGTCGATGAGCTGGTTCAGCACCGGATCGTCGAATTGCTCCCACCAGCGCGTATCCGCGAGCGCTTCGGCGGTCCGATAGTCGATGCGCCACTGCGCCGGCACGTCACGGACGGGCGGCTCGTGCGCAGGCCCGCTCGCGCACGATGCGAGCAGCAGCGCGGCGCCGAGCGTGCACGCGGTCGTTCGCATGCCTAGTCGGCTTCCTGAGGCGCCGGCGGTGCCGCGGATGCAGCGGGCCGGCGCCGCGACAGCCGGGTGCCTGCGACGTCGAGCAGCCAGAAGAACAGCGGCGCGAAGAAGATCGCCACGCAGGTCGACGCGAGGATGCCGCCGATCACGCCCGTGCCGATCGCGCGCAGGCTGTTGGCGCCCGGTCCGGAGGCGATCGCCAGCGGCACGCAGCCGAGCCCGAATGCCAGCGACGTCATCGCGATCGCGCGCAGTCGCGCGCCCGCGGCCTCGAGCGCCGCGCTGCGCGCATCGAGGCCTTCGCGCATGCGCTCGACCGCCACCTCGCAGATGAGAATGGCGTTCTTGGCCGACAGGCCGACCAGCGTGACGAGGCCGACCTGGAAATAGACGTCGTTCTCGAGGCCCAGCAGCCATGTGAGCAGCAGCGCTCCCAGCACGGCGACCGGCACGGTGAGCACGACCGCGATCGGCAGCGTCCAGCGCTCGAACTGCGCGGCGAGCAGCAGGAACACGACGACGATGCCGAACGCGAACGCGGACGTCGACGTGCTGCCCGACTGCTTCTCCTGCAGCGCCTGGCCGGCCCAGCTATAGGAGAAATCGCCGGGCAGCACTTCGCGCGCGACGTCTTCCATTGCCGCGAGGGCCTGGCCCGAGCTGTAGCCCTCGGCCTGGCTGCCCGAGATCTTGACGCCGGGAAATCCATTGAAGCGCGTGAGGAGCTTGGGCGAGGCGACGTAGCGGGTCGTGATGAGCGCGTTGAGCGGGACGTTGGCCCCGCTCCTCGAGCGCACGAACACCTTGTCGAAGTCGGAGGGATTCATGCGGTAGCTCGCATCCGCCTGCAGCACGACCCACCACACGCGGCTGAACTGCGAGAACTGTCCGGCGATCTGCGATCCGAAATACGCCTGCATCGTCTGGAACACGTCCTGAACCGGGACGCCCAGCACCTCGGCACGGCTGCGGTTCAGGTCGACGAAGAGCTGCTGCGTCGCGGGCCGGAACGTCGTCGACACGCCCTGCAGCTCCGGACGCTGGCGCGCCTTGGCGATGAACGCCTGCACCACCTGGCCGGTCTGCTGCGGGTCCCCCGAACCACGGTTCTGCACGTAGAACTCGAAGCCGCCGGTGGTGCCCATGCCCGGAATCGCCGGCGGGTTGAGCGCGAGCACGAACGCGTCCTTGATCTGCGCGAACTGTGCGTTGAGGCGGCGCAGCGCGGCGAACGAGAGCTGCGCGGGATCCTTGCGCTGCTCGAAGGGCTTGAGAGACGCGAACAGGACGGCCGCGTTGTTCTGGATCTGTCCGTCGATCAGGCTGTAGCCCGCGACGCTCGCGACGTCCTGCACGGCCGGGTCCGCCGACGCCATCTCCTGCGCCCGCTTCGCGATGCCCGCCACGATGTCGCGCGTCGCGGTGTCGGGCGCGATGACCACCGCGAAGAAATAACCCTGGTCCTCGTCCGGCACGAAGCTGCCGGGCACGATGCGGAACATGACCACGATGCCGGCGAGGATCGCCGCGTAGACGGCGAGCGAGATCGGCCAGAACCGGATCGCGCGCGCGACGCCGCCGACGTATCCGGTGCGCAACCGCTCGAAGCCGCGCTCGAACGCGCGGAAGAACGCGTTCTTCTCGCCGTGATGCGCCTTGACGATGATCGCGGCCAGCGCCGGCGACAGCGTCAGCGCCATGACGCCCGACAGCACCATGGAGATCGAGATCGTGATGGCGAACTGCTTGTACAGGGTGCCCGTCACGCCACCCAGGAACGCGATCGGCAGGAACACGGCGACGAGCACGAGCACGATCGAGATGAGCGCGCTCGCGATCTGCGTCATCGCGACCTTGGCGGCCTCCAGCGCCGGGAGGCCCTTCGCGGCCATGTTGGTCTCGACGTTCTCCACGACGACGATCGCGTCGTCGACCACGAGGCCGATCGCGAGGATCAGGCCGAACATCGTCAGCATGTTGATGGAGAAGCCGAGGAGGTGCATGCCGACGAACGTGCCGATGATCGAGACGGGCACGGCGAGGATCGGGATCACGGTCGCGCGCAGCGACTGCAGGAACACGAACACGACCAGCACGACGAGCACGACGGCCTCGAAGAACGTGTGCACGACCTTGTCGATCGAGTTCAGGGTGAAGAGGCTGGTGTCGAGCGCGATGCGATAGTCCAGTCCCGTGGGAAACTGCTGCTTGAGCTCGGCCAGGCGCTTGCGAACGGCCTGCGCCGTCAGTACGGCATTCGCGCCGGGCTGCTGGTAGATCGCGAGCGTCGTGGCGGTCCTGCCGTTCATCTCGCTCGCGATCGAGTAATCGCGCTTGTCGAGCTCGACGCGGCCGATGTCCTTGATGCGGACGATGGCCGTGGCCTCCTGCGCGGCGCGCACGATGATGTCCTCGAACTCCTCGGGCCGCGTGAGGAGGCCCTGCGCGGAGACGACGAACGTCTGCTGCGTCCCGGGCAGCGTCGGCGGTGCGCCGATCTGGCCGATGCCGAAGGTCTGGTTCTGGCTCTGGATCGCGTTCGCGACGTCCTGCACGGTGATGCCGAGCTGCGCCATGCGGTCGGGTTGCAGCCACACGCGCATCGCGATGTCCGGCAGGCCGAACACGCTGGCGCGGTTCGCACCCGGCACGCGCTTCAGCTCGTCGACGACGTACAAGTTGGTGTAGTTGTCGATGTACGTGGCGCTGTAGCGATCGTCGGGCGAATAGATGGAGATCACCATCATGATGCTCGACGACTGCTTGTCGACCGTCACACCCTGTTGCACCACCGTCTGCGGAAGCTGGGACGTCGCCTGGCTCACGCGGTTCTGCACGTTCACCTGGTTGATGTCCGGATCGCTGCCCGGCTGGAACACGACGTTGATCGTGACGTTGCCGCTCGACGAGCTGGTCGAGTAGAAGTACAGCAGGTTGTCGACGCCGTTGAGCTGCGCCTCGATCGGCGCGGCCACGGTGTTGGCGATGACCTCCGCGGTCGCGCCCGGATAGGCCGCGCTGATCACGACCTGCGGCGGCGCGAGCTCGGGGTACTGCTCCACGGGCGAGACGCTCAGCGCCACCGCGCCCGCGAGGACCAGCAGGATCGAGATGACCGACGACAGGATCGGACGGTCGATGAAGAAATGCGTGAACATGCGAAAGCTAGCGCGGCGGTGACGGCGTCGCCGCGGCAGTGGGCGCGCCGGGCCTGGTGGCTGCGGGCTGCTGCGCGCCGGGTGCAGCGACGGTCACCGGCTGGCCGGGAACGACCTTCGCGAGGCCGTCGACGACCACCCGGTCGCCGGCCTGCAGGCCGGTGAGGATCACGATGTCCTTGTCGCCGTAGTACTCGCCGACGACGACGGGCCGGATCTCCGCGACCTCGCTCGCGTTGATCACGTACACGAGGTGACCCTTCG
Organism: Casimicrobiaceae bacterium; assembly: GCA_036406955.1. Lineage (GTDB taxonomy): Bacteria > Pseudomonadota > Gammaproteobacteria > Burkholderiales > Casimicrobiaceae > VBCG01. The sequence goes on from DASXAF010000126.1 coordinate 66,457, forward strand.
CGCCTTGCTGCACGGCGAGTTGCGGCACGACGATGGCGTTGGGCCGCGTCAGGCCGCGCAGGTGCGCGGTCACGAACATGCCGGGCATCAGCGCGTGCTTCTTGTTCGGCAGCACGGCGCGCACCATGAACGAGCCGGTGCTCTGGCTGAACGAGGGGTCCGAGAAATCGATGCGGCCTCTGTCGGGATACGCGGTGCCGTCGGGCAGCACGATGTCGATCTCGTACTTTTCGCCCGCCGGCGGGACGATGTGTCCCGCTTCCCGCGCGCGCGTGAACTGCGCGAGCTGGTTCTGCGAGATGCTGAAGGTCACCCAGATCGGGTCGACCTGCGCGACGTACGTGAGGTTGGCGCTGTCGCTCATCGCGTTGATGTAGGCGCCCTGGCGCTGCAGCGCGCGGCTGCTGACGCCGCTCACCGGTGAGGTGATGGTCGCGTAGCCCAGGTTCAGCTCGGCTTCCGAAACCCTCGACCTGGCCGAGAACACCGCCGCGGTCGCCGAGTCGAGCTCGCCTTTGGCCCTGTCGAGCTCCGCCTGCGAAAGCGCGTTCTGCTCGGTCAGCGGCTTGACCCGGCCATAGTTGGCCTGGGCCGCCGTCAGGCGCGCCTGCTGCGCCTGCAACTCGCCTTTTGCGGCGTCGAGCTGTGCGAGGAACGGCTTGCGGTCGAGCTGGAACAGGACCTGGCCCTGCTTGACCGGCGCGCCTTCCTCATACGCGATGCGATCGAGGAAACCCGACACGCGCGCAACGATGTTGACCTGCCGGGAGCTCTCGGTCTGCGCGACGAACGTCGGCGTGACCGGGATCGACCGCGGGACGACGGTGACGATGCCGACCTGCGGCGGCGCCTTTGCGGGAGGCGGCGGGGCTTCCTTCGAGCACGCCGCGGTCAGCGCAATCAGCAGCGCAACCCCGGACCACGATACGGCGGCGCGCATGACGTCCACGGCGGTCTTCCGTGCGCCGTCCCATGACGGGCGACCGGGCTACTCTACGCCTGCGGTGTTCGCGGCTACAACCTGCACCAAGGTGCAATACGCGACGGCGCGCAGCGCGCGCTCGCTGGCGGCGTCGCGCGGGAAATGGACGAGCGTGCCGGAGCGTCAGGGCGCCGGGCGGGCGCGCAGGTCGTGCTCGTCGGCCGCCGTGACGGTGACCCTGGCGAACGAGCCGGCGGCCAAGCTGTCGCCGTTCACGCGCACGACGCCGTCGATCTCGGGTGCGTCCGCGGCGCCGCGCGCCACGGCAACGGCCATCCTGCCGGATCCCTCGACCGAATCGACCAGCACGTCCATGGTCGCGCCGACGCGCTGCGCAAGCTTCGCGGCGCTGATGCGCGCCTGCACGGCCATGAAGCGTGCGCGGCGCTCCTCCTTGACTGCCTCGGGCACCGGATCGGGCAACGCATTCGCGGTTGCGCCTTCGACGGGCGAATAGGCGAAGCAGCCGACGCGGTCGAGCTGCGCGGCTTCCAGGAACGCGAGCAAATCCTCGAACTCGGCGTCGGTTTCGCCCGGAAAGCCGACGATGAACGTGCTGCGTACCGTGATCTGCGGGCGCTCGCGGCGCCAGGCCGCCAGGCGATCGAGCACTTTCTCGGGCGCCGCGGGTCGCTTCATGAGCTTCAGGATGCGCGGGCTCGCATGCTGGAAGGGAATGTCGAGGTAGGGCAGCAGCCCCCGCGGATGCGCGCCATTCGCCATCAGCGGGATGACGTCGTCCACGTGCGGATACGGGTAGACGTAGTGCAGGCGCACCCATGCATCGTTCGCGCGGGCGCGCTCGCCGAGCGCGGCTGCAAGCTCCAGCATGCGCGTCTTCACCGGACGCCCGCCGACGAACCCGGTGCGATAGCGAACGTCCACGCCGTACGCGCTCGTGTCCTGCGACACGACCAGGAGCTCGCGCACGCCGGCGCGAAGGAGCCGCTCCGCTTCGTCGAGCACCTCGCCGATGGGGCGCGACACGAGGTCGCCGCGCAGCGACGGAATGATGCAGAAGGTGCAGCGGTGGTTGCATCCTTCGCTGATCTTGAGATACGCGTAGTGCCTGGGCGTGAGCTTGATCCCTTGCGGCGGCACGAGATCGACGAACGGATCGTGCGGCTTCGGCAGGTGCGCGTGCACGGCGTCCATCACTTCGTGCGTCGCATGCGGGCCGGTCACGGCGAGCACGCGCGGATGCGCCTCGCGCACGAACTCGCCGCCGTCGCGCGCACCCAGGCAGCCGGTGACGACCACCTTGCCGTTCTCGGAGAGCGCTTCGCCGATCGCGTCGAGCGACTCGGCGACGGCGGCGTCGATGAACCCGCAGGTATTGACGACCACGAGGTCCGCGCCCGCATAGGACGGCGCGATGGCGTAGCCCTCGGCGCGGAGCCGCGTGAGGATCTGCTCGGAATCGACGAGCGCCTTGGGACAGCCGAGGGAGACGAAGCCGACGCGGGGGATTCGATCGACGCTGCTGGTCATTGCTGCGAGGGTCTACCGCTTCTTCTCGTCCTCGGGGCTCTGCGCCTGCCCACCGAATCCCGGAAACGGAAACGCCGCGAACATGCCGCGTGTCTGGTCCTGCATGCGCTGCTGCATGTCCATGAACAGTCGCGCGCTCTGCTCGAGATAGTTGCCGAGCATGCCCTGCATCGCCGGCGCCTGCATCTGCATGAACTGCTTCCACAGCTCCGGCGTGAGCATCATCTTGTCGCCATAGATCTGCTTCGCCTGGTCCTGCAGCTTCTTCTGGATCGCGAGGAACGCCTTGACGTTCTGCTCGATGTACTGGCCCATGATCGTCTGCTGCGCGCTGCCGTAGAAGCGGATCATCAGCGCGAGCATCTCCGAGCTGAACATGGGCACGCCGCCCGATTCCTCCTCGAGGATGATCTGCAGCAGGATCGCGCGCGTGAGGTCCTCGCCCGACTTGGCGTCGACGACCTGGAACTCGATGCCGTCGAGGACCATCTGCTTGACGTCGGCCAGCGTGATGTAGCCGCTGTTGGCCGTGTCGTACAGCCGCCGGTTCGGGTACTTCTTGATCGTGCGGACCTGCTCGCTCATCGCGCGGAGCTCCTTGGGCGAATCATCAATTATAAACCGCTGATTTTCCGAGCGTTTGGAAGTTCGTGCAGCGCGGCGACGATGGCGTGGTGCGCCGCACAAAAAAGGGGTTGACTTGGCTCTTCCCCATCCCTACAATGTCTTTTGTGCAGTGCAGCAAAGCGCTGCGGCGGCGCCCGGGGAACGGGACACCCGGGCGGCACCGGCCGGATTCCGCGGGCTTTCCCCGGGATGCGGTCGACGCAGCGCCGCCGGACCCTTCAACGGACATACGGACACGGAAAGGTGATCATGTACAACCCCTCGGAACAGATTGCTGAGATGAACAAGGTCAATGTCGCGAACGCGATCAAGCTCGCCTCGCTGTCGATCGAAAAGGCCGAGAAGCTCGTGACGCTCAACCTGAACGCCGCGAAGCTCGTGCTGGCGCAAGGCGTGGAAGGCGCGCAAGCCGCGGCGTCGGCGAAGGACGTGCAGGAGCTCTTCGCGCTGCGCTCCAAGATCGCGGAGCTCGGCGTGCAAAGCGCGCTCGGCTACTCGCGCGGCCTGTACGAGCTTTCCTCGGAAGCCCAGACGGAGCTGACGGCGCTCGCCGAAGAAGCGTGGAGCTCCTACACCAAGGGCGTGGCGAGCTGGGTCGAGAAGGCCAGCGCCTCGGCGCCGGCGGGATCCGACGTCGCGTTCAACGCGTTCAAGTCGACGATCGCCGCCTCGACGGCCGCTTTCGACCAGTTCCAGAAGGCGACCCGGCAGGTCGTGAACCTGGCCGACGCCAGCGTGCGCGCCGCGGCTGCCAGCGCGACCAACGGCACGACCAAGAGCAAGAAGGCTGCGTAAGGACGTTGCAAGATTGCGATATCCCGATGTCGCACGCTCGGAAACGAGCGGGCTGACGGGAGACGACGAGCGGAACTTGAACAGCCGGGAGTCGGTCCCAACAATCGGGCGTGATGTCTCTCTGTATCGATCTCCTCCTCCTGATTGATACAGCCTCGAACCCCTCGGTGAAGCACCGAGGGGTTTTTTTTCGCGCGTCGCCTCGCGCCGCGCGCGCTAGAACATGTGCTGCCCGCCGTTGATGGCGATGTTGGCGCCGGTCAGGAATGCCGCTTCATCGCTCGCGAGATAGGCGACGAGGCCCGCGACTTCCTCCGGCTTGCCGAGCCGCCCCATCGGGATCTGCGGAATGATCTTGCTGTCGAGCACCTCCTTCGGGATGGCCATCACCATCTTCGTGCCGATGTAGCCGGGCGAAATGGTGTTCACCGTCACGCCCTTGCGCGCGACCTCCAGCGCGAGCGCCTTGCTGAAGCCGTGCATGCCGGCTTTCGCGGCCGAATAGTTGGTCTGCCCGAATGCGCCCTTCTGCCCGTTGACGGACGAGATGTTGATGATGCGTCCCCATCCGCGCTCGACCATCCCGTCGGCGACCTGCTTGGTCATGTTGAAGCAGGAATCGAGATTGGTCTTGATGACCGCATCCCAGCTCGCCTTGTCCATCTTCTTGAACGTCATGTCGCGCGTGATGCCGGCGTTGTTCACCAGCACGTCGATCGGGCCCTTGTCGGCGACGACCTTGCGTACGCACTCCGCGGCCGAGCTCCAGTCGGCGACGTCGCACGGATACGCGCTGAAGTCGTAGCCCTGGCCCTTCATCCCCGAAAGCCATTCGGCGGCCTTGGTGTTGCCCGGCGAATGCGTCGTGACGACGTTGTATCCGAGCGCGGCCATCTTGATGCAGATCGCTTCTCCCAGCCCGCCCATGCCGCCGGTGACGAGCGCAATGCGCGTATTGGTTGCCATGTCAGCTCCTCCGCTGGTTTGGATTCCCGGCGTCGTCCCTGCGAAAGCAGGGGCCCAGTATCGTCGAACGTCGCTGGGTCCCCGCTGCCGCGGCGACGACCTGTCAAGACCGCTCGACCGTGAGCGCAACGCCCATGCCGCCTCCGATGCACAGCGACGCGAGGCCCTTCTTCGCATTGCGCCGGCGCATCTCGTGGAGCAGCGTGACGAGCACCCGGCAGCCGGACGCGCCGATCGGATGCCCGAGCGCGATCGCGCCGCCGTTCACGTTGATCTTCGAGGTGTCCCAGCCCATCTCGTTGTTCACCGCGCACGCCTGGGCGGCGAACGCTTCGTTGACCTCCAGGAGATCGAGGTCGGCGGCGCGCCATCCCGCGCGCTCGAGCGCGCGCTTGCTGGCCGGCACCGGGCCCATGCCCATGATCGCGGGATCGAGACCGGTGGTCGCATACGACTTGATGCGCGCGAGCGGCGTGATCCCGAGCTCCCTGGCGCGCTCCGCGGTCATGACCAGCACCGCCGCGGCGCCGTCGTTCAGGCCGGAAGCATTGGCGGCGGTGACGCTGCCTTCCTTGGCGAAGGCAGGCCGCAGGCCGGCGACGGACTCGAGCGTCGTGCCGGCCTTGACGAACTCGTCGGTCTTGAATGCAACCGGCTCACCCTTGCGCTGCGGGATCATCACCGGGACGATCTCGTCGTCGAACTTGCCGGACTTCTGCGCGGCCTCGGCCTTGTTCTGGCTCGCGACCGCGAACTTGTCCTGCTGCTCGCGCGTGACGCCGTACTTCTTCGCGACGTTCTCCGCGGTCGTGCCCATGTGGTACTGGTTGTAGACGTCCCACAGGCCGTCGACGATCATCGTGTCGACGAGCTTCGCGTCGCCCATGCGAAAGCCGTCGCGCGAGCCGGGCAGGGCATGTGGCGCGGCGCTCATGTTCTCCTGGCCGCCGGCCACGACGATGTCGTCCTCGCCGCACTGGATCGCCTGCGCAGCGAGCATCACCGCCTTCAATCCGGACCCGCACACGACGTTGATGGTCATGGCGGGCACGGCGTTCGGAATGCCGGACTTGATGAGCGCCTGCCGCGCGGGATTCTGTCCGCTCGCGGCGGTGAGCACCTGGCCCATGATGACTTCGGATACGCGCTCGGGTGCCACACCGTGCTGCGCGAGCAGCGCCTTGATCACCGTGGCACCGAGCTCGGGTGCGGGAATTTTGGCGAGCGAGCCGCCGAACTTGCCGATGGCCGTGCGCAGTGCGCCGGCAATGACGATATCGGTCATGGGAATCTCTCCGTGGAAGGCGCCATGCGTGTCGACACAGGGCTTGCGCGATCATGGTAACGCAGCGCGCGGCGACCGGTGTCGCGCGTGCGCAAACGCTGCGGCGGGCGCGCACCGGCATCGCTCATCCGGAAACCTTTTCCACGACGTAGCTGCCCGGTGCGGGCATCAGTGGCGGGTATGCCGCGCTGCCGGTGGCAGCCGGGGCCCGGCGGCGCCGGCCCGCGTGCGCCGCGATCCACGCATCCCAATGGGTCCACCAGCTCCCGGGCACCTGCACGGCCCGCGCGAGCCATTCGTCGGGATCGTCGGTGATGCGCTCGTTGCGCCAGTAGTTGCGCCTCACCGGCATCGGCGGGTTCACCACGCCCGCGATGTGGCCCGACGCACCGAGCACGAACGTCATGTCGCCGCCGAGCAGCGACGCGGTGCGGTACGCCGCACGCCACGGCACGATGTGGTCGTCGCGCGAGCCGTACACGTAGGCCGGCATGGCGATGCGGCGAAGATCGACCGGCTCGCCGAGCATCGTGAGCGCGCCCGGCTCGCGCAGCCGATTGCCGATGTACATCTCGCGCAGGTAGTAGACGTACATCGGGCCCGGCAGGTTCGCGGAATCGCCGTTCCAGTAGAGCAGGTCGAACGCGGCCGGCGTGCGGCCCTTGAGATAGTTGTTGACGACGTAGCTCCACACCAGCTCGTTGGCGCGCAGGCTTGCGAACGCATTGGCGAGCTCGCTGCCCGGCAGGCGCGCGCCGGCGCACAGCGCGGGCTCGCGTGCCGCCAGCGCCTCCGGCGAGATGTACACGCCGACGTCCCCGGGATCGCCGAAATCCAGCATCGTCGTGAGCAGCGTCACGCTCGACACGCTGTCGTCCTTGCGCGCCGCGAGCACGGCGAGCGCGCACGCGAGCAGCGTGCCGCCGACGCAGAATCCCAGCGCGTTGATCGCCCGGCTTCCCGTGATCGCGCGCACGGCGCGTATCGCGGCGAGCACGCCGTCCTGGAGGTAGTCGTCCCAGGTGAGCGCGCCGAGCTCCGCGGGGATGTTGCGCCACGAGATCATGAACGTGGTGTGTCCCTGCCCGACGCTGTGGCGCACGAACGAGTCGTCGGGCGTGAGATCGAGAATGTAGTACTTGTTGATGCAGGGCGGCACCATGAGCAGCGGCCTGCGGTAGACCGTCGGCGTCGCGGCGTCGTACTGGATGAGCTCGATCAGCTCGTTGCGGAATACCACGCTGCCCGGCGTGATCGCGAGATTGCGCCCGACCTCGAACGCCGTCTCGTCGCTCATCGTGATGCGTCCCCTGCTCACGTCCTGCAGCAGGTTCGCGAGGCCCTGCATCAGGCTCCCGCCGTCGGTCTCGACCGCGCGCTGGAGCACCTCGGGATTGGTGGCGGGGAAGTTGGTCGGAGCGAGCGCATCGACGTACTGGCGCGTGGCGAATTGCAGGCGCTTCTTCTGGTCCGGCGGAAGGTTCGCGAGCGCGGCGAGCTCACCGAGATAGCGTGCATACAGCAGGTACGCCTGCTTGATGTACGCGAAGTACGGCTGCTCGCGCCATGCGGACGCGGTGAAGCGGCGGTCTCCCGGCGCCGGCGAGGCGACCTCGGGAATCGACGAAGCGTCGCTCGATGCGAGCGCGGCCTGCGCGCCGTTCCACAGGCTCTCGAACAGCGGCCGGTATTTCTCGTTGAGCGCCGCGAGGACCGCCGGGTCGAACGGCATGCCGGGCAACGGCGCGCCGACAGGCGCCGGCGGTGCGGACGCAGCGCCGGGCGCCGCGATGCCGCGGAGCCACCATTGGCTCCATTGCTGCAGCGTGTGCTGCCATTGCTGCGCGAGGTCGACCCATGCGGCCGGCAGGTTCGAAACGGTGGACGACATCGGCGACGAAAGGCGCGCGGAGCGCGTCTTACGATGGACCACAATGTTAACGTACCGTTGCGTCGATCGATCCCGCGCGTCGCCGGCATGCACATCGTCATCATCGCGTGGCTGTACATCACGGCGACAATGGCGCTGGCATTCTCGAATGCGCTCGCCGGTATCGCGTTCTTCGTGGGCGTCGGCCTGCTGCCGGTGATGCTGTACCTGTGGCTCGCGATGCGCCGCCGGCGCGCGGCGCGCGAGCGCCGCGACGTCACTCGAGCCAGATGAACGCGGCCATGCGCCCGCTCGGGCCGTCACGGCGATACGAATAGAAGCGTTGCGGGTCGCTCACCGTGCACCAGGTGCCGCCCGCCACGTCGGCGACACCGCGGGCCTCGAGTCGCCGGCGGGCGAGCGCCGGCAGATCGGCCAGCCATTTTCCGTGCCGTAGCGATCGAAACGCGTGCGCCGCGTGTGCATCGCGTGACACGAACGCGTCGTGAACGTCCTGTCCCACCTCGAAGGCATCGGGACCGATGCCCGGGCCGATCCACGCGACGATGTCGCCGGCCGGGCGCGCCATCGCATCCAGTGTGGCCTCGAGCACGCCCGCGGCGACGCCGCGCCATCCCGCATGCGCGATGCCGATCACGGAGCCGGCGCGGTCGGCGAGCAACACCGGCAGGCAATCGGCGACGAGCACGACGAGCGGCACGCCGGGCGCGCGCGTCACGGCGCCATCCGCATCGGGAATGGCTTGCGCAGCCTCGCTGAAAGTGACGACGTTCGCGCCGTGCACCTGGCGCAGCCAGCATGGAGACGCAGGCAGGTGACGCCCGACGCGGCTTCGGTTCTCGTTGACTGCAGTGGCATCGTCGCCGGCCGCGAATCCGAGATTCAGCGACGCATACGGCCCGCGGCTCGCCCCGCCGTTCCGCGTGGTGACGAAGGCGTGCACGTGTGCCGCGACCGGCCATTGCGGCACGAGCCAGTCGGTGCCCGGCACCGGATCGGCCGCCGCCATGCCGAGCGCAGATGGATCTCGGCCTGTCATCCCGGGCGCAGCGATGGACCTCGCGCCGTCATCCCGGGCGCAGCGACGGACCCGCTGCCGACCGATTCATGGACGACGTACACACATTTTCGCCGCGGCGCGCAGCGTCGCGAGCAGCGCGCGGAAATCGTCGGGCGGATCCGATGCGAACTGCAGCCGTTTTCCGCTGAGCGGGTGCGCGAACGCGAGGCTCGCCGCGTGCAGCGCCTGACGGCCGAATGCGAGCGCGCCGTGCGGCACATGTCGCCCGTAGGCGGGATCGCCGAGCAGCGGGTGCCCGATCGCGGCGAGGTGCACGCGAATCTGGTGCGTGCGCCCGGTCTCGAGACGGCAGCGCAGCAGCGTCGCGATGCCGAAGCGCTCCATCACGTGCACGTGCGTGCGCGCGGGCTTGCCATGCGCGACCACCGCCATCGTCGTGCGCTGCACGGGATGCCGTCCGATGGGCGCGTCGATGGTCGCGCCGCGCGCGACGTCGCCGCGTGCCACTGCGAGATATTCGCGCGTCGCGGCACGCGAAGCGATCTGGCGCACGAGGTCGTTCTGCGCCGCTGCGGTTTTCGCGACCACCATCAGGCCGCTCGTGTCCTTGTCCAGGCGATGCACGATGCCCGCGCGCGGCAGCGCCGCGAGCGCCGGTGCATGATGCAGCAGCGCGTTGAGGAGCGTTCCCGCGCGATTGCCGCTGCCCGGATGCACGACCAGGCCGGCCGGCTTGTCGAGCACGATCAGCGCATCGTCCTCGAAGCGAATGTCGAGCGGAATCGCTTCGGGTGCGTCGTGCAAGGGCTCCGCTGGGACGCACGTGACGTCGACGCGCTCGCCGCCTCGAAGCTTGTGCCGCGGCTGCGCCGTCGCGCCGTCCACGCGCACGTCGCCCGACTCGATCCAGGCCTTGAGCCGGCTGCGCGAGTGTTGCGGCAAGAGCTGCGCGAGCGCCTGGTCGAGGCGGCTGCCCGCATGCTCGGCCGGGATCGTGAGCGTGGTCGCGGGCGCCCCGTCGGCGGGCCGTGGCTCGGCACCCCGTCGGCTATAATCCGGGCGACTCACGAAGGGCGCTTCGACGATGATTGGCTGGAAAGACGTGCGCGCGGTCGCGGCCGCGGCGCTGATGATGTCGTGGTTGGCGGGCTGCGGCCTGCTGCCGGACATGGGCAAGGACGAGACGGCCGGCTGGTCCGCGGAGAAGCTGTACAGCGAAGGCCACGGCGCGATGCTCGAGGGCAATTATACCCGCGCGGTCAAGCTGTTCGAGTCGATCGAGGCGCGCTATCCGTATGGCCGCTTCGCGCAGCAGGCGATCCTCGAAGGCGCGTATTCGAACTGGCGCGCGAGCGAGCAGGCGGCCGCCGTCGCCGCGTGCGACCGCTTCATCCGCACGTATCCGAACCATCCCAACGTCGAATACGCGTACTACCTCAAGGGGCTCGTGTACTTCCGCGAGGACCAGGGATTGTTCGGGTACGTCTACGAGCTCGACCTGTCCGAGCGCGATCCCAAGGCCATGCGCGAGTCGTTCGCGGCGTTCAAGGAGCTGACCCGGAAGTTCCCCGACAGCCGCTACTCGGAGGATGCGCTGCAGCGCATGCGCTATCTCACCAATGCGCTCGGCATGTTCGAGGTGCACGTCGCCGACTACTACTACACGCGCGGCGCGTACGTCGCGGCCGCCAACCGCTCGCAGGCCGCGCTGCTGAACTTCCCCAACACGCCGTCGAACGAGCGCGCGCTCGACATCCTCGCCAGGAGCTACGACAAGCTCGGACTCACCCAGCTCGCCGAGGACTCGCGTCGCATTCTTGCGAACACATTTCCGAAGAGCATCTACGTCGCCGGCAATGCGCCGGCGGAGAAGCCGTGGTGGAAGTGGTGGTGAGGGGCCGGGTGCTCGGTGCTTAGCATCCCCCGAAGAACTCCACCACCTCCCCCAACTCCCGCGTCCTGCGCATCGGCGGCAAGCTCTGCCATATCCGCCGGCCGTAGGGCTTGTCGGTCAGGCGCGGGTCGCAGATCATCAGCACGCCGCGATCGGTCTCGGTACGGATGAGGCGTCCGGCGCCTTGCTTGAGGCTGATCGCGGCCTGCGGCAGCTGCCAGTCCATGAATGCATTGCCGCCGTCCTCCTCGAGGCGCGCGAGGCGTGCGGCGAGCAGGGGATCGTCGGGGGGCGCGAAAGGCAGCTTGTCGATGACCACCACCGACAGCGCGTCGCCGGGCACGTCGACCCCTTCCCAGAAGCTCGCCGACCCGAGCAGCACGGCATTGCCGAGGGTGCGAAAACGCATCAGCAACTCGCTCTTCGATCCGTCGCCCTGCACGAGCAGCGGCAGGTCGAGTCCTTCGCGCAGCAACGCTTCGCTCAAGCGTTCCCGGGCCACGGAGAGCGCGCGCAGGGTGGTGAACAAAAGGAACGCGCGGCCGCCGCTCGCGCGCAACACCGGAAGCGCAGCGTCGACGACCGCCTCGGTGTGCTCGCGTGAATTGGGCGCCGGCAATCCCTGCGGCACGTACAGCAGCGCCTGGCGCGCGTAGTCGAACGGGCTGTCCCAGCAGCCGGTTTGCGCATCCGCGAGGCCGAGCTGGCTCGTGTAGTGCGCGAAGCTGCGCGCCACCGCCAGCGTGGCCGACGTGAAGATCCACGCGCGCGCGGTGGAGTCGACCTGGCGGCGAAAGACGTCGGCGACGGACAGCGGCGACGCGTGCAGCTGGAAGCCGTGCTGCGAGACGTCGAGCCAGCGTATCCATTCCGCCGCGTCGCCGGCCGCGCTCGCGTCGAGGCCCGATTGCCACCATGCGAGGCGGCCTGCGGCATCGTCGGCGCGGCGTGCGATCGCGCCGAGGTCCTCGCTGCGCTCGGCGTAGCGGCCCATCTCGGTCGCGAGGCGGTCGAGCGCGGCGGCGAGACCGGCCAGCGCCGCGGTGAAGCCGGGACGTTGGGCGATGACGTTCTGCGCGAATTTTCCGGGCGCCTCACCGCAGGCGAGGCGCAGCTTGCGCACCGCCGGCGTGAGGTCGGCTGCCGCATCGGGCAGCTCGGGCACGTCGCGTGCGGCGGCGCGCGCAGCGACCTCCGCGTCGCGCGCGAGGTCGACGAGCTGACCGGCCGTGACCTGCTCGCCGAAGAACAGCGTTGCGGTGTCCGGAAGCTGATGCGCCTCGTCGAGGATCACGGTGTTGCAGTTGGGCAAGAGCTCCGCGAGTCCTTCGTCGCGCAACATGACGTCGGCGAAGAACAGGTGGTGGTTCACCACCACCACGTCCGCGTCGAGCGCGTCCTTGCGCGCCTTCATGACGAAGCATTCGCGATGGAACGGGCAGTCGGAGCCGAGGCAGTTCTCGCGCGTCGACGTCACCAGCGGCCAGATGGTCGCGTTGTCCGGCACGTCGGCGAGCTCCGCGCGGTCGCCGCGCTCGCTCGCGTGCGCGAAGGCGACGATGCGCGGAAGAAAGCGCGCGTCCTCGCGGCTCGGCAGGCGGCCCTCGCGAGCGGTGCGCTCGAGATGGTAGTGACAGACGTAGTTCGCGCGGCCCTTCAGCACGGAAACCGTGACCGGCAGCGCGAGCGCATCGCGGATGAGCGGCAGGTCGCGCTCGAAGAGCTGGTCCTGCAGCGTCTTCGTCCCGGTCGACACGATGACCTTGCCGCCGTAGAGCAGCGCGGGGACGAGATAGGCGAACGTCTTGCCGGTGCCGGTTCCGGCTTCCGCGACGAGCTGGCCGCGCGCGGCAATCGCATCCGCGACGGCCTTCGCCATCGCGAGCTGCTGCGGCCGGAAGCGAAACCCGGGCAGGGCACGCGCCAGGATGCCGCCTTCGCCGAAGGCGTGCGCCAGCGCGGCGTCCGGCGCGGGCGCCGCGGCAGGCGAGGAAGCGGCACCGTTCAGCTGGCGTTGGCCGGCGCGCCGGTGGCGGTCTTGGGCGTCGACTTGGCGGGCTTGGAGGACTTGACCGTCGACTTCGCGGGCGCCTTCGCCGGCGGCTTCGCGTGCGCAGTGCCGATCGGCGAGGTCTTTTCCTTCACGACCGCGACGATCGTGCGGATGCCCTCGATCTTTTCCTTGAGCTCGTCGTACACGTGTGCAAGACGCGTCTTGTACGCGTCGTCGGACTCGCCCTCGTTCCAGCGGATGTGCTGCATCGCGCCCAGCCAGTATTCGTGCAGGCTGCGCACGCCCTCGACGGCCTGCTTCGAGATGTGCGCTTCCTTGAGCGCGGCCTTGTAGCGCGGCTCGATGTTCTGCTTCTGCTTGTCGAGGCAGTATTCGTACTTGGCCGCGTGCTCGCCTTCCTTCGAGTCCTCGTAGCCGAACTCGAGGATCTCGATCGCATGGACGTTGCGGCACATCGTGTACAGGTGCACGACGGCGTCGAAGTAGCAGTCGAGCGGCCCGCCGGCGTCGGCGTGCGGGCAGATGTAGTTGTATTGCGGGCCGGGATTGCCGCCGATCACCACCGCGCGGGCGTCGGACGCACCGAGCGTGGCGGCGAGCAGCAGGCAGGCGAAGGCGGAAAGAGCGATGCGGCGCATACGGAGTCCGGGAGCACGAAGCGCGGGCATCGTAACCCGGCCGCGCTTCAGCGCTCAAGGCCGCCGAACGGATGACGGCACGTCGTTCCCGCTCGAGCGGGAATCCGGCGTGGTAACGACCCTGGGTCCCTGCTTCCGCAGGGACGACGAGCGTCAGATGGTGCAGCCCCCCGACACCTCGATCACCGCGCCGTTGATGTACGACGCCTCGTCCGATGCGAGCCACGCGTACGTGTTCGCGATCTCCTCCGGCTTGCCGAGGCGGCCGAGCGGCACCTTGTCCTCCATCATCCGGATGACCTTGTCCGGTATCGACGAGAGGATCGGCGTCTCGATGAAGCCGGGGCAGATCGCATTGGCGCGAATGCCCTTGCGGCCGAGCTCGCGCGCCCACGTCTTGACCATGCCGATCACGCCGAACTTGGTCGCCGCGTAGTTGGTCTGCCCGAAGTTGCCGTAGATGCCGACGATGGACGACGCATTCAGGATCACGCCCGAGTTCTGCTCGAGCATGATGTCCACCACGGCCTTGGTGCAGTTGTAGACGCCCTTCAGGTTGACGTCGATGACGCGCTCGAACTGCTCGTCCGTCATCTTCTTGAATTGCGCGTCCTGCACGATGCCCGCGTTGTTGACCAGCGTGTCGATGCGGCCCCACTTGGCCATCACGCCTGCGACCATTCGGGCGATGCTGTCCTTGTCGGTGACGTCGATGCGCCACCCGGCGGCCGTGCCGCCCTGGGCCGTGATCGCGTCCACCGTGTCGTCGACCGAGGACTGGTTGATGTCGCAGACGGCGACCTTGGCGCCCTCGGAGGCGAATTTGAGAGCGGTGGCGCGGCCGATACCCTGACCTGCGCCGGTGATGATCGAGACCTTGTCGGTCAGTCGCATTCGATGTTCTCCCCGGACCGGCTGCCGCACTGCAGCGGCGAGCCAAACCGTTGCAATGTAACGGCGGGATGCTGCTTCGCACAAGGCCGGGGCATGCTTTGCGATCAGTGGATAAGGCTGTGGAATCGCCTCCTTTTTCCGTGCCGCAATAGGCGCTTAGGCGATACCGCCGGAAGGCGTTCACCCCGCGCTGCAACATTGAGACTGTTGCGTCAGGACAACGGTTCCCAGTGGTTGATAACGAGCTCCAGGCCGAAGAGCCCGTTCCACTCGCTCACTTCCGGCCGGTAGAGGGCCCGGAGCCGGGCGGGCACCGGGGCCGCCTGGTTGAACATCACCGCCTCGAACCGCTCGGCCTCGCGTGCCAGGGTCAGCCGAAGGTGGCGCTCGCCGACCACGCGCTGGTCGAGCACCTCGAAAACGTCGTCGAAGGCCGGCGCCGGAAGACCCTGGCCCCACACCCCGGCCCGGAGCGCCCGCGCCAGCTCGAATGTGAGCTCGCCCGCCGCGAGCGCGCCGTCGCTCGGATGCACCCGCGCGAGGTGCTCGGGCTCGAGGGTGGCGCGCGCGACGTGCTCGAACGCCGACGCGAACGCGCCCAGCGCCGCCGGGGCGATCGACACCCCGGCCGCGAACGCGTGCCCGCCGAAGCGCCCCACGGTGCCGGGCGCTTCCTTGGCGACGCGATCCAGCGCATCGCGCAGATGGAATCCCGGGATCGAGCGGCCCGAGCCCTTGAGCGCGCCGTCGCTCGACGCGGCGAAGACGATCGCGGGACGATGAAAGCGATCCTTGAGTCGCGACGCCACGATTCCCACGACACCCGCGTGCCACTGCGGCTGGTGGATGCAGATGGTGTAGGCATCCGCGTCGATGCCCGACGACGCATCGGCGAGCTGCTCGAGCGCTTCCTCGTGCATCGTGGCCTCGACGCTGCGCCGCTCGCGATTGAGCTGATCCAGCTCGGCTGCGAGCGGCAGCGCCTCGGCGTCGCTTGCGGCGAGCAGGCAGCGAATGCCGAGCGACATGTCGTCCATGCGTCCGGCGGCATTCAGCCGCGGCCCCGCGACGAAGCCGAGGTCGATGCTCGTGGCGCGGCACGGATCGCGGCCGCCGACGCGAAACAGCGCCGCGACGCCGGGCCGCGCGCGATCGGCACGCAGCCGTGCGAGCCCCTGCTCCACCAGGATGCGATTGACGTGATCGAGCCGCACCACGTCGGCGACCGTGCCGAGCGCCACCAGGTCGAGCAGCGCGCCGAGATGCGGCTCACCGCGTGACGCGAATGCGCCTTGCTCGCGCAGGCGCGCGCGCAACGCCATCAGCACGTAGAACATCACGCCCACACCGGCGAGGTTTCGAGACGGAAAACCGCAGCCGGGCTGGTTCGGATTGACGATGATCGCCGGCGCCGGCAGCGTTGCCGCCGGCAGATGATGGTCGGTGATGAGCACGTCGATGCCGCGTGCGGCGGCTTCCGCGACGCCATCGTGGCTCGCGATGCCGTTGTCGACGGTCACGAGGAGGCGCGGGGCCCGCTGCGCCGCGAGCGCGACGATCTCGGGCGTAAGCCCATAGCCGAACTCGAAGCGATTCGGCACGACGAAATCGACGTCGCCGCCGAGCGCGCGCAGGCCGATCACGCCCACCGCGCAGGCCGTCGCGCCGTCGGCGTCGTAGTCGGCGACGATCACGATGCGCTCGCGCTCCGCGATGGCGCGCGCGAGGCGCGCCGCCGCGGCGTCGATGCCCTTCAGGGAAGCAGGCGCCGGCAGGCGCGCAAGCGCGTGGTCGAGCTCGGCTGCGCTCCGGATGCCGCGCGCGGCATAGACGCGCGCGAGCACCGGCGCGACCCCGGCCTCGATCAGCGCGCGAGACGCGTCCGGCACCGGCCGGCGGACGATCGCGGCGCCGGTCACAGGTTCCACCCGTAGCGGCGCTGCGCGCCGCCTCCCCCCACAGGAGGACGAGCGACAACGGGCCGCCGCACGGCCGCCCGAAGGCGGCCCGTGTTTTTGTCACCATCCGGCGGCCGTGCGTCGCTCATGGCTCGACTTGCGGGACCTGCAGCGGGCGCGCGCGCCAGCGCGCCATCACTCGCCGCAACGCCGACGGCGCGCGCGCATGCCAGGCGACCGCCGCACCGGCGCCGTCGGCAATGAAGTCGAGGGTGGCCTGCGCATCGCGCTCGAGCACGGCGAGCGCGGGTTCGAGCACGCGCTCGACCAGCGTGTCGACGTCGTCGGGCGCCTCGACGGGCTCGTGCACGAAGGCGCGTTGCGGCGTTGCGCCGGGGGTCGCGTTGCGTTGCGCACTGGCGGCGATGCCGCGCAGCAGGTCGCCGAGCGCGTTCTCGGGCGCGTTGACGTCGAGCGGCTGAAGGCGATCGGCGGCATCCGCGCGGCGACCGCCTCCCCAGAACCATACCGCGTTGGCCGGCGCGATGCCGGCGCCTTCGCGCGCGCCGTTCACGGGATGGTTGTGCAGCAGCATCTGGATCTCGTCCTGCCAGCGACGCCATTGCGATGCGTCGTCGCCGAGCGGCAGCGCCTCGGACAGCGGGCTCACGCGCGCGCGATCGAGGGAGGACGTCCTGAGCTCCGGCGCGAGCGCGAGATGCGCGAGCCACACGTCGCGGCGCGGCGCGACGAACGTCAGGCCGTCGTCGACGAAATGCGCGTTGAGCGCCATCAGGAGCTCGTGCGTCTCCTCGTCGGTGAGCCCGGCGGCGCGGCCTGCGAGCGCGACGTCGCTGCGCCCCGGAACGAGCGTCACCGGATCGGCGACGAGCCAATAGTCGTCGCGCGGGTCGACGCCCAGCCCCGCCGCGACGAGTGCAGCCACGGGCGGGTTCGCGCCGAGGCCCAGCGTTCGACACGCGAGCATCGCAATGCCGTCGGCGTCCACGGTCGGCGTGCCGGCGTAGTACGCGAGCCGCGCAAGCGAAGGATGGGTTGCGCACGCCGAGGCGTGCGCCAGCAAACCGGGGCAGACGACGAGCATTGGATGCGGGCCCGTGCAAAGGTGCAGGCGCACGGGCGGAACGACGCGAGTGGAACGAGCCAGCGCGGTCGATTGCGCGCCGCTTGCTTCGCGACTGCGGCGGGGTGCTGCGACCGTGCGGGCGAGTCTAGCATGCGATAATGCGCGGCTGCATACGACCTTCGTCGCATCCCCCGCCGCGTCGATCCACGTGTCGCCGTACGAACTGGCCATCGGCCTGCGCTACACGCGTGCCCGCAAGGGGTCGGGCCGCAACACGTTCATCTCGTTCATCGCGATCGTGTCCGCGGTCGGCATCTGGCTCGGCGTGTGGGCGCTGATCGTCGTGCTGTCCGTGATGAACGGCTTTCAGCAGGAGCTTCGCAACCGCATCCTCGCCGTCGCCTCGCACGTCGAGATCCAGGGCTTTCCGGCGCTGCGCGACGCAGGCGCAGTGGAGCGAAAGGCGCGCGAGAACCCGCATGTCGTCGCGACCGCACCCTATGTGACCGGACAGGCGATGCTGTCGGTCGGCGACGCGAACCGCGGCGTGCTGATCCGCGGCGTCGATCCGCGGCAGGAAAGCAAGGTCGAGGACATCGCCGATCACATGCGCCGCGGCTCGCTCGATTCGCTCGCGCCGGGCAGCTTCAACATCGTCCTCGGCGTCGACCTCGCGCGCGCGCTCGGCGTGCGCGTCGGCGACAGCGTGGTCGCGATCACGCCCCAGGGCGTCGTCACGCCCGCGGGCGCGCTGCCGCGCATCAAGAGCTTCACCGTGTCGGGCATCTTCGACGCGGGCATGGCGGAGTTCGACAGCGGGCTCGCGTTCGTCAACATCGACGACGCCGAGCGCCTCTACCGCCTCGAGGGACCGAGCGGCGTGCGGCTGAAGCTCGACGATCTCTTCGCCGCGCCGATCGTGAGCCGGGAGCTCGCCGGGACGCTCCGGGAAGACGCGGCGGTGACGGATTGGACGCGCACGCACGCCAACTTCTTCCGCGCCGTCGCCATCGAGAAGCGCATGATGTTCCTGATCCTCGCGCTCATCATCGCGGTGGCTGCGTTCAACATCGTGTCGGCGCAGGTGATGACCGTGACCGACAAGCGCGCCGACATCGCCATCCTGCGCACGCTGGGCGCGTCGCCGTCGTCGATCATGGGCATCTTCACGATCCAGGGTGCGCTGGTGGGCATCATGGGCACGGTGGCGGGCGTGATCACCGGCATCGTGCTCGCGCTCAACATCGACGTGGTGGTTCCGGCCATCGAGCGCACCTTCGGCATCCATTTCCTCGACAAGAGCGTCTACTACATCAGCGAGCTCCCCTCGCAGCTCCAGACGGGCGACGTCGTGTCGGTCGCCGCGATGGCGCTGGTGCTGGCATTGCTCGCAACGCTCTATCCGAGCTGGACCGCGGCGCGCGTCAATCCCGCCGAAGCGCTGCGCTATGAGTGAGCCCGGGCTCCCGCAGGGCCCGGTCCTCGCCTGCCGCGATCTTCGCAAGACCTACCACACCGGGCCGCTCGACGTCCCGGTGCTGATGGGCGTGAACCTCGACGTCGCGCCGGGCGAGCACATCGCCATCGTCGGCGCGTCGGGGTCCGGCAAGAGCACGCTGCTGCACCTGCTGGGCGGGCTCGATCGCCCGAGCGGCGGCGAAGTGCGCGTCGAAGGACGCGCGTTCGCATCGCTGTCCGAAGCCGAGCGCGGACGCGTGCGCAACCGCGCGCTCGGCTTCATCTACCAGTTCCATCACCTTCTGCCGGAGTTCTCTGCGCTGGAGAACGTCGCGATGCCGCTCGCCATACGGCGCCTCGCGCTGGACGAGGCGCGCGCGCAGGCGACCGACATGCTGGAGCGCGTCGGGCTCGGGCATCGCATACGGCATCGTCCCGGCGAGCTCTCCGGCGGCGAGCGCCAGCGCGTCGCGCTCGCGCGCGCGCTGGTGACGCGTCCGCGCTGCGTGCTGGCCGACGAGCCGACCGGCAACCTCGATCGCAAGACCGCCGGCATGGTGTTCGACCTGATGCTCGACCTCAACCGCGACATCGGGACGTCGCTCGTCATCGTCACGCACGATCCGGATCTCGCGGCGCGCGCGTCGCGCACGCTGCATCTCGTCGACGGCGTGCTGGGGTGACGGCGTCGGGGTCACGACTCCGACCCCCTTGTTCACGACGCGAAGAGCGCGGCGAGCGACACTTCGACGCCCGGCAACGCGACAGGCGAGAGCGTTTCCGATGCGCCGGCGCGGCGATCGAGGCGATAGGCGTCGTTCACCGGATCGCGGTAAACCTCGACCACGCGCGAGCGGATATCGACGATCCACACTTCGCGCACGCCATGCCGCGCGTAGAGCGAGAGCTTGCGTCCGCGGTCGTAGGACAGCGTCGTGTCCGACACCTCGATCACGAGCAGAGCGTCGTCGACGGTCGGCAAGCGCCCGGGCAGCGTGTCGACGCTCTTGTCGAGCAGGGCCACGTCGGGCTGCGGTTCCGAAAAGTTGTCGAGGACGACGGGGAGCTGTACCCACACGACCGCGGCGTCACCGACCGCGGTCACCAGGAACCGGGTCAGCCGAGTGACGAGGACCGCGTGCGGCGGGCCGATCGGCGGCATCTCGATCACCTCCCCCTCGATCAACTCGAGCCGCGCGTCGGGCGCGAAGATGCCGGCCTCGCCCATCCGGTGGTACTGGGCCACCGTGAGGCGCAGCTTCGTGGGAGTGAACGTGTCGCTCATGCCCCTGGTCGGGAACGACAGCTCGATCATTCTAGCCTCGGGAACGCGCACGTTCAGCTCGCGGCCATTGTGCGAGCGGTCGCGCGCGGCGGTACATCATCCGTTCGGCAGGTCGTACGTGCCGTAGCTCGCCGGCATGTTGAGCTCGAGAAGCTCCATGTCGTCGGAGCGCGCGACGACGTTGTGCGCGACGCCTGCCGGCTGCGACAGGCCGCTGCCGGCCGACACGGTGACGTCGCCGTCAACGCCGGCGAAGCGAAACGTGATCCAGCCCTTCAGCACGTAGACGAAGTGCGCGCTCATGTCGTGCCAGTGCCAGCCGGTCGGCTGCGGCAGCGGCATGATCGCGCGGATGTGCTTGATGCCGACGCGTCCGCCGGTGGCCGCGGCAAGTCCCAGGTCGCGATATTCGACGTCGGCGCGCGGTCCCTCGCGGGTGAACGTCGCGTCGTTCGCGTCGCAGACGGCGAAGGTTGAGAGCGCCTGGGCGAGGTCGAGCGGGCCTTGGTAGCGTGATGCGGGCATGGGCGATGGCCGATCGGGCGATGGGCGGCAGGCGATCCGGGTCGCGCCGATCGCCTTCCGCGATCCTATACCCGGTCGTGGCGGCGCGCCGTCAATACTCCACCGGTATCGGATCCAGCGATCGCCACAGATACCACGTCGCGACGCTGCGATACGGCTTCCACCGCTTGCCGAGGCGCTCGAGCGTGCGGCGCGCGCGACGGCGTCCCGCGAAGTAGTGGAGCGCGATGCCTTTCTGCAGGCCGATGTCGTCGAGCGGAAAGACGTCGGGCCGCAGCTCGTGGAAGATCAGGAACATCTCCGCCGTCCAGCGGCCGATGCCCTTGACGTCGACCAGCGCGGCGACCAGCGACTCGTCGTCGAGCGCCGGCCACTGCGCCGGGTCGAGCTTGCCG
>DASXAF010000127.1:0-19360 GCA_036406955.1 Casimicrobiaceae bacterium
GGCGTCGTAGGCCGATCGCGGGCCGGAGCACACGAACGACAAGCGCCCCGCCTTGATCACCTTCGCGTTGCCCGAGACGGGTGCGGCGAGTAGCTCGATGTTGCGCTCGGCGAGGAGCTCGCGCAGCGCGCCCGAGCCTTCGAGCGAGATCGACGAGCACTCGACGATGAGCTTGGGCTTTGCGCTTCCCGACAGCAATCCGTGCGGCCCCGCGATCACTTCGTGAACGTCGTCGTACGTCGACACCATGACGAACACGATGTCGCAGGCGGCAAGCTCGGTGATCTCGCCTGCGACTTTCGCGCCCTTCGCCGCGAGCGGCTCGGCTTTCGACCGCGTGCGATTCCACACCGTGAGGTCGCCGCCGCCGGCGGCCAGCCGCTCCGCCATGGCATATCCCATGCGGCCGATGCCGATCCAGCCGAGCGTCGCTCGCGTCATTGCCCTGCGACTCCGAACGGCTCGTCGATGACGAACAGCCAGTCGCCGTTCGCCTGGCGCCGCACGACCTCGACGCTCTGGCCGCTCACCTGCGCGGGCTTTCCGTCGGGACCGGTCATCGAGAGCTGCCAGTGCGCCGTGCAGAGCGCGATGTCGCCGCTCTGCGCCACCGTGCGCGCGGTGAGCGTCATGCGCGGCTTCGCCGCGACGAAGCCGGCAAGCGCTTCGCGAATGGCCGCGGTCCCGCTCACCGCCTTGTCGGGCGAGGGCCGCAGCGACGCCTGCGGCTCGTACAGCTTCGTCAATGCGTCGACGTCGCCGGCGTTCAAGGCCTTGGCGAACAGATCGTCGACTTGCTCGGGCGTGCGTGCGGGCATGATGGACCTCACGTTCGATACGGGTTGGCGATGGGCAACTCCTGCGCCGGATAGAGCGAGATGACCTTCGGTCCGTCCGGCGTCAGGACGACTTCCTCCTCGATGCGCGCCGCGGAAATGCCGTCGGTGGCGGGACAATAGGTCTCCACCGCGAACACCATGCCGGCCTTGAGCTCGATCGGCTCCTTCAGCGATGTCAGTCGCGAGATCAAGGGACGCTCGTGCAGGCCCAGGCCGAGGCCGTGGCAGAAGTTGAGGCCGAAGGCTTCCATCTCGCTCGAGAACCCGATCTCCTTCGCCTCGGGAAATGCGCGCGCGATCCTGTCCGAGCCGACGCCGGGTTTGAGCAGCTCGATGGCGCGATCCATCCATTCGCGCGCCTTGCGATACGCCGTGCGTTGCGCGGAAGTCGCCATCCCCACGTTGAACGTGCGGTAGTAGCACGTCCGGTAGCCCATGAACGACTGGATGACGTCGAAGAACGCCTGGTCGCCGGGCCGGATGAGCCGGTCGGTGAAGTTGTGCGGATGCGGGCTGCAGCGCTCGCCCGAGATGGAGTTGATCGCCTCGACGCAATCGCTGCCCATCTCGTAGAGCCGCTTGGTCGCGAGCGCGACGATCTCGCTTTCCCTCACGCCGGGCTTGAGCGCTTCGGCGATGTCCTGGTAGACGCCGTCGACCATCGCGGACGCCATGTTCAGCAGCGTGAGCTCGTCGATGTTCTTGACCTCGCGTGCCTGCAGCAGCACCTGCTGGCCGTCGCGCACGTCGACGCCCTGCTTCTGCAGCTCGAAGAGCATCGGCGGCTCGACGACGTCGAGGCCGAGCGGCATGTCGCCGACGCCCTCGGCATCGAGGATCGCCCTGATCTCCTTCGCCGCGTCGCGAAACAGCGCGATGTCGCCGCCGGTCGCGCCGCGCAGGCCGAGCAGGCCCGCGCGACAGTGATCGTGATGCAGCCACGGCGCGTGCAGGCGATGATGCTTCGCGGCCGAGCCGAAGTCCCAGATGTACGGGTCGCCGTTGCCGGTCAGCAGGGAGTAGCGCGTGAGCTTGTCGCGCGCCCATTCCCCGATCACGGTGCTCGTCGTGTAGCGGATGTTGTGCTGGTCGAAGCACAGCAGCGCGCCGAGCCCGGACTCCGCGAGCGCGGCGCGCGTGCGGGCAAGCCGGTAGTCGTGCAGGCGCCGGAAATTGACGCGCTCCTCGAAGTCGACCTGGGTATGTCCCGGCGCCTGCAGCGGCCGATCCCACCGGTGATGCGGATCGACGTCGTCGGGCCGGACGATGGTCGGATCCGTGCGCGGCTTCGCCATGGTCAATTGCCGTCCGTGCGGAAGCAGGGACCGGGCGCCTTTGGAGGTGCTCGCAACGTCACCGGGTGCCCGCTTTCGCGGGGACGACGCCCCCGAACGCCTTGTCGTACCACGTGAGATCGACGTACTTCGCCGGATCGGTGAGGTCCTTCTTCGGCGTCGCGTACTTGCTGCGCAGCGCGAGCACCGTGGCGATGCCCTTCTCGTCGGGCCGCAGGTCCCGCGTCAGCCCACCGCGCGGCGCGAGCAGGATGTCGTACGACTGGTGCGCGAGCGCGGGCGTCATGTCGCGGATGTTGGCGACGAGCAGCGCTTCGACGATATCGCGGTTCGCCGGGTCGTACACGAAGTCCGTGCCAGCCTTGTAAGCCTTGAGGAAGCCGACCATCTGCGTCTCGTGCTCGCGTGCCCAGGAGCGTCGCACGTAGCCCGCAGTGCCCTGGTACGCGCCGAGCGTGTCCGCGGTCGCGAGCACGTTGTAGCCACGATTGCGCGCCAGCACTTCGAAGGGCGAGCGCAGGAGCGTGGCCGCGTGCTTCGCCGCCATCAGGTCGCGATAGCGGTTGGCCGTGCCGCCCGCGCGCTCGTATTTCACCTCGGCATCGGTGAGGCCGTTGCGCGCAACGAGCTCGCGCAGCACGAAAGCCGCGCCCGTGGTCATGGCGTCGACTGAGAGCGTCTGCCCCTTCAGCTCGGCGAACGACTTGATGGACGGCTGCGCGACCACCGAAAGAAACCCGCCGTCGCAGCCCATGAACGCGACCAGGTCCGGATCGTCCGGAACCTTCACCTCGCCCTGGCCTTCGTCGTACGCGACGAGATTGTCGATCAGCGCAAGGCCGAGGTCCTCGCGGCCTTCTAGCAGCGACGCGACCAGGAAGCCCGAGTTGGGCGTGTACGCGAGCTGCACCGCGAGGCCGTTGGCGGCGAAGTAACCCTGTCGCTGCGCCGCCCACACGGGCAGGTTCCAGCCGCCGTCGAACGCGATGACCCGGAGCGTCGCGAGCGCGGGCGCCGGACCGGGCTGCGCGTGCACGCGAACGCCAGCGAGGGCGAGCGCGGCGAGCGCGGCGACTGCGCATCGTTTCAGGAGAGCGGTCAAGGTTAGGTCCCCGGCTGCGCTCAGGATGGCAACGCGAGCGACGAGATCACGCCGCGGCGCCCGTCATCCCGAGCGAGGCATCCGCTGCACGCAACGTGGAATCACGCATACGTGTAAAACCCCCGCCCGCTCTTGCGCCCCAGGTAGCCTGCCGCGACCATCTCCTTGAGCAGCGGCGCGGGCCGGTACTTGGGATCGTTGAAGTCGGCGTAGAAAACGTTCATCACGGCGAGAAGGACGTCCAGCCCGATGAGATCGGCGAGCGCCAGCGGCCCGATCGGGTGATTGCACCCGAGCTTCATGCCGTCGTCGATCGCCTGCGCGCTCGCCAGTCCTTCCTGCAGCGCGAACACGGCCTCGTTGATCATCGGGCAGAGGACGCGGTTCACCACGAATCCGGGACTGTTCTTCACCACGATCGGCGTCTTGCCGAGGCGCTTCGCCAGGGCTTCCGCGGCGGCGACCGTCGCGTCCGACGTCTGCAGCCCGCGAATGATCTCCACGAGCGCCATGATCGGCACGGGATTGAAGAAGTGCATGCCGAGGAACCGCTCGGGCGGTGACACGACCGCCGCCAGCGCCGTGATGGAGATCGACGAGGTGTTCGAAGCGAGTACCGCGTCGCGAGACGCGATGCCGTCGACCTGCCGCAGGATCTTCAGCTTGAGATCGACGCGCTCGGTGGCGGCCTCGATGATCACCGCGCAGCCGGACAGGTCCTCGTAGCGGGTCGTCGCGCGCACGCGGCGAAGCGCGGCATCCTTGTCGCCCGCGGTGAGCTTGTCCTTCTTCACCAGCCGCTCGAGGCTCGAGCCGATCGCCGCGGTGCCGCGGCTCACCGCGGCCTCGTCGATGTCCACCATCGTGACGTCGAGACCCGCCACCGCGCACGCCTGCGCGATCCCGTTGCCCATGGTGCCGGCGCCGATCACGCCGATGCTGCCGCTCGTGTCCATTGCGCGTCTCGCACAGCGAAAGCGGCATTATGCCGCGCGCGACACCGCGCGAAGCGGTCGTGAGGCGATTCAGTCGGCGGTGTGCAGGTTCGCAACAGCGGCCGCGGCACGCCGCGGCGGTGCCTCGACGAATCCCGTGATGACCGAATCGACGAGCGCAGGCGCCGCGCCGGCGAGATCCCATGCGTCGGGTGCGTGTACCCACGACTGCATGAGCCCGGTGATGTACGCGTGCAGTGCGTGCGCGACGAGGCCGGCGTCGGTGTCCGCGGGGAGCTGGCCGAGCGCGATCGCGCGCTCCAGCAGCGCAGCGCTGCGCTCGAGACATCCGCACCGCTCCTGCTCCCTCGCGGTCGCGAGCGGCGCGAGGTCGTCGCCGGAACCGCATGCCTGGAAGGCCATGCGGAACACGGCCTGGGTGTGGGGATCACGCGCCAGGAGCGTCAGCGCGCCCACCGCGTTCGCACGCAGGACGCCGAGCGGATCGACCGCGCCACGGCCCTCGCGGTCCTCGAAGATCGCATGCATCGGCAGCGTGACGCGCTCGCACAACGCGGCCAGCAGATCAGCCTTGTCACGGAAATGCCAGTACACGGCGCCGCGCGTCACCCCGGCCGCGGATGCGACCTCGCCGAGCGTCGCGCTCGCCACGCCCTGCTCGCTGAACACGCGTTCGGCGGCGTCCAGGAGCTGCTCCCGGGTGACTGCCGCCTCGGCCTTGGTCTTTCGTGCCATCTCCCTACTCGTTGTACGTCTTTACAAACAGACGTGATTGTATGTTAATCTACGCGTCCCGCGCTAGTTGCGCCGCAATAAATTCCCGATCGACCATGATGCTCGTCCGCCTCGTACGTTCGTTCGTCGCCGCCTCGTTCGCGCTGGCCGTGGCCGCCTGCGGTCCCTCAGGTCCCCAAGCCGCCGGCGGCTTCCATGGCTTTCCGCCGGCCGAAGTCGTCACGATGACGGTGCAACCGCGCTCCTTCCCCGTCGCCTTCGAGTACGTCGGCCAGACGCTCGGCTCCAAGGACGTGGAGGTGCGGGCGCGCGTCACCGGCATCGTCGAGAAGCGCCTGTTCCAGGAAGGCTCGTACGTCAAGGCGGGCCAGACCCTGTTCGTCATCGACCCGAAGCCCTACGCTGCGCAGGTCGAGCAGGCGGAGGCGGACCTCTCGCGCGCCCAGGCGCAGAAGGCCCAGGCCGACCGCGAGGCCGCGCGCCTCAAGCCGCTCGCCGAGCGCAAGGCCATCGGGCAGAAGGAGGCCGACGATGCGGCCTCGAACGCGGACCTCGCCGCAGCCGCGGTCAAGGCCGCCAGGGCGAAGGTCGACGAGCTCAAGCTCAACTGGGGCTACACGCGCGTGGTCGCGCCGATCTCCGGTCTTTCGAGCCGCGCGCAGGTCTCCGAGGGAAGCCTCGCGACCACCAACCAGACGCTGCTCACCACGATCTCGCAGACCAATCCGATCTGGGTCGCCTTCACCATCTCCGAGAACGAGCAGCTGCGCCTGAATCGCGCCGTGAGCTCGGGACAGCTCGCGATCCCGAAGGACAACGCCTACGAGGTGACGGTGAAGCTCTCCGACGGGTCGGCCTTCCCGCGCAAGGGGAAGATCAACTTCGCCGATACGCGCGTGAATCCGGCCACCGGCACGTACGAGATGCGCGCGGAACTGCCCAACGCGGATGCCGCGCTCAAGCCGGGTCAATTCGTGCGCGTGGTCCTGCGCGGCGCGGAGCGCAAGGATGCGATCGCGGTGCCGCAAGCCGCCGTGCTGGACGGCCCGCAGGGCAAGTTCGTCTACGTCGCGGCGAAGGACAAGGACGGCAAGGACATCGCGCAGGTGCGCCCGATCGTCGTCGGCGACTGGGTCGACGCCGACGGCGGGAACCTCTGGGTCGTCGAGCAGGGATTGAAGCCGGGAGACGTCGTCATCGTCGATGGCATCGCGAAGCTCATGCCGGGCGGCGCCATCAAGCTGCCCGGCGCGGCACCGTCAGGACCCGCGCAGCCGGGCAAGGGCGCCTCGCCGAGCAAGGCCGAGGAAGCGAACGCCAAGGCGCCGCGCTCGAGCAAGAGCTGAGAGAGGCCACGCCATGTTCTCGCGCTTTTTCATCGACCGCCCGATCTTCGCGGGCGTCATCGCGATGTTCTTCGTCATCGCCGGCCTCGCGGCGATGCGATCGCTGCCGATCGCGCAGTATCCCGAGATCGCGCCGCCCGTCGTCACCGTGCAGGCGGTGTATCCCGGCGCATCGGCGCAAACCATCGAGGAGACCGTCGCATCGCCCATCGAGAACGCGATCAACGGCGTGCCCGGCATGCTCTACATGTCGAGCTCGTCGACCTCGCAGGGCGTGGTGCAGATCCAGGTGACGTTCGAGATCGGCAGCGACGTCGACATCGCCGCGGTGAACGTGAACAACCGCGTGAAGCAGGTCGAGCCGCGGCTTCCCGAGGAAGTGCGCCGGCAGGGCGTGTCGGTCGAGCGCGGCAGCTCGGCGTTTCTGCAGGTGCTCGCGTTCTATTCGCCCGACGGCCGCTACGACGACCTCTACACGTCGAACTACGTCACGCTGAACGTGCTCGACCGCCTGAAGCGGCTGCCCGGCACGACCAACGTGCAGATCTTCGGCGCGCACGACTACGCGATGCGCATCTGGCTCAAGCCCGACCGCATGGCGCAGCTCAAGCTCACGCCGCAGGACGTGATCCAGGCGGTGAACGAGCAGAACGCGCAGTTCGCCGCGGGCAAGGTGGGACAGGCGCCGGTCGAGCAGAAGCAGGACCTGGTCTACACCATCACCACACGCGGGCGCCTCTCGGATCCGAAGGAGTTCGAGCGCATCATCGTGCGCGCCGACCCGGACGGCTCCATCGTGCGGCTCGCCGACGTCGCGCGCGTCGAGCTCGGCTCCAAGGACTACGAATTCGTCGGCCGCTACAACGGCAAGCCCGCGACGCTGGTCGGCATCTTCCTTTCGCCGGGCGCGAACGCGCTGGAGGTGGCGAAGCACGTCAAGGCCGACGTCGCCGACATGGCGCAGAGCTTTCCGCCGGGCCTGACCTACGCGATCCCCTACGACACGACGCGCTTCGTCGAGGTGTCGATCCGCGAAGTGCTGAAGACGCTGGGCGAGGCGATGGTCCTGGTGTTCCTGGTCGTCTACCTGTTCCTGCAGAGCTGGCGCGCGACGATCATCCCGTTCGCCGCGGTGCCGGTGTCGTTGATCGGCACGTTCGCGGGCATCTACTTCCTCGGCTACTCGATCAACACGCTGACGCTGTTCGGCATGGTGCTTTCGATCGGTATCGTCGTCGACGACGCCATCGTCGTGTTGGAGAACGTCGAGCGCATCATGCGCGAGGAAGGCATCGGACCGCGCGACGCGGCGATCAAGGCGATGCGCGAAGTGACCGGGCCGATCATCGCGATCGTGCTGACGCTGGTCGCCGTGTTCGTGCCGATCGCGTTCCTCGGCGGCCTCACCGGCGAGCTGTATCGCCAGTTCGCGGTCACGATCGCGATCTCGGTGGTGATCTCGGGCCTCGTCGCGCTGACGCTGTCGCCGGCGCTGTGCGCGCTGATCCTGAAGCCGCACGATGCGCCGAACCGGTATTTCGCGGCGTTCAACCGCTGGTTCGGGCGCGTCACCATGCGCTACACCGACGGCGTCATCTGGATGCTGCGCCGGGGCATCATCGCCACGCTGCTGTTCGGCGGCATGGTGCTCCTCGCGGTGTTCCTGTGGCGCGAGACACCGAGCTCGCTGGTGCCCGACGAGGACCAGGGCTTCTTCATCACCGCGGTGATCCTGCCCGACGGCGCGACGCTCGAGCGCACGCAGAAGGTCGTCGAGCAGGTCGAGGCGGCGATCCGCTCCAACAAGGCGAACCAGGACATCGTGGCGTTCACCGGCTTCGACTTCATCGGCGGCGGCTTCCGCAACAATGCGGCGACCATCTTCACCGCGCAGAAGCACTGGGACGAGCGTGAAGGCGTCACCACGCAGCAGCTCGTCGGCGAATTGTTCATGAAGACCGCGGGCATCAAGGAAGCGCTCGTGCTGTCGTTCAATCCGCCGCCGATCTTCGGCCTCGGCACCACCGGCGGCTTCGAGTTCTACATCCAGAATCACGGCGAGGGCGGCGCGAAGAAGCTCGACGAGGTGAAGAACGCGTTCCTGCAGCGCGCCAACCGCGACCCCATGCTCGGCGGCGCGCAGACGCTCTGGCGCGCCAACGTGCCGCAGCTGCGCGTCGACGTTGATCGCGAGAAGGCCAAGACGCTCGGCGTGCCGATCAGCGACGTGTACAACGCGCTCTCGGCGACGCTCGGCACGTACTACGTCAACGACTTCAACAAGTACGGACGCGCGTGGCAGGTGCTCATGTCGGCCGAGCCCGACTATCGCCGCCGGCCCGACGACATCGGCGCGGTGTACGTGCGCTCGGTGAAGGGCGAGATGATCCCGCTCTCCTCGCTCGCATCGGTGCACTACGCGTCGGGCCCGGACTCGCTCGATCGCTTCAACAACCTGCCGGCGGTGAAGATCATCGGCCAGGCCGCGCCGGGCTACAGCTCGGGGCAGGCGATCCAGCGCGTCGAGCAGATCGCCAAGGAAGTGCTGCCGCCCGGCTTCAGCTTCGACTGGGGCGGCACGTCGTACCAGGAGAAGCGCTCCAGCGGCGCCGCGGGCTTCGCGCTCGGTCTCGCCGTGGTGATGGTGTTCCTCATCCTCGCCGCGCAGTACGAGAAGCTTTCGCTGCCGCTCTCGGTGCTGCTCGCGCTGCCGTTCGGCATGTTCGGCGCGCTCGCGGCCATCTGGGTGAAGAACTACGTCGGGCCGTTCTTCGGCGCACAGCGCCTGACCAACGACGTGTACTTCCAGATCGGCCTCGTCACGCTGCTCGGCCTGGCCGCCAAGAACGCGATCCTGATCGTGGAATACGCGGTGCTGAAGCACGGCGAGGGCCTGACGCCGTCTGCAGCCGCGATCGAGGCGGCGCGCCTGCGCTTCCGCCCGATCCTGATGACGTCGATGGCGTTCATCCTCGGCGTGCTGCCGCTCGCCATCTCCACCGGCGCGGGTGCCGGGGCGCGGCATTCGGTCGGCACGGGTGTCATGGGCGGGATGATGGCCGCGACGTTCCTGGCGATCTTCTTCGTGCCCACGTTCTACCACGCCATCGTCGAGCGCCGCCTCATCGAGCGTCGCAGCCACGACGAGATCGTCAACGAGGTGAAGCGTTTGCGCAACGTCAAGCATCACGCACCGCACACGCCGGGCCATCCGCCCATTGCGCCGCAGGGAGCGAGCGATGACTGACCGACACGCCCGCATCCTCTCCGCGCTGGCGCTCGCGTGCGCGCTCGCGCTGGGCGGCTGCACGACGACGCCCACGACGCCGCCCAGCGTCGACGTTCCGCCCGGCGATCCGGCGGCCGACAACACGCCGCTCGAGCGCTGGTGGACGCTGTTCAACGATCCGGTGCTGACCGGTTACGTCGACGAAGCGCTCGCCCACAACCTGGATCTTGCGGCAGCGATGGCGCGCATCGACACCGCGCGGGCACAGGTGACGCTCGCTTCGGCGGCGCTGTACCCCAACGTGGACCTCGCCGTCGGCGCCAACCGCAGCAAGGCCACGCAGCTCGGCACCAATCCGTTGCCGTTCGGGTTCTCGGCCTATTCGAACGACTTCCGCGTGGCGATCGACGCGTCGTACGAGATCGACCTGTGGGGCAAGTACCGGACCGCCACCGAGGCCGCGCGGCAGGACCTGCTCGCGTCGCAATACGCGCGCGAGACGGTGCAGACGATCGTCGCGGCGCAGGTGGCGAGCACGTACTTCCAGCTCCTCGCCACGGACGCGGAGCTCGCGCTGCTGCGCGATACGCTGAAGACGCGCGAGGAAACGGTCTCGCTGCAGCGCGATCGCTACCAGGCGGGCGTCATCGGCGAGTACGACTTCGCGCAATCGCAGGCGGAGCGCGCTGCCGTGCAGGCGGACATCGCGACGACGGAGCGCGCCGAGGGCCTGCTCGAGTCGGCGTTGGCCGTGCTGCTCGGCCGCTCGCCGCGCGAGGTCTACACGCCGCAGCTCACGCACGACTGGAACGCCGCGAAGATCGTCGGCGTCCCGAGCGTTCCGTCGGACCTGCCCTCCAACCTGCTCGAACGGCGGCCCGACATTCGTCAGGTCGAGCGCCAGATCGCGGCGGCGAGCCTGCGCATCGACCGTGCACGCGCGGATTACTTTCCGTCGTTGTCGTTGACGGGCTCGCTGGGCCAGGAGTCGGGCGCGCTCAGCAACCTGTTCAAGGGCCCTGCCTTGATCTGGGGCATCGGCGCGAACCTGCTGCAGCCGATATTCGGTCTCAAGGCCATCGAGGCGAACGTCGAAGGGGCGAAGGCCCAACGCGAGCAGCTCGCCGTCGCGTACCAGCAGACCGTGCAGTCCGCGTTCAAGGACGCGCACGACGCGCTGGTCGAGCACGACACCGCACGCGAGGCGCTCGCCGCGCAAGGGGAACGCCGCGAGCGACTGGCGCACGCACTCGAGCTCTCCGACCTGCGGTATCGGTCCGGCTATTCGCCGTACCTCGAAGTGCTCGACGTGCAGCGCCAGCTGTTGCAGGCGCAGACGCTCGAGATCACCGCGGCGCGTGACGCGCGCATCGCAATCGTCGATCTCGCGAAGGCGCTCGGCGGCGGCTGGGATTACAGGACCGACGTGTCGCAGAAGTAATTCTCGGCCCTCACCCTAGTGCCTCTCCCCGCTTCGCGGGGCGAGGGATCGCTTCGCTCCACGGCTCCCTCTCCCGCCTGCGGGAGAGGGTTGGGGTGAGGCCCGGTCATCCCCGCGAAGACGCCGCCGGTTGCCGTTGCCGCAGCGGTGCCGGACGGCGCCTCCGCCGGAATGATCGTTCGCGCCGCTCAATCGTCGCCGTTGTCGTCGTCCTGGTCGTCACCCGGCGACACGGTGTCGATGCGCCCGTACATGCCGTTGGCCTCGTCGTTCGGGCCGGCGGCGAAGAACAGCGTGTCGGTCGGCTGGCTCAGCACGCCGTTGCCGAACGCGATGCCCCACAGCCCGTCGATCTTCAGCACCTTGCCGTTGCTCTTGAGCTGGCCTGCGAACTTTCCGGTGCGCGGATCGTAGGCATTGATCGCGCCGTCGCCGAAGTTGCCGACGAGCAGGCGATTGCTGAACTTGCCGAAGCCCGCCGGCGCGAGCGCCATGCCCCACGGCGCGTTGAGCGTTCCGTGCTTCGCGAGGCGCTTGAGCAGATTGCCGTCCGCGTCGAACACATCCACGAAGCCGAGGCCCGGCCCGGCCGCCTCGTCGTCGCTGTTCGGGTCCTTCTTCGCGTAGGCGACGTAGAGGTTGCCCTCGATGTTCATGATGTTGAACGGGCCGTACCCGTCGGGAATCTGGTGATCGACGAATCCGCCGGACACGCTGGCGGGATGGAACGTGCTGTCGTACACGTCGATCTTCCTGCCGCGGAAGTCCGCGGCATAGAGCATGAAATGCTGGCCGCCGTTGCCCGCGAGCGCGACGCCCTTGTACACCGCGTCCGGATTGAGCCAGCCCTTGATGGCGTTGTTGAAGTCGACGTTGGGCGCCCAGCCGGAGACCATGCCGTCTTCCGACACGAAGATGAAACGCGCGGGACCCGAGACGCCGTTGGAGCTCACGGTGAAGTCGTTCGAGGCGTTGAACGTGATGCCGGTCGGCGTGCCATGCGTCGACGGATCGGCCGACGGGATCGTGACGATCGGCGGGATCTGCTGGACGCCATTGCCGTCGTACAGCGTCGACTTGCCACTGCCGTTGTCGGCGACCCACACGAACGCGGTGGGATTGAAGGCGACGCCCCAGCCGTTCTTCAGGTTGTCGTCGCGATGCGCCGCCGGCACGCCGCCGTCGGACACCAGGCTCTGCACGTGGTAGTTGTTCGGATCCGCTCGAAGCGGCGCGCTCAGGAGCAACGCGGCGGCCATCAGCGTCGCCGGCACCGCGCGCCGTGCGCAAGACGAAAAGGGAATCATGAACACCTCCGGATAGGGACTGTTCCCATTGCCCGGCGTGTCGCCGGGCGCGCGAACGCCACCGCGCCGCGTTCCGGGGAACGCGGCGTGCACCGCCTGGGGGTGATCAGGCCGTCGGGCGTTCTCGCTGCGAGAACAGGCACCTCACGGCGCTATTCCGAACGCGCGAACAGCAGCCGCGCTATTGCAGCGATGGCTTCCAGAGAAAGTCGTTGCGATCGGCCGAATGCACGGTGATGCGCAGCAATTGTCCGCGTCGCGACACCACGAGCGGCACTTCGGTGCCGGCCCGGCCGAGCGACCACACGCGGCGAAAGAGATCCGCAAGGCTCGCCGGCTTCTCATCGGCGACCTGGACGACGACGTCGCCGACGCGCACCCCCGCCCGCTCGGCGGGCCCGCCGTCGGCGAGCGCGTTGACGACGAGGTGCGCTGCGAGCTCCGCCACGTAGACGCCGAGCCACGCGCGCGGCGGGCCGGCACGTCGGCCGTGCTTGAGCAGGTCGTCGAGGATCGGCTCGAGCAGGTCCACGGGCACGAACATGTTGCCCTGCACGTCCTCGTCCTTCACCGATTCCTGCACGAGCAGCGATCCGACGCCGATGAGCTCGCCGTCGCCATCGAGCAGCGCCGCGCCGCCCCATTGCGGGTGGGCGGGCGCCGTGAAGAGCGCCTCGTCGAGCACGTATTCCCAGTAGCCCGCGAACTCGCGTCGCGATACGAGGCGCGCCTTCAGCGCGTGCGTGCGGCCGCCGTGACCGACGACGTAGACGTCGCTGCCGATGCGCGTCGACGCCGCGCTTCCGCGCGTCAGCGCAGGCGACGACATGTTTCCAAGCGGCACCACGAGCCCGAAGCCCGAGGATTGGTCATAGGCCAGCGGATGCGCCTGCACCGCGGCGCCGGCGTTGTTCGTGAGCCACACCGTCTGCGCCTCGGTGATCAGATAGCCGATCGTGAGCACGAGGCCGTCGTCGCGAATCACCACGCCGTTGCCCACGCGCTCGGTGCCGAGGATGCCCGCCGTGAACGCCTCTTCCGGAATCTCCGCGCGGACCATCAGCACGGCGTCCAGCGCGCGACGCAGGTCGAAGCTCACCTGGTCGGGCACGGGCTGGAGCTCGGGCGGAAACGCCCAGTTGACGATCTCGGGCATGGTGTGCGGCCGCAGTTCGTTCTATGTTAACCCCCCGCAGCGTGCGGGCGGTGCGAGCGGCGCGACTCACGAGAGCCATCGCGGCAACCGCGACTGGCGTTCACCCCGCCCATCCGAGATGGCTCAGGAAGTCGCGCGTGCGCTCCGTCGTCGGCGCCTCGAAGATCTGCCGCGGCGGCCCCTGCTCCACGATGCGCCCCGCGTCGAACACCGCGATCCAGTCGCCCACGCGGCGCGCGAACGTCATCTCGTGCGTGACGACCACCATGGTCATTCCTTCCTCTGCGAGCGTCTTCATCACGTTGAGCACTTCGCCGATGGTCTCGGGATCGAGCGCGGAGGTCGGCTCGTCGAACAGCATCACGTCGGGCTCCATGGCGAGCGCGCGGGCGATGGCCACCCGCTGCTGCTGCCCGCCCGAGAGCGCCGAGGGATAGTTCGGCGCCTTGTCCGCGAGCCCGACCTTGTCCAGCATCGCAAGCGCTCGCGACTCCGCCTGCTTCGGCGGCATGCGCAGCACCGTTCGCGGACCTTCGGCGACGTTCCGAAGCGCGGTCAGATGGGGAAACAGCTCGAAGTTCTGGAACACCATGCCCATGCGCTGCCGCATGCTGCGCAGGCCGCGCGGGTCGCGCGCGAGGTGCGCGCCCTCGAACTCGATGTCGCCGCCGTCGATGGTCTCGAGGCCGTTGGTGCAGCGAAGCAACGTCGACTTGCCGGAGCCGGAGGGGCCGATGAGGCATACCACCTCGCCTGCGTGCACGTCCAGCGACACGCCGCGCAGCGCGGTGAAATCGCCGTAGCGCTTTTGCACCTCCGCGTAGCGGATGATCGTGGCGCCGCCCGCCTTGGCGCGTTCCATCATTCCGTGACGGCGTAGCGCCGCTGGATCCAGTCGACCAGCTTGGCCTGGGGATAGCCGAGCAGCCAGTACAGCACCGCCATCGCGGTCAGCATCTCGAGGACGCGAAAGGTCTGAGCGCGGATCTGCATCGACACGTAGGCGAGCTCGGTCACCGCGATGACGGACACGAGCGAGGTGTCCTTGAACAGCGAGACCCACGTGCTCGCCAGCACCGGCAGGATGCGCCGCAACGCCTGCGGGACGACGATGCGCCGCAGCGCCTGCCATCGCGTCATGCCGAGGGCCATCGCCGCTTCCACCTGGCCGCGACGAATCGAGTTGATGCCCGCGCGGAACGTCTCCGCGTTGTACGCCGTGACGTTGAGCGACAGCGCCGCAAGGCCGGTGGCGAGCGGAGACAGTCCGAGCCCGGTGAGTATGGGCACCACGTAGAAGGCCCAGTACACCACCAGGATCAGCGGCAGGTTGCGAAAGAGCTCGACATAGGCCGTGGCGATGGATCGCAGCGGCGGCCAGCCGTAAAGGCGCAGCACCGCGACGACGATGCCGCACGGCACCGCGATCGCCATCGTCGCGACGGTGAGCAGGAACGTCGTCGCCGTGCCCGCGGCCAGCGCATCACGATGCTGCCAGACGACGGACCAATCCAGGGTCATGAGCGTCCGAGATGCGCCACGCGCCGGTAGAAGCGATCCACGCCGCGCGTGACGGGGTACAGCATGAGGAAGTACAGGAGCATCGCGAAGGTGAACACTTCGATCGGCTGGAAGCTCTGGCCGGCCACCGTTTCCGACTGGCGCATGAGCTCCGGCACTGCGATGACCGACGCGATGGCCGTATCCTTGATCGTCACCGACAGCAGCGAGCCGAAGGCGGGCAGCATGCGAACGATGGCCTGCGGCAGGACGATGCGCCGAAGGACCTGCGCGCGCGACATGCCGAGCGCGAGCGCCGCGCGCGTCTGGCCCGGACGCACCGATTCGACGCCGGCACGCACGATCTCCGCGGCGTATGCGGCCAGGTGAACCGTCAGGCCGATGAGCGCCGCGGCGAACGGGGACATCGTGATGCCTGTGAGGAGTGGCAGCGCGAAGAACGTCCACACGAGCACGACGAGCACGGGGATCGCGCGCATCGAGTCGACGTACAGCACGATGGCGGGACGAAGCCACCGTGACCCGTACAGCCGCAGCAGGGCGACGCCCAATCCCGTCACCAGGCTGGTCACGCCCGAAACGAGCGACAGGAGGATCGTGACGCCGACGCCGTACGCCAGGAAGCGCCAGTTGTCGGCGATGACGCCGAAGTCGAAGTCCATGGATGAAAACCACCGGGTCCCAGCTTTCGCGGGACGACGGGGCTTGCCGTCCCGGCGAAAGACACGGGGTCCTCGCGTGCCTGGGACGACGGTGCTTGTCGTTTCGCGAAAGCAGGGACCCGGCGGCGTTCGCGTCACTTCATCGTGTCGACCACGCGCATCTCGTCCTGCTTGAGCTTCGGCTCGATCTCCTTCTCGACCGCGCGAGCCCACTGCAGGAACGCCGGCTGGTTCTTGTCGACCGCCATGCCGACCGGCGCGGCCTTTTCCGTGCTGTTCTGGCAGTTGTTGTCCCTGGGCAGCACCGCGAGCTGCTTGAGCTTGCGTCCCATCGCGACCCACGGCACGCGGTTGATCGGCACGGCGTCGGCACGATGCGCCATCACTTCCTCGACCGGCGCAACACCCGAGCCCGCGACGCCGCGCAGCTTGGCCTTCGGAAAGCGCTCCTTCACCCAGCCCTCCTCGCCGCCGCCGGTGTAGTACGCGATCGTGATGTCGGGCTTGTCGAGATCGTCCACGCTCTTCGCGCTCGCGAACTTCGGATTCGACGCGAGGCCGAACATGCACACGCTCGTGCTCGAATAGATGATGAAGTCGACGACCTTGAGACGCTCCGGGGTCTCGGCGAGCGGCGTCACCGAGATGTCCACCTGGTTCGACGCGAGCACCGGCACCTTGGTCTCGTGACTGACGGGCACGGCCTGCAGCTTCACGCCGAGCCGCTTCGCGTATTCGTTCGCGAGCAGCCATGCCGGACCGCTCCACGCCTCGCCCTGCCCGCTGGTGTTCTCCACCAGCCAGGGCGCGTTCGCGAGCACGCCGACGCGCAGCACGCCGGCCTTCCTGATCGCGTCGATGCGCGGGCTCGTGCCGGGCGCGGGCACCGGCACGTCGGCCAGCGCCGGAATTGCCGGGACGAGCATCAGCAGCGCGCAGAGCGCGCGACTCAGCCGTTGCGACATGA
This sequence comes from Casimicrobiaceae bacterium, assembly GCA_036406955.1. GTDB lineage: Bacteria > Pseudomonadota > Gammaproteobacteria > Burkholderiales > Casimicrobiaceae > VBCG01. The sequence continues at coordinate 16,557 of DASXAF010000127.1, forward strand.
CCGCCTCCTCCTCGTCGGGAATCGGCGAATGATTGGCGAGCCCGCTGACGATGTCAAACGCGGGAACGACAGGAATCTGCGAAATAGGGCAGGACGATCCCGCGCCGCCGCTTCGCGGCGACGCGACTGTACGTGTCATCCCGCCTTCAGGGCCCTAGTCCCCTTTGAAGAACACGCTGAAAGGCCGCGGCAGCTCGGTCAGCTTGTGCACGAAGCTCACGACGACGAAGCTGCTCGGCGCTTCGAGCATCGCGCGGATCTGGTCGGTACCCTCGGTCGGGACAGTCGCGCGCCCGAACCGCGCGCGCGTCTGCGGCGGCCGCCTGCGACCCGTGACGCCGATCGAAAGGTCGGACAGGTGATCGTCGGTGCTCATGTAGCCGCCGAACACGGCGAGCGTCTCGATCTCGTACTTGTTGCGGCTCTCGGTGCGATTGAAGCGCGCGGCAACCTCGGCGAGATGCGTCAGGATCATGTGCGCCTTGTCGCGCGGCAGCGGGTCGACGACGCGGGCGCGCGCGCAGCGCCAGAACTTCTCGGTGACGTGGAACTCGCGCGCGTGCGGGGCCGGCCGCCGCAGCATGCCGCTTTGCACCAGCTGCTCGATCATGCTCGGCACGACGCCGGGGTTCCAGCCGAAATCCTGTTCGAGCGCCTCCGCGTTGACGCACGCGCGCTCGGGCGGCAGTCCCTGAACGCGCAGCAGGACGCGCTCCGCGGCGTCGCGCAGCCGCAGCGCGTCGACGCCGAAATACAGGCGCCGCGTGACCAGGGTCATCGTCTTCATCACGCGCTCTCCCATGGCTTTCTCCGTCGCTATGACGTTAGCATAGGGTGACGCACCGGCGTCAACACCGTCCGACACGCGGCGCTCAGTACTCGCTCGCCTTCACGGTCCATATCGCCTGGCGCACCGTGTCCCACCCGCTCGGCATGACGAGCGCGCTGCCGAGGCCGTGCGGGGCGCGCTCGAGCAGCCTCGACAACGTGTTCATCGCCGGCACGTTGTCGCGGCCCAGAAGCTCGAGATGGCCGAAGGAAAACGCCGTCGCGTGCAGGAAATCGCACGCGTGCGCGACGATGCGCGCAAGCTTCGCCGGCACGATCACCGTCCGAGCGCGCCATCCGTTGCCCTGGATCTGTCGCAGCATCGCGAGGTATTCGCCGATCGTGAAGCTGCCGCGTCCGCCGAGCTCGAGCGTCTGATAGCGCCTGGGGGGCGGGCGTCCGCACACGACGGCAATCGCGTCGGCGACGTCGCGCACGTCGACGACCGCGATACGGCCGACGGCGTCGGCCGGTATGAAGTGCATCGGCCACGACGCCGCGCGCCGCAGCCAGCGCGACCCGTACCCGCCGGGTCCTTCGAGCAGCGAGGGCCGCACGATGGTGCACGGAACGGGCCCGCGCCGCAGCGCGATCTCGCCGCGCAGCTTGGAGAGGATGAAGCGGCTCTGCGCATGGCGGTGCAGGCCCAGCGCGGAGACGTGCACCACGCGGCGTATGCCGGCTTCGGCGCACGCCATCGCGAGCGCCGCCGGCGCGACGAGGTGCACCCGCTCGTACGTGGCGCGGCCCGATTCGCGCAGGATGCCGACGCAGTTGACCACGGCATCGACGTCGCCGAGCAGCGGCGCCCAGGCGTCGGGTGAAGTGAGCCGCTCGAAGCGCGTCTCGCGCCGCTCGTGCGCGCCGGCTGCGGGATCGTCGTACGAATGGCGCGCCGCACGGCGCGACCCGATGACGACGCTGTGATTCCGCGCCAGGAGCGAGGCGACGACGTGGCGCCCCAGGAAACCGAAGCCTCCCAGCACCAGGACGCGCATGACGCTCCTTCTAATATTTCTGTCTTGACAGAAATTTATGTCAGAGCCTAGAGTCGCGTCAAGCGACCCGGTGCCCGGCCGCAGCGTGCCGGAGACCGCGTCGACGACGATCGTGTCCTCGACCGATGGCGCCGCAACCGGCACGTGACGGCCACGCGGCGCAGCCGCGCCTGTCTCCCCTCGCCCTTCGGTTCGTCCTGCACTGGGGCGAGATGGGCTCGCGCTGGGGCGTCAGCCGCACCGTGGCGCAGATCCACGCGCTGCTGTACCTGCACGGCCGCCCCTTCCATGCCGAGGAGATCAGCGACCTGCTGGCCGTCGCGCGCTCGAACGTGAGCACGAGCCTGCGCGAGCTGACCGGCTGGGGCCTCGTGCGCGTCGTCCACCGGCTCGACGATCGCCGCGACTACTACGAGACCGCGCACGACCCCTGGGAGCTGTTGCGCATCATCGTGCGCGAGCGACGCGCACGCGAGTTCGAGCCGACCATCGGCGCGCTGCGAGAGTGCGTCACGGACCCGGATTTCGCGCGCCAGGACGCGTCGGTGCAGGCCCGCGTCCGCGCGACCCTGCAGCTCATGGAAAGCCTCGCTCGGTGGAGCGGCGACATGCTGCGCCTCGACTCCGGCACGCTCGCGCGGCTGCTGCGCATGGGATCGCGCATCGCCGCGCTGCCGCGACGTGAGCGGAAGCGGCGCGAGCGGAAGACGCCTTGAGTGTCCTGGCGCCGCGCGCGCGGCACTTCGTCATGTGCACGCGACACACCGAGGCATCCGCGGTCAGCGCGTGAGCCGGGCCGGCTGCTGCTTCACCACTACAGCCAGGTAGACGACGAAGCCGACCGCGGCCCAGACGATATGCTCGACGCGGATCACGAGCGCGAAAAGCAGGCCAAGCGCGGGATCGAGGCCCGCGAGCGACATCGCGAGCATCCGGCCCGCCTCGTGCACGCCCAGTCGGAGCGGGATGAAGAACGAG
>DASXAF010000128.1:0-7966 GCA_036406955.1 Casimicrobiaceae bacterium
CTTGGCGGTGTTCATCACTTCCACGCTCGACTGGTACGAGCGCGACGCCGACATCATGTTGACCATCTCGTCGACGATGCTGACGTTGGGCATCGTCACGTAGCCCTGCCCGTCGGCGAGCGGATGCTTGGGATCGAAGACCTTGCGCGCAGGCGAGCCGTCCTCGACCACGCCGGCCACGCGCACCTTGGCAGGGCCGTTGCCGGCGTTCTCTTCCGAAGGTACGGCCTGGAAAACGACCTGTTTGGCGCGGTACGCCTGGCCGTCGGGTCCCGCGGCGCTGTCCGCATTGGCGATGTTGCTGGCCGTGACGTTGAGCCGTTCGGTCTGCGCGGACATCGCGGAGCTGGCGATGTCGAAGATGTTGAAGAGCGACATGGCGTGTTATCCCTGCAGCGCGGCGAGCATGGTCTTGAGCTGCGCGTTGAGGAACTTCAGCGCGGCCTCGTAGCGCACCGTGTTGTCGGCGAACTGCGCGCGCTCGGCGTCCATCTCGACCGTGTTGCCGTCGAGGCTCGCCTGCGCGGGCTGGCGATAGAGAATCTCCGGCGCCGATGCGGGGACGCCACCCGGTGCGGCTGTCGCGGCCTGCAGCGCCTTCGCGAAGTCGAAATCGACCGCCTTGTAGTTCGGCGTGTCGGCGTTCGCCACGTTGGCCGCGAGCAGCTCCTGGCGCTGGCTGCGCAGCTTGAGCGCCTCCGTCTGGAAGCGCATGAACCGGTCGAGGGCGTCGATCATGGGGCGAGTCTGATGCCTTCAATGGATGTCGCCGATTATCGACAGCGGTGTCCAGCACGATCGACCAAGAAAGCCCTCCTTTCCCGCGCATTTCGCCGCATGCAATGCGCGCCTCGCGCGTAGGCTTCGGTGCCATGGTGTCGCGCACAACTTGACGCGGCACGGCAGGAGGAGTCGATGAACGTCATTCGTGCAGTGCTGGCCCTCGGCGCCGCGCTGCTCGTGCAGGCCAGCGCGCATGCGGCGTCGGAGCTGTCCGAGCGCGTGCGCATGCTGGTCGACGAGCGCATCGTGCCCAACGGGGGTGAAGTGGAGGTCGCGGTCGGCGAGCCCGATCCCCGGCTGGCGCTCGCCCCGTGCGCGAAGATGGAGCCGTTCGTGCCGTCGGGCGCTCGGCTCATCGGGCGCACCTCGCTCGGCGTGCGCTGCACCGAAGGCGCCAACTGGGTCGTCTACGTGCCCGTGCAGATCAAGCTCTTCGTCGATGCGTGGGTCGCGGCGCGTCCGATTCCGCGTGGACAGATCGTCGGCGCGGACGACGTGCGGCTCGACCGCATCGACATCGCACCGCTCAACGGCAATGCCGTGCTGCCCGACATGCCGCTCATCGGTCGCACCGCGCTGCGCGCGGTCTCGCCCGGCGAGCCGCTGCGCCGTGACGCGTTGCGCGCGCCCGCGGTCGTGCAGCCCGGCGACGCCGTGCAGGTGGTGGCGCTTGGCACAGGCTTTGCTGCCCAATCGCCCGGAAAGGCCCTCACCTCGGCCGCCGAAGGGCAGACTGCCCAGGTGGCGCTGCCGAACGGCAAGGTCCTCGCCGGGATCGCGCGCCCCGGCGGCATCGTCGAGGTGCGGTGAACATGGCGCGCGATGGGACGCGAGGATCAAGCCCTGCGCGAAGGCTCAAGTTCCGCCGTGCAACGCCGATAATGGCGTCAGGAGGCTTCGCGGCCGCTCGCCGCAGGCCCAGCGACCCATTGCGGAGACATCGATGAAGATCAACAGCTCGCTCACCGCTCCGAATGCCGGGACCGGCGCCGTATCCGATCGCCAGGCGCCGACCAAGCCGGCGGGCCCCGGTGCGCAGCCCGTCGCGGGCGCGAGCGTTCAGCTGAGCGAGCTGTCCTCGCAACTCGCCTCCTCGGTCGCGGGCAGCGACTTCGACCACGCGAAGGTCGAGGCGATCAAGCAGGCGATCGCCGAAGGCAAGCTCACGGTCAACGCCGACGCCGTCGCCGACAAGCTCATCGCCAACGCGCTGGCGTTGTCGAACTCGCAGGCCAGATGAGCGCCGCACGGCCGCCCGAAGGCGCTCGCCCCCCTGTGGGGGGAGGCGGCGCGGAGCGCCGCTTCGGGGGGGAACACTCCACCGACGCCTCACCGTCGCCGCACGCGCTCCTGCAACTCGAGATCGCCGGATACAAGGCGCTCCTGCGCCTGCTCGACGGCGAATGCGATGCGCTGCGGCGCGTGGACGCCGACGCCATCGAGAACACCTCCGCCGCGAAGCACGCGCAGGTGCAGGCGCTCGAGCAGCTCGCGCGCGTGCGCGAGGATCAGCTTCGTGCGCGCGGGCTGCCCGTCAGCGCAGCGGGCGTCGCGTTGTGGCTCGCCGACGGCGACGACGCATCGGCCGTCGACGCGTCGTGGAGCACGCTGCTCGATCTCGCGCGCGCCGCACGCGCGGCGAATGCGCGCAACGGCAAGCTGATGGCTCGCCAGCGCCGTCACTACGACGGCGCTCTCGCCGCGCTGCTCCAGGCGGCCGGCGTGCCGTCGGTGTACGGCGCCGACGGCCGGCCGCAGGCCGCGACGGTCGGCCGCGCGCTCGCGGCAATCTGACCTTTCGCGCACCTTTCGGCGCAACCCCGGTCACTACGGGGTGAATGCCCGTTCCTTCGTTTCGGCGAGCACCAGGGTCCTGATCGTCGTCGCATCGCTTGCGACGCACATGACGCACGCCGCCGAGCCGCAGGCGCCGACGCAGGCCGCGACTGCAACGGCGGGCGAGCGCATCTTCGACCCCGCGCGCAACTGGGGCGGCGAGAAGGCGAGCTACGTCATTCCCGCGGTGGAGATCGTCGGCTTCGATTTCCTGCTGAACCGCTTCAACCACGCGGTTTACGGTTGCTGCGACTACAACGTCACGCTCGACACGATCCGACGCAACCTGCATCACGAGTGGGTCGCGGACAACGATCCGTTCAAGGTCAACCAGTTCCTCCATCCATACCAGGGCTCCATGTACCACGGCTTCGCGCGCTCCGCGGGCCTCGACTTCTGGCCCTCGCTCGGCTACACCTTCGCCGGCAGCGCGTTCTGGGAGATCTTCGGCGAGAGCACGCCGCCTTCGCGCAACGACCAGATCGCGAGCGGCATCGCCGGCAGCTTCCTCGGCGAAGCGCTATTTCGCATGTCGAGCCTGCTGCTGACCCACGACGAGATCCCGACGTTCTGGCGCGAGCTCGGCGCGGCGGCGATCTCGCCGGCGACCGGCTTCAACCGCCTCGCGTTCGGCGACCGCTTCGACGCGGTGTTCGACGCGCACGACCCGGCGCGCTACAGCCGCTTCGCCGTGGGCGTGAGCACGCAGACGCAGGACGTGCCGGGCACGTCGACGCGGCAGAAGGCCAACGAAGCGCTGATCGACTATTCGCTCGATTACGGATTGCCGGGAAAGCCGGGCTATACGTACACGCGCCCGTTCGACTACTTCAGCTTCCAGGCCACCGCATCGACCGCCAACGGCTTCGAGCAGATCCTCACTCGCGGGCTGCTGTGGGGAAGCGATTACGAATGGGGCGAGCGCTATCGGGGCATCTGGGGCTTGTACGGGAGCTACGACTACATCTATCCGCAGGTGTTTCGCGTGTCGAGCACCGCGGTGTCGCTCGGGACGACCGGCCAGTGGTCACCCACGGACGACTTCGCGATGCAGGGCACGGGATCGTTCGGCGCCGGCTACGCGGGCGTGGGGACGATCAACGGCACCGACGACACGGATTATCACTACGGCCTCGCGCCGCAGGCGCTCGCTGCGCTGCGCTTCATCTTCGGCGACAAGGCATCGCTCGACTTCACGGCGCGCGAGTATTTCGTGAGCCACGTCGCCGGGGCCTCGACCCACGGGCACGACAACATCCTGCGCGCGGACACCGCCCTCACGTGGCGCATCCTCGGGCCGCACGCGGTCTCGCTGCGCTACCTGTGGTCGCATCGCGACGCGACGTATCCCGGCCTCGGCGATCGCACGCAATCGCGCGCGACGATCGGCCTCTTCTACACGCTGCTCGGGCACGACCGCTTCGGCGCGGTGGATTGGGATCCCGGGCCTCAGGCGGCCCGCCGCTGACGGCCGCCGAAACGGCGCGACAGCGACAGCGTCCAGTCGCGCCAGCGCATCCAGCGCGTCGGGTCGCCGCCCTCCTCCGCCTCTTCGGCCTGGTACACGACGCTGAACGGCCGCTGCACCTGCGCCCTGTCGGTCACGAGATGCACGATGACGAACGAGCTCAGCGCGCACATCGCCGTGATGATCTGCCGGCGTGCCGCGAGGTCGCCGCCGTGGCGCGGGCGGCGCGTCTTGACCTGCGGGCGCGGACGCACGATCAGCCAGAGGGTGAGCTCGCCGAGCTTGTCGTGCCGGCTCATGTAGGCGCCGGACACCGCGATGGCATCGATGACCAGCGCATTTCGGCGCCATTCGGCGTTGATGCGCGAGGCGCGCGCGGCCGCCTCGTTGATCAGCGACTTCGCGCGCGAGCGCTGCAGCGGTGCGACGACGCGGGCCGTGGCGTAGTTGCGCAACCGATCGGTGACGCGATACTGGCCGCGCTTGTCCGCGCGCAGCAGGCCGCCCTTCGTGAATGCGTGAAAGAGCACCTCCGCCTGCGCGGCGCCGACGCCGAAATCCGCGCACAGGATCGGAGGCGTGACGTAGGCCATCTCGCGCGTCGAGCCGTCGACGCGCGCGATCAGGCGCTGCACGCCGTTCTGAAATGCGTCGGGATCGAAGCCGAAATACGCGCGCTCCGCGACGAGCGTGCGGGGCTTCTTGAGACCGGACCGGTTCCACATCGCCTGCCTCCACGCGACTGCGATCGGAGACAGCGACGGATGGCGACGCGGACGTCAAAGGCGCGGTCCACGGTCCATTCGAGCGGCGGACGGGTCCGCCGGCAACCCCGCTACCCGGATGACCGGGCCGGAGGCTTTGCGTCACTGCCTCGCGACAGTTTTGCCAATGACAACGTGCGAGCCGCGCGGCGCCTCGCGCGCGACGTGGCCTACATCATGTTGAACGGCGCCGACGAATGTCAAGTGGCAGGCGCCGAACGGCCGGAAGCAGTCCCGCGTCGCCGCCGCTTCTCGCGATGACACGATGGTCGTCATCGCAAGCGCAGCGCGGGACCGGCGGTTACGGGTCAAGCCGGCGGCGTCTCGTTGAGCTGCAGCCAGTAGCGCACCAGGTCGCCCAGCTTTGCGATGAGCTCGGCGTACTCGACCGGCTTGACGATGTAGCTGTTGGCCCCGCCCAGGTAGCACGCCTGGATGTCGCGCCGCTCGCGCGAGCTGGTGAGCACGACGATCGGCAGCGCGCGCGTTCGCGTGTCGCTCTTGATCCGGCGCAGCACCTCGAGCCCGTCCACCTTGGGCAGCTTCAGGTCCAGCAGCACGACGCGCGGCAGGCTCGCGCCGGCGCGCTGCGCGTAGCTGCCCGTGCCGAACACGAACTCGAGCGCCTTGACGCCGTCCTCGACGAGCGCGACGCGGAGCGCCACGTTCGCCTTGCGCAACGCGCGCAGGGTGAATTCGGCGTCGTCCGGGTTGTCCTCGACCAGCAGGACGTCGATGTCGGCGGACATGGCGCGCCTACGCAGCCTTTCTCGCCGGCGCGGCGGGCAGCGCGAAATGGAACACGCTACCCTCGCCGTCGCTCTCGGCCCAGATGCGGCCGCCGTGACGCAGCACGATGCGGCGCGTCAAGGCGAGGCCCACGCCGACGCCGGGGAATTCGTCGGCCCGGTGCAGGCGGTTGAACACTCCGAAGAGCTTTTCCGCGTACGCCATGTCGAAGCCGACGCCGTTGTCGCGCACGCGGAACACGACCTCGCTGCCCGACGTCTCGCCGGCGATCGCAACGCGCGGCTGCGCGCGCGGCGCGGAGAACTTGAGCGCGTTGGAAATGAGATTCATCCATACCTGCCGCAGCATCGCCTCGTCGCCCACCACGCGCGGCAGGTCGCCGATCGTCAGGTCGACCGAGCGCGACTGGGCGTCGCCCGCGAGCTCGTTCGCCACGGCGCGCGCGAGCGCCGCCATGTCGACCTCGGTGGATACCGACTCGGCGCGCGCGAGGCGCGAGAAATCGAGCAGGCCGTCGATGAGCTGCGCCATCTTGCTCGCGTTGGTCTCGATCTTCATGAGCAGCGCGTCCCCGTCCGGGTCGAGCCGGTCGGCGTGCTCCTCGCGCAGGATGGCGGCGAAGCCGTTGATCGCGCGAAGCGGCGCGCGCAGGTCGTGCGAGATGCTGTAAGAGAACGCTTCGAGCTCCGCGATGGTCTTGGTGAGCTCCGAAGTGCGCTCCGTGATGTGGTCCTCGAGGTCCTCGTGCAGGCGACGCAGCAGCGTCTCGCTGTAGCGCAACGACTGCTCGGTGCGGCGGCGATCCTGGATCTCCTGCTGCAGCTGCTCGTTGGCCTGCGTCACCTCGCGGGTACGCTCGGCCACCCGCGCCTCGAGCTCGGCATACGCCGTGCGCAATGCCGCCTCCGCGTTGCGGCGCTCCGCGAGCTCGGCGGCGAGCGCCGCGTCGCGCTCGACGAGGCGCGCCACGCGCGGGTTCAGGCGCGCGAGCAGCTTGAAGAAGATGTCCATCGCATGGCGGCTCCTGCTCGGGCGCGAGCATAGCGCAAGCGGCGCCGGCGTCGCGTCAGTCACGAAGGGCCGCCGGATCCTGGAAAAAGCACGCGCCGCCTCCGGGCGGCCGTGCGGCGGCCCGTCGTGACTGACGCGCCCCCTCGGAGGGCTGCGAGCGAAGCGAGCGAGGGGGACGTGACATCCTAGTGTGCCGTTTCGTTGATTCGTGAACAAAGTCTTTCGAGCTTTGCCATGATCGAATCAGCAGTGGCGGTCCAGATAAAGGGCTTGCAGTCCACGTTGTGGTGAACCACAAAGTGATCGATGCGCTGAATCAACTCTCGTACCGAGCGGAACGAACCGCGGCGGATGGCTTTATCGGTGATCAGCGCGAAGAAGCGCTCGACCAGGTTGAGCCACGAGCTGTAGGTCGGCACGAAGTGCAGATGCCAGCGCGGGCGTGTGGCCAGCCATGCCTTGACCTTCTCGTGCTTGTGCGTGGAGTAGTTGTCCACGATCAAGTGAACGTCGAGGTGGGGAGGAACCGCGCCTTCGATGGCACGCAGGAAGCTCAGAAACTCCTGGTGCCGGTGTCGCGGTTTGCACTGCGCCAGCACTTGCCCGGTGAGCACGTCGAGGGCAGCGAACAAGGTGGTCGTGCCGTGGCGCTTGTAGTCGTGAGTCACCCCCTCGACGTAGCCGAAACCCATCGGCAGCATCGGCTGGGTACGCTCCAGCGCCTGCACTTGGCTTTTCTCATCAACGCACAGCACGAGCGCCTTGTCCGGCGGATTCAGGTACAGCCCGACAACGTCACGCAACTTCTCCACGAAGAACGGATCGGTCGACAGCTTGAACGTCTCGCTGCGGTGCGGCTGCAACCTGAACAGCTTGATGTAGCGGTGCACGCTGCTGCGCGAGAGGCCGGTTTCAGCCGCCAGCGAGCTCATGCTCCAGTGCGTCGCGCCATCACGCGGCTTGCTGTGCAGCGTCGTGTGGATCAACTCCGCCACTCGCTCATCGGTGATCGAGCGCGGCTTTCCCGGCCGCAATTCGTCATACAGGCCGCTGATCCGTCGCTCAATGAAACGCCGGCGCCACTTACCGACCGTGGCGTTGGTAAATCCGAGACGCGTCGCAATGCTGCTGTTCGGTTCGCCTGCGGCGCTGGCCAGGACGATTTGCGCACGCGCTCGCAACCCCGCGGAGATCGAGCGCGACCGCACGATCGATTGCAACTGCGCAAGCTCGGCCGGCTGCAGCACCAAGTCAGCTTTCGGACGTCCCATCGGCATGGCGGCATCTCCACTGGCGAAGATACCGAAATCCGATGCAAGACATATGCCAGTTAATAACGAAACGGCACACTAGG
>DASXAF010000129.1:0-2961 GCA_036406955.1 Casimicrobiaceae bacterium
GTTGCAAGGCCTCGCCGGGTGGCGGACCCGCCTTCGGCCTTGCGCCTAGCGCAGCGCCGTTTTGGCCGTGCAACGCGCGTGTGTTCATAGCGTGAACAGGCCCTAGTATCGGATGCGCGCACGCTGGTACAGCGACGCCACCAGCCAGGCCGGGCCGACGAGGAAGAACTTGACGTCGTCGATGAAGGCCGGCTTGCGCCCTTCGATGCGATGCCCTACGAACTGCCCGATCCACGCGACCACGAAGATCACGAGCGCCGCCGGCAGCAGCCATGCGCCGAAGAGCGGCATCGTCGCGACCATCGCGGCGGTCACGGCCAGCATGCCGAGCGCGAGCAGCGGCGACATCCACAGATAGAACGCGAGCGCAGCGACGATCAGCACCAGCGCCGCGAGCGGCGTCCACGACCACAGCAGCGCCAGCCCGCTCCACGTGATGAGCGGCACGCAGATCCAGTGGATCGTCCGGTTGGCCGGATTGCGATGCGCTTCGCCGTAGCGCTCGAACAGCACGTCGACGGGCCGCATGGGCGCTCCTCCATGACGCGGTTGCCGACGATATGCTATAGGACCCGCAACGCAAACGTCAGGGACGGGGTCAGAGTAACGACCCTGACCGCGAAGCCGGCGCCGCATTGCGGGCCGCGTTTCCGAGGCATCATGCGATTCCGCTTCCATTCGCGTCTCGACTGGATGGTGCTCGCGTGCGGGCTCGCGCTCGCACCGGGCCTCCACGCCGCGGACACGTCGATCCGCGTGCTGACCAGCGGCACGAACGGCGTCTATTATCCGCTCGGTGACGCGCTCGCCAACGCGATCGGGCGGCAGATGCCGAACGCCAGGACGTCGGTCCAGGCGACGAAGGGGTCCGTCGACAACCTGAACCTGCTGCAGGCGGGCCGCGGCGAGATCGCGTTCGCGCTCGGCGACTCGCTCTCCGCGGCATGGAACGGCAACGAGGAAGCCGGCTTCAAGGCGCCCCTTCGGAGGCTGCGCGGCATCGCGGCGCTCTATCCCAACTACATCCAGTTCGTCGCGCGCGCCGACTCCGGCATCCGGACGCTCGCCGATCTCAAGGGCAAGCGCATCTCGGTGGGAACGCCCAGGTCCGCCACCGAGCTCAACGCGCGCGCGATCCTGCGGGCGGCGGGCATCGACTACAAGGATTTCGCCAAGGTGGAGTACATGCCGTTCGGCGAGTCGATCGAGGTCATGAAGAGTCGCCAGATCGACGTGACGCTTCAGTCCGCGCCGCTCGGCACGTCGGCGCTGCGCGATCTCGCCAACGTCCTCGACATCGTCTTCGTGCCGATTCCCGCGGAGATCATCGGCAAGACCAACGATGCGGCGTATATCGCCGCGCTGATCCCGGCCAACACGTATCGCGGCCAGACGACCGACGTGCCGGCCGTGGCCCTGCAGAACTATCTCGTCACGCACGAGGGCGTGAGCACCGACGTCGTCTACGCCGCGACGAGGGCGCTGTGGACGAGCGTCGGGGAGCTCGCGGCCGCAAACCGTGCGGCAAGGGCCATCAGCCTCAGGAACGCGCTGCAGGGCATGCCCATCCCGCTGCATCCGGGGGCGGAGAAGTACTACAGGGAGGTCGGCGTCATCAGGTGATGCTGCGCCTCAAGGACCGGCGGCGGTGCGCGCCGTGCGACGGCCGAGATATTGCAAGGCCAGGATGAGCGCGATGCCCGCGAGGCCGACGAGGTCGGCCGCAGGCGCGGGATAGATGAGCAGCAGGCCGCACACGATGAGCGTCCACTGCTCGACGCGGCCCATGCGCCGCACCCAGAAGCGCTGCACGCCGGCCGCGAGCGCCGCGATGCCGATGCATGCGGTGAGCGCGATCCACGCCACCGTGAGCCACGATTCGTGCGGCGGCGTCTTGAGCAGCAAGCCGACGCCGGCGGGGTCGAGCACGAAGACGAACGGCACCACGAACGCCGGCAACGTGTATTTCCATGCCTGCAGGGTGGTCCTGTAGGGGTCGCCGCCGGTGATGGCCGCGGCGGCGAACGGCGACAGCGCGGTGGGCGGCGACACTTCGGACAGCACCGCATAGTAGAAGATGAACATGTGCGCGGCGAAATCCGGCACGCCGAGCTTGATCAGCGCCGGCGCCGCGATCACCGCGCAGATGATGTAGCTCGCCGTCACCGGAACGGCGAGGCCGACGATCCATACGATGAACGCCGTGTAGATGGCGGTCAGTGCGAGATGGCCGCCGGCGTAGTCGATGACGATGGAGCTGAACTTGAGGCCGAGGCCCGTCTTCGCGACTACACCCACGATGATGCCGGCAGCCGCGCACGTTGCGCCGACGCTGAGCATCTGCAGCGACCCGTCGCGCAGCGCCACGATGAGTCGGCGCGGGAAGAGCGCGTGCGCGCGGTCGAGGAAGCTGACGGCGAACGTGGTCACGATCGCCCAGAACACGCTCACCACGGGCGAGAAGCCGAGCAGCAGGAACGCGAGGATCGCGACGAGCGAGACGAAGTGGAACCAGTACTTGCGCGTCAGCGCCCACGCGGACATCACTTTCGCCGCGGTCACCTCGCGCATGCCGAAGCGGCGCACGTCGAGCTCGACCATCACGAAGAGCGACAGGTAGTACAGCACCGTCGGGACCGCGGCCATCAGGATGACGTCGAGATAGCTGATCTTCAGGAACTCGGCGATCAGGAACGCGGCGGCGCCGAGCACCGGCGGCGAGATGATCGCGCCGAGCCCTCCAGCCGCGAGCAGGCCGCCGGCCGCTTCCTTGGCATAGCCCGAGCGCGCGAGCATCGGATAGGCGACGGAGCCGATCGTCACCGTCGTCGCGACGCCGGAGCCCGACGGTCCGCCGAGCAGGAACGATGCGAGCACGACCGTGCGTCCCGCGCTCGCATGCTTGCCGCCCATGGCCGCGAAGCTGAAGTCGAGGAAGAACTTGCCGGCACCGGATTGCTG
>DASXAF010000130.1:0-34940 GCA_036406955.1 Casimicrobiaceae bacterium
CGCCCGCGAGTGTACTGGAAATGCGCACGCGAGGTGCGCGCGCTCAGCCGGCGGCGACCAGGTCCGGCGTCAGCGGCGGGCGCCGCTCGATGGCGCTCACGTGCACGCCGTAGCTGCCGAGACGCCGATCCAGGAAGAACCGGCGCAAGGTGCGCCCGATGGTGCGGAACGCGATCTGGCTCCAGGGCACGTCGGCTTCGTCGAACAGACGGACCTCCAGGCTTTCGGTTCCCGGCCCGAACGCGCGGTCGGCCAAGTCGGCGCGGAACATCATGTACACCTGGCTGATCTGAGGCAGGCTGATGATCGCGTAGAGCGGGCCGAGCGCGACGCGCGCGTTCGCTTCCTCGAGCGTCTCGCGCATCGCGCCCGCCTGGAGCGTTTCTCCGTTCTCCAGGAAGCCCGCCGGCAGCGTCCACAGGCCGCGGCGCGGCTCGATCGCGCGCCTGCACAGCAGGATGCGGTCCTCGGACACGGGCAGGCAGCCGACGACGATCTTCGGGTTCTGATAGTGAATGGCCCCGCATGCGCTGCAGACGAAGCGCGGCAGCGTGTCGTCGGGCGGCACGCGAAACGCGAGGTCGGCCGAGCCGCAGGTGCTGCAGAATTTCATCGCGTGCGCCGAAGACGGGAAGCACTATTATTCCAGACTCCGCTCCTGTCGCGAGGCGCCATGGCTTACCACCGCTCGGTATTGCCCGAGCCGATCGATCGCTACGTTCGCACCGCCGGCGCGCGGGAGACCGGCGTTCAGCGCCGGCTGCGCGAGGAGACTGCGCGGCTTCGCGAAGCGGGCATGCAGATCGGCGCCGACGAAGCGAATCTGCTCGCGCTCGTCGTGCACATGATCGGCGCGCGGCGCGCGATCGAGGTCGGCACGTTCACGGGCTACAGCGCCCTCGCCGTCGCGTCCGCCCTGCCGCCGGAAGGCCGCCTGGTCTGCTGCGACATCAACCGCGAATGGACCGACCTCGCTCGCCGCTACTGGCGCGAAGCCGGCGTGGCCGATCGCATCGACCTGCGGCTGGCACCCGCGCTCGACACGCTGCGTGACCTCGCGCGGGATCCGGGGCCCGGAGCGTTCGACTTCATGTTCATCGACGCGGACAAGTCCGGCTACGACGCCTACTACGAGCACGCGCTCGTGCTGCTCCGCGCCGGCGGCGTGGTGGCGATCGACAACACGCTGTGGTCCGGCTGGGTCGCCGACCCATCGCACGACGACGACGACACGCACGCGCTGCGTGCGCTGAACGAGAAGGTCCAGCGCGACGAGCGCGTGGATATGTGCTTGCTCAGCGTGGGGGACGGCGTGACGCTGGCGCGGAAGCGGTGATGCGATCGCCTCGGCCCGCGCGCGGTGAGGCGCCGCTTGGTTGCGCCCTTTGTCCGCACAGCACCATGTGTGGAGCGCGCGGTGAGGCGCCGCGCTCCGGCTCCGGCGAGATTTTCGTTGCATGACGCCGACGCGTCGAGCGCGCGGTGAGGCGCTGCGCGGAGGCGACTGCGCAGCGTCGGAGCGCGGCGCGCGGCGCGCCGGCGTTCCGCGCGGGTCGTCGACGACGCCCGGGCGCGCCGGGTTTCGCGCCGCCCGACCGGCTGATTGCGAGCACTGGAGCCGGAGCGCAGCGCCTCACCGCGCGCTGCCGCCGACCACAAGCAAACGGCTTACGACGTCCCGCCGACCGTCAACCCGTCGATGCGCAGCGTCGGCTGACCGACGCCGACGGGCACGCTCTGACCGTCCTTGCCGCACGTGCCGATGCCGCTGTCGAGCGCGAGGTCGTTGCCGACCATCGACACGCGCGTGAGCGCGTCCGGGCCGTTGCCGATGAGCGTGGCGCCCTTCACCGGATAGGTGAGCTTCCCGTCCTCGATCATCCATGCCTCGGCGGCGGAGAACACGAACTTGCCGCTCGTGATGTCGACCTGCCCGCCCCCGAAATTCGCGGCGTAGAGCCCGCGCTTGACCGACTGGATGATCTCGGCTGGATCGCGCTCGCCGGCGAGCATGATGGTGTTGGTCATGCGCGGCATCGGCAGGTGCGCGAACGATTCGCGCCGGCCGTTGCCGGTCGATGTCGTCTGGGTGAGGCCGGCGTTGAGGCGGTCGTGCATGTAGCCGCGCAGGATGCCGTCGTCGATCAGCACGGTGCGTTGCGTGGGATTGCCTTCGTCGTCGAGATTGAGCGAGCCGCGGCGGTCGCCGATCGTGCCGTCGTCGACGACCGTGATGCCCGGCGCGGCGACGCGCTCGCCGACGCGACCCGCGAATGCGCTCGTCCCCTTGCGGTTGAAGTCGCCTTCGAGCCCGTGCCCGATCGCTTCGTGCAAAAGTATGCCGGGCCAGCCGTTGCCGAGCACGACCGTCATCGTGCCGGCCGGCGCTTCGCGGGCGCCGAGATTGACCAGCGCCTGGTCGACCGCGCGGCGCGCGTAATCGTGGAGCATCGCGTCGTCGAAATAGGCGTAGTCGAAGCGTCCGCCGCCGCCCGCATAACCCTGTTCGCGGCGTCCGTTCTCCTCGACGATGACGGTGATCGACACGCGCACCAGCGGCCGCACGTCGGCGACGATCAGCCCGTCGCTGCGCGCGATGAGGACCGTCTCGTGCTCGCCGGCGAGCGAAGCCATCACCTGCACGACGCGCGGATCGCGCGCCCGGGCCCTCGCTTCGAGCCGCTCGAGCAGGGCAACCTTGTGCGCGTCGCCGAGGCTCATCACCGGGTCGTTCGGAACGTACAGGGCATGCGCGCGTCCGCGCCTGCCGAGCGGCGCCACGGCGCTCTGTCCCTGGCGGCCGATGGCGCGCACGGCGTGCGCGGCCTGCTCGAGCGCCGGCAGCGTCAGATCGTCGGAGTACGCGAACGCCTGCTTTTCGCCGCTGACGGCGCGCACGCCGACACCGCGGTCGATGCTGAACGCGCCAGCCTTGACGATGCCTTCCTCGAGGCTCCAGCTCTCGAAACGCGAATGCTGGAAATAGAGGTCGGCGAAGTCCACGTCGTGCGCGTGGATGTCGGAGAGCACGCGCGACAGTTGCGGCACGTCGAGGCCGGCTGGCGCGAGCAGGAGGCGCTCCGCGTCGGACAGCAGCCTGGGAGCGACTTCGGGTACTGCGATAGCGTTCACGGAATCCTTTCGGCGGCCCACGACCGGGGCGCTATTGTTCCATGATCGGGTCGGCGGCCGCCCCGTTCAATGCACTGCGGCGCCGTGGCCGAGATACGTGGCGGCGACACGTGGATTGGCCTCCAGGTCCTGACTCGGCCCCTCGAGGGCAAGTTCCCCGGTCTCGAGCACGTAGCCGTAGTCGGCGACCTGCAGAGCGGCACGCGCGTTCTGCTCCACGAGCAGGATCGACACGCCGGTCGCGCGCAATCCCGCGATGATCGCGAAGATCTCGCGCACCACCAGCGGTGCGAGACCGAGCGAAGGCTCGTCGAGCAGCAGAAGGCGCGGCGCGGCCATCAGCGCGCGCCCGAGCGCGAGCATCTGTCGCTCGCCGCCCGACAGCGTGCCGGCGAGCTGTGCCCGGCGCTCGGCGAGGCGCGGAAAGCGCGCGTAGACCTCGGCGAGACGCTGCTTCACCCGCGCGTCGCGGCGGCGGGCGAAAGCGCCGAGCTCGAGGTTGTCGGCGACGCTCATGGCGGCGAAGAGCTCGCGCTTCTCGGGCACCAGCACGAGGCCGCGCGCCACCCGCTGCTCGACCGACAGGCGGCGCGCATCCATTGCGTCGTACACGACGTCGCCGCGTGCGGGCAGCAGGCCGACGATTGCCGACAGAAGCGTCGTCTTGCCGGCGCCGTTCGGCCCGATCACCGTGACGATCGTCCCCGGCGCGACGCGCAACGACACGTCGTGCACCGCCTCGACGTTGCCGTATGAAACGGAAAGGTTGCGCACGTCGAGGAGCGAGTCGCTCATTGGACGGCCCTCCGCGTTACGCGCTTCGAGGCTGATCCGCGCCACGGGCCGCCGCACAGCCGCCCGAAGGCGGCCCGTGCTCTTTCCAACGTCCGGCGAACCGGCGCGCTCATGCGCCGCCGAGATACGCTTCGAGCACGGCGGGATTGCGCTGGATCTCGGCAGGCAGCCCTTCAGCGAGCTTCACGCCGAAGTCCATGACGACGATGCGATCGGTGAGACCCATCACGAACTCCATGTCGTGCTCGACCAGCAGCACCGTCATGCCCTGCGCTTTGAGCGTGCGGATCAACTGCGCGAGCGCCTGCTTCTCGAGGTAGCGCAGGCCGGCGGCCGGCTCGTCGAGCATGAGCAGCAGCGGATCGGCCGCCAGGGCACGCGCGATCTCGACGATCCGCTGCTGGCCGAGCGCAAGGCTGCCCGCGGCGTCGTGCATGTGGCTCGACAGGCCGACCCGCTCGATGGCTCGCGCCGCCTCGGCGCGCGTGCGCGCCTCCTCCGCGCGATCGAGGCGCAGCGCGGCCTGCGTGACACCGGCGCGGCCGCGCAGGTAGGCGCCGAGCGCGACGTTGTCGAGCACCGACATGTGCGCGATGAGCCGAACGTGCTGGAACGTGCGCCCGATGCCGAGTGCCGCGATGCGATACGGCTCGCGGCTCCCGATCGGAACGCCGCGGAACCGTATCTCGCCCGCCGTGAGCGGCAGCGCGCCGCTGATCAATGCGAACGTCGTGCTCTTGCCCGCGCCATTGGGGCCGATCAGGCCGACGATGTCGCCGGGTGCGATCGTGAAGCTCAAGTCGTTGACCGCGACGAGGCCGCCGAACGCCTTGCGCGCCGCGCGCACGTCGAGCAATGGACCCTGGTGGGGCAACGTGTCGCGTGCCGCCAGCGCAGCGGCCTCCGGGACCGGCGGCGGCTTGCGCGCGGGGAGCAACCGTCCGATCCAGGGCCACAAGCCATCGCGGGCGAACTGCAGCAGCAGCACCATCAGCACGCCGAACACGACGATCTCGAAGTTGCCCGCGCGCCCGAGCACGCGCGGCAGCACGTCCTGCAGCACCTGCTTGGACAGCGTGATGACGGTTGCGCCCACCACGGCGCCCCACACGCTGCCGGCGCCGCCGACGACGGCCATGAACAGATATTCGATGCCCTGGTTGATGTTGAACGGCGTCGGGTTCACGAAGCGCTGCAGGTGCGCGTACAGCCACCCCGAGATGCACGCGAGGAGCGCGGCGTACACGAACGCGACGATCTTCAGCCGGGCACCGTTGACGCCGAACGACTCGGCCATCTCGAGGCCGCCCTTGATCGCGCGCAGGGCGCGCCCGGGACGCGAGTCGAGCAGGTTGTCGGTCGCCCACAGGGCCGCCAGCGCGACCGCCCAGATCAGCACGAAGAAACGGCGCTCGTCGCGCAGGTCGAAGCCGAAGAGCGTCAGCGCCGGAATGCCGGTCTGGCCGGTATGCCCGCCGAGAAATTCCAGGTTGCCGAACAGCAACGCGAGGCTGATGCCCCAGGCGATCGTGGCGAGCGGCAGGTAGTGGCCCTTCATGCGCAGCGTGATGAAGCCGAGGGTCAGCGCGACCACGCCGGTGAGGCCGAGCCCGACGATCAGCGCGACCCACGGCGAGCCCCACACGGCATCGCTCGATTGCGTCGTGAGATACGCAGTCGTGTACGCGCCGAGTCCCACGAACGCGGCCTGTCCGAACGAGGTCTGCCCCGCGACGCCGGTGAGCAGCACGAGCCCCAGCGCGACGATGCTGTAGAGGCCGATGTAATTGCCGAGGGTCACCCAGAACTGCGGCGCGGCGAGCGGGACGAGCGCCAGCGCCGCGGCGAACACCACGAAACCGGCGCCGCGCGCGGTCAGTCTCGGCGCGCTCACTCTCGGCCTCCTTCCTCCCGCGTCGCCGTGCGCTGCGGCGCGTGTCGGCCTCTCTCGGTCGCGCGCCGACGGCCCTGCGGGTCTTGGCTTCGCCACGGCGCGCTCACTCGTCCTCTTCGTGATGGTGCGTCATGAGGCTGCGCCACAGCAGCACGGGAATGATCAGCGTGAAGACGATCACCTCCTTGAACGCGCTCGCCCAGAACGACGAGAAGGACTCGAGCAGTCCCACCAGCAGCGCGCCCGCCGCGGCCAGCGGATAGCTCACCAGCCCGCCTATGATCGCGCCGACGAAGCCCTTGAGGCTCACCAGGAACCCGGAGTCGTAGTAGACCGTGGTGATCGGGCCGATGAGCACGCCGGAGAAGGCGCAGAGCAGCGCGGCGAGGCCGAACGTGAGCGTGCCCGCGAAGCGGGGCGAGATGCCCGACAGGCGCGCGCCGATGCGGTTGACCGCCGTTGCTCGCAGCGCCTTGCCGTAGAGCGTGCGGCCGAAGAAGAGGTACAGCGCGACGATCAGCACCACGCTAGCCAGCACGACGAGCACGCTCTGCAGGCTGAACGTGACGTCGCCGATCTGGAACGAGGCGGCGGCGAATGCCGGCGTGCGCGAGCCTTCGGCGCCGAAGAACCACAGTCCCAGTCCCGTCAGCGCGAAGTGCACGGCAACCGACACGATGAGCAGCACGAGCACCGACGCGTCGGCGAGCGGCTGATACGCGATGCGGTAGAGAAGCGGACCGAGCGCGGTGACGGCGGCGAGCGTCACTGCAATCTGCGCCGGCAGCGGCCAGTTGAGCGGCGCCGACCACCACATGAGCGCGGCGATGGCGCACGGCAGCAGCGTCCACCCGGCGATGCGCTGCGGCACGCGGCGCAGCTCGCCCCGGCGCACGCTCGCCGCGCACTCCATGACGCCGGCCACGACCGCCATGCCGACCAGCAATCCGACCGTGCCCGGCGGCTTGCCGAGCTGCAATCCGGCGAGGGTCAGCGTCCCGTAGGACACCAGCTCGCCGGAGGGCACGAAGATCACGCGCGTGACCGCGAACACCAGCACGATCGCGAGCGCGAGCAGCGCGTAGATGGCGCCGTTGGTGACGCCGTCCTGGACGAGCAGAGCGGCGATGGACAGATCCATAGGGGGCAAGGAGCCCCTACTTCACGAGCACCCAGTGCCCGTTCTCGATGCGCACCATCACGCGCGCGCGGTTGTCGAGGCCGTTGTGGTCCTGCGGCGACATCACGAAGACGCCGTGCACGCCGACGACGTTGTCGGCCTCCAGCGCGTCGCGCAGCGCAGCACGGAACTCGCGCGTCCCGGGCTTCGCTTTCTGCAACGCCTTGGGAACGGCCTGCGACAGCAGCATGTACGCGTCCCACGCGTGACCGCCGAAGGTCGTGCGCGAGTCCTTGCCGTATTTCGCCTCGTACTTGGTGATGTATTCCGCGGCCACCTTCTTGACCGGATTGCTGTCGGGAAGCTGCTCGTACACCAGCATCGGGCCGATGGGCAGCAGCGTGCCGTTGCCGTCCTTGCCGACGACGCGCAGGAAGTCGGGATTGGCGATTCCGTGCGTCTGGTAGATCCTGCCCTTGTAGCCGCGCGCGACGAGCTCCTTCTGCGGGGTCGCGCCCGGCGTGCCGGATGCGCCGATGAGGATCGCATTCGGCTTCGCCGCGATGAGCTTCAGCACCTGCCCGGTGACGGATGAATCGTTGCGGTTGTACTTCTCCTCGGCCACCACCTTGATGCCTGCGGTCTGCGCCGAGCGCTTGATCTCGGCCAGCCAGCTGTCGCCGTACGCGTCGTTGAATCCGATGTAGCCGAGGGTCTGCACTCCGTTGCCCTTCATGCTCACGGCGATGGCGTCGGCCATCAGCGAGTCGCTCTGCGGCGTCTTGAACACCCACTTCGTCTTGGGATTCGCCGGATCGACGATGCGGGCCGACGCCGCCATCGAGATCATCGGCGTCTCGGCTTCGGCGACGACGTCGACCATCGCGAGCGAGTTCGGCGTGACGGTCGAGCCGACCACCACGTCGACCTTGTCCTCGCTGATGAACTTGCGCGTGTTGGTCACTGCGCGCGTGGTGTCGGACCCGTCGTCGAGCACGATCCAGTTGATCTTCTGCCCGGCGAGAGTCGTCGGCAGCAGCTCGATGGTGTTCTTTTCCGGAATGCCGAGCGACGCGGCCGGGCCGGTCGCCGACAGCGTCACGCCGATGTTGATGTCGGCCTGCGCAGCCGGGGCTGCGACGGCGGCGAGCGCGGCGAGCGCGAGCGTGAGCACAGTACGTTTCATGGTTCCTCGCGGGGTGGATGTTCGAAGGCGCGCGTTCGACCGCGCTGTTGGTATCGCGGCGCGGCGCTCGTCCGCGGCTCGCGCCGGATTCTGGCATCCGCGTGCAGGACGGTCAACGCCGGGCGCCCGATCAGGGCGGTGCACACATCGCCACGGCATCCGGGCCGTAACCCTCTGCGACGCCACCTTGCGCGACCATGGCGTCACGCGTGGTCGCGTCCGCCGTGTAGCGATGATTGGAGTCGACGCGCTGATTCCACACGCGGTATATCGGCACCTGGCCTGCCGCGCACGCGCCCGTCATCGGATCCGGCAGCGCTTCCCCCATGAACGTGGGGCCTTCCTCGATGAACTGCGGAAAGCGGCCCCGCACCTGCGCGCACTCGTCGGGGCTCGCGCTGATGAAGTGCGAGTCGCCGAGCGACGGCGGGATGTAGAAGCGGCACACCGGGTGGTAGCCCGGCGCGAACGTCGTGTACGCGCCGAACGTCTCGCCGGTGCGACGCCATCCGGTGAGCAACCTCGCGTCGAGGGCGTTGATGTCGCTCGGCGCGGCGGACACGAAATAGTGATCGAGGCCCGCGTGGTAGTACTCGATGGCGTCGCCGCGGTCGCCGCTCT
The DNA here is from genome assembly GCA_036406955.1 of Casimicrobiaceae bacterium. Classification (GTDB taxonomy): domain Bacteria; phylum Pseudomonadota; class Gammaproteobacteria; order Burkholderiales; family Casimicrobiaceae; genus VBCG01. Next base: position 8,749 of record DASXAF010000130.1, read on the forward strand.
GGGGCACGAAGCGGCGAACCTGTCCACGGCCATAGTCGGCGAAGTAGAGCTCGCCCTGCTCGTCCTCGCCGAATGCGCTGACGGACGAGCCGTTCTCCGACACGTCGCGCACGCGCCACGCACCGGTGCTGTCGGGCCCGGCGCTCCAGATGCGCCCGGTACAGTAGTCCGCGTACACGTACCGCGCTGCGAGCGCCGGCACGTCGACGCCGCGATACACCGTGCCGCCGGTGATCGAGCAGTTGCCGCCGCCGTGGTCGTATTCGATGATCGGCGGCGTCAGCGAAGGATCGTTGCACGGGATCGCGGTCGCGTTGCCGGTGCAATGCCGGCCCTCCATGGCGCGCCAGCCGAGATTCGCGCCCGCGCCGGCGCCCGCCGCGAAGCGATCCACCTCCTCCCACGCGCCCTGGCCGACGTCGCCGATGTAGAAGTCGCCCGTTGCGCGGTCGAAGGCGAAGCGCCATGGATTGCGAAGGCCGTAGGCGAAGATCTCGGGTCGGCCTCCGACGCCGTCGGCAAACGGATTGCCAGGCGGAATGCCGTATGGCGTGCCGTGATCGACGTCGATGCGAAGGATCTTGCCGAGCAGCTCCGAGGTGTCCTGCGCACGGTCGTCGGGATCGTTCGCGGAGCCTCCGTCGCCCATGCCGATGTACAGCAGGCCGTCCGGACCGAAGCGCAACGCCCCGCCGTTGTGATTCGTGAAGGGCTGAGGAATCACGATCAGGATGCGCGCCGAGGCCGGATCAGCGCGCTGGGCATCCGCGCTGGCGCGATACTCCGCGATGACCGTCGCGCCGTCATCCGCGCGCGTGTAGTCGACGAACAGCCGGCCGTTGTTCCGATACGCGGGATGGAACGCGACACCGAGCAGCCCTTGTTCGCCGCCCGCGACGACGAGGCTCGACACGTCGAGAAACGGCGTCGGGTCCACTGCGTTGCCTTGGACGATGCGAATGAGCCCGCCCTGCTCGGCGACGAACAGGCGGCCGCTGCCGTCGGCCGCGTTCACGATGTCGATCGGCGCGTTGAAGCCCTGCGCGACGACCTCGGTGGTGACCCCGCGCGCAGGGCACGCGAGCGCGATGCCGACCAGGAACAGCGCGAGCGAGCGCAATGCCGGCCCTCGCCTCGCGATCAGCGCTTGAGCGCGTCGCGGATCTCGCGCAGCAGGACGACTTCCTCGGGCGGGGCCGGCGGGGCCGTCGGCGTCTGGCGGCGCAGCCGATTGATGGCGCGCACCATCAGGAAGATGATGAAGGCGAGGATCAGGAAGTTGATGACGATCGTGATGAAGTTGCCGTACGCCAGCAGCGGCACGCCGGCCTTGGTCAGCGCGTCGTAGGTCATCGGTCCGTTATAGCCTGCGGGAAGCGGCCCGAGCGGGATGAACCAGTTCGAGAAATCGACCTTGCCGAACACCGCGCCGGCCAGCGGCATGATGATGTCCTTCACGAGCGAGTCCACGATCTTGCCGAACGCCGCGCCGATGATCACGCCGACCGCGAGGTCGACCACGCTGCCCTTGACCGCGAATTCCCGAAACTCGCTGAAGAACGACATCGCGACCTCCTTTCAGACGGCGGCTTCCCCGGACTCTCCCGTCCTGATTCGCACGACCTGCTCGACCGCGCTCACGAAGATCTTGCCGTCGCCGATCTTGCCGGTGCGCGCGGCGCGAATGATCGCCTCGACGGCGCGCTCGACCAGATCGTCGGCGAGCACGACCTCGATGCGCACCTTGGGCAGAAAGTCCACGACGTATTCCGCGCCGCGATAAAGCTCGGTGTGTCCCCTCTGGCGCCCGAAGCCCTTCACTTCGGTGACGGTCAAGCCCGTGATGCCGACCTCCGAGAGCGCTTCGCGCACCTCGTCGAGCTTGAACGGCTTGATGATGGCTTCGATCTTCTTCATGCCTGCTCCCTGCGTTGACCGCGGCAAGCATACCGCGAAAACGCATCGTCACCCGCCGGCGGCGTCCCAGCCCGATGTCACGGGATAGCGCCAATCCTTGCCGAACGCGCGCGGCGTGATGCGTACGCCGATCGCGCCCTGCCGCCGCTTGTGCTCGCTGGCATGGATGCGCCGGATGACGTCGCGCACGGCGTCGACCGGCATGCCGATCGCGACCAGCTCGCGCGCGCCGGCGCCCTGCTCGACGTAGCCCTCGAGGATCGCATCGAGCACGTCGTACGGCGGCAGCGTCTGCTGGTCGGTCTGGTCGTGGCGCAGCTCGGCGCTCGGCGCGCGCGTCGTCACACGTTCGGGGATCACCGCGCCCAGGGTGTTGCGATAGCGCGCAAGGCGATAGACCAGCGTCTTGGTCACGTCCTTCAGCACCGCGAAGCCGCCCGCCATGTCGCCGTAGAGCGTCGAGTACCCGACCGCGGTCTCGGACTTGTTGCCCGTGGTGAGCACCAGCGCACCGTCGCGATTCGACAGGGCCATGAGCAGCAGGCCGCGGATGCGCGCCTGCACGTTCTCCTCCATCACGCCCGGCGGCGCTTCGTCGACGACGGCGGCGAGCGTCTCGAGCACGGCATCGAAGGCGCTTGCGATCGGCAGCTCGTCGTAGCGCACGCCGAGCGAGCCGGCCATCGTGCGCGCGTCCTCGATGCTCATCGCGCTCGTGTACGGCGACGGCATCATCACCGCGCGAACGCGCTCGCGTCCGAGCGCGTCCACGGCGATGGCGAGCGTGAGCGCGGAGTCGATGCCCCCCGAAAGACCGAGCAGCACGCCCGAAAAGCCGTTCTTCGCCACGTAGTCGCGCACGCCGAGGGTCAACGCGGCGTACACGTTGGGCTCGAGCGCCGCGTCGAGATCGCCGCGCACGGCGCGCGGCGTAACGCCGTCGAATTCGGCGATGCCGATCGTCTCGTGCCACGCGGGAAACTGCTGCGCGAGCGCCCCGGCCCGGTCGACGACGAACGATGCCCCGTCGAACACGAGCTCGTCCTGGCCGCCCGTTCGATTCACGTAGACGATCGGCATGTCGCATTGCGTCGCGCGGCTCGCGACCTGCGCGCGGCGCAGCGACTGCTGGCCCGTGTGATAAGGCGATGCGTTGGGAACGAGCAGGACCTGCGCGCCCGCATCGCGGGACTGGCGCGCCGGGTGCGCATACCACGCGTCCTCGCACAGGATGACGCCGCACGACACCCCGCCTGCGTCGATGACGCACGGCGCGTCGCCCGGGACGAAATAGCGTGCCTCGTCGAATACCGTGTAGTTCGGCAGGCACTGCTTGCGGTAGATGTTCGTCACTTCGCCGTCACGCAACACGGCCACGGCGTTGTGACGGCCGCTTGGCGTGCGCTCGGGAAAACCCACGAGGGCGACGATGTCGCGCACTTCGTGCGCGAGGCCGATGACCTCGTGGGCGCACGCGTCGAGGAAGTCGTCGCGCAGCAGCAGGTCCTCGGGGGGATAGCCGCAGATCGAAAGCTCGGGCGTGACGACGAGTCCGGCGCCCGCCGCACGCGCCTGCGAGATGGCGGTACGCAGCGCCGCAGCATTCGCGGTGAGGTCGCCGACACGCTGGTCGAGCTGCGCGATCGCGACTCGCATGCAATCGATGGTAGCACGCACGCCGTGCGGGATCCGCGTGCCATCGGTAAGCTTCGCTTGAGCGCCGCCGCGCGTGTCGGCGACAATGCAGGGCGAGTTGCCGTAACGACGACGTCCATGCGCGCCCCCGTACCGTTCAAGCCCGCCGGCATGCCGGTGCCCACGTCGCCGCTGATCCGCGACGACGTCGCGTTGAGCGACATCGCGCCTGCGCAATGGGACGCGCTCGCCGGCGGCCAGCCGCTGCTGTGGCATGCGTTCTTCAGCGCGCTGCACGAGACGGGATGCGCTGCAGCCGCAACCGGCTGGCGGGCGCGATTCCTCACCGCGTGGTCGGGCGGCGACCTCGTGGGCGCATTGCCGCTGTACGCCAAGACGCACAGCTACGGGGAGTACGTATTCGACTGGGGCTGGGCGGACGCCTATCGCCGCTACGGGCGGCGCTACTACCCCAAGCTGGTGGCCGCGGTGCCGTTCACGCCCGTGCCGGGTCCGCGACTCCTCGCCGCGCACCCGTCGACGCGCCGCGCGCTGCTCGACCACGCGCGCGCGCTGGTCGTCGAGGGCGGCTTCTCGTCGCTGCATGTGCTGTTCGTCGACGACGTGCAGGCCGACGAAGGCGCCCACCTCGGCATGATCGTGCGTCGCGGGCTCCAGTTCCACTGGACCAACCCGGGCTATCGCGACTTCGCCGACTTCCTCGCCGCGTTCAATCACGACAAGCGCAAGAAAGTGAAGCAGGAGCGGCGCAAGCTCGCGGAAGTCGGCGTGAGCTTCGTTCGCAAGCGAGGCGCGGACATCACGGCGGCCGACTGGCGCTTCTTCTATGGTTGCTACGAGCGGACGTATCGGGCGCACCATTCCACGCCGTATCTCACCCGCGGCTTCTTCCAGCGGATCGGCGCGACGCTATCGGACAATCTGCTGCTCGTGCTCGGAATGCGCGACGGCCAGCCGCTTTGCGCCGCGCTGGACGTGTACAACGACGACACGCTGTGGGGACGCTACTGGGGCACGACCGAGTTCGTGCGCGGGCTCCACTTCGAAGCGTGCTACTACCAGGCGATCGAGTTCTGCATCGAGCAGGGCCTGCGCCGCTTCGAGGGCGGCGCGCAGGGCGTGCACAAGCTTGCACGAGGCCTGCTGCCCGTCGCGACGCACTCGCTGCATGCCATCGGGGACGCGGGATTCGCGACCGCGATCGCCGACTACTGCGCGCGCGAGCGCATCGACATCGCGCACACGCAGGACGAGCTCGCGGACGGCAGTCCCTATCGCGTCGACGCGGTGGCCGAGTAGGAATCGACATGGACGACCCTCCGCTGTTGCTGACGCGTGAAGGTGCGGTCGCGAGGCTCACGCTGAACCGCTCCGCGGCGCTCAACGCGCTCGATCGCTCGCTGATGGAAGCGCTCGCCGACGCGATCGCGACGCTCGCGCGCGACGACACCGTGCGTGTCGTCGTGATCACGGGGGCGGGAAAGCACTTCATGGCCGGCGGCGATCTGCGCTATTTCGCGTCCGAGCTCGCGCGGCCCGAGGAAGACCGCATACCCTTCTTCCGCGGCCTGATCGCACGGCTGCACGGCGCCATCGAGACGCTTCAGCGCATGCCGCAAATCGCGATCGCGCAGGTGCACGGCGCGGTCGCGGGCTTCGGATTGTCGCTGATGTGCGCGTGCGATCTCGCGGTCGCGGCCGACGACGCGTATTTCTCGGCGGCGTATCGGCACATCGCGCTCAGTCCCGACGGCGGCGCGACCTATGCGCTGCCACGGCTCGTGGGGGTACGCAAGGCGCTCGAGGTGTTGCTCCTGGCCGAGCGGTTCGACGCCGCCGAGGCGCTGCGGCTCGGACTCGTGAGCCGTGTCGTGCCTGCGGACCGGATCGACGCGACCGTTGCCGACCTCGCGAGCCGGCTCGCGACCGGTCCGGCGCTTGCGCTCGGCAACACCAAGCGCCTGGTGCGCGCATCGCTCGATCGCACGCTGTCGGAGCAGCTCGATGCCGAAGCGGCGAGCTTCGCCGCGTGTGCAGCGAGCGACGACTTTTCAGAAGGCCTGGACGCGTTCTTCGCCAAGCGCCCGGCCAAGTTCCGCTAGCCCGGGCGGCTCAGCTTTCCTCGTCGACGCGCGCGGCCTCGTCGCGCGGCGCCGCCTCATTGCCCGCGCTCATTGGGTTGCGCGGCCGGTTGCCGTTGCGTCGATGGCGCTTGGGCTTTCCAGGACCCGGCGGCCGCGCGCCCTGACCTTGCGGCCGGTTCCCCTGTCCTTGCGGCCGGGGACCTTGATGCGGACCGCGGTTGCCCTGTCCGTGCGGACGGTTGCCGCCCTGCGGACGGCCGCCCTGACCGTAAGGACGTCCGTACTGCATGCCATCGGTGGCACGCGTGTGCGCGAACGGCGATGCATTGGCGTTGCTGAGCGGCTGACGCTCGTCGTAGTCGTGGCGCGGCGCGTTGTTGTTCGGACGCGGTCCCTTGCCGAATCCCTTGCCGTGCGGGCGCCCGTTGGGGCGGCCCTGCATGGGCCCACGGGGCGCGCCGCCCTGCGGCTGGCCATGACGCGGTCCCTGTCCGGGACGACCTTGCGGGCGTGCGCCGTTTCGTCCCGGGCGATCGTTGCGCGCGCCGTTCTTCGAGGTGATACCCGGGCGCAACCCCGCGGCATTGAGCACTGCGCTCACCTGCTGCGGATCGAGCTCGAGCACGTCGCCGCGCTTGAGCACCGTCGGCATGTTGACCACGCCGTAGCGCGTGCGAATCAGGCGGCTCACCATGAGCCCCAGGGCTTCGAACAGCCGCCGCACTTCGCGGTTGCGACCTTCGTGCAGCACGACCTTGTACCAGTGATTGGCACCGTCCTCGTCGCCGCCCGCATCTTCGACGCTGTCGACCTTTGCGGGCCCGTCCTCGAGCTCGATGCCGGCCGTCAGGCGCTGGACCTGCTCGTCGGTGAGACGCCCCATGACGCGCACCGCATATTCGCGCTCCACCTCGAAGCGCGGATGCATCATGCGGTTCGCGAGCTCGCCGGAGTTGGTGAACAGCAGCAGGCCCTCGGTGTTGTAGTCGAGGCGCCCGATGTTGATCCACTTGCCGTTGCCGATCGACGGCAGCTTCTCGAACACCGTCGGACGGCCTTCGGGGTCGTCGCGCGTGACGAGCTCGCCCGCGGGCTTGTGATACATCAGCACGCGTGCGCGTGGCTCGGCGAAGCGGACCTTCACGAGCTCGCCGTTGATGCGCACCTCGTCACCCGGCCCGACCTTCTGCCCGACCTCGGCCGGCATGCGATTCACCGTGATGCGCCCCGCGAGGATCATCTCCTCCATCGCGCGGCGCGAGCCGAAGCCGCAGCTCGCCAGCACCTTGTGCAGGCGCTGCGGCTCCGTGAAGACTTCGTCAGTGGAGCGTTTGTGTCTCGGAGGCGGCAGGCTCTCCGCGATCTTCTGCAGCGCCAGGTTCGGCTGCTGGATCGGAGCCGAGGATCGGGCTCGCGAGTGCGAGGGGCGTCTCGGCGGCCTTGGTGGGGGCATCGGGCAACTCCATCAGGTGGGAAGTATCGAGCTCGGCCAGTGGCGGCAATTCCGCGAGCGAGGTGAGGCCGAGATCGTCGAGGAAGGCCTTGGTCGTCGCGTAGAGCGCAGGGCGTCCCGGCGTCTCGCGATGGCCGACGGCCTCGATCCATTGCCGGTCCTCCAGCGTCTTGATGACGTTGGTCGACACGGCGACGCCGCGGATCGCTTCGATGTCACCGCGGGTCACGGGCTGCTGGTAGGCAATGATGGCCAGCGTTTCCATCACCGCGCGCGAATAGCGCGGCGGTTTCTCGGGCGTGAGCCGGTCGAGATACGGTTGCACGTCGGGCTTGCCCTGGAAGCGCCAGCCTGACGCCACCTGAACCAGCTCGACTCTGCGACCGGACCACTCCTCCTTGAGCTCGTCGAGCAGCTTGCGGACCAGGTCCGCGGGCAGCGGGGGATCGAACAGGCGCGCGAGTTGCGCAGCCGCCACCGGCTCTCCCGCCACCAGCAGCGCGGCTTCCAGCACCTGCTTCAGATCTTCGAATTCGGACATGAGGCTCGGATTGCGTCGATTCAAGCGTTACAGCGCGTCATCGGGGCCTTCGGCGGCGAGCGCGAACGTCTGCTCGCCGCGAAGCTGCACGTGGATCGGCGCGTATGGCTCCGCCTGCTGCACGGCGACGATCTGCTCGCGCGTGAGCTCGAGCAGCGCCAGGAACGTCACGACGAGATGCGGCACGTCGGCATGCTCGGCGAAAAGCGCCGTGAATTCGACATGGCGGCCGGATTGCAACAGCTTCAGCATGCGGCTCATTTCCGAGCGCACCGAGAGCTGCTCGCGCGTGACCAGATGATGGCGGTTGACCTTTGCGCGCTGGATGAGCCCCGCCCATGCAGTGCGAAGGTCCTCCGGGCTGACGTTCGGCAGGCGCGCGCTCGCGACGCGCTCGAACCAGATGCGAACGGTCGAGAAGTCGCGCTCCGCGAGAGGCAGGGCGTCGATCTCGCGCGCGGCCTGCTTCATGCGCTCGTACTCGAGCAGCCGGCGCACGAGCTCGGCGCGCGGATCCTCGGGCTCCGCGCCCGGCGGCGCCGGCGGTCGCGGCAGTAACAGCCGCGACTTGATCTCGATCAGCACCGCGGCCATGAGCAGGTATTCCGCCGCCAGCTCGAGCTGCGTGCGGCGCATCATCTCGACGTAACCCAGGTACTGGCGCGTGAGCTCGGCCATCGGAATGTCGAGCACGTTGATGTTCTGCTTGCGGATGAGGTAGAGCAGCAGGTCGAGCGGGCCCTCGAACGTCTCGAGGAACACCTCGAGCGCCTCGGGCGGGATGTAGAGATCCTGCGGCAGCTCGTTGACCGGCTCGCCATAGACGCGCGCGAGCGGCTTCGGTTCCGGCGACGGATGCGCGAGATCGATCGCGCCTTCGGCGCTAGTCATAGCGCAATCCCATGGCGTCGCGCACGTCGCGCATCGTTTCCTCGGCGAGCTTGCGCGCGCGCTCGCAGCCGTCGGCGACGATGTTGCGCACCAGCGCCGGATCGTCGAGGTAACGCTGCGCCCGCTCGCGGATCGGCTGCTGCTCCCGGATGATCGCGTCGATCACCGGCTGCTTGCATTCGAGGCAGCCGATGCCGGCGGTGGTGCAACCCTGCATCACCCATTCCCTGGTCGCCGCATCGGAGTAGATCTGATGCAGGCCCCATACCGGGCATTTTTCCGGGTTGCCGGGATCGGACCGACGGACCCGCGCAGGGTCCGTCTGCATGGTCCGGATCTTCTGCGTGACCGACGCCGGCTCCTCGCGCAGCATGATCGCATTGCCGTAGGACTTCGACATCTTCTGTCCGTCGAGACCGGGCACGCGGGGCGTCTCGGTGAGCAGCGGCTGCGGCTCGGGCAGTATCACGCGGCGCGCGCCTTCGAGATAGCCGAACAGGCGCTCGCGATCGCCGAGCGAGAGGTTCTGCGTTTCCTCGAGCAGTGCGCGCCCCGCGGCCAGCGCGTCGGCATCGCCTTGCTCCTGGTAAGCCGTGCGGAATTGCTCGTAGCGCTTGGCCTTCTTGCTGCCGAGCTTCTTGATCGCCGCCTTCGCCTTTTCCTCGAATCCGGCCTCGCGGCCGTAGATGTGATTGAAGCGCCGCGCGAGCTCCCGCGTGATCTCGATGTGCGCGACCTGGTCCTCGCCCACGGGAACCATGTTGGCGCGGTAGATGAGGATGTCGGAGGACATCATGACCGGGTAGCCGAGGAAGCCGAAGTTCGACAGGTCGCGGTCAGCGAGCTTCTGCTGCTGGTCCTTGTACGTCGGGACCCGCTCGAGCCAGCCCACCGGCGTGACCATGCCGAGCAGCAGCGTGAGCTCCGCGTGCTCGGGTATGCGCGACTGGATGAACAGCGTCGCGCGCCCGGGATCGAGGCCCGCCGCCAGCCAGTCGATGAACATCTCCCACGTCGTTTCGGCAATGGTCTCCGGCTCGTCGTAGTGGGTGGTGAGCGCGTGCCAGTCGGCCGCGAAGAAGAGGCATTCGTACTGCTCCTGCAACCGGATCCAGTTCTTGAGGGCCCCATGGTAGTGGCCGATATGCATGCGCCCGGTGGGCCGCATGCCCGACAGCACGCGATCGGTGAACATTCAGGGCGATCCTAGATGCCGGCCAACGCACGCAGCACGAACGCGCCCGCGTCGCGAATCGGCCGGATCAGGTCGCCCAGAAGCGGCGTGAACATCAGTGCGACGATGATGATGAAGCCGAACGGCTCGAGCCGCGCCCATGCCATGGCCGCGCGCGAAGGCAGCAGGCTCACGGCGATGCGCCCGCCGTCGAGCGGCGGGATGGGAAGCAGGTTCAAAGCCATCAATACCAGGTTGACCGACACACCGATCTGCGCCATTCGGGCGAGACCCTCGCTTGCAGCAGCGCCGTCGCCCAATGCGAGCTTCAGCGCGAGCATCCAGGCGAACGCCATCACGAAATTGGCGAACGGTCCCGCGCCTGCGACCCACAGCATGTCGCGCTTCGGATGGCGCAGATTTCCGAAGTTGACCGGGACGGGCTTCGCCCACCCGAAGACGAATTGCGGACCCGCTGTCAAGTACAGCATTGCCGGCACCACGACCGTCCCGATCGGGTCGATGTGGCGCAACGGGTTCAGCGTGATCCGGCCGAGCGCTTCGGCGGTATGGTCGCCGAAATGACGGGCGACGTATCCGTGGGCCGCTTCGTGCAGGGTGATCGCGAAGACCACCGGCACTACCCAGAGCACGATGGTCTCGAGCGACAGACCCATTGACCGCCCATTTTACCCGAGTCGGACGCGCCTGGCGCGCGTTCATCCCGCGGACGCCGCCGCCAGTCCGAGGCGAGCGGGATCGCCCCGACCCACGCGCACGAGCACGGGCGGATCCACGGCAAGGTCCACCACCGTGGTCGGCTCGTTGGGACACGGCCCGGCGTCGATGATCAGGTCGATGCGCGCGCCGACGCGATCACGAATCAGTGCGGGATCGTTCAGCGGCGTCGGTTCGCCGGGCAGTTGCAGCGTCGAGGTGAGCATCGGGCCGCCGACCTCCTCGAGCAGCGCCGCAACCACGGGATGACCCGACACGCGCACACCGATGGTGCTGCGCCGTGCGTGCTGGACGCGGCGCGGCACTTCGCGCGTTGCCGGCAGCAGGAACGTGAAGCTGCCTGGGACGCCCTGTCGCACGATCGTGAACTGCCAGTTGTCGAGATGCGCGAAACGGCCGATATCGGCCAGATCGCGGCACATCAGGGCGAGGTGATGGCGCTCGTCGAGTGCACGCAGGACGCGTATGCGACGCACGGCTTCAGCGTCGTCGAGGCGGCAGCCGAGCGCGTAGCTCGAATCCGTCGGATACGCGATGAGCGCGCCCTCGCCCAGCAGCACAGCGGCTTGCCGCATGAGGCGTGACTGCGGATGCGTGGGATGAACGGCGAAGTACTGGGGCACGGACCTCCTTCGTTGCAGCTATATAATACCGGGCGCCGCGATCGAACCGGTTATATAGCGCCGCGTGAACCTCCAACAGATCAGGTACCTCTGTGCCGTCGTGGATCACGGCATGAACGTGTCGGATGCGGCCGAGGCGCTGTACACGTCGCAGCCCGGCATCAGCAAGCAGATACGCCAGCTCGAGGACGAGCTGGGTCTCGAGATCTTCGTCCGACAGGGCAAGCGCCTCGCGGCTCTCACGCCCGCGGGGGAGATCGTCGTCGCGACTGCCCGGCGCGCGCTGCGCGAGATCCAGAACCTCAAGCGGGTCGCCGACGAATTTCGCGCCGAGGACAGCGGAACACTGTCGATCGCGACGACGCATACCCAGGCGCGCTACGTCCTGCCGAAGGTGCTGTCGGAGTTCTCGACCCGCTATCCCAAGGTGCGGCTCGTGCTGCACCAGGGCAACCCGAAACAGGTGGCGGAGTCGACGGCGGCGGGAGACGTGGACGTGGGCATCGCCACGGAGGCCTTGTCCGACTATCCCGAGCTGGTGACGTTTCCATGCTATCGATGGAATCGCTGCGTGATCGTGCCGAAGGACCATCCGCTTGCGCGTCAGAAGCCGCTCACCCTGGAGACGCTCGCACGTCATCCCATCGTCACCTACGACTTCGCATTCACCGGGCGTTCCGCGATCAACGCGGCGTTCGCGGCCAAGGGCCTGCAGCCGAACATCGTTCTGACGGCGCTCGACACGGACGTCATCAAGACGTACGTCGAGCTCGGCATGGGCGTCGGAATCGTGGCGCAAATGGCCTACGACGCGGCCAAGGACAGCACGTTCGACTGCCTCGACGCGAGCCACCTGTTCGCGGCATCGACCACGCGACTCGCTCTGCGTCGCGGCGTCTTCCTGCGCGGCTACGCGTACGCGTTCATCACGCTGTTCGCACCCCAATACGAACGCAGCGCGATCGATGGCGCGCTTGCGGGCGAAGCGCACGCCGAAAGCTATTGAGCCCGTAATCCCTCGGCGATCGTGGTCGCTTGCCGCGCTCCTCGCCGCGCTGGCGATGCTGGGGCCGTTTTCGATCGACATGTACTTGCCGGCGTTCGACGCGATCCGCAACGATTTCGGTGCGTCGACAATCGGGGTGCAGCAGACGCTGTCGGCGTACCTGTTCGCGTACGCCTTCATGATGCTGTGGCATGGCGCCTTGTCGGACGCGCTCGGCCGACGCGCCATCGTGCTGACGGGAATGGGCGTATTCGCATTCGCGTCGCTGGGCTGCGCCATCGCCGGCAATCTTCAATCCTTGTGGCTGTTTCGCACGTTGCAAGGCCTCTCGGCCGGCTCGGGGCTCGTCGTAGGCCGCGCGATCATTCGCGATCGCTTCGAAGGGCCCGAAGCGCAACGCCTCATGTCGCAGATCACGCTCGTATTCGGCGCCGCGCCCGCGCTGGCTCCCGTGATCGGTGGCGTGCTGTTGAATGTGATGGGCTGGCGCGCGTTGTTCTGGGCGATGATGCTGTTCGCGTTGTCCGTGATGGCCTGGGCTTTTCGCAGCCTGCCCGAGACGCTGCCGGTGCCGCTGCGTCAGCCGCTCCATCCGCGCGCGCTGTGGCGCAACTATCGCGCGGTCCTTCTGCGGCCGGAATTCCTGCTGCTGGCCTTCATTCCGACGCTCAACTTCGCCGCGTTTTTCATCTACATCGCGAGCGCACCGAGCTATCTGCCGCAGCTCGGGGTCACGACGTGGGGCTTCGCGTGGCTGTTCGTGCCCATGATCACCGGCATCATGGTCGGCGCGAGCGCCTCCGGCCGGCTTGCCGGGCGGCTGCCGCCGGCTCGAACGATCGCGATCGGTTATGCCGCGATGCTCGTCGGAGTGCTGCTCAACGCCCTCGTGGTGCTGCTCGTGCCGCCGTCGGTGCCATGGCACGTCTTGCCGATCCTCGTTTTCACGGCCGGCAGCAGCCTCGTCATGCCGAGCCTGACGCTGCTGCTGCTCGACCTCTTTCCCGCCATGCGCGGGCTTGCGTCGTCGCTGCAGGGCTTCGTCCAGTTCGCGGCGTCAGGCCTGGTCGCGGGAACCATCGCGCCGTTTCTCGCTCAGTCGCTCGTCGGTCTCATGCTCGGCATGGCGGCATTCACGCTGGCGAGCCTTCTCGTGTGGCTTCTCTATAGTTCCCGCGCCACCGTGCATCCCGCTCACTGATCCTCGGGGGGTTCAAATGCTCCGCTTCTCATTCCTCGCACTCCTCGGCGTTGCCCTCGCCGCGCCGGTGCCGGCCGCCACCATGCAGCTGCCCACGCGCACGATCACGATCGGCAAGCAAAAGCTGGTCGTGGAGGTCGTGGACACGCCCGAGCAACGCGCGACCGGCCTCATGAACCGCTTCAGCCTGCAGGCCGATCGCGGCATGCTGTTCGTGTTCGACAAGCCCCAGCCGCTGGCCTTCTGGATGAAGAACACGTACATCCCCCTGTCGATCGCGTTCCTCGACGCGAGCGGCACGATCATCAACATCGAGGACATGCGCCCCCAGGACGAATCGACGCACTGGTCGCAGGCAAACGCGCTCTACGCGATCGAAGTGAAGCAAGGATGGTTTGCCGCAAAAGGCATCGGGCCGGGAGAGAAGGTAAACGGGTTGCCGGGAGGGGCGAGGGAGTAGCTGTGAGGCCAAACGCCTCGCTAGGCTGCGTACCTTCACGCCTCTTTCGAGGCGCTCGAAACCCCTTCCAATTCAAGTACCACGAGTTGTTGTTAACAAAACGGATGATGTGTTATCTGACAGGGACTTGAAAGCGCGAAAAGCTCCGGGCAGACTTAACGAAAGATGCGCCGACTGTCGGCCCACACGGGGAGGGGCAACCATGTACGGCAAGCTGAAGCCTGGAAGGATCGCGCATGTGCCAGGGACGATAACAACACCTCACATTGCGCTACTTATTGAAGCGAAGCGACGAAACGAGCCCTTGGAACCGGTAGTGCTTCGCGTCATGAACAAGCTTGGCTTCGATAGCTTCATGTACGGCATGTCACCTGACACTGGTCCTTTATCAAAGAGCAGCCGCGGGTACGTGTGGACGACGTTGCCACTCGAATGGGTTCGGCGATATTCGGAACGCGGGTACGTCGAGGTCGATCCCCGTGTGACAGAAACGTACAACCGCAATCTACCGTTCGTCTGGGATGCGCACGACTACCTTGAAGATCCGCGATGTGCCTCCTTCTTCAAGGATTCAACTCGCTATGGCGTTTGCAGCGGCGTCGCGATCTCGTTTCGTGATCCGGACCACGGACGGATACTCTGCGCTTTCAACTCGAGCGTAACGCCCGTTGACGGTGAACGTCGTAAATTCCTCGCTGCCAATCTTGGCGAAATGATGGTGTTCTCGGTCGCGTTTCACGACCTCTTCATGGCGCACTACGTGGACAACGCAAAATCGCTCATGTTGCGGTTGGATCCATTGTCGAAACGCGAAAGGCAATGTCTCGAATTGGCCGCCAAAGGGCTGACGAGCATTGATATTGGTTCAAAGCTTGGGATAGCGGAGCGGACCGCAAATTTCCATTTCAACAATCTGATTCAGAAAATGGGAGTGCTCAATCGGCAAGAGGCGATCGCAGTGGGTATTGCGCGCGGCTGGGTTCGCCTCGATTCGGCGTCGCTTAATTCGGGGTGTCGCCCAGTCGGACGAAATGGGAGATTGGCGGGTCGCGCGAAGTCATCGAGATAGGAGAGCGACACGCAGTTCTGACACTGACCTTGCGATGGCGATGTTCGTCGCCGCACCCAGTTCTTCTACCCCATGCGCCCCATGCGCCACCGCGATCGCCGCCACGCCGGCGTTGGCCGCCATCTGAAGGTCGTGCGTCGTGTCGCCGATCATCACGGTGGCTGCGGCGGGCGTGCCGGTGGCGCGCATGAGGTGGTGGAGCATGTCGGGATGCGGCTTCGGCATGCCTTCGTCGGCACAGCGCGTGACGTCGAACGCACCGACCAGGCCGTGGAATGCCAGGGCGCGGTCGAGGCCAAGTCGCGATTTGCCGGTGGCGATCGCCAGCCGGTGGCCGCTGTCGCGCAGGTCGCTCAACAGCTCGCGCACGCCCTCGAATAGCGGTATTTCGGCCTCGCGCGCGAGATAGTGCTCGCGATAGCGACTCGAGAGCCGGGGGTAATGCTCGGCGTCGAGCGCGGGCGCGACGTGACGCAGCGCGTCGACCAGCCCCAAGCCGATCACGTAACGCGCCGCGACGTCGTCCGGCACGGCGCAGCCGAGGTCGCGGCAAGCGTTCTGAAGCGCTCGAGCGATGATCGCGGTGGAATCGGCGAGCGTGCCATCCCAGTCGAAAACGAGCAGGTCGAAGCGCCGCGGCATCACACGGCCGGCTGAACCCGCGCGTCCAGCGTCGAGAGGAACGCGCTCAGATCTGCGGGTAGCTGGGATTCGAGCACGAGGCGCTCGCCGCTCACCGGGTGTCGTAGCGACATCCGATGCGCATGCAGGAACATGCGGCGCAACGCGGCCGCGTGCAGCGCGCGGTTCCAGGCGAAGTCGCCGTATTTCTCGTCACCGGCCAACGAAAACCCGATGTGCGCGAGATGCACGCGAATCTGGTGCGTGCGCCCCGTCTTGAGCTCGGCTTCGAGCAGCGCCATCGGTGGCTGGTGAGCCGGCCACGTGCGCAAGCGCCGAAACACCGTCTCGGAGGCGCGGCCGGCCTCGTCGACTCGCACCCGTCGCTCGCCCGACACAGTCGAGAACTTGTGCAGCGGCGCGCGAACCACCCGCATGGCGTCGCGCCAGCGGCCGCGCACGAGCACCTGGTATCGCTTGTCGATCTCGCCTCGACGCAAAGCGGCGTGCAGGCCAAGGAGCGCTGCGCGCGACTTGGCGACGAGCAGCACGCCCGAGGTGTCGCGATCGAGCCGGTGCGCGAGCTCCAGAAAGCGGGCCTGTGGCCGCGCCGCGCGGAGCTCCTCGATCAGGCCATGTGCGATTCCGGAGCCGCCGTGGACGGCAAGCCCGGCCGGCTTGTCCACCGCAATCAGCGCATCGTCCTCGTAGAGCACCGGAACGCGAAACGGACGCGCCGGGGGCGGCACCCGACGCGCGCCCGCCGCCGGGATGCGCAGCGGCGGCAGCCGGACGACGTCCCCCGCCTCGAGCCGTCGCTCCGGCCCCGCCCGGCCCTTGTTGATGCGAACCTCGCCGCTTCGCAGGATGCGATAGACGTGGCTTTTCGGGACGCCCTTCAGAAGTCGGCGAAGGAAGTTGTCGACCCGCTGGCCCGCGGCGGAATCGTCCACCGTGACCCAGGTGACCTCTTCCTTGCTCAACCCGTTCATTCGCTTATAATTGTGGCCACCACCCCCGGAGGGCCGCCCAGAGCGGCCCTCGCCGATCCGACCCTAGGTCGGCCGGGCGTGCGGGTCCCGCATGGCGCGGGACTGCCGGTTAAGTCGCTCACCGGCCGGGACATTCCCGAGAACAAGTAGCGATGTTAAAGGAAGAGCGCAGCCTCCGCACCCGGCAACGGCCGGTTCGACGCGGCGCGCCGCGCGGCGTTCAAAGCGAATACTTCGTCGCGGATTCCAGTCGATGATCACGCGCCAGGCGCGCCGACTGTCCCGCGACGATCCCGCGAACAAGAAGACTGCAACCACGACGAGAGGCACGTCCCGATTCCGGTCGGGGCCGCACGATGAACCTGCATTTGCGCTCCACTCTCGCCTTGCGCCGGCTGCGACCGGCCGGATCCCCGTCTTCGCGCGGTAGCGCCGCGTAGCGAACCCGACGGCGCCGCGGCCACGATGGCCGCCGTGCCCGCCGCTGCACCGCCCGCTTGCCCGCGGCCTCTGCGCCGGGGAACAAGCCCATGAAGCGCATGCTGTTCAACGCCACCCAGGCCGAAGAGCTCCGGGTGGCCATCGTCGATGGCCAGAAGCTCATCGACCTCGACATCGAATCCGCATCGAAGGAGCAACGCAAGAGCAACATCTACAAGGCGATCATCACGCGTGTCGAGCCGTCGCTCGAAGCGTGCTTCGTCGACTACGGCACCGAGCGACACGGCTTTCTGCCGTTCAAGGAAATCTCGCGCCAGTATCTAAAGGGCCGCCGCGACGGCGAGGACGGCGAAGGCGACAGCCGCGGCCGTGCCCAGGACCAGTTGCGCGAAGGCCAGGAGCTCATCGTCCAGGTGGACAAGGACGAGCGCGGCAGCAAAGGCGCCGCGCTCACCACGTACATCTCGCTCGCGGGTCGCTACCTGGTATTGATGCCCAACAATCCGCGCGGCGGCGGCGTATCGCGCCGGGTGGAGGGTGAGGAGCGCAACGAGCTGCGCGAAGCGATCTCGTCGCTCGAGGTGCCGCAGGGCATGAGCGTCATCGCGCGCACGGCGGGAATCGGCCGCAGCACCGAAGAGCTGCAATGGGACCTCAATTACCTGCTGCAGCTGTGGCGCGCCATCGAGGATGCCGCGAAGCTGCAGTCGGGCGCCTATCTCATCTACCAGGAATCGAGCCTGGTCATCCGGGCGATTCGCGACTACTTCCAGCCGGACATCGGCGAGATCCTGATCGACACCGAGGCCGTGCATGAGCAGGCGCAGCAGTTCATGGGCCACGTGATGCCGGGCAACGTCTCGCGCGTGAAGCTGTACAAGGACGACGTTCCGCTGTTCTCGCGCTTCCAGATCGAGCACCAGATCGAGACCGCGTACGGACGCCAGGTGCCGCTTCCGTCCGGCGGCTCGATCGTGATCGACCACACCGAGGCGCTCGTTTCCGTCGACGTCAACTCCGCACGCGCCACCAAGGGCGGCGACATCGAGACGACGGCGTTCAACACGAACCTCGAAGCGGCCGACGAGATCGCGCGCCAGCTCAGGCTCCGCGATCTGGGCGGCCTCATCGTCATCGACTTCATCGACATGGAGAGCGCGAAGAACCAGCGCGAGGTCGAGAACCGGCTCCGCGACGCGCTCAAGTACGATCGCGCCCGCGTCCAGCTCGGCAAGATCTCGCGCTTCGGCCTGATGGAGCTGTCGCGCCAGCGCCTTCGCCCCGCGCTCGCCGAATCCGCGTACATCCCTTGCCCGCGCTGCCACGGCATCGGGCACATCCGCGGCACCGAATCGACCGCGCTGCACATCCTGCGCATCGTCCAGGAAGAAGCGATGAAGGACAACACCGCGCAAGTGGTCGCGCAGGTGCCGGTCGACGTCGCGACGTTCCTGTTGAACGAGAAGCGAAGCGACGTGTTGTCCATCGAATCGCGCTTCAAGGTCAACGTGCTGCTGGTTCCAAACCGCCATCTGGAGACGCCGAACTACACGGTCGAGCGGCTGCGTCACGATGATCTCAACCACAGCGAGCCGCTGCCGGTGTCGTTCCAGATGGTCGAGCAGCCGGCCGAGGCAGATCCCGCGCACGTGCTGCGCGAGGAAGCGCGCGAGCCGCGGCAGGAAGCCGTGGTCAAGGGCATTACCCCGTCGCAACCGGCGCCGATGCCGTTCGAGCGGCCCGCGGTCGCCGAGACCCAGCGGCCCGCCTATGCGGACGCGACTGCGCACGAATCGTGGCTGACGCGCATGTTGAGCTGGTTCAGGCCGCGCTCCGAGACGGAACCCCAGGCATCGACTGCTCGACCGTCGCGCGAACGCGTGGCGGCGCGCGAAAGCAGCCCACGTGAAGAATCGCGTGCCCGCGCGGACGGACGTCGTGACGGTCACCGACGCGAGGAACGCCGCACCGAGCGGCGCGACGGGCGCGCGGCGGGTGCGCGGGAGGGAGCCGCGCGAACACCCGCGACCGCGGAGCGACGCGACGAAGCTCGCGGGCAGCCACGCCGCGAGGGTCGGCGCGGCGAGCAGCGCGGCGAAGAGCGGCGTGGCGAGCAACGGCCCGCGCGACGCGAGGAGGCGCGTCGCGACGAGCCACGCGAAGCGCGTCGGGACGAAGCACGCGGAACGCGCCGCGCCGAAGCGCATCGAGACGAAGCACGCGAGTCCCGTCGCGACGAAGCACGGGAGACCCGTCGAGACGAAGCACGCGAGTCCCGCCGAGACGAAGCACGCGAGTCCCATCGCGATGAAGCACGCGAGTCCCGTCGAGACGAGGCACGCGAAGAAGGTCGCGACGAAGCGCGTGAATCACGCCGCGACGAGCCGCGTGCATCGCGACACGAAGAGTCTCGCGAATCACGGCGCGAAGAGCAGCGCGGCGCGCGTCAGCAATCCGAGCGTCAACCGCACTCGCAGCAGGAGCCGAGGCCACATGCCGAGAGACTCGGCGAGGCCCCGGGCGTGCTGACCGAACCGGCGCCAGGCGCCTCTGCGGCGCACGAAGAGCGCCGCGAAGGCGGGCGTCGCCGGCGCGGGCGTCGCGGTCGCGGTGGTGATCGGGCGGAACGGGCCGGCGGCGGCGAAGCGGGAATCGCGGCCGCAGTCGGCGAAGCCACGCACGAGCCGGCGGACGAACCGACGCACGAAGCTGCGAAGCCCGAACAACCCGTCGCGCTGGAATCGCCTCGGCACGCGATGGTCTACGACTCGCTCGCAGCACCGGCACCGCGCGAAGAAGCCGGCGTCGAAGGCACGCCGGTGCGCAATGAAACGCAAGCAGAGGATCGCCCGCGACCCGCGCCGGAAGTCATCGTGAACGCGTTTCGAGAGCAGCCTGCGACCCCGGCGCAGCGGCCGCAGGAAGCGCCCCGCGTCACGCCGCAGGACGTCGAGATCCCGCCGATCGCCCTCACGCTGCCGGCCGGTTCCGGTCTCGAGCTCGTCGAAACGACCCATCGCGTCGAGATGGACGCCCTCGAAGAGGAGGAAGCGCCGAAGCCCCGCCGCGCGCGCCCGCCGCGGGTGGAGCTCCCGAACGAGCCGCTCGAGCTGGTCGAAACGCGCAAGGACGCGGCACCGCCGCAATAGGTCAGCCGTCCTCGGGCGCAATGGGGCTGGCGCGACGCCAGCCCCATTTCATTTCACGGCCCGAATGGCGTGCCGCCCGAACAGGTGTGAGAGCAGGCCGTCGCTCGCCTGCTCGACCAGGTCGAGCACGCGCTCGAAGTGCAGCGGCGCGCCGTAGTAGGGATCGGGCACGTCGCGCAGGCCGAGATGCGGCGCGAAGTCGAGGAAGAGACCCAGCCGTCCGCTGTACGAAGGCGGTCGTAACGCGCGCAAATCACGCAGGTTTCCGTTGTCCATGCCGAGGATCCAGTCGAAACGCTCGAAGTGCTCGGCACCGACCTGTCGCGCTCGCACGCCGGACAGGTCGTAGCCGCGCCGGGCCGCGTGCGCCACCGCGCGCGGGTCCGCCGGCATCCCGACGTGCCAGTCCCCGGTGCCCGCGGATGCGACGTCGACGAGCGCGCCGAAGCCCTTGCGCTCGGCGCGCGTGCGGAACACGACCTCCGCAGTCGGCGAGCGGCAGATGTTGCCGAGGCAGACGAACAGAATACGTTGCGTATCCGCTTCGACCTCCGCGCTACTCCATGTGCCAGCCGTGACTGACGACCAATGATTGCCCGGTCAACGCGGCGTGCAGTTCCATGCCGGCTCCGTTACGTTTCCGTCGGCAGCGCGACGCCGAAGAGCTGCTCGCGCAGCTGGTACACCCGATCGCGCAGCTGCGCGGCACGCTCGAACTCGAGATTCCTCGCAGCGTCGAGCATCTGCTTCTCGAGCTGCTTCAGCTCCCTCTCGAGGTCCTTCTCGGGCATGGACTCGTACTTGGCCTTCGCCTGCGCAGCCTTGAGCGTGCGGCGCTCCTCGTCGATGTCGTAGACGCCGTCGATCATGTCCTTGATGCGCTTCTCGACGCCCTTGGGCGTTATGCCCATCTCCTCGTTCCACGCGACCTGCTTCGCGCGCCGCCGCTCGGTCTCGGTGATCGCGGCCCTCATCGAATCGGTCATCGTGTCTGCGTACAGGATCGCCGTCCCGTTGATGTGGCGCGCCGCACGGCCTATGGTCTGGATGAGCGAGCGCTCGGCGCGAAGGAACCCTTCCTTGTCGGCGTCGAGCACAGCGACGAGCGACACTTCGGGAATGTCGAGCCCCTCGCGCAGCAGGTTGATGCCGACCAGCACGTCGAACTCGCCGAGCCGCAGATCGCGGATGATCTCCACGCGCTCCACCGTGTCGATGTCGGAGTGCAGGTAGCGCACCTTGACGCCATGCTCGCCGAGGTAGTCGGTGAGGTCCTCCGCCATGCGCTTGGTGAGCGTGGTCACCAGCACGCGCTCGTCGCGCGTCACCCGGAGGTTGATCTCCGAGAGCAGGTCGTCGACCTGCGTGGCCGCGGGACGAACTTCCAGCATGGGATCGACCAGCCCCGTCGGGCGCACGACCTGCTCGACCACCTGGCCGGAATGCTTGCGCTCGTAATCCGCCGGCGTGGCGGAGACGAAGATCGTTTGCGGCAGCAGCTTCTCGAACTCGTCGAAGCGCAGCGGCCGGTTGTCGAGCGCCGACGGCAGGCGGAATCCATAGTTGACGAGGTTCTCCTTGCGCGCGCGATCGCCCCTGTACATTCCGCCGACCTGCGGAATCGTGACGTGGCTCTCGTCGACGAACATCAGCGCCTTGCTCGGCAGATAGTCGATGAGCGTCGGCGGCGGCTCGCCCGGCTTGCGGCCCGACAGGTGGCGCGAGTAGTTCTCGATCCCTTTGCAGAACCCGATTTCCGCCATCATCTCCAGGTCGAAGCGCGTGCGCTGCTCGATGCGCTGCGCTTCGATCAGCTTCATCTGCGTCACGAAGAATTCCTTCTGGATCACGAGCTCCTGCTTGATGCCTTCGATGGCGTCGAGCACCTTCTGCCGGCCGGTGACGTAGTGCGACGAGGGGAACACCGTGTAGCGCGCCATCTTCTGGCGCAGATGGCCCGTGAGCGGGTCGAAGAGCTGCAGCGATTCGACCTCGTCGTCGAACAGCGAGACGCGAATGGCGTTCTCGGCGTTCTCGGCAGGGAAGACGTCGAGCACGTCGCCGCGCACCCGGAACGTCCCCCGCTTGAACTCGAGATCCGAGCGCGAATACTGCATCTCGGTGAGGCGCCGGATCGCATCGCGCTGCGACACGCGGTCGCCCTGCCGCAGATGCAGGATCATGCTGTGATACTCGTTGGGATCGCCGATGCCGTAGATCGCCGACACCGTGCCGACGATCACGCAATCGGGCCGCTCGAGGATCGCCTTGGTGGCCGACAGGCGCATCTGCTCGATGTGCTCGTTGATCGAGCTGTCCTTCTCGATGTACAGGTCGCGCGAGGGTACGTAGGCCTCCGGCTGGTAGTAGTCGTAGTACGAGACGAAGTACTCGACCGCATTGCCCGGGAAGAACTCGCGGAACTCCGAATAGAGCTGTGCCGCGAGCGTCTTGTTGGGCGCGAGCACCAGCGCGGGACGGCCCACGCGCGCGATCACGTTCGCCATGGTGTACGTCTTGCCCGAGCCGGTCACGCCGAGCAGCGTCTGGAACGAGAGGCCGTCGTGCAGACCTTCGGTCAGCTTCTCGATCGCGGCCGGCTGGTCGCCGGAAGGCGGGAACGGCTGGTGAAGCTCGTAGGGACTGTCGGGATAGCGGACGATCATGCGCGCGAAAGCCGGGCGGAACCTCGTAGTTTAACGTGAAGCATGCGTGCGCTCGCGTGCGCTCATGTCCCGGTCGCCGCCTGGACGGCCGGACGCTCCGCCGGCGCGCCGCTGCCGAACTGAAGCGCGGCGAGCCGCGCGTACAGCGGGTTGTCCCGCACCAGCGCGTCGTGCGTGCCGATCGCCACCACGCGGCCCTGCTCCATCACGACGATGCGGTCGGCGTGGCGCACGGTGGCCAGCCGATGCGCGATCATCAGCACCGTGCGATGCGCCATCAGGCGTTCCAGCGCGCGCTGGACCATGCGCTCGCTCTCGGCGTCCAGCGCGCTGGTGGCTTCGTCGAGCAGCAGGATAGGCCGGTCGGCGAGGATGGCGCGCGCGATCGCGAGGCGCTGTCGCTGACCACCGGACAGCCGCACGCCGCGCTCGCCGAGGAAGGTCTCGAAGCGCTGCGGCAGGCGCTCGATGAATTCGCTCGCGTACGCGGCCTCGCATGCCGCACGGATGTCGTCGCGGGAAGCATCGGGGCGGCCATAGCGCACGTTGTCTTCGACGCTGGCCGCAAAGATCACCGGGTCCTGCGGCACCAGCGCGAGGCGCTCGCGCGCGGCGCGCGGATCGGCCTGCTTCAGGTCGACGCCGTCGACGCGCACGAGCCCCGATTGCGGATCGTAGAAGCGCAGCAGCAGCTGGAACACCGTCGTCTTCCCGGCGCCCGATGGCCCGACCAGCGCGACGCGTTCGCCGGGACGCACGTCGAGGCCGAACCGGTCGAGCGCCGCATGGTCGGGCCGCGACGGATAGCGGAACGTGACGTTGTCGAAGGCAACGGTGCCGGCCGGGGGCTCGGGCAGCGGCACGGGCTGCGCCGGCGCGCGAATGCCCGGGTCGACCGCGAGCAGCTCGAACAGCCGCTCGGTTGCCCCCGCGGCGCGCTGCAGATCGCCGATCACTTCCGAAATCGTGCCGACCGCGCCGGCGACGATGATGGCGTAGAACACGAACGCGGACAATTGCCCGGCGGTGATGCGGCCGGCGACGACGTCGTGGCCTCCGATCCACAGGATCACGCCGACCGCGCCGAACACCAGCATGATCACCGCGGCCGTGAGCGCCGCGCGCTGGCGAATGCGGTTCACCGCCGTGGCGAATGCCGCCTCGACGCGCGAGGCGAAATCGCGGCGATCGAGGTCCTCGTGACCGTACGCCTGCACCGTGCGGATCTCGTGGAGCGATTCGTCGAGATAGGCGCCGACGTCCCCGACGCGGTCCTGCGTCGCGCGCGCCAATCGCCGCACGCGCCGTCCGAACAGGACGATGGGCACGACGACCACCGGCACGCCGGCCAGCACGAGCAGCGTGAGCTTGAGGCTCGTGAGCGCGAGCATGGCCAGGCCGCCGATCAGCAGCAGCAGGTTGCGGATGGCCATCGACGCGCTCGATCCGATCACCGTCTCGAGCAGCGTCGTGTCGGTGGTGAGGCGCGAGATGACCTCGCCGGTGCGCGTGATCTCGAAGAACCCCGGCGGCAGCCGCAGCAGGTGGTCGAACACCGCGCGGCGAAGGTCGGCCGTCACGCGCTCGCCGAGCCACGACACGAAGTAGAACCGCGTGTAGGTCGCCGCCGCCATGACGACGACGATCGCGAGCATCGCACCGAGCATCCGGTCGAGCTCGACCGCATTGCCGGCGGCGAAGCCGCGATCGATGACGAACTTGAGGCCCTGCCCGACCATGAGGACGGCCGCCGCGGCAACGACGAGCCCGATCGCCGCGTACACCACCTGGCGGCGATACGGCCGCACGAACCGACCGACGCGCGAGACGATGCGCAGCGCGGTCGCGGGCGGAATGCGCGGCGCCGGTTCGAGGCGGGTGTCGACGCGAGCCATCGATGAGGGGCGAGGAAAAACTCCGGCTAGGTGGGGACGCGGGCGGCAGCATGCAAGCCGCGCGCATCGACCGGTTACAATAGCGCGTTCACCCTCCCCCCGAGCGAGAAGCATTCATGACCGCTGCCCCGGACGGCATCCTGAGCGTCGTCGAGCTGGCCCCGCGCGACCCCATTCTCGGCGTCACCGAAGCGTTCGTCGCCGATCCGAATCCGCGCAAGGTGAATCTCGGCGTCGGCGTCTACTGCGACGACAACGGCAAGGTGCCGCTGCTCGAGTGCGTGCGCAAGGCCGAGCGCGAGATCACCGAGCAGGCCACGCCGCGCACGTACTTGCCGATCGACGGCATTGCGGCCTACGACAAGGCCGCGCAGGCGCTGCTGTTCGGCGCGGACAGCGAGATCGTCGCGCTCGGGCGCGCGGTGACGGTACAGGCGTTGGGCGGCACCGGCGGCCTCAAGATCGGCGCCGACTTCCTGCGGCGCTTCGCGCCGGGAGCCGAGGTCTACATCAGCGACCCGAGCTGGGAGAATCATCGCGCGCTGTTCGAAGGCGCGGGATTCGCGGTGCGCACGTACAGCTACTACGACCCCGCTACGCGGGGGCTCGATTTCGACGGCATGCTCGCGTCGCTCGAGCGGATGCCGCAGGGATCCATCGTCGTGCTGCACGCCTGCTGTCACAACCCGACCGGCGTCGACCCCACACCGGCGCAATGGCAGCGCATCCTCGAAACGGTGCGCTCGCGCAAGCTCGTGCCCTATCTCGACCTGGCCTACCAGGGATTCGGCGAAGGCCTGGACGCCGACGCCGAGGTCGTGCGCCGGTTCGCCGCCACGCCGGGCGCGCTCTTCATCTCCAACTCCTTCTCCAAGTCGTTCTCGATCTACGGCGAGCGCGTGGGTGCGTTGACCGTGGTGGCCGCCGACAAGGACGAGGCCGCGCGCGCGCTGTCGCAGGTGAAGCGCGTGGCGCGCATGAACTATTCGACCCCGCCCACGCACGGCGCCAGGATCGTCGCTCAGGTGCTCGGCACGCCGCTCCTGCGCGAGATCTGGGAGATGGAGCTTGGCGGCATGCGCGAGCGCATTCGCGAGATGCGCCAGTCGCTGCACGACAAGCTGCGCCAGCGCCTTCCCGAAGGCAACTTCGACTACGTGCTCGCGCAGCGCGGCATGTTCTCGTACTCGGGCCTCACCAAGGCGCAGGTGCAGCGGCTGCGCGACGAGTTCTCGATCTACGCGATCGACACCGGGCGCATCTGCGTGGCCGCGCTCAACTCGAAGAACGTCGAGTACGTCGCCGACGCCATCGCGGCGGTCATGTCGGAGACGGCCGCCGTCACGGCTTGAGCGCAACGCGACTCGGTGATATGATCCAAGACCTTCTGCGGGAATAGCTCAGTTGGTAGAGCGCAACCTTGCCAAGGTTGAGGTCGCGAGTTCGAGACTCGTTTCCCGCTCCAGACAAGCAAGGGAGAGCAGGCCGCTCTCCCTTTTCGTTTGATCGCCGGCGTCGGCTGACGGCGCCGCGCCCCTCATGGCGGGGTGGCAGAGTGGTCATGCAGCGGCCTGCAAAGCCGTCTACGCCGGTTCGATTCCGACCTCCGCCTCCA
>DASXAF010000131.1:0-8348 GCA_036406955.1 Casimicrobiaceae bacterium
GCATGCGATGTCCTCGCATGCCGTGCGCGAAATGATAGCAAACAGGCAAAAAAAACCCCGGCGAAGGGCCGGGGTCGCAGGTCGATCCGACGCGATGTGCGATCAGTGGCCCCAGGCCTCGATCTCGGTGATGCGCGTGTACGCGTCGGCAGCGCTCGTGACGCTGACGCGCAGCCTGCTCGTCGTGTAGGGCGTGACATCGACGGCACGCTTGACCAGGTTGTTGCCGGATACCGTGGCGAGCGTCACCCACGACGTTCCGTTCCATCCCTGGACCTGGAACGCCTTCAGCCCGAAGCGCGTGAACGTCATCGTATCGGCAGGCTCCGTCGGGTTCGTGTAGTTGTCCTGCACCGAGTACACCACGACGCGGTCGATGGTCCTGTTGCCGTTGAAGGCGATCTCGACCCAGTCGGGCCACACGCTGCGCGTGGCGTCGGTCCACCAGTCGCCCGCTGCGCCCGTGCGCTGGTTGTCGATCACGCGGCTCGCCGTGGATCCCCCGGCATACGTGCTCGACGCGGTGGCGGTCGCACCGGCGGATGCGAGCGCCACGTTGGAGTCCGTCGCGCCGCCATTCACGGTTTGCGCGAGCGTCGCGCTGGTCGACGCTGCGTTGGCGGCGTTGCCACCGTAGCGGGCGAGGATGGCGTGACTGCCCGCGGTCAGCGCGCCGGTCGTGCATGAGGCCGTGCGCGTGCCGGTCGTGCCCGCGAGCGCGACTGCACTGCAGCCCGCAATGGCCGCGCCGTTGTCGGTGAAGAGCACCGTGCCGGTGGGTGCGCTTCCGCTCACCGACGCCGTGAACGTCACGCTGGCGCCGAGGCCGGAGGGATTGAGCGAGCTCGCCAGCGCCGTCGTGGTCGCCGCGAGGCCGCTTCCCGGCCCCGACACCTGGACCGTCAACTGGCCCGGTGTGGCGGAAAGGACGCTGACCGTTACGCCGTAGTCGGGATCCGTGTAGCTCTTGCCGGCCACCAGCGTACCGTCGAGGAACGTGCCCGTTCCGGTGGTCATGTCGAGCAGCTCGGTGTCGTCGCTGTACGACGTGCAGCCTGCGCACAGCGTCTCGAAGGGGCTCGCGACGCGGATCTGCGCGCCGTTGTTCGGGTATCCGGCGAGGAACGCGTCGAAGCCGATCGGCTGGCGATACTCGAGCCAGTACGTGCGCTTCGCGGCGGCCGGGATCTTGACGGCATAGAGCGATCCCGACGCGGTCTCGAGCGGGCTCAGGACGTACGTTGCGGTGCCCGAGCTGTGCGTCGCGACGGCCGTCGACGGGATCCAGCCGAGCAGCGCCTTCTGCGCCGCGTCGAAGTGCATCGCGCGCTGATTGCCCATGGTGTTGAAGGGATCGCCGTACTCGCTTGCGGCGCACGAGCCGCCAATGGCGCGCGTGCCGCAGTCGACGCTCGCCGCGTGCAACAGCCCGAAGTTGTGTCCCATCTCGTGCGCGACCACCGACGTGACGATCGAGCCGCTTCCGTTGATCCACGCCTTCTTCGGGGAGCCGATGTACGCGAGGCCCGACCAGCCGCAGGCCGGCACGCGCGGGAACATGTACACGCGGAACTCGTACGACGAGAGGTTGTATCCGGCCGCCGTCGCAGCCGCGTCGCCGGCCTGCCCGATCGCCGAGTAGTTGCAGCTCGACGGCGCGGCCAGGGTCGTGGTCAACCAGGTGGTGATCTTCGGATTGAGCAGGTGCTTGCCATACGACGCTTCCTGGTAGAACTTCGCGACGCTGTTGCTCGCGCCCGTCATCACGTTCTGCACCGAGCTCACCGCAACCGGATCCGAGGCGGTGTTGCTGAACTTCATGAGGATCACCAGGACGGAGTGCGTCGTGGCGGCCTTTGCCGTGACCGAGGGCGCCTTCTCGTCCGACGATGCCGGCGTCGTGTCCGGCAGGGCCAGCACTTCGATGCGCGCGGGATCGAGCTTGTCCGTGGCGGCAACCGTGTTGCCGATCGCGGCGATGCGCATGCCCGGCTGCAGCGCTTCCGGCCTTACGCCGAGCTTGAGCGCGGTGACGGTGCCGTCGTCGGCGTGCACCTCGTAGAGATACTCGCTCTTGCCGGTGAGGAAGTCGTCCGCGTGCGCCAGCGCGAGCCGGCCTTCCGCGCGCCGCGTCGGCGAAGGGCGTGCGCTGCCGGGCGATGCCTTGGCGGCACGCACCGACTCGACGAACAGAACGTTGCCGTTGCGCCGGCCGGTCGCGGTGGCGAGCGCGCCATCTTCGAGCGACTGCACGTCCTGGCCGGCGAGGGCGACGACTTCGCCCGACGGCGCCACGACGAAGAGATAGCGCACCGACATGTTCGCGACGCGGTCGTCGATGACCAGCTCGCGCACGGTGCCGCTCACCGATTCGAGTTGCGCCTCGGGCGCCGGCGCGGTGGTGGCGCGCTCGAGGCCATCGGGGACATGGTGAGCCGCAATCAGGGAAGAATACGCAAGCGCTGCAAATGCGCTGCACGCAACGAGCAGGCGGGCAGGATGGAACATTGCTCCCTTTCCGTTTGGAGACGAATTGTGGCGTGCATGACGTTGTCATAAGCGTCGACCGCAGTCAACCGCATTTGCACGCGCAACGGAAAGCGGCTACGCAGAGTGTTGTGCGATGGCCACGCGTCGCGCCGGTCGACGCAGGGTCTTACGCTCGATCGCGATGTTTGCAGCAATTGCCGAAGTGACGCTGTGCGTCACCTCGCACGAGGACGGCCGACGCGCGATCAGTTCGCGCGGAAGCGAATGCGCGTGACCTTCCTGTCGTACTCCGCTTCGGTCGCCATCGTGATCTCCGTGCCATTCGCCGCGAACACACGACCGCCGCTGCGACGGCATGCGTCGCGCTCGTACTGGCACGGCCCCATCTCGGGATGACGCGAGCAGAGCTTGTGGACTTTGGGTGTGAACTCGATCCCCACCTGCCTGCGCTCGCCCTTCACTTCGGTGACGCACACGTACAGAAGATCGGGTGGCACGACGATGGGGGCTTGCGCTGCCGCGCGCGGTGGCGCGACGGTCGCGGGCGGGACGGGCACGACGGGCTCGGGCAACGGTCGACGCACGACTGCCGCCGCTTTGGCGTCGCCGGGCGCCGTGACGGGCAGGGGCTCGCTTGGTTGCGTTGCACAACCGGAAAGAACCGCGATGGACAGTACGACGGCAGCCGCGCGCATCAGGCCTCCGTGCCGATGTGCTAAGTTAGACCGCCGCTTCCGGCGTGCGTTGTGCCTGCCGCCGGGCGCGGCACCGCAGCCGCTCGACGGCGCCTTGCGCACCTCCACTCATGATCCGCGAAAACCTGCCGCTGCCCTCGAACCCGCTCGGCATGACGGGCGTGGAATTCATCGAATTCACCACGCGCGAGCCGCTCGCGCTCGGTGCGCTGCTGCGCCAGATGGCGTTTCACGAGGTCGCGCGCCATCGATCGCGCGAAGTGATCCTCTACCGCCAGGGCGACATGAACATCATCGTCAACGGGCATCCGGACGCCGTTCGCGAGACCGCGCATGGCAGCGGGCCCGCGATCGGCGCCGTGGCGTTCCGCGTGCGCGACGCGGCGTATGCGCATCGCCGTGCGATCGAGCTCGGCGCCTGGGACATGCCCACGCGCGCCGCGGCGATGGAGCTGCACATTCCAGGCATCCACGGCGTGGGCGACAGCCTGATCTACTTCGTCGACCGCGTGGACGAGTTCTCGATCTACGACGTCGACTTCATCTGGAACGAGGGGGTCGCGCACAAGCCGCCGGCGCTGCTCGGCATGCACTGGTTCGGGCTGGTGCAGTCCGTCTTTTCCGATCGCACGGCGGACTGGGTCGATTTCTATCGCACGCTGTTCGGCTTCGAGGCGCTCGACGCGAGCCACTTCGTCGGCGTGCTGCCGAAGGGGACGCTGTTGCGAAGCCCGTGCGGCGCGTTCTACCTGCAGCTCATCGAGCCGCCGCCGGGCGCAGATTTCGTCGACTGGGAGGAGCAGCTCCTGCGCATCGGCCTCGGCACGCCCGACGTGCCGGCCACCGTGCGTGCGCTGCAGGAGCGCGGGCTCGTCTTCGTCGACCGCGAGCCGCTGCGGCCTTCCGAGAAGGGCGCGCTGACGCAGATGTACCTCGGCACCGTGTGCTTCGAGCTGGTGCACGACGAGTGGAAGGAAAAACGGCCATGAAGCTCGAAGACTTCGGCATGGATACCATCACGCTCGCGGGGCCGATCGAGGCCAAGCTGCGCGCCGTGCGTGACGCCGGCTTCACGCAGGTCATGCTCTCGGCGCGCGACCTGGTCGGGCATCCCGAGGGGGAGGCCGCCGCCATGCGCGCCGTGCGCGACAGCGGCCTGCGCGTCACGGGCCTGCAGGTGCTGCGCGATTTCGAGGGGCTCACCGGCCAGTTGCACGAGTACAAGGTCGACGTGGCCAAATCCATGCTCGAGATGGCGCGCACGGTGCGTGCCCCCCTGCTGCTCGTATGCTCGACCACGTCGGCGCACGCCATCGACGACTTCGAACGCCAGGTCGCCGACCTGCGCAAGCTCGCGATGCTCGCCGTGCCGATGGGCATCAAGGTCGCGTTCGAGGGCCTGTCATGGGGCCGCTTCATCGACGACGTTCCGGGCGCGTGGGCGGCGGTCAGCGCCGCCGATCGCGCGAACCTGGGCCTCGCGATCGATTCCTTCCACATGCTCGCCAAGGAAACGCCGCTCGACGTGCTGGAAGAGATCGATCCGGAAAAGCTGTTCTTCGTACAGCTCTCCGACTTCATGTGGAGCGCGCCCGACACGCCGGAGGAGCGCCGCGAGACCGCGCGCCATCTGCGCGTCTTTCCCGGCGAGGGCGCGCACAGCCCCGCGCTGGCCGACCTCATTCGCGCCATCGACCACAGGGGCTACGAGGGCGACTACAGCTTCGAAGTGTTCAACGACGACTACATCCAGATGCAGCTCGGCCGCGTCACCGACCGCGCGCGGCGCTCGGTCGCGTGGATCACCGGTCACGTGTCGCGGCGCAGCCTCCCCGTGCGCCGCACCGTCGCCGCCTAGACCGACGAAGGGCCGCCGCGACACCGGCTCGGTCGGGTCTTTCCGTGCGGGCCGCCGCGACATACGGAGGAGGAACGTGAGCAATTTCGTCCAGCTCATCGTCTCCGGCACCGCGGCCGGGGCGATCTACGCGCTGGCCGCGCTCGGCTTCACGTTGCTGTGGCAGGCGTCGGGGACGATCAACTTCGCGCAAGGCGAGTTCGTCATGTTGCCGGCGTTCTCGATCCTGATGTTCCTCGGCGCAGGCGCGCCGCTGTGGCTCGCGTTCCTGCTCGGCTGCGCGGTCGCGATGCTGCTGCTCGGCGTGAGCTTCAAGAAGATCATCGTCGATCCGCTCATCCGGCACGGCGTGATCCCGCTGGTGATCGCCACGCTGGGCCTTTCGATCGGCATCAAGCAGACGGTCAAGGCCTCGCTCGGCGCCGAGGCGCATCCGTTTCCGAGCCCGTTCCCGGGCGGCCAGCTCGACGTCGGCGGCATCAGCGTCTCGTACGCCGACATCGGCACGCTCGTCCTGGCCGCGCTGATCGTCGCAGGGTTGCAGGCGTTCCTGAACAAGACCGTGACCGGCCGCGCGATGCAGGCATGCGCGCAGAACACCGATGCCGCGCGCGTGCTGGGCATCGACGTCGCGCGCATGGTGCTCTACGTGTTCCTGATCAATGCGATCCTCGCCGTCGTCGCGGCCCTGCTCATCGCGCCGACGTACCTCGCCAAGTTCGACATGGGCGACTCCATCGGCCAGAAGGCGTTCTTCGCCGCGATCATCGGCGGCTTCAACCAGACGCGCGGCGCGCTCCTCGGGGGCGTGCTGATCGGCATCCTGGAGAACCTCGTCGGCTTCTACGTATCGCCCGCCTACAAGGAAGGCGTGGCGCTGATCGTGTTCATGCTGGTGATCCTGTTCCGCCCGGAAGGCCTGCTCGGCAAGGCGGAGGAGCGCAAGGTATGAGCGGCGCCGGGCCGTCCCAAGCCGCTCATTGCGCCTTCGGCGGGGCCAGCGAAGCGGCGAAGCCCGCGAGCGTGGGGGACCTATGAGCAGCCTCCATGCCCCTTCGATGGCCGGCGTGAAGGCGGAGCCTCCGTCCGGGGCCGCCGGCGGCAGGGTGACGAAGACCGCGCTCGCGATCGTCGTGATCGCGTTCGCCATCCTGCCCGTCTTCCTTAAGAGCTATGGCGTGTACCTGTGCACGCTGTTCTGCGTGTACCTGATGGCGACGTTCGGCCTGAACCTCACGGTCGGCTACGCGGGCCAGATGTCCCTCGGCCAGGCGGCGTTCCTCGGCATCGGCGCGTACATCGCGGCGATCGGCATGAAGGCGGGCCTGCCCTTCTACGTCATGCTGCCGGTGGCGGCCGTGGTGTGCTTTGCGATCGGGCTCACGCTCGGCTTCCCGGCGCTGCGCGTGCAGCACCACTACCTCGCGTTCGCCACGCTCGGCTTCAACGTCCTCGCGTTCCTCGTCATGCGCAACGAGGAGGCGATCACCGGCGGAACGTTCGGCATCTCGGGCATTCCACGGCCTTCCCTGTTCGGCCTGTCGCTCGACGGCAACCTCGCGTTCTTCTGGTTCACGCTGGTCGCCACGCTCGTCGTCATCGGGCTGCTCTGGTGGCTGCTGCGCTCGCCGTGGGGACGCGCGTTCGCCGCGCTGCGCGACAACCCCATCCGGGCCGAGAGCCTCGGCGTGAACATCACCGCCTACACGCTGTTCGCGTTCGCCATCGGCGCCACCTGCGCCGGCATCGCCGGGGTGTACTTCGCATCGCTGGTACAGTTCATCGAGCCGGCGCCGTTCCATTTCTCCACGTCGCTCATGATGCTGCTCGGCGTGATCGTCGGCGGGTCCGGCCGCTTCCTCGGCCCCGTGCTCGGCACCGTGATCATCGTGCTGCTGCCCGAATGGCTGCGGTTCATGCAGAACTGGTACCTCGCCGTGTTCGGCTTCGCGGTGGTGGCGCTCATGATCTGGCTGCCCGGCGGCCTGCTTTCGATTCCCGACAAGCTCCGCTTCAGGAAGCACCGGCAATGACGCGCTTCCTCGACGTCAAGGAGGTGCGCAAGTCGTACGGCGCGATCAAGGCCGTCGACGGCGTGACCTTCTCCGTGGGACCCGGTGAGATCGTGGGCGTGATCGGCCCGAACGGCAGCGGCAAGACGACCCTTTTCAACAGCATCCTGGGCCAGATCAAGCCGAGCTCCGGCCGGGTCGAATTCTGCGGGGAGGAGACCACCGGCATGTCGCCCCTCGAGCTGTCGCGCCGCGGCGTGGGACGCACTTTCCAGACGCTGCAGGTGTTCGTGAAGCTCTCGGTGCGCGACAATCTCATCGCCGCCGCGCAGGAGTTCAAGGGCACGCTGGCGGGGCGCCTGCTCGCGAAGCCCGATGCCGGGCTCGGCGAGCAGGCCGACCGCATGATCGACCTGTTTCGACTGAAGCACGTGGCACGCATGCCCGCCGGCAGCCTCTCGTATGGACAGCAGAAGCTCATCGACATCGCGATGGCGTTCATGCCCGCGCCGCGGCTGGTGCTGCTCGACGAGCCGTGCGCGGGCGTCAACCCCGGCCTCGTCGATCAATTGCGCGAGCTGCTGGTCGAGCTCAACGCGTCGCAGGGCGGCAGCTTCGTGGTGATCGAGCACAACATGGAGTTCATCATGAAGCTCTGCCCGCACGTCATCTGCATGGTGGAGGGCAAGGTGATGGCCGAAGGGCCGCCGGCGAAGGTGCAGTCGAACCGGCAGGTTCTCGAGGCGTACCTCGGTAACTGAGATCGAGCATGAGCGCGAAGATCATCGAATTCGACAAGGTCGTCGCCGGCTACTCGCCGAGCCTCACCATCCTGAACGAGACGACGCTCGACGCACGAGCCGGCGAGATCACGCTGCTGATCGGTCCCAACGGCGCCGGCAAGTCGACGGTGCTGAAGACGCTGTTCGGGATGCTGGTGCCGCGCTCGGGCGAGATCCGCTTCGAGGGCAAGCGCATCAACGGCCGCGCGCCGCGCGAGCTGCTTCGTGAGGGGATCGCCTTCGTGCCGCAAGGGCGCAACCTGTTCGGGTCGCTGTCGGTGCGGCACAACCTGGAGCTCGGCGGCATCACGCTGGTGCGCGGCGAGCTGGTCGGCCGGATCGAGGAAGTGCTCGGCCGCTTCCCGCGCATCAGGGAGCGCATCGACAACCAGGCTTCCACCTTGTCGGGGGGCGAGCAGAAGCAGCTCGAGATCGGCCGTGCGCTGCTGCTGCGCCCGCGCGTGCTGCTGATCGACGAGCCTTCCATCGGACTGTCGCCGCGGCTCGTGCA
>DASXAF010000132.1:0-32744 GCA_036406955.1 Casimicrobiaceae bacterium
GCGCGCTCGTGCCGCACGACGGGGTCGCGCTGATGCAGCAGCGTCGCGGAACGTCGCGCTTGCACGACCTCGCGCGCGGTCCGGGACGGCTCACCACCGCGCTTGCGATCGACCGCAGCCTCGACGGTGTGGATCTGTGCAGGCGTGGCCCGTTGTGGCTCGCGACCGACGATGCGCCGGTGCCTCGCGTCGGCGTGACCACGCGCATCGGGTTGAGCAAGGAAGCGCATCGACACCTGCGCTTCTTCTCGCGCGCGCCCGACGACCTGCCGTTCGTCAGCGGCCCACGACGGGCGCTCGCCCCCGGATAAGGCCCGGCTTGGCGCGCCGCGGCCGGCGTGGTACAGTGTCGTTGCGCCGATTTGAGCCACAGCTTGCGGGCGCATAACAACTACCGCTAAAGCGAGGTCGCTCCAGCTCGGAGATACCGGGCGGGGCACACGAAACCCGCGTGGCGGTCCGCCAAGCGGGTTTTTTGTTGGACTTTCGACATGAGCGAGTCAACGAAGCCGGGCTTCACCACCGCAATCCTGCATTCCGACCGCGCCGGTATCGTCGAGCACGGCGCGCTGCACAAGCCGCTGCACCTCTCCGTCGCCTACGGCTATGGCGACGTGCGCGATCTCGCGGCCGTTTTCCAGAACCGGCAGTCGGGCTTCGTGTACGGGCGGCAAGGCAACCCCACTTCCTCCGCGCTCGAGGCGAAGGTGAGCGCGATGGAGGGCGGCATCGCAACCGTCGTGTTCTCGACCGGCATGGCGGCGATCGGCGCGATCGCGATGGCGCTCCTGAAGCGCGGCGATCACGTCGTGTCGAGCTCGTTCCTGTTCGGCAACACCAACAGCCTCTTCGGCACGCTCACCGAGCACGACATCGGTGTCACGTTCGTCGACGCGACCGACGCGCAGGAAGTCGAGCGCGCGATCACGCCGGCCACCCGGCTGGTGTTCGTGGAGACCATCGCCAATCCGCGCACGCAGGTCGCCGATCTCGCGAACATCGGCACGGTGTGCCGGGCGCGGGGCCTGCTCTACGTCGTCGACAACACCATGACCTCGCCCTGGCTGTTCAAGCCGAAGACCGTCGGCGCGTCGCTCGTCGTCAATGCGCTGACCAAGTACATCGGCGGCCACGGCAATGCGCTCGGCGGGGCCATCACCGATACGGGGCTGTTCGACTGGACGGCGTATCCCAACATCGCGGACAACTACAAGGCGCAGAAGGCGTCCATGTGGGGCATCACGCAGTTGCGCAAGAAAGGCTTGCGCGACTTCGGCGGAACGCTGTCGGCGGAGCAGGCGCATCACCTGGCGATCGGCGCCGAGACGCTCGCGCTGCGCATGGACCGTCAGTGCGCCAACGCGCAGGCGCTCGCCGAGTTCCTCGCCGCGCGCCGCGAAGTTGGCGTGGTGCACTATCCCGGCCTTCGCAGCCATCCGCAGCATGCGCTCGCGCGGCAGCTGTTTCGTGCGCCGGGGGCTTTGTTCTCCTTCGAGCTGTCGCCGGACCTCGATCCGCTCGAGGTGATGAACCGGCTGCGCATCGTCGTCCTGTCGTCGAACCTCGGCGACAACCGCACGCTCGCGATTCCGGTCGCGCAGACGATCTACTACGAGATGGGGCCGGAGCGACGCGCGGAGATGGGCATCGCCGAGTCGCTCATCCGTGTCTCGGTGGGCATCGAGGACATCGACGACCTGATCGGGGATTTCGCGCAGGCGCTGGAGTGAGGCCACCTCACGAACTGCCCCTCACCCGCCCTTCGGGCACCCTCTTCCCAGAGGGGAGAAGGCTGGGGTGAGGGGCGAGGGAGCGCACCAGCAGCACCAGCGGTATCCATCCGAGCCAGCGGACGAGGTCGATCGCCTCGTCGAGCAGCGATGCCTCCGCCCATTTCGGCAGCGAGTCGGTCACGTGCCGATCGACTGCGCCGAGCGCGAACACCCACGCGACCGCGACGACCAGTGCCAGCGCCGCCTCGCGCCCGCGCTGAGACAGCGAGCGCCAGACCGGCGCGGCGACCAGCCCGCCGACGGTGATGAATTGGAGCGCCGGCGCGATCAGCGGCGCGCGCGCCAGCACGTCGTCGAGCAGCGGCTCGCCGAGGATCATCTTCGCCGCGGTCCATCCCAGCACGCCGGCGCCGAGCCACAGGATCGCGGGGAAGCGCTGCACCCACCGCAGCACCAGCGCCGAGCCCCACACGACGATCGGCACGGAGACGACGAGCCCCAGTATCACGAGCAGCCACGAGCCGTGCGCCGCGCCGCCGACGGCGAGCACGTTGTCGACGCCCATCACGGCATCGGCGACGACGATGGTTTGCACCGCGGCGCGAAACGAGGAACGTGCCTCGATCGCGTGCGACTGGCCGCTGTCGCGGGTGAGCCTCCAGCCGACGTACACGAGCGCGAGGCCGCCGGCGAGCAGGAAGCCCGGGACCTTCAGCAGCCACACCACCACGAAGGTCAGCAGCGCGCGCACGATCACCGCACCCGCGGTGCCCCACGCGATGACCTTCTTCTGCAGCCGCGGCTCGACATTGCGTGCCGCAAGGCCGATCACGATGGCGTTGTCGCCCGCGAGCACCAGGTCGATCAGGACGATCGACGCGAACGCCGACCACCACGCAGCCGTGCCGATCTCCGGTGTCATGCACCATCTCCCGCGATGCGGCGCACGCGGACGCCCGCGTCATCCACTTCGAGATAGTAGCCGTCGTCGTGCCAGGCGCCGAGCACGTGCCGCTCGCGCGGGACGCCGTCGACCGACAGCTCGTGGCGTGCGGGACGGTGCGTGTGGCCGTGGATCATGCGCGTCACGCCGTGCGCACGAAACGCCTGCGCGACGGCCCCATCGTTGACGTCCATGATGGCCTCGTCCTTGCCTGCCGTGGCGCGCCGGCTGCGCACGCGCAGGTACGCCGCGATCCCGCGGCGCACCCAGTAGGGCTTTCGCAGGATGCCTTCGCGCCACTGCGCGATCCGCGTGCGCGCGCGAAAGCGCTGGTACGCCACGTCGTCGGTGCAGAGCTCGTCGCCGTGCAGCAACAACGTCGACACGCCGCCGAGGTCGAGCACCGTGCGCTCGTCGAGCAGCGTCGCGCCGATCGCGTCGGCGAAGCCCTCGCCGATCAGGAAGTCCCGGTTTCCGCGCGCGACGTACAGCGCGGCGCCGGCATCGCGAATGCCGCGCAGGGCCTGCGCGATGCGCCGGTAGAAGCGGCTGCGAAGCTGATCGTCGCCGATCCACGCGTCGAACAGGTCGCCCAGGATGTAGACCGCGGATGCCTGCCGTGCGGGTCCGCGTGCGAACGCCTCGAACGCGGCCATCGCAGCCGGATTGGCCGGCGACAGATGCAGGTCGGAGAGAAACAGCGTCGCAGCCAAGCCGCGCCGTTATCCCGGGGCTTCCTCGGCGGTGCGGATCACGACGTCCTGCTTCGGAACGTCCTGATGAAAGCCCGCGGTGCCCGTCGCCACGGCGGCGATGCGATCCACGACGTCGGTGCCCTCCTTCACGCGGCCGAACACGCAATAGCCCCAGCCCTGCGGGCTC
The DNA here is from genome assembly GCA_036406955.1 of Casimicrobiaceae bacterium. Taxonomy (GTDB): domain Bacteria; phylum Pseudomonadota; class Gammaproteobacteria; order Burkholderiales; family Casimicrobiaceae; genus VBCG01. Next base: position 3,559 of record DASXAF010000132.1, read on the forward strand.
GGGCCCTTGTGGTCGAGGAACGCGTTGTCCGCGACGTTGATGAAGAACTGCGCGGTCGCGGAATGCGGGTCCGCGGTGCGCGCCATGGCGACGCTGTATTTCGTGTTCTTGAGGCCGTTGCCCGCCTCGTTCGCCACCGCTGCGCGCGTGGGCTTTTGCTTCATGCCGGGCGCGAAGCCGCCACCCTGGATCATGAAGCCGCCGATCACCCGATGGAACACCGTGTTGTCGTAATGCCCGTCGCGCACGTACTGCAGGAAGTTTTCGACCGTCGCCGGCGCGTCGTCGGCGTCGAGCTCGATCTTGATGTCGCCCATCGACGTGTGAAGGATCACCATCGCTTCGCTCCTGGCTCAGCCGACCACGCGTGCCGACTTGATCACGACATGCTCCTGCGGCACGTCGGTCGGGAAAGGACCGCCTGCGCCCGTGCGCGATTGCGCGATCTTGTTCACGACGTCCATGCCTTCGACGACCTTGCCGAACACGGTATAGCCGTAGCCCGAAGGGTCGGCCGAGCGGAAGTTGAGCCGCTGGTTGTTCGCCACGTTGATGAAGAACTGCGACGTGGCCGAGTTGGGATCGCTGGTGCGGGCCATCGCGACCGTGCCGGGAACGTTGGACAGTCCCGCCTTGACGCTGTGCTCGGATTCGATCGGGATCGGCGGACGCGTGGCCTTCTGCCTGAAGTCCTCCGTGTAGCCGCCGCCCTGGATCATGAAGCCGGCGATGACGCGATGGAACTGCGTGCCGTCGTAGTGGCCGGCCTTCACGTAGTCGAGAAAGTTCTGCACGGTCTTCGGCGCAGCATCGGGGTAGAGCTCGATGCGGATCCTGCCGGCCGTCGTGTCGAGCTCGACCTGTGGATTGGCGGCGAAGGCGGGGCCCGCGGCGAACGCGATCAGCACGGCGAGCAGGCGAGCGAAACGGTGCAGCATCGATCCTCCGAAAAGAAAGCCGTCAGGGCGCCTTGGTCACGTCCCGCACCACCTTGAGCTTGGCGAGCGCGGTCTTGTTGCGTTTGTCGAGCTCGGCGGCGCGCGCGTAGTGATCGGCGGCGAGCCGGGCGTATACGTCGGCGAGGTTCTCGTGCGCCACCGCGTAGTCCGGCGCGGCCTGCAGCGCCAGCTCGAGCTGGTCGCGCGCCTGCGCGTACTCGCCCTTCTGCGCGTACAGCACGGCGAGGTTGTTGCGCGGCTCCGGCAGCTCGGGGAAGTCCGCCAGCAGGTCGGTGAGCGTGCCGATGGCCTCGTCGCTGCGGCCGGCGTCGGTGAGCGCAAGCCCCTTCATGAAGCGCGCCTGCGGCTCGCGCGGATGCTTCTCGATCAGCGGCTCGAGCTTCGCGAGCGCCTCGTCGTAGTGCTTGGCGTCGATCAGCGCACGCGCTTCGCGCAGCGACTCCGCGTACGCCTTGCGATCCTTGTCGCTCATGACGCGCGGATCGACCACCGGCGGCGGATTGCTCGCATCCACCGACTGGTCGACCGCGTTGCGCTGCGTCTGCACCGACGCGGCCTGTCCATGCGCAGCCGGCGCGAACGTCAGCGCGGCGGCGACGCAGGAAGCGGCGAGGAGGCGTGCCGGCACGGTCATCGTAGGCGCGATCGATTCGCGAAGATTCATTCTAGCGCACCCGTCGGCGCGGGCCGGCGCGCAAGGCGCGCGACGGTCGCGTCGATGAGATGGCGTGCGATCGACATCGGCGACGGCAGGTCGGGCAGCGCGTCGATCCCGAACCAGCGCGCGTCGGCGATCTCGGCCGGATCGGGCACGAGGTCGCCGCCGGCGTAGCGCGCCGTGAACGCGATCATGAGCGAATGCGGGAAGGCCCACGACTGGCTGCCGAAGTATTCGAGGCCTTCGACCTCGATGCCGACTTCCTCGCGGACTTCGCGCCGCACGCAGTCCTCGATCGTCTCGCCCGGCTCGACGAAGCCCGCGAGCGCGCTGTACATGCTGCCGGGGAACCGCGGCGCGCGCGCGAGCAGGATCTCCCGGTCACGGATCACCAGGGCCATCATCGCGGGCGACACGCGCGGATACGCGATCAGGCCGCACGCGGGACATTCGCGCGCGCGCTCGCCGCCGCGGTCCACCAGGCGGGTGGCGCAACGGCCGCAAAAGCGATGCGTCGCGTCCCACTCCACGACCTGGAACGCGCGCGCCGCCAGGGCCATGAGCGCGTCCGGCAGGCGGAAGAACAGCGCGCGCAAGCCGCACTCGTGCCAGTCGGCGGGAAGCGCATCGAGGGTCAGTGCGGCGGCGACGCACGGGCGACCGTCCAGATCGCCGAGGTAGTGCAGCGCATGCATCGCATCGAGCGCGCTGACGTCGCGCAGGGTCGGAACGGCGGGCGTTCCGTCGCGCTCGAGCGTCAACAGCTTGCCGTCGTGGAATGCGAACGCGTACGCGTCGTCTGCGACGTGAGGCGGCAGCGCATGGCCGGGATGGAATCCGCTGGGGGTGTGCACGGTCGACGGGGCGATCGCGGAGAATTATCCCATTACCGCGCAGCGAGTCGCCGTCGCGCGACCGCGAACGATGCCGCGAGCAGGAGCACCGCGACGCCGCCGAACAGGATCACGGACCCGGTTCCGAATCGCTCGGCTGCGTAGCCGGACATCGCGACGCCGGTCGATTGGCCGAGGAACAGGCACGCGGCGAACAGCGCCACGCTGCTGCCGCGCTGCGCGGGCGCCATCTGCGTCGCGTTGACCTGCAGCGTGTTGTGCAGCATGTAGAAGCCGAGACCGGCGCAGAGGCACGCGAGCGCCGCGGCGATCGGCACGCGCATCAACGCGATCACGCCGAAGCACACCAGCACGATGATGCCTCCGCCCGCCGCGAGCCCGGGCTCGCCCAGGCGTCGCACCAGCGGTCCCGACAACGCGGCGTACACCATGCCGCCCAGGCCATACAGCATCAGCATCGACCCCGCGAGCGTGAGCGGCAGGCCGTAGGCGCGGTTCAGGTGCGTGGGCGTGAACGCCAGCGCACCGAACAGGAAGACACCCTCCAGGAACACGGACGCCAGCACGATGCGCGCCCAGCCGATGCGCAACACGGCCGCGAAGCGTGCGAGCACCGAGCCGCTCGCCGATGCCGACGCGCCCGCCGGCGACGTCGGCGGCGCGAAGCGCCACAGCAGCACGGCGCTCGCCGCGAACGCCGCGGCAAGCACGAGGAACACCGGCGGCGCACCCCACCGGTCCGCGCCCCAGCCGCCGATGAGCTGGCCCAGTGCCACGCCGAACATCTGGCCGAGCAGGAATTTGGCGAGCACCGGTTGGCGCCCCTCGTAGGGAACCGTGTCGCCGATCCACGCGAGCGACAGCGGAATCAATGCGCCCGCAGTGCCGCCCGCGAACAGCCGCGCGACCACCAGCGCGCCGAACGTCGGCGCGAGCGCGCACGCGAGCGACGTGAGCGCCGATGCCGCGCACGCCAGCGTGACCACGCGATACTTGCCGTAGCGGTCGCCGATCGGGCCGTACGCGAGCTGCAGCACGCCATACGCGACGGCGAATGCAGTGACGACCTGCGACGCAACGCCGAGGCCGATGCCGTATTCGACGGACAGCCGCGGCAACAGCGGGTCGCACACCCGCAGCGCCGCCGCCGAGCCGCAGGCGGCGAACGACAGCGCGACGATCGCGCGCGTCGGCGTCGCGGCCGCTACGCGAGCGTCAATGGCAGCTTGCGCAACCGCTTGCCGGTTGCCGCGGCGAGGGCGTTCGCGACGGCGGGCGCGATCGGCGGCACGCCGGGCTCGCCCACGCCCGACGGCTGCGCAGTGGACGGCACGATGTGCACTTCCACGGCCGGCATCGCGTCGATGCGCAGCACCTGGTAGTCGTGGAAATTCGACTGCTCGACGGCGCCGTCCTTGAACGTGATGGCGCCGTACAGCGCCGCCGACAGGCCGTAGCCCAGGCCGCCTTCCATTTGCGCGCGCACGACGTCGGGATTGACCGCGAGCCCGCAGTCGACGGCGCAGACCACGCGATCGACGGTGAAGTTGTCGCCGTTCACCGTGACCTCGGCGACCTGCGCCACGACGGTGCCGAACGATTCGTGCACCGCCACGCCGCGCGCGCGCTTGCCGCCACCCTTGCCCGGTGCGAGCGGCTTGCCCCAGCCGGACTTCTCGGCAACGAGATCGAGCGCCGCGAGATGGCGCGACTGCTTCGCGAGCAGCGCGCGACGAAATGCAACCGGATCCTTGTTCGCCGCCGTCGCGAGCTCGTCGATGAACGTCTCGGTCGAATACGCGGTGTGCGTCGAGCCGACCGAGCGCCACCACAGCACCGGTACGCCGACGCGCGGCGATTGCAGGTCGACATGGAGGTTGGGCACGGCGTACGGGAGGTTGGCGGCGCCTTCCACGCTCGTCGCGTCCACGCCGTTCTTGATCATCGCCTGCTCGAACGGCGTGCCGGCCTGGATCGCCTGGCCGACGATGCGATGCTGCCAGGCGATCGGCGTGCCGTCGGCATCGAGCCCCGCCTGGATCGTGTGGTAGTACGCGGGGCGATAGAAGCCGCCGCGCATGTCGTCCTCCCGCGTCCAGACGAGCTTGACGGGAACGCCCGCGTGTCCCTGCGCGGCGAGGCCCTTCGCGATGCTTGCCGCCTCCACGAGATAGTCGGAGAACGGATTCGCGCGCCGGCCGAAGCTCCCGCCCGCGAACATCTGGTGGATGACGACCTGCTCGGGCTTGAGCCCGACCGCCTGCGCGACGTTCATCTGGTCGACGGTGTGGAACTGCTCGCCGTTCCAGATCTCGCAACGGTCGGCGTCGAGCTTCGCGACGCAGTTCATCGGCTCCATCGTCGCGTGGGCGAGGTACGGAAACTCGTAGGCGGCTTCGAGGGTCTTTGCAGCGCCCGCGAGCGCCTTGGCCGCATCGCCTTCGTTGCGCGCGACCGCGCCCGGCGTGCCCGCGAGCTTCCTGTACTGGTCGAGCAGCTCCGCGGAGGAAAACCTGACCGCGCCGCTCTCGTCCCATTCGACCTTGAGCGCGTCGCGTCCCTTCTTGGCTGCCCAGAAGCCGGTCGCGACCACGGCGACGCCGTTCGGCACCTCGACCACCGAGCGCACGCCCGCGATGCCTTGCAGCGCCGATGCGTCGAAGCTCTTGACCTTCGCGCCGAAGCGCGGCGGATGCGCGACGACTGCGGTGAGCAGGCCCGGCAGCTTCACGTCCTGCGTGAACATGGCCGTGCCCGTCGCCTTGGCCTTGGAGTCCGTGCGCGGAAAGCTCTTGCCGATGTAGACGAAATCCTTCGGGTCCTTGAGCTTGGGGTTCTGCGGAACCGGCTGGCCTGCGGCCGCCTGCGCAAGCTGCCCGAACGTCGCCTTCTTTCCCGACGCGTGCGACACCACGCCGTTCTTCACCGTGATCGAATCGGCCGGCACGCTCCATTGCGCCGCGGCCGCGCCGATCAGCATGGCACGCGCTGCCGCGCCGGCCTGACGGTATTGCATGAACGAGTTCGCCATCGCGGTCGAGCCGCCGGTGCCCTGCGCATCGGTGCCGAAGAACCGCTTCCAGATGAGATTGCCGTAACGCTTCGCATCGGCGGGTGCGCCCTCGACGCGAACCTGCGTCCAGGCGGCATCGAGCTCCTCCGCGACGAGCGTCGGCAACCCGGTGTAGGTGCCCTGGCCCATCTCGAAATGCTTGGCGAAGACCGTCACGGTGTCGTCCGCGCCGATGCGCACGAACGCATCGGGCTCGATGGCGCCGCTCGCTGCGGCGCCTTTCGGCGGCTCGGCTTGTTGCGCCACGCTCTCGACACTGAAGACGCCGAGCGTGAATCCGGCGCCTGCGGCAGCCGTGACCTTGAGGAAGGTGCGGCGGCCCGCGTTCACGTCGCGGGGCAGACGAAGCTTGCGCATGGCGATCTCCTCAGGCGAGCGCCTTCGACGCTTCGTGTATCGCGGCGCGGATGCGCACGTACGTGGCGCACCGGCAGATGTTGCCTGCCATCGCGCCATCGATGTCGGCGTCGTTGGGACGCTTGTTCTTGGCGAGCAGCGCGGCGGCCGACATGATCTGTCCCGACTGGCAATAGCCGCATTGCGGCACGTCGAGCTTCTGCCACGCCGCCTGCAGCGCCTGTGCCTCCCTGGTCTTGAGGCCTTCGATGGTGGTGATCTCCGCGCCCATCTTGATCGACGACAACGGCGTCTGGCAGGAACGAACCGGCCGGCCTTCGATGTGCACCGTGCACGCGCCGCAGAGCGCCATGCCGCAGCCGTATTTGGTCCCGGTGAGGTTGAGCGAGTCGCGCAGGATCCAGAGCAGCGGCGTGTCGCCGGGCACGCTCGCGCCGATGTCGACGCGCTCCTTGTTGACGAACAGGGTGGGCATGTGGGCTCCATGACTTCCGCGTCGGCGACGCGGAAGCGACGTTCGATGACAGGGACTTTCTCGGCGCCGCGCGCAACGGGCCACGAGCGCCGTTGCGCGAGCAAACCGCAATTATGACAGCGGCGCGCTTGACATGTCGTGTACGGGAGAGCATACAGCGAAACGCGAGAGACTTCCCATCCCGCCGGGTAACGAACGCTGCTGCAGAGTCGCGAGGAGGAGGCGCCTGGCGCTGCCGCTCGCTCGACCCGTTCGTTCTCACCGTTCGCAAAACGGAGGTCCCATGAACGTGAACTTGCTGTCCCTGGCGCAGAGCGCGCTCGGCGGCGACTTCGCACGACAAGCGTCGCAGCTCGTCGGCGAATCGCAAGGCACGACGCAATCCGCGCTGACGACGTTGTTGCCCGCGGTGATCGGTGCCATCGCCCAGAAAGGGTCGACGCCCGAAGGTGCTTCCGGCCTGATGTCGCTGATCAACGGCAGCAACCTCGACACGTCGGTCATCGGCAACATCGGAAGCCTCTTCGGCGGCGGAGGAACCGGCGCCAGCGACCTGCTCAAGGCCGGCACCAGTCGGCTGGTACCCGCGCTCTTCGGGGACAAGGCGGGCCCGCTGGTCAACACGCTGTCTTCGATGAGCGGCATGAAGACGTCGTCCGCCACGAACCTGCTGGCGCTCATCGTGCCGATGGTGCTCGCGCTGCTGAAGAAGCTCGTGGGCGAGCGCGGCTTGAGCGCGAGCGGCTTGTCCTCGCTCCTGTCGGGCCAGGCGGCGAACCTCGAAGGCACCATCGACAGCCGGCTCACGAGCGCGCTCGGATTCGCGAGCCCCAGCAGCTTCCTCAGCGGCCTCGGCGGCGCAACGGCCGATGCCGCACGACGCGCGGCCGGCGCGGTAGGCAGTGGCGCAGCGGCTGCTGGAAGCGCGGCCTACGGCGCGGGCAGCGCCGCGTACTCGATGGGCAGCACGGCGGCGGAAGCGGCGCGGCCGGCCTTCATGCGCTGGTTGCCGTGGATCATCGGTGCCGCAATCCTGCTGCTGTTGTGGTGGATGTTCGCCGGGCGGACGACGGAGCCGACGTCCACCGTGACGCCTGCGCCGACCGCGACCGCACCCGCGCCGACGACCGCTCCAACCGCATCGACGGCGACGCCGACGTTCGCCGGCTTTCCGGCGAAGGTGTACTTCGCGACCGGCTCGGCGACGCTGGCGGCCGACGCGGGCAGCGTCATTGCCGCGGTCGCCGACGAGGCGAAGAAGGGCAACGTCAAGCTCGCGATCACCGGGTATACCGACAAGACCGGCGACACGGCCAAGAACGAGGAGCTCGCGAAGAGCCGCGCGCAAGCGGTTCGCGATGCGCTGAAGGGCGCGGGCGTGGCCGAGAGCAATCTCGAGATGCGACCGCCCATGTTCGTGGAAGCGGGGGCGGCCGCGGCGAGCGACGCGGAAGCTCGCCGCGTCGAGATCAACCGCATGTAGGCGACGCGTCTCATGCCGGCACGCCGCGTGCAATGCGCGGCCGTGCCGGCGCCTGCGTGGACCGCTCCGTATAATCGTCCTTTTCGGAACGTCGCCAGGCGCCATGGAAGCCGAACAGCTCAATGCTCTCGCCAACACGCTGACCGATCTCAAGGATCGAGCGGTGCAGCTCCGGAGGTATCTTTGACTTCGACGTGAAGTCGGAGCGGCTCGCATCGGTCGCGCGCGAGCTGGAGGACCCGAAGGTCTGGGACAAGCCCGAGCGCGCGCAGGAGCTCGGCAAGGAGAAGAAGCTCCTCGACGGCGTCGTCGGCACGCTCACCGAGCTCGACAAGGGACTCGCCGACACGGGCGAGCTCTTCGAGCTCGCGCGCAGCGAGAACGACGACGCGACGTTGCATGCGCTCGAAGGCGACATCGCGCGGCTGGGCGGCGTGGTCGAGGGCCTCGAGTTCCGGCGCATGTTCGCGAGCCCGGTCGACCCGAACAACGCATTCGTCGACATCCAGGCAGGCAGCGGCGGCACGGAAGCGCAGGACTGGGCGTCCATGCTGCTGCGCATGTACCTGCGCTATTGCGAGCGCAAGGGCTACAAGGTCGAGGTGCTCGAGGAGTCGCCGGGCGAGGTCGCGGGCATCAAGAGCGCGTCGATCAAGGTCGACGGCGACTATGCGTACGGCTACCTGAAGACCGAGACCGGCGTGCATCGCCTCGTGCGCAAGAGCCCCTTCGACGCCAACGCGCGCCGTCACACCTCGTTCGCGAGCGTGTTCGTGTATCCCGAGGTCGATGAATCGATCGAGGTCGAGATCAATCCCGCGGACCTGCGCATCGACACGTATCGCGCCTCGGGCGCCGGCGGCCAGCACGTCAACAAGACCGACTCGGCCGTGCGCATCACGCATCTGCCGAGCGGCATCGTCGTGCAGTCGCAGACGGACCGCTCGCAGCATCGCAATCGTGCCGAAGCGTTCGCGATGCTCAAGTCGCGCCTCTACGAGCTCGAGCTTCGCAAGCGGCAGGCCGAGCAGCAGAAGCTCGAGGATTCCAAGACCGACATCGGCTGGGGTCACCAGATCCGCAGCTACGTGCTCGACCAGTCGCGCATCAAGGACCTGCGGACCGGCCACGAGGTGGGCAACACCCAGGCGGTGCTCGACGGCGATCTCGACGATTTCATCGCCGCGAGCCTGAAGCAGGGCGTGTGAGCATGCCGACCTGCGTTCCGTGACGTCTCGCCCCGACGACGAACCGAACACGATGGACAAGCCGGCCTCGAGCGACGTTGCCCCGCAGGACGAGAACCAGATCATCGCCGAGCGGCGCGCCAAGCTCTCGGCATTGCGCGCCGCGGGTCAGGCGTATCCCAACGATTTCCGTCGCGACGCGCTCGCGGGGGAGCTGCATGCGCGCTACGACGCGCTCGACAACGCCGCGCTCGAAGCGCAGGCGATCCACGTTGCCGTGGCCGGTCGCATGATGCTGAAGCGCGTCATGGGCAAGGCGTGCTTCGCGACCGTGCAGGACACGTCCGGGCGCATCCAGCTCTACGTGACGCTCGACGGCGTCGGCGCCGAGACGCTCGACGCCTTCAAGCGCTGGGACCTCGGCGACATCGTGGGCGCCGCCGGCACGCTGTTCAAGACCAAGACCGGCGAGCTCTCGGTGAAATGCTCGCAGGTGCGGCTGCTCGCCAAGGCGCTGCGCCCGCTGCCGGAGAAATTCCACGGCCTGACCGACACCGAGCAGAAGTATCGCCAGCGCTACGTCGACCTCATCACCAACCCGTCGTCGCGCGACGTGTTCATCAAGCGCTCGCAGGTCGTGCAGGCGATCCGCGAGTTCTTCGTCGCGCGGGGCTATCTCGAGGTCGAGACGCCGATGATGCATCCGATCCCGGGCGGCGCGGCGGCCCGCCCGTTCATGACGCATCACAACGCGCTCGACATGGAGCTGTACCTCCGCATCGCGCCGGAGCTCTACCTGAAGCGCCTGGTGGTGGGCGGGCTCGAGAAGGTGTTCGAGATCAACCGCAACTTCCGCAACGAGGGCATCTCCACGCGCCACAATCCCGAGTTCACGATGCTCGAGTTCTACGAGGCGTACCGGGATTACCACTACCTGATGGACCTCACCGAGGGCATGATTCGCGAAGTGGCGCAGAAGGTGCTCGGCACGACGACCATCGGCTACCAGGAAGAGACGATCGACCTCGCCGCGCCCTACCCGCGGCTCACCATGGCGCAGGCGATCCATCGCTTCAATCCGCAATATCCGCTCGACGCGCTCGCCGACGCGGAGTATCTGCGCGGCGCGCTTGCGGCCTTCCAGGTCGAGGTGTTCCCGACCGACGGCGTGGGCCTGCTGCAACTCAAGCTGTTCGAGGCGACGACCGAGGAGAAGCTCGTGCAGCCGGTGTTCGTCGTCGCGCATCCGACCGACGTGAGCCCGCTCGCACGCGCGAACGACGCGGATCCGTCGGTCACCGACCGCTTCGAGCTCTTCATCGCGCGCCGCGAGATCGCGAACGGCTTTTCCGAGCTCAACGACCCCGAGGACCAGGCCGCGCGCTTCAACGCGCAGGTCCGCGCCAAGGAGGCGGGCGACGAGGAGGCGATGTACTACGACGCCGACTACATCCGTGCGCTCGAGTACGGGCTGCCCCCGACCGCGGGCGAAGGCATCGGCATCGATCGCCTCGTCATGCTGTTGACCGACGCGCCGTCGATCCGCGACGTGATCCTGTTCCCGCAGCTCAAGCGCGAGAGCTAGCGAGGGCGCGGTGCAACGCCGCTTCGAAAGCTTCGCGGAGTTCTACCCGTTCTACCTTTCCGAGCATGCGCATCCCGCGTGCCGCCGCCTTCATTTCGCGGGCAGCACGCTGGTGATCGCATGCGCCGTCACGGCGTTTGCCACCCGCAATGCCTGGTGGCTCGTCGCCGCGCCGCTCTGCGGCTACGGCTTCGCATGGATCGGGCACTTCGTTTTCGAGCGCAACCGACCGGCGACCTTTCGCCACCCGCTTTACAGCCTGATGGGCGACTGGGTGATGTACCGGGACATGCTGACCTCCCGCATACCCTGGTAGCCGGGCCTTGAATTATACCCCTGTGGGGTATATGTTGCGTCCCATGGAGACCGCAGTCCGCGAACCCCTCGCGAGGCCTGCAGCACCCGCGCGCGTCGAGCTGGGCCTCGAAGGCATGACGTGCGCCGCGTGCGCGGCGCGCGTCGAGAAGGCGCTCAATCGCGTGCCGGGCGCGAGCGCCGCGGTCAACTTCGCCACGGAATCCGCCGTCGTGCGCTATGCGGGCGACGACGTGGCGCCGCTCCTGAGCGCGGTCGAGCGCGCGGGCTACCATGCGCACGTCAAGCGCGACGCCGAGCACGAGCGGCGCGAGGAGCATGCGCGACGGGAAGCCGCGTATCGCGCGCTGCGCCTCGACGTCGCCGTTGCGACGCTCCTGACGCTTCCACTGTTGCTGCCCATGCTGGGCATGGTGCTCCCGGGCGGAATGCACGCGGAGCTCGTCCCGCGCGCCTGGCAGCTCGCGCTCGCCACACCGGTGCAGCTCTGGAGCGGACGACGCTTCTACGTCGGTGCGTGGAATGCAGTGCGCGGCGGCGGTGCCAACATGGACGTGCTCGTCGTGCTCGGCACCAGCGCGGCCTGGCTCTTCAGCGCGATCGTCACCCTGTTCGGGCTCGACGAGCACGTGTATTTCGAGGCGGGCGCCGCGGTGATCACACTGGTGCTCCTCGGCAAGCTGCTCGAGGCGCGCGCGCGGGCCGGCACGTCGGTTGCGCTCGAAAGCCTGGCTCGCCTGCAGCCGAAGGTCGCGCACGTGCTCCGCGACGGCGCCGTCGTCGACGTGCCGCTGGCGGACGTCCGCATGAACGACGTGTTTCGCGTGCGCTCCGGCGAAGCCGTGCCGGTCGACGGCATGGTGCGCTCCGGCGAGTCGACGATCGACGAGAGCATGCTGACCGGCGAGAGCCGCCCGGTCGACAAGCGGTCGGGGGATCGCGTTTTCGCCGGCACCGTCAACGGCGACGGCGCGCTGGAGTGCCGCGCCACCGGTGTGGGCTCCGCGACGCTGCTCGCGGGCATCGTGCGGCTGGTCCGCGAAGCGCAAGGATCCAAGGCGCCGATCCAGCGCCTCGCCGATCGCGTCTCGGGGATATTCGTCCCGATCGTCATCGCGCTTGCGCTGCTCACCTTCATGGCGACCTGGCTCTTCGCGGGCGACGCCGTGCGCGCGCTGGTGCATGCGGTCGCCGTGCTGGTCATCGCGTGCCCGTGTGCGCTCGGCCTCGCGACGCCGACCGCCGTGATCGTCGGCACGGGGCGCGCGGCGCAGCTCGGTGTGCTCGTGCGCAATGCCGCGGCGCTGGAGCGCGCCGCGGCGCTGAACGCGCTGGTCCTCGACAAGACGGGCACGGTGACAGAGGGACGCCTGCAGGTCGCTCGGGTGCTGCCCGCGAGCGGTGCGCAGGCTGCGGACGCGATGGCCGTCGCGTCGGCGCTGGAGAGCGGCTCGAGCCATCCGCTGGCGCAGGCGATCCGCGCGCACGCCGAATCGCTCGGTGTCGCGCCTTTGCCGATCGAGCGGTTCGAATCCGTCGCGGGCAAGGGCGTGCGCGCGAGATCCCGCGACGGCGAGGATCTCGTGATCGGCTCGCCCGCATTCGTCGCCGAGGCTGGCGTGATGACGGACTTGCCCGCGGAAGCGGATCGCGACACGACGCTCGTGGGCGTTGCGCGCGGCGGCAAGCTGCTCGCCTGGATCGCGCTGGCGGATCGCATCCGGCCGTCGTCCGCGCACGCGATCGCGCGCCTGGGTGCCGCGGGCGTGCGCGTCGTCATGGTGACCGGCGATCACGCGGGCGCTGCGCAACGGATTGCCGCCGAGGCGCGCATCGACGAATATCGCGCGGGCGTGCTGCCCGCAGGCAAGGTCGAGGTGATCGAGGCGATGAAGCGTCAAGGATCGGTCGTCGGCATGGTCGGCGACGGCATCAACGACGCGCCCGCGCTCGCCGCTGCCGACGTGAGCTTCGCGATGGGCTCGGGGGCCGACGTGGCGATGGATGCCGCCGACATCACGGTCATCCGGCCGGACCTCGACGCAGTGGCCGATGCGGTCCTGCTCGCGCGCGCCACCGTGCGCAAGATTCGCCAGAACCTGTTCTTCGCGTTCGCCTACAACGTGCTCGGCATCCCGCTCGCGGCGGTGGGCTTCCTGAGTCCCGTCATCGCGGGTGCGGCGATGGCGGCGAGCTCGGTGTCGGTCGTATCGAACGCGCTGTTGCTGCGGCGGTTCACGCCGCAGCGTTGAAAAGGAAAGGAGATGCCGTGGAGAAGATCACGCTGAGCGTGCAGGGCATGAGCTGCCAGGGTTGCGTGGGCAGCGTCACGCGGGTATTGAAGGCGACGCCGGGCGTCGAGGACGTCAACGTGACGCTGCAACCGGGACGCGCCGACGTGACGTTCGACCCGGCGCGCACCAACGTCCAGGCGCTGCGCGATGCCATCGAGGCCGCCGGTTATGGCGTCGTCTAGGCGCGGCGCCGAGGTTGCGCGCCGCGCGACCGTCCCGCACGACGACAGCCACAAGGCGGCGCTCGCCAAGCGGGTTAATCGCATCGAGGGCCAGATCCGCGGCATCGGCCGCATGATCGAGGACGATCGCTACTGCATCGACGTGCTGACGCAGCTCGCCGCCGTGCGCTCCGCGCTCGACGCGCTGGGGCTCGAGTTGCTCGAGCATCACCTCCACGGCTGCGTGCACCACGCGGTGAAGTCGGGCGACGGCGCGCAGGCGATCGACGAAGCGCTGGCGGTGATCCGGCGCTTCGCGCGGTGAGCCCGCAACATCGGGGTCAGAGTGGGCCGCGCATTTCGGGGTCGGAGTCGCCGCTACACGAACGACTCCGACCCCGGTTTCGGATTGCGCTCCACCCACGCCGCGTAGGCGTTCATGTAGTTGCGCAGGAAATCGCGCTTCGCTTCGTCGACGAGCTTGCCGGCGCTGTCGAAAGCATTGGCGATGCCGCCGATGTAGGCCTCCGGCTGCTGCAGCACCGGCACGTTGAGGAACACCAGGCATTGGCGCAGGTGGTGGTTCGCACCGAAGCCGCCGATGGCACCGGGCGAGCAGCTCACGACGCCGCCGGGCTTGCCGTTCCACGCGCTCTTGCCATAGGGCCGGGACGCCACATCGATCGCATTCTTCAGCACGCCGGGGATCGACCGGTTGTACTCCGGCGTGACGAAGAGCACGGCATCGGCCTCCATCACCTTCTGCTTGAACGCGGCCGATGCCGGCGGCGGATTGGCCTCGTCGTCCTGGTTGAACAGCGGCAGGTTGCCTATCTCCGCGATGGACAGGCGCAAGCCGGGCGGCGCAAGCTCGGTCAGGGCATTGGCCGTCTTGCGGGTGAACGACTCCTTGCGCAGGCTGCCGACGAGCACGGCGACGTTGCGGGTGGTGGCCATGGTTTCTCCTCGGAAACCGGCGAGCGCCGGCGTTGGACGGTGGACCGGCGTGTGCCCGTTCTGGTTCCGGTCTCGCGGCGCGTTCGCGCGCGAGCCGACGGAAGTCAGCGCGAAGTCACGAAACCGCCAATGCGCTTTGCAGGCCGGCCAGGATGCGCAGGTTGACGTCGCGCTGTTGCTGCTCGGAGTCTCCCCGCCCGGTCGAACGATCGCCGGTCACGTCGCAGCCCACCAGCCGGTCGCGCAACGGCGTGATCGCTTCGAGCAGGTCGTCGACGTTCAGCGCGCCGTGAGCGGCCTTCGGCTGCGCCGCGCCGAGTGACAGCACGTCCTTGTCGATGGACAGGTACACCGGGCTGCGTCCGTAGCCTTGCTCGTCGAGGAACTCGTCGATCATCGCGCGTGCGGAGCGGAAGCCGCGCACGCGCCCGCCGAGCCCGAGCCATCGTGCCCAACCCGTGTTCGGGCCGATGCACCAGTACGTGAGCTTGCCGAGCACGAGCGGGGTGAGATAGTTGCCCCACACATGCGCGAACGACGCGGCGGGCGAGGTAATGCCGACGACGTGAACGCTTCGCACGATCGGCAGCGACGCCACGCGACGCACCCACGAGCCGCAATGGATGCGCCGCGGGCATCGCACGTTGTCGGGATGATTGTCGAACACGACGACCCTGAACGGCCCTTGCGCATACCACCGCCGGACGAGCTCGAGCGTCACGTGGTGGAACTGGCCGCTGCCGATGAACACGACGCCGTCGGTGGCGGGCAGCACGCGATCGAGGTCGGCGCGGAATCGGGCGAGCGTGCGGGCGCGGCAGCTTCGGCGCAGGGGCTTCTGCCACTGCCGCAACGGAACGCGCAATTCTCCCGGCAGCGGCGCGACTGCGCCGTCGAAGTCAAGAACGATCGGCCGCACCGGTTCGAATGTCGAGGCAGCGGTCATCGTTCCGGCCGGGTCGGATCATCGGTTTCACGTCGCGTAGGGACCCGGTTATGACACCGCGTCATCGCGCCGAATTCCCGCGCGGCCGACGAGCCCGTGGCAAGCCTTGCGTCGCCCGGGAATGTCGTCGCCGTGCGCGGATGGCATAATCGCCGACACGGGGTGTAGCGCAGCCCGGTAGCGCGCTTGCTTTGGGAGCAAGATGTCGGAGGTTCGAATCCTCTCACCCCGACCATCCGCACGCGATGGCGCGTCACGCGTGTGTGCCCGCCAAGGCGGGAAACGTGACGCGTACGCACGTTCCGCTGCGGTCGGGACGTGCGTCGATCGACACGGCGCCGCCGTGGCGATCGACCGCCTGCTTCACGATGGAGAGGCCGAGACCCGAGCCGTCGCCCGACGTTCCCGGCACTCGATAGAAACGCTCCAGCACGTTCGCACGCTCGGTCTGGGGAATGCCGGGTCCGGTGTCTTCCACGCAGAGATAGGGCACACCCCCGTCGCAACCCGTGCGCACGGTGATCGAGCCGCCCCGCGGCGTATAGCGTAGCGCGTTGTCGATCAGGTTGTTGAAGATGTCCGGGAGCAGTGCGCGATCCCCGAGGATCACCGCGGGCTCGAGCGAGAAGCCGAGGTCGGTATCGTTCGCGATGGCACGCGGTGCCCAGTCGCGCGCGGCTTCGCCCGCGACGCTGCGCAGGTCGACCGTCTCCAGCGGGCGGTCCTTCACGGGAGCCGCTTCCGCCTTCGAGAGCGCGAGGAGCTGCGTCGCGAGTCGACCGGCGCGCACGGTGGCGCCGTGCAAGCGCGAGATCTCGTCGTGAAGCGCGCCCGGAAGCCCCTGGCGCAGCAGGATCTCCAGGTGCATCTGCAATCCAGCCAGCGGCGTGCGCAGCTGGTGCGCGGCGTCCGCCATGAAGCGCTGCTGTTGCGCGGTCGCCTGGTGCACCTGCTGCAACAGGCGATTGAACGCCTCGATCAAGGGCGCGACCTCGACGGGTGCGGCATCCGCGGTCAGCGGCCGCAGGTCGCGGTTCGACCGCGACAGCAGTTGCGCGCGAAGACGCTCGAGCGGCCGCAATCCCTTCGCGATGGCGACCCACGCGAGCGCGATCGAAACCGCGCCGATGGACAGGATGGTCACGACCTCGGCAGCGAGGATCTCCTCGACCAGCTTGTGGCGCTTGTGCAGCGTCTCGCTCACCTGCACGGTGCTGCCGTCGGCCGCGCGCAACGCCGCGACGCGGATCGGCTGCCCGCGATATTCGGCGTCGAAGAAGCGACCCTCCCCGGACGGGATCGGCGGGGGAGGCGGCAGGTCGGCGTCGCCCGCGATCAGCGTGCCGTCCGGCGTGCGGACCTGATAGAAGAGGCGATCGGCCTGGTCGTAGACCAGCGCTTCCAGCGCCTTGGTCGGCAGGTCGACGTGCGCGCCGGTGGCGTCGATGCGCAGGTGCTCGGCGATGTCGAGCGCCGGATCGAGCAGCGCGCGATCGTAGGCGTCGTTGGCCGCGCGAAGCGCGACCGCGTACGTCACCGCGCCGACGCCGACGATGACGAGCAGCAGCGTGCCGATCAGGTAGAGCAGAAGGCGGCCGCGGATGCTGCCGGCCGCCGCTGCCGCTTCAGCCATCGCCCGGCTCGAGCATGTAACCGAAGCCGCGCACCGTGCGGATGTGCACGCCTGCCGATTCGATCTTGCTGCGCAGCCGCGAGACGTGCACCTCGATCGCGTTCGGCGAGAGCTGCTCGTCGGCGGTGAACAGGTTCTCGGCGATCTGCTCCTTGGACAGCACGCGCCCGGGCCGCGTCAGGAAGAGCTCGAGCAGCGACCATTCGCGCGGCGTCACGTCGACGGGCTTGTCGTGCACGCGCACGCGCTTGGCCGCGACGTCGACGGTCATCGCGCCCACCGACCAGCGCGCGGCGAGGCGTTCCGAGCGCCGCAGCAGCGCGCGCACGCGCGCCTCGAATTCGTCGATCGAGAACGGCTTCGTGAGGTAATCGTCGGCGCCGAGGTCGAGGCCGCGCACGCGATCCTCGACCGCGTCGCGCGCGGTGAGGACCAGCACCGCGACGTTGCCGCGCTCGGCACGGATGCGCTTCAGCACATCGAAGCCGTCGATGTCGGGCAGGCCGATGTCCAGGATGACGAGATCGAGCGCTTCGCGCGAAATGAGCGCCATCGCTTCGGCCGCCGTGCGCGCGGGAAAGACGGTGTGCGACGCGCGTGCCAGGATGCTGGCGAGGCCCGCCGCGAGCAGTGCGTCATCCTCGACGACGAGTATGCGCATGGCGCGGTTGGCTCGGCTCGGTTCCATGGCGGGAGTCTACGCCGAGGTGATGCTACTTGGCCCGACTGTCTGGATGCTGAAGCACGCCTTGCAATCGGCTTTCGCGGCCAGGGCGCCGCCGGGGAAAAATGTGCGCCTGTGCTATGATTTACGTTCGCCCCGGCCGGACGACGGCCGTCGATTCTCGGAGCTTCCGGCTGCTGCGTCCCGAGCGGTCGCGATGCGCGCAGTGCTCGGCAAGGCTTGCGCCCGTAGCTCAACCGGATAGAGCACCGGCCTTCTAAGCCGGCGGTTACAGGTTCGAGTCCTGTCGGGCGTGCCCGCTCACGTCGCCCACGCGGCGCGTGGCGAGAGTTTCAGTGGTGGCGGTAGCTCAACGGTAGAGTCCTGGATTGTGATTCCAGTCGTTGTGGGTTCGAATCCCATCCGCCACCCCAAATCCTCTTCTTGATCTCCGCACAACCGGCGTGATCCGGTCTGCATCGCGATCGGCACGCCCAATGGCGTTGCATCGCATCGCATTGACGCGTTCGTCTCTGTCATGAACCTGCGCCAACTCCGGTATTTCGCAAAGGTCGTCGAGGTCGGCAACATGACGCGCGCCGCCGGCGAGCTGCACGTTGCGCAGCCGGCACTGGGCATGCAGATCCGGCAGCTCGAGGAGGATCTCGGGGTCGCATTGCTGGTTCGCCATTCGCGCGGCGTCGATCCCACTCCGGCCGGCGCAGTGCTTCACCGGCGTGCCCTCGCCATCCTGGGTCTCGTGGAGGATGCGCGCCGCGAAGTCGTCGCCGCAGCCGGGAACGAGAGCGAGTCGGTTCGCCTGGGTCTGACGCCAGCGTTGATGCTCGTGCTGGGGGCGGAGATCGCGATCATGGCGCGGGAGCGATCGCCGCACGTCTTCCTGAGTCTCTCGGAAGGCATGAGCCACGTTCTCGCGGACAGGCTCTTGCGTGGCGACCTCGACATGGCGCTCGGGTACGACATGCCGGATGTGCCGCAGCTCGAGCGCACCGCGCTCATGGAAGAGGACCTCGTGTTCGTGACGTTGCCGGTTGCCGATGCAGCCGAATCGATCCCGTTCGCGGACGTCGTCGAAGAGGTACTGATACTTCCCGAGCAGGGCGACTCCGTGCGAAATCATGTGACGCGCGCGGCGCAGGCCATCGGCGCTCAGCCGAACATCGCCTTCGAGGTGCGCTCCATTCCGGCGATGAAGAGCCTGATCCTGCGCGGTGCGGGATCAGGCGTTCTACCGTACGCCGCGGTGCTCTCCGAAGTCCGTGAAGGACGCCTGCTTGCGCGTCGAGTGACCGCGCCCGCGCTTCGTCGGGCCCTTTATCTGGCGGTGCGCACTGGAAGCGCTTCTCCTCGGAACGCAGTGGCGCTGCGCGCGCTCGTCCGCGAATCGCTCCACGAGCTCGTTGCGACGCTCGGCCCGCTGGCGCATCCCCTGGCCTGCGCCGAATAGGCGATCGCAAAGAAATGCTTAGCGCTGAGCTAAGACAACGGTATTGGACGGCAGTCGTGCCCCGCGTTTCAATCCACCGTCAGCGCATCTGATCTTCGGCGACGAGGTGCGCCGGTCCCGACGAGCGTGCTCCGCGGACTGTCGCCATCGCCTGGAGATCGCCATGAAGCTGACGCAGTGGATCGTTTGCTGCTTTCTCGGACTTGCCGTCGCGGTTCCCACCCGACCCGTTCACGCCGAGACCGGATCGTATCCCGATCGCCCCGTACGCCTCGTCGTTTCGTTTCCGCCCGGAGGCGGCGCGGACACCACTGCGCGCATGCTGGCGCAGAAGATGAGCGAGCGGCTGGGACAGCCCATCGTGGTCGAGAACAAGCCGGGCGCCAATGGCCTGATCGGGACCGACTTCGTGGCCAAGTCAGCGCCCGACGGTTACACGATCCTCATGACCGATCGCGGGGCGCTGGGCATCAACCCAAGCCTGTATGCCAGGCTGCCGTACGATCCACGGAAGGACTTCGCGCACATCGGCATCGCCACCGACGGTCCGTACGTACTCGTGGTGTCATCGGCGCTTCCGGTGAAGAGCCTCGCAGAGCTGGTTGCTCTGGCCAAGTCGAAGCCGGGTTCGCTGCGGTACGGCAGCTACGGCGTGGGCAGCATGGCGCAGCTCAACATCGAGGCACTGGCGCGCGCCGAGGGCATCACGTTGCAACACATCCCGTACAAAGGGGCACCTCCCGCAGTCGCTGCGGTGGTTGCGGGGCAGGTCGACCTGACCATCGCCTCGCCCCCTTCACTGCTGGGCTTCATCCGGAACGGACGCGTGCGAGCGCTGGCGGTGGGCAGCGACACGCGGCTCGCGCTGCTGCCCGACGTACCGACGACGAAGGAGGCGGGACTCGCCAGCCAGCCGCTCGTGCCGACGTACTTCGCGCTTTGCGCGCCTGCGGGCACGCCGCCTGCGATCGTCAATCGCCTGAACGAGGAGCTGCGGCGCGCCCTGCAGTCACCGGACGTTGCCGAAAAGCTGCGCGCTGCCGGGCTCGTTCCGAACGGCGGCTCGCCGGCGGCGATGAGTCGCATCGTTGCAGAGGACGTCGATCGATTTGCCGCGCTGGTGAAGGTCGTCGGCATCGAGCCCGAGTGAGCTGCGCACCGCTTGCGGCCCGGCCACGTGCGCCGCGAGCGCCTGCAGCGTCGCATCGAACCGCGTGACCGGTAAGGTACGCCGAGATTGCCAGGAGCTCACATCGCCGGCAACGAGACGGTCGAAGCCGACAAAGCGATCCGCTGCTGTCGACGTGAAGTCGCCGCTAGACGTAGGCTGATCAGCAGGGTTCGAACGTAACGCACGACTCGACGGCGGCATCTCGGCCGTTTAGGAAATATCTTCGGAACGATCGGCGCGGCCGGCAGCTGTGAAAACGGCTGATTCAGCCATCGCGCTGCCATAACCCTCAACCATAAGGCGTTGAACAACCTCTGCTGGTGCCAAGGTCTTCAGGAGGTACTCTGCCCGAGCCTCAGCAGCAGGGAGACTTTTGATGAGCATGGCAAAACGGCTGAAGGGAGGATCTTCCCGGCGGTGGATCGCTTCCAAAAGCTTACTGACTCCTCTTTCGACATTGCTGTCTCGTACATCGATCCATTGATACTGTCGAAGTAATGGAGGCACATCGGCATCCTTCAACATGACTGGAAGAATGACTGCACCACCTTCGCCAGAAAGCTGTCGGTGTAATGCGACAGCAAGCTCTTGCTTCTGCCAGCCACTCCCGACCGAATTGGGGGAGATGAAGAACGCGACAAAATCTGCGGCTGAAAGCTCACGTTCGATCTCCTGCATGGAATTCGTGCCCGCCTGAAGAAGCGTGTCGAACCACACTTGAATTCCGGCTGCCTGCAGTCCAGCCGCAACTTGACGAACGAAATCGGCGTCGGCGTGCGCGTGGCTCAAGAACACAGTTGGTTCGCGCTTCTGCCTCGCGCTGAGGAGCGCGGACACCGAGCTACGGATCGAGGAAAGCACTGAGGCTTCAGGAACTCCCTGATTTAGCGCGTCGGTGATGACCGTGGCCACTTCGGCAAGGAGGGTCGTGCCACTGTCAGTTATGGCGCTCGCTCTTGCCTTTGCGACCTCTTCAAGATCTTGGAGGGTCCGTGCTAGGTCAGCGGCGACCTGGACGGCCAACCGACTGGCATCTTGAAACGGAGCGACGGTATGCCTCGACTGAAGCGTACCTTTCCACTTCTCAAGGAGCCTTAGCCCTTCAGGGTCTCGTTCCATGTGCTTCGGGAGAATCGGAACGTTATCGTCCCGCATATATATGAGGCACGGCTTCTTGAGTCGGAACGCTTCCGAATATTCCGCCTCAGTGTATGAGATGCCGAGCTCCGGCACGATGCTGCCGTATCGGTGGCCGACGATTACGACGAGGACATCGCTGGCTCGCACTTCTTGCAGGCAAGTCTCGAGAGGCTGCGTCGCACGCGCTCCGAAGAACTCCATGGAGTCGTGCTTCAGCTTCAGGCGACGGACGGCATCGAGCACGCCTTCGCGCTCCTGACTGAGATCGCCGAACGTGCTGCAAACGAAGATCGTGAGAGACGCCGCCATGGAACCTTCTCGTCGCCTAACGAGGATAGTGTAGCGACTGCATAAGTCAGCCAATCCCTGCTGACTCGTGGGAAGTGCTTCTACCGGTCGTCAAATCCATTTCGGCTGCCTCGGCAACCGATAGGCTCCTCCAGCTTCCGGATCTGCATGCCCGGTGCCGGCTGCGCAACGTGCACTCGCCGGCGACGCGCGGCATGTTGCCAACCTCCCCGGCGCACGGAATGCACGCTCGGCATCGGGATCGAGGTCCGCATCGGCCGCCGCCGAGTACCCTTTCGCGAAGATTAAGCTGGCCATCAGCTCTCCGCCTCCGGTTCTGCGGGATATCGGTCGCGTCCTGGACCCCTGCAGTTGCCTTGCCCACCCCGGCTCGCTATCCTCGTAGCGCCACAGCCGGGGGACGCATGCGCGCTTGGACCGTTGACGCGGACGACATCCGGGTCGCCGAAGACTTCGACGAGTCCCTGCTCCATCGCACTCCGGAGATCGACTCCTTCCTGCGCTCGGACCGCGACGACAAGTTCATCGTCATCGGCACCAAGGGCTTCGGCAAGACGCTGCTGCTCAAGGCAAAGCGCATTCTCTACCAGCGCGAGGGGCGCGCGTCGTGCCTGCCCGTGGGCGTGCTGCTCGACAAGCCGATCGGGGACAAGATCTTCAGCCGCGAGCTGCTTGCGTTCTTCGTCGTCTCGCCGCTGCCATGGTCGAAGATCTGGCTCACTGCGATCGCGCTGGCGACGCTCAAGCACACCGACTCGCTGCGGGACCTCAAGGTAGGCCCCGCGCTCGCCAGCCTGGTCGGCGACACGGAGCTTCGCAGCGCCATCGACCATTTCGTGCGGCTGCTCGACTTCACGCCGAGCGAGCTGCAACGCTGCGCCGCCGACACCGACGGGCATCTCGTGCCGCGGCTGCGCGCAGTCAGCGCGCCGATCGCCGTGTTCATCGACGGCATCGACGAGTACTTCAACAAGCACGTCGAGTCGCACAGCAGCCACTCGAGCGTCACGGGCGAGCTCTCGCCGGACGTGTGGCACTTCGCACAGCTCGGGCTCGTCGAGATCGCGTACCAGATGCGGCGCATCAACCACCGGATCAAGGTGTTCGCGGCCGTGCGCAAGGAGGCGTATGCGCGGCTCACGAAGACGACGGTGATGTCGCAGCAGTATCGCGGCAGCGCGATCGACATCGCGTACTCGCCGGAAAGCCTGCGCGAGATCTTCCTCAACAACGTGCGGCTGGTCAAGAGCGACATGATGGTGACCGCGGAGCGATTTCGGGCCGATCCGCTCGAGGCGTTCCTTGGACGCACGACCGTCACCGATGCGTACACGCGCGAAGAGGAGGACTGCTTCCAGTTCATATGCCGTCATACGCTGCTGCGCCCTCGCGACCTGATGACGGTGGGCGAGCGGCTGGCTGCGCTGCGGCCCAGGGAGCGGCGCAACGAGCCGCCGTTCAAGGAGGCGGTCCACCAGGCCGCGGCCGAGATCGCGCATGAATACCTCGCCGAGATCGCGCCGCATGTCGGCGACCTCGAGCTCGACCGGCTGCTGCGGTCGCTGCCGGGCAACGTGCTGACCCGCGAAGAGGTCGAGTCCCTGTTCGTCGAGCACAGCCTCGCGACCGGAGGAGAGGAGAAGCACGTGTTCAGCGCGCTCTATCGCGTCGGGCTTCTCGGTTACGTCCACCACGACCGCGCGCGCGGCGAATGGGCGCAGCGCTTCCTGCGACCCGGCGAAGCGACGCTCGACCCCGAGGGCATGCTGCCGCCGGCCAAGTACTACCTGGTGCATTCGGTCCTCTCGGACGTGATCGGGCGCGTCAATCCCGCTTACCTGCAGCGCATCGATCGCGCGAACATCGTCGGATACGGTCGGGCGTGGCGCGACGTCGCGAGCGCGGCGAGCGCGACCAGCGTGCATCGCTTTTGCGTGCTCAAGGGCGACATCTATGGCTTCGGCGGCATGATGCACGCCAACGCTCAAGTGCCCGTGCGGCAGGCGCTCGAGGATGCAGTGCGGCACTGGGCGCGACGCGCGGTCATCGCGCAGACGAGTGCCGGTGACTCGGTGCTCATCGTCCACGAGGATCCGGTCGCGCTCGCGCAGACCGCGCGCCATATCATCGACGAGGTGTACCAGGCGACCGGCCAGCCGCTGCTGCGCATGGCGCTGCATTATGGCGAGGTGCAGATGCAGCCCGGCGCCGACGACGAGCCGCCGACGATCGTCGGTGGCAATGCGATACTGACCGCGGCGCGCGTCGAGCCGCATGTCTCACCGGGACAGATCTGGGCGACCGAGGAGTTCCGTCAGGTGCTCGCGGAGCGTCCGTCGCTTTGGCGCACGAGCCACGTGGTCGCGCCCGACGGCGGTGAGGCCTTCAACGTCAAGAAGGACGGCAGGTCCGAGCCGGATTTGTGGGTCAGGCTGTACCGGCTGGAGTTCTGACGCCGTGCTCGCAGGAACGCTCGGGGTCGCTCGTTTTTCGGCGAACGACCGTGTCGGCCGTCGCGTGCGGCCTGGACCTAATCCCACTCCGGGATCGACGGCACGCGCATCGTCTCGACCTCGGGAAGGTCGAAGCCGAAATCGCGCGCGAGCAGCACGCGGAGCGCGGCGCGGTCGGCTAGCCGCATGGTTTCGCTCGACGCCCCGCGGCGGATCGTCACGTCGCGGTTCATGACCGTGACGCGCCGGCCGTCCGGCGTGAACGCGCGCAGCGTGATGCGGTTGACGAAGGGCGACTCGCGCCACGTCGCCGTGAAATGGTTGCCCATCTCGAAGTCGATCGCGTTGTCGCGGTCGAGCGTGGTCACCCACGCGTCGACCATGCCGTCGTCGGACCTGGCGCGCATGACCCAGTAGCCGTCGTCGCGCACCATCGCGTGCGCGTCGGATTCGCGGGTGACGGTTCGGCCGTCGACGAGCGGCACCGGCAGTCGCGGCGCGAGCCCGCCGAACCCCGGGTCGACGACGAAGTCGCCCTCGGGCAGCGCCACCTTGAGGAACATGTGCGTGCGCGCGGATGCCGAGCGGGCCGTGTAGAGAACGACGCGCGCGGTGTGCGCGATCGGTGCGAAACCGAGCTCGGTCAGCGCGGCCGCGAGCAGGCTCGCCTGCTCGAAGCAGTAGCCGCCGCGTCGCGCGCGGACGAGCTTCGCCTGAAGGCCCTCGACGTCGAGGCGCGGCGGGCGTCCGAGCAGCACGTCGAGGTTCTCGAACGGTATGCGACGCATGTGCGCGTCGAGCACGCCGGCGAGCGTTTGGTAGGTCGGGCGCGTTTCGCCGCCCCACTGGATCCGGTCGAAATACGCGGCGAGATCGAAGCTCAAGGCGTGCGTGGATGCGACGCGTCGAAGCATCGCATTATAGGGAACCGGTAAAATTCAATCCTCGACCAGCCAGCCGTCCCGCTGCAGTGCGCTTCACCGTCGCCACGTACAACATTCACAAGGGCTTCTCGCAGGTGGGCCGCCGCATGGTCATCCACGAGCTCAAGGAGCGCCTGCACGGCCTCGCCGTGGACGTTCTGTTCCTGCAGGAGGTGCTCGGCGTGCACGAGCGCCATGCCGTGCGCTACCGCGAATGGCCGGGGCGGCCGCAGCACGAATTCATCGCGGACATGGTGTGGCGCGAGGTGGCCTACGGCAAGAACGCCGAGTACCGTCACGGGCATCACGGCAACGCCGTGCTGTCGCGCTTCCCCATGCTGCAGCACGAGAACCTCGACATCTCGGCGCACGCATTCGAGAGCCGCGGCATGCTCCATTGCGAGCTTTCGCTCGGCGATCGGCTGCCGGTGCTCCATTGCATCAACGTCCATCTCGGTCTGTTCGAGCGCGGGCGCCAGTGGCAGATCGGCACGCTGGTCGAGCGCATTCGCGAGAAGGTCCCGCCGAGCGCGCCGCTGATCATCGCCGGCGACTTCAACGACTGGCGGCGCAAGGCCGATCGCACGCTGTGCGAGATGCTCGGCGTGGTGGAAGTGTTCAAGGAAGTCACCGGACGGCCGGCACGCACGTTCCCGTCGGTGCTTCCGGTGTTCCGCCTCGACCGCATCTACGCCCGCGGCCTCGAGGTCGCGCACGCGCGCGTGCACTACGCCTGGCCCGCATCGCGGATGTCGGATCACGCCGCGCTTGCGGCCACGTTCGAGCTGGTCCCCCGCCGAAGCCACTAAGCGCGCATGCGTGCGCTCGCCGCCCGCTTCACGCCCGGCAACCGCATCGGCCTCTTGCGCAGCGGACGCGAATACTTCCCCGCGCTGATCTCCGCCATCGAGAGCGCGCAGCGCGAGGCGTGGCTCGAGTGCTACATCTTCGCCGACGATCCCGCGGGACACGCCGTGGCGGACGCGTTGGTGCGCGCCGCACAGCGCGGCGTGGCGGTGCGCCTGCTGGTCGACGGCTGGGGCGCGCGCCACTACCTCACGTCGTCGCTCGAGCGGATGCTGCGCGAAGGCGGCGTCGACGTGATGCGCTACCGGCCCGACGTCGCGCCGTGGGACTTCCACTCGAACCGGCTGCGCAGGCTGCACCGCAAGCTGTGCCACGTCGACCGGCGCATCGCGTTCGTCGGCGGGATCAACGTCATCGACGACCTGCACACGCCGGGGCACAAGCCGCCCCGCGTCGACTTCGCCGTCCAGATCGAGGGCCCGCTGCTCGCCCCGATCGTGTACACCATGCAGCGCGTATGGGCGATCGTGGAGATGTCGCAATTGCGCAGCTCCGACGTGCCGCTGTTTCCGCCCGAGACGCGCATGCCGCGCGTGGGCGAGCAGACGGCCAAGTTCGCGATCCGCGACAACCTGCGTCACCGCCGCGACATCGAGCGCGCGTACATGGCCGCGATCCGCACGGCCAAGCGCGAGATCGTCATCGCCACCGCGTACTTCTTCCCCGGCGCCGAGTTCCGCCACGCGCTGCTCGCGGCTGCCGCGCGCGGCGTCAGCGTGACGCTGCTGCTGCAGGCGCGCGTGGAGTACCGCCTGCTGCACCATGCGTCGCGCGCGCTGTACGGGCAGCTCCTGCAGGGCGGCGTGAAGATCCAGGAGTATCACCGCTCGTTCCTCCACGCCAAGGTCGCGGTGATCGACAGCCACTGGGCGACCGTCGGCTCGTCGAACATCGACCCGTACTCCTTCCTCATGGCACGCGAGGCCAACGTCTTCGTGCGCGACGCGTACTTCGCCGAGCAGCTTCGCTTCGAGCTCATGACGATGATCGAGACCGGCGCGCAGCCGGTGCCGACCGAGCGCTGGTCGCACCGCTCGCGCCTCGCCAAGGCCACGAGCTGGATCGCGTACGGCATCGTGCGCGTGGCCATGGGGATGCTCCGCTACGGCGGCAACGAGTGGTGGCGCGGGCGCAACGTCAACGTGCCCGCCTGATAAAATCGCGCGCGTGCGTCACCACGCGTCATTGCCGCTTCCCCCCGAAAGGAACGTCCCGCGCACGCAGCGCGGCGATTGGCAGACGATCCGCACGCTGCTTCCCTACCTGTGGGAATACAGGCTGCGGGTGTCGCTGGCGGTGCTGTGCCTCGTCGGCGCCAAGGCCGCCCAGGTCGCGGTGCCGCTGGTGATGAAGCGCATCGTCGATGCGCTCGACCCGCGCACCGCGGCGCTGTACGTGCCGCTCGCATTGCTGATCGCCTACGGCATCCTGCGGCTCTCCACCACGGCGTTCCAGGAGCTGCGCGAGTTCCTGTTCGCCAAGGTGACGCAGCGCGCGGTGCGCAAGATCGCGCTGCAGGTGTTCCGGCACCTTCATGCGCTGTCGCTGCGCTTCCATCTCGCGCGCCAGACCGGCGGGCTCACGCGCGACGTCGAGCGCGGCCAGCGCGGCATCTCGAGCCTCATCAGCTATGCGCTCTTCTCGATCCTGCCGACGCTGGTCGAGATCGGCCTGGTCGCGTCGATCCTGCTCGTCAAGTACGACTGGACGTTCGTGACGATCACGGTCGTCGCGCTCGCGACGTACATCTCGTTCACCATCGGCATCACCGAATGGCGCACGCATTTCCGGCGCACCATGAACGAGCTCGACTCGAAGGCCAACACCCGCGCCATCGACAGCCTCATCAACTACGAGACGGTCAAGTACTTCGGCAACGAGGACTGGGAGGCGCGCCGCTACGACGAGAGCATGCAGCGCTGGGAGAAGGCGGCGGTCAAGAGCCAGACGTCGCTGTCCGCGCTCAACGTCGGGCAGAGCGCCATCATCGCGGTTGCCGTGACGCTCATCATGTGGCGCGCGACCGTCGGGGTGGTGAACGGGGCGATGACCGTCGGCGACCTGGTGCTGGTCAACGCCTTCATGCTGCAGCTGTACGTGCCGCTCAACTTCCTCGGCGTGATCTATCGCGAGATCAAGCAGGCGCTCGCGGACATGGAGCGGCTGTTCGGCCTGATCGAGGAGCACGCGGAGATCGTCGACGAGCCGGGCGCGCGCCCGCTCGCGCTGCGCGGAGCGCAGGTGCGGTTCGCGCATGTCGATTTCCACTACGAGGCGAACCGCCGTATCCTGCACGACGTGTCGTTCACGATTCCCGCCGGACACAACGTGGCGGTGGTCGGGCCCTCGGGATCGGGCAAGTCGACGCTCGCGCGATTGCTGTTCCGCTTCTACGACGTCTCGGCGGGCAGCATCACCATCGACGGACAGGACATACGCGAGGTGACGCAATCGAGCCTGCGCGCCTCGATCGGCATCGTGCCGCAGGACACCGTGCTGTTCAACGACAGCATCGAATACAACATCGCGTACGGCCGTCCGGAAGCGACGCAGCAGGACATCGTGGCAGCCGCGCGGCTCGCGCAGATCCACGACTTCATCTCGAGCCTGCCCGCGGGCTATCAGACGCCCGTCGGCGAGCGCGGCCTCAAGCTTTCCGGCGGCGAGAAGCAGCGCGTGGCGATTGCCCGCGCGATCCTGAAGGATCCCGCCATCCTGATCTTCGACGAGGCGACGTCGGCCCTGGACTCGAAGTCCGAGAAGCTCATCCAGGCCGAGCTCAGGGAGATCGCGCGCGACCGGACCACCCTGACGATCGCGCACCGCCTGTCCACCATCGCGGACGCCGACGAGATCCTGGTGCTCGACCACGGCCGCATCGTCGAGCGCGGCAGCCATACGGCCCTGCTCGCGGCCAACGGCATGTACGCGCGCATGTGGCGCCTGCAGCAGGAAGAGCAGGGCGCCTCGCCGCCACCCTCGCGCGAGACGGCTGTCAACCGCGCCGAGCCGGAGCCCGTTACCCAGCCGGACGCGGCTTCCGCCGCGGCGGCGGCGGCCACTCTGCGCAGCACGACCTGAAGTCTACAGACCGTTGATTTAAATGGGGTTGACGCCGATCGCGGCTGTGTGCGATAACGCGGCACGAGCTTGAGCCTTCGCGTGATGAAATCACTGTTAGCCATTGTTTTTGCGCTGGTACTCGCCGCTCCCTCGTGGGCGGCGGACGAGCACGCGCTCGACCCGGCCAAGCT